>JBJKQL010000111.1:0-22388 GCA_046705265.1 Ferrovibrionaceae bacterium
TTACGGTCTCCTTGAGGTTCCTGGCGGTTCCCCAAGGAGACTTTAATTTGCCACTCACTCCCGTAGCCGTGGAACTTCCTTTATTCGCTCCGGCATAGCCGGAGGTTTAGCGCGGATAAAATTAACCGATCATTCGTGGCACGTGCAGCTGCCTGATTGGCTGACGCCTTCACGCGGTCAGCTTAACATCAAGGGATTCTGGTCTGTCGATATCCGTACGGTATTCCGTGGAAATGCGCTGGTGGCGTAAGCGAGATCAAAGGAGTATTCGATAGGCTTGCTCAGAGCAACATCAATGCTGGAGAAGGACGAGGAACCCTTTGAGGAGATCATTTGGCGTTGGCGGACAACCAGCGATGTAAAGATCGACGGAGAGCAGCTCGGCCAATCCCCGGCTGCATGCCGGGCTTTCGGCGAACAGGCCACCGTTTCGTGCGCAGGCTCCGACCGCTACTACCCATTTTGGCGCCGGTATTGCGTGATAGGAACGGAGCAACGCTTCGCGCATATTTCGGCTCACCGGTCCGGTGACCAGCAGGACATCGGCGTGACGCGGCGAAGCTACGAAGTGAAGTCCGAAACGCTCCAAATCGTAATAGGCGTTACTAAGGGCCTGGATCTCGAGCTCGCAAGCATTGCACGAGCCGGCATCAACCTCGCGGACGGCCAAGCTGCGGCCGAGACGGCGGCGTGTCGTTTCGTTCAGCTGTTCAGCAAGCGCCATAAGCTCGGGGTCTAGAGGTGGCGGGGGTTCAGTTACCGGCAGCCGGAAGCCCTGGAGTAGAGTTCTCAACATTAGATATCCACCCCCGAGTAGGAGCAGTTGAAGGATTTATTGCAGAGCGGGAAATCCGCGATGATGTTGCCTTCGATCGCGGTTTCGAGAAGCGGCCATTGGAACCATGAGGGATCGCGCAGGTGGCAGCGCTCGACTTTGCCGTTGGCAACGCGCACATAGGCAAGAATGTCACCACGAAAACCTTCAACCAGCGCGAGGCCTTCACCAGCACCCTCGGAAACACGGACTCGCGCCGGACCTTCGGGCAGGCGATCGAGAATTTGGCTGAGCAGGCGAAGGCTTTGCTCGATCTCGGTGACGCGAATCCAGACTCTGGCGTTGACGTCGCCTTCCTTCCGCACCGGGACGTCAAAACGAAGCGCTTGATAGGGCGCGTAACCGGGCGTGCGGCGGGCGTCGAAATCGCGTCCGGAAGCGCGACCGACATAGCCGCCGGCGCCAAATTGCGCCGCAAGCGCGGGCCTCAGGATGCCGGTGCCGACGGTTCGGTCGAGGAGAGAAGCCGTGCCATCGTAGAGCGCGACAAGTGGTGGAAACTGGCGGCCGATCTCCTCACCAAGACCACGGATAAGATCAGTATGCACGCGGGAGAGATCGACGGCAACGCCACCCGGCGTCACGCAATCCATCAATAGCCGATGGCCGAAACACTGTTGTGACACGCGCAGGACACGTTCCCGGAGCATGGCGCAATGAGCGAGCATGAGGCTAAAGGCGGCGTCGTTGCAGATTGCACCAAAGTCGCCAAGATGATTCGCAAGCCGCTCGAGTTCCGCCATGAGCGCCCGGAGCCAAAGGGCGCGCGGCGGTGGCGCGACATGGAGCGCCGTCTCGACCGCCTGGGCATAGGCGATGCCGTAGGCCACGGTGCTGTCGCCCGACACGCGGGCCGCGAGCTTCGCGGCGTGCTCGATCGGCGCGCCCGTCATCAAGCCTTCGGTGCCCTTGTGGGTATAGCCGAGCCTGGCTTCGAGCCGCACCACCGTCTCACCGTCGCATGTGAACCGGAAATGTCCGGGCTCGATGACGCCCGCGTGAACGGGTCCGACCGGAACCTGGTGCAGATCCTCGCCCTCGACCGGAAGAAAGCGGTAGTCGGTCGGCGTCGTGCCGTGATCGAGCCACGGCCGGCTATCCGGCAAGCCTTCGGGATGAAGGCGATAGAGATCACGCGCCGCGCGCTCGAGCCGCATGGCGGGTGCATGAATCCGGCCGATCGAAGGATAATGGCCGTCGGGGCAGTCCTGCGCGAGATGACGGAGAGTTCCCTCTTCGAGCCACGCAAGATGAACCCGACTGGGCTCGCCCCAAAGGCCGAGAAGGGTGTCTTCTCCAGAAGCAAACCGCTTTGCTGTGCGTTCAAGGTCGCTCATCCCAATACCGCAGCGACATGGTGGAACCAGAGGACGAGCGGGCCGGGCAACCAGAAGCCGGCAAGGAGCACCAGCGCGAGATGGGCGTAAATTGGCAGAAATGAAGCCTTGGCCGGTTCCGCTGGGCCCCGGATCGGGCCAAAAGCGATCTCAGTGATGCGAAGAAGGAGGGCGCCCAAGGAGAGAAGCAAGCCGAAGACCAGCACGACCGCCAATACCGGCTCGCGGGCAAAGGTCGAGCTCACCACCAGAAATTCGCTAGTAAAGACGCCGAATGGTGGCAGGCCCGCAATCGCAAGGGTTCCGGCGACAAGGCTCCATCCGAGAAGCGGATGACTCTCGGTCAGGCCACCCATCTCGGTCAGGCGCTGGGTGCCCTTGACCTGCGAGACATGGCCGACCGAGAAGAAGATCGCCGACTTTGTCAGGCTGTGCATCGTCATTTGGAGAAGTCCGGCGAAATTACCAAGCGGTCCGCCCATGCCGAAAGCGAAGACCATGATTCCCATGTGCTCGATCGAGGAATAGGCGAACAGGCGTTTGATATCGCGTCGCCGGTACAGCATGAAGGCGGCAAAAAGCAGCGACAGAAGTCCGAGCCCAACCATCAAAGGGCCCGGCGCGATGGCACCCGGATCTGCACTGAGAAGCACCTTGAAGCGCAAAAGCGCATAGAGTGCGACGTTCAGGAGCAAGCCGGAGAGAACCGCAGAAATCGGCGTCGGGCCCTCGGCATGAGCGTCAGGGAGCCAAGCGTGCATCGGCGCGAGGCCGACCTTTGTACCATAGCCGAGTAGAAGAAAGACGAAGGCGACATTAAGAAGCGCCGGATCGAAATACTTCGCTTGGGTGACCAGGATGGTCCATGACATCGCCTTCAAACCGGTGCCGATCACCGGCTGCGCCGCGAGATAGACGAGGATCGTTCCAAACAGAGCGAGGGCGATGCCAACGCTCGCCAAGATGAAATATTTCCACGCCGCTTCGATTGCTTCGTGAGTGCGATAGATACCGACCATCATCACCGTGCTCAAGGTCGCGAGCTCCAGCGCCACCCACATCAGGCCGATGTCGTTGGCCGAAAGTGAGAGATTCATGCCGAACATCATGAGTTGGAACATGGCGTGGTAGAAACGGAGATACCGCGGCGTAAGCCGTCCGATCTCGAGCTCGTGGCCGATGTAGCTCGCGCTGAAGATGCTGGTGGTGAGGCCGACGAAAGTGGAGAGCAGGATGAAGACGATATTGAGATCGTCGACCAGCAGGAAGGTGCCTGGTGCTGGCCGCCGAAGCAACAATATCAGGGCGCCGAGAAAGGCAAGCGCGCTGGCGGCAATGTTGATCCGGGCGGAGCGGCGATAATCCGACTGGGTTGCGAGCAGCGCAGCCGCGGCAAGCGGCACGACAAGGATGCCGACGAGGCCCATCATGGCTGATCGCCGCGAAAGCGGTCGAGAGCTTCAAGGTCGACGGTGTCGAAACGCTCACGAATACGAAACAGAAAGACGCCAATGACGATGAAGGCAACGAGGATTGAAAACGCGACACTGATCTCGACGACAAGCGGCATGCCCTTGGCCCCAGTCGCGGCAAGGCTGATGCCGTTGTCGATTGAGAGAAACCCGATCACTTGGCTTACCGCGTTCCGCCGCGTCACCATAATAAGAAGGCCGATCAGAACCACTGAAAGGGCAAGCGCGATATCCTGGCGGGCCACGGGGTCGACGTGTGCGGTCACCGGCAGCATAACCTCGAGCGACAACGCGACAAGAGCCATGCCCGCCAGCATGGTGGGGCCGGTCCCAACCACGGTCTCGATCTCACGATGGATACCGAGCCGGATGACCATGCGTCTGAGTGCGAAAGGAATGAAGATTGCCTTGAAACCGAACGCGATCGCCGCAGTGATATAGAGATCCGGCGCGTCTTGGAGGTGCGCCTGCCAGCCTACGGAAAGCGCGAGGATCAGGGAATGCAAGGCAAGGACGTTTAATAACGCAACCATGCGGACCTGGTAGAGCATCATCAGGCTGGCAAGGACTAGAAGACCGGCGAGGAGATGCGCGACGTCGAAGGAGAAAGTGGCCATCCGGCTAGAGTCCGCGCGAGATGAACAGAAGCAGGGTAGAGAGAAGCCCAAGCATCAGCGCGCCGCCAAGCAGGTTTGGCACGCGAAAGACCCGCATCTTTGCGATCGACATCTCGAACACGCCAAGCAGGAGCGCTGCGATCAGAATCTTGAAAAGATAGCTACCTAGACCGATGCCGTAGGCAGCGATACCGGCGCCGCTCGGCGCGAGACCGAGAGGAAAGAAGACGCAGGCGATGGCAGAGAGCATGAGAAGAAGCTTGAGCCAGGCGGCGAGTTCGATCATGGCGAGATGGCGGCCGGAATATTCCAGCACCATCGCCTCGTGCACCATGGTGAGTTCGAGATGCGTTGAGGGATTGTCAATCGGAATGCGAGCGTTCTCGGCGAGGGCCACAATGGCGAAAGCGATCAGTGCAAGCGCCAGGGAAACCCGGAGGCCGACCGCGGGAGAGAGCATGAAGAGAGCAATCGTCGAAAGCTGGCTGGAGTGCGCCATCAGTGCCAAGGCCACGATGATCATCAGCATCGCGGGCTCGGCGAGAGAGGCTATCATCACCTCGCGGCTCGCACCGATGCCGCCAAAGCTCGTGCCGATATCCATACCGGCGAGAGCCAAGAGAAAGCGCGCGGCGCCCAATATGGCGATGATGGCGATGAGATCGCCGGCGCCGGAAAAGGCAAGGTTGGTCGAAAAAGTCGGTACCAGTCCCGCCGCGGCCCAAGTCAGGGCGAAGATGAGATAAGGCGCGGTTCGGAAAAGCCAGGAAGCGTTTTCCGCCAGAACGACTTCCTTGCCCAGTAAACGGCGAAGATCGCGATAGGGCTGGAAGATCGATGCCCCACGGCGGCGCGTGAGCCGGGCCTTGACCTTCCGCACGATACCAGCGAGAAGCGGCGCAAAGGCAAGCACCAAGGCCATTTGCCCAAGTTGTACCAGGATCGCCTCGATCACTGCCATAGCGCGAGCGTCACGAGAAGGCCGACCAGGGCCAGGAAGACGAGGCCGAGGTAACGGCGGATGGTGAGGAATTGCAGGCGATTGAGTAGGGCCGCTGCAACATCGATGCCACGTGCGGCCGGTGCGTAAATGTATTCCCATACCAGATCGCGGCTCGATTTTTCGATCCGCGCCGGGCTCATCTCTCCGGGGGCAGGCATCAGCACCTTTTCGTGGGCAAGAAATGCCGTGCTCCCGTAGACCCGACGGATCGGCTGAGCAAAGCTCGCGGCAGTATATTGTGTCGATGGGTTCGAATCAGGAAAACCGCAGTCCCAGGCCGGGCTCCGGCGCACCGCACGGGACGCAAATCGATGGATTGCGGCTACGGTGAGCGAGGTCGTCGCCGCAATGAAGCCGAATAGCACGAGTCCGCTATAGGAGCCTCGCGCCGCGGCAACTGGGATGATGGACAACCAAGGCAACCCGGTCTGCGGCGGCAGGCGAGCGCCTACGAGAGCATGCGTCACGGCGGCGAGCGCATCGATAACGGCGCCGGGCATGATGCCTGCCAGAACACAGAGAGTTGCGAAGGCGGTCATGGCGGCGAGCGAAAAGCCGTCGACCTCACCCGCCTGGGCAGCCTCGGTGCTGCGGGGCCGTCCGAGGTAGGTGATGCCAAAGGCCTTGACGAAGCACGCCGATGCCAAAGCCGCGGCGAGCGCAAGGAGCGCCCCATCCGCTGGAAACATGATCTTGAACGCCCATTGCGGCAGATCCGGGCGCAGCAGGATGGCCTGGAAGGTCAGCCATTCCGAGACGAAGCCGTTCAGGGGCGGCAGGGCCGAGATCGCCGCGCAGCCGATCAGGAAGGTGAAGCTCGAGAGGCGCATGCGGCGGATCAGGCCGCCAAGACGCTCCATGTCGCGGCTTCCGGTCGCAGTTTGCACCGCTCCTGCGCCGTAAAACAGGAGGCTCTTGAACAGGGCATGGTTGAGGACATGGAACAGCGCCGCCGTCAACGCAAGCGCTGCGCCAGCGGCATCACCGTCCGCGCGGAAAGCCATCGCGAGGCCGAGCCCAATGAAGATGATGCCGATGTTCTCCACCGTGTGATAGGCGAGGAGCCGCTTTAAATCGTGTTGCATCAGTGCGTACAGAACACCGAGTACAGCGGTGACACCGCCGAACCCGAGAACCAGGACGGCGCTCCACCAGGCCGGTACGCCGAGAAGATCGAACACGATGCGGATGAAGGCATAAACCGCGACCTTCGTCATGACACCGCTCATGAGGGCCGAGACGTGGCTGGGGGCTGCGGGATGGGCGAGCGGCAGCCATGCATGTAACGGAATGAGCCCCGCCTTGGAGCCCGCGCCGAGCAGCGTCAGCACCATGACGCCGGCGGCGATGTCAGCCGAGGGCCGCACAGTTTGCATGGCGGCAAACGCGTAGTTCCCCGTTGCACCTGCGAGCAAACCGAACGCGAGAAGGAGAGCCAAGCCCGAAAATGTGGCCATCAGGAGATAGACGTAGCCAGCGCGGCGGTTTTCCGCCTCATGGTGGTCCACCACCACCAGTGCCCAGGACGAGAGGGACATCAGTTCCCACGCGAAGAGGAAAGTGAACGCGTCGGCGGCGATCACGACTAGGTTCAGGCCGAGCAGGAAAAGCGGGTAGAAGGGCAGCACACGCCATGGCTCCCTCTCAAGGCGGCCGTAGCCAATGGCATAAAGGTTCGCGCCAAAACTTCCGAGATTGACCACGAAAAGGAAAAAGCCGGCCAGCGCGTCGAGCCGGAAATGAGCGCCTATCCAAGGCAAGGCAAGTGGGAGCACCAGGTTGGACGGCCCGTGCCAAAGCGCAAGCAGACCCACCGCCGCTACAACTGCAGCCACGACGGCGGAAGCACCATATACGAGCGGTGTGCCGGGGGACGAATGAGCAAGCAGAGCGCCGAGGCAGGCGATCATAAGAAAAGCGGCCAGGGAGAAAAGGACGACGGTGATCATGTGCCCGAGGCCGGCCCTGTCAGACGGACACCGCGACCGCCGCCCTGGCTGCTTGCGCCTTCGCCGATCAATTCGATACCTGCCGCGTTGAGGGCTTCGACCAGTTTCATGAGCGAGTCGACTGTGCCGCGTACAACCCCGTCGCTCGCTTCCATGCGTTGGATAGTCGGCAGCGAAAGGCCGGAGAGTTCCGCGAGCCGCCGCTGATCGATTTGTAGCAGGGCGCGGGCGGCGCGCATCTGAGCCGCAGTAATCATGTCTGAAACATCAATATAGATATCTAAAATCAATAAATCGCGGTATAGCATGCAAGCCGCCGGAACGCAAGACTGATCTTCAACGTGCGCCGTGCAAAGGCGCACGTTGAAGATCAGCAAAACTGGTCTCAAATCGACGACCGGATTGGGCTCTTCGCTATTTGGCGTGTCGAGATCGAGCGTCTTCGACCTTTCCGTTTCTGCGGAAGGGGCCATTCACGGATCGCGAGGTGAATCCTTGGCGACGGCCACCATGCTGACGTCGTCAATGTCGTCCGTGATGAATTGGTCCCCATCCCCTCTAGCGCCTCGACGCGGGGAACGAACGGAACGAATTGGATCATGTCGCCCAGCCCCTGCTCCACGTGCAGCAGGATCGTACGACCGTCGATCGGAACCCCGCCCAACCACGCCCGCTTACCCGGAAACGTTCGGCGCGTTCCGATCTTGCCCACCGACCAACGCCATTCATAGAGGCGCCACCCAGCTTCTAGCTCGCCGTTGCGCAGCAGCAGCAGCGCCTTTTACCAGTGCGGCAAAGCATGGTTCGGATCACTCGCAATCGCTTCGTCATAGGTCGCCAGCGCCGCAACGGTATCCCCCCATCGCCTCTAGCGCCAAGCCTAGATTGGTCCGTGCCAGAACAAAATCGGGTTGTCGCTCCAGGGCCGCGCGGGCATGCTCCACGGCCCCTTCCAGATCCCCCTGGTGAGCGAGAATGACACCGCAATTGTACTGCTGCAGGGCTTCCGGCACTTGGTTTGGATTTTCGTCCGGTTGCTGGGCTGCGTCGATCGCGGGACCGGCCAACGGCGCCAGGACGTAGTCCGACTTTTCCGCCACGCCCTCCAGCCCTGCCCTACTTATGCCAGACTTTCCCGCTTCTGCTCAATCAAAGCCCGCATGCCACGCATGGATGTGGCGAATCCCGGATTGCTGTACGACTTGACCGTGTAGTCCCGGCCGCCTGCAATCCTCAGGGTAACAACGTCTAAGGCCGCGGTCGAGGGACCTTCATCAGTGTCCACCGTGACTGTTTCAGTGCTCGTTAGGATACTGTTTACATCGCGATAAAAGTACTCAGCCGTGGACTCCTTGATACCGATTGGATTCCGCACGTCTGCTACGCAACGGTATTCGAATACCTGACTTTCACTGAAGTACAAGATGATCACCTCTTTCACAGCAGCCCGGACCTTACCGTCTTTGCCTCGAGCGTTGGGACCAAGATTGAATTGAGGCGACTCCAGAACGACGGGCTCTATAAGATCCACCTGCTCAGGAACGATGCCGAGTCTCTCCCAACTGTGTGTCTTGGCCTGCTCCGTAATTTCGGCTTGGCCAGCGTCGAACTCTGCGTCCGTCACCGCACCGGCAATTTCGCGCTTCCACTTAGCAACCACGCGCCTACGTTTCACCCAGGCGACAATCATGGCGACGACGATGACGATAACGAACAGGTCGACGAAAGCCATCTCTGCTCCGTCTGTTCCGCTGACCTTGTCACCGCCGAGGATAGCGAGGCCGGTGAAGGTGCCAATGATCAGCAGCCATCGTTTCCACTTCAAGGTACGGTACCAAGGCGGTGGCAAGACCGGATCGGGTGTGAAGTATTTGGCGGCGCGCTCCGGGTCCATGCCGTGAATCCCCTCTGGCGTGTGATGTCAAGTCAGTCTGTGCGAGGAATGCGGGCGAGTTCGTGTACGTAGTCGATATCGGCGGGTGAGACCTGCCAGTCCTCGGCGGTCGCCAGTTCCTCGTCCGCCGTGGGCGAGACCTTCAGGCTCTTGCGTTCGAAAAAGTCGCGGCGGATCACCGAAGAGAAATACGGGAAGATCCCTCGCTCTTCGATCATCTTGGCCGAGTCAAGGTACGACAGAGCCTTCTTGACGTTGGCCATTGGCGCGAGGAAGGGGCGCTTGCCGCCCAGAACGGCCATCGCAGCGTAAAGAAACACCTCGGGGTTGTCGACGTTGGTCGCAATGGCCGAGTTGATGTGCTCGAACGCCTTGTCATACTGGCCAAGTTTCAACAGGCAGATCCCCAAACCCAGCTCGACGTCGGGGGTCGGGTTGTCGGCCAGTCGCTCTGTATAGGCCTTCATGTATTGACTGACCTGCGGCGCATTCCAGTCACGGATGCTGCTGAAAGTCGTGATGACGACGGGCCTGCCGCACCATTCGCAGCGCTTTGCGGTGGCATCCACGCCTGCGCCGCATCCCGGGCAACGCGCATCCGCAACTCGTACGGTCGATTCGCTCATGGGTTGTAAACCTACAGTAAGTGGGTCATATCGACAACGGTCGGTGAGGTGTATAGGCTGACAAAGAATTCGGATTTACAATAGCTGGACTTACGATCCGATGGACTCGCGGCTGCCCCGCACTGGGGGCATTCCGTAATTTCCATGCATTACCTCCTTATCATTTGCTGGCTGATAGCCCTGGTCTGGGTGATGAGATCTTCTACAACCCGTTTCAGTGAGTCGACCCTGTTACTATCAAGGTTCTCAGATGCAGCCAGACGATCGATATCTCCACGCAGTCCAAGAATGCCAGCCTTCAGCGAAAGATAGTCAGCTGATTCAAAAAGCAGCTCGGTTTCGCTGAGTGTATGGGTAAGGGTCTCACGAAGTTGTGTGATGCCGGCGATCAGGCCCGGGGAGTCCAGACGTTTTACAGCTGCCAGTTGGGTGGAGAGCAGATTGCCGAGTTCGGTTGGTGTCAATGGGTGATCGTCGTTATTGCCCGAGGTATTGATCGCAGTCCTGCGGGACAGGTTCATGAAAACAATAAGTATCAGTGTGGCGGAGATCAGGATTGTCTGTATTACCCAGTGTATGCGGTTGCCTGTGTTGGTTTCCGGGATATAGGCATGGATCATCATGCTGGCAAAGCTGAGTACCGCGTATATGGCCACAACCAGGGAAAGAGAAGGCGCAATACCTCCCATGCGTGTATTTAGCCCTTTACGAGTACCGGTGGTCAGTAAAAAAAACAGGCCACTACCCCAGACCAGCAGGTTGAGTACCTCGCTCCATGCCGTTCTGTACCAGAAGTAGGCCGACCTGTTCGGGATATCAATAAACTGTGTGGCAACGAACAATATGGCAAATGCCATGATCATCCAACCGGCCAGTATGGTGTATATGAATACTCTTTCCTGTTTCACGGTGGTTAGCTCACATGCTGTCTAGGATCTGCTTTTTCTTTTGTTCGTATTCATCCTGGGTAATCAGATCATTATCGAACATTTGTTTCAGCTTCTGCAGTTTTGCCATCGGATCGTCCTGGGCCGGGGTTTGTGTCGGCTGAACATTCATAGCACTTCCAATTTGCTGTCCGATCGGGGCACCTGCAGCCAGGCCTGCGCCAAGTCCTAGGCCGGCACCTATTAACTGACCGGCACTGCTACCTTCATTTTCCGCGGCTTTTTCCATGGTATCGAAGGAGCGCATGGTGGTGTACGCTTGGCCAACCTGTGCTTGGCTGATCTGGTCGATCTCCATGCGTTTACCCAGAATTTCCTGAAACTTTTTCTGTTCCTCATCCGGTATATTTACGTTTTCAAAATTGAAATTTACGATTTCGATGCCGAATCGATCGAATTCCGGCCGTATATCATTGGTAATAAAACCGGAGAGGTCATTCAGATATGCGCTGATCTGGAAGATGGAAACGTTTTTCTTAGTGATATACTTTGCTATGGCATCTGAAAGTCGCTGGATAATTTCGCCGGTAAAATATTCCTGGACCCGTTCACTGCCGAAATAGTCCTTACCTGATGAGGTAGTCTGCGTACCGACAATTTGGGTGATGAAACTCCTTGAATCTAGGATACGCATACCCCACTGACCAAATGCTCGCACGCTTACCGGGTAATGATAAACCGGGTCGATCAGCAGCAGCGGTCCCTTGGTGCCCCACTTGAAATCCCTTTTTACGGTTTTGTGTGTATACCAGATTTCGGCAGTGAATGGTGTTTTGCCGCCAAATGGAAGATTAATCAACTTGCCAAGTAATGGGAGGTTACCGGTGCTCAGGGTATGTGTCCCCGGTCCGAAGGTATCAAGTGCCTTACCGCCCTTAAAAAAAACGGCCTCCTGACTCTGGTTTACGATCAGTTGTGCGCCCAGGGTAATTTCTTCGCTTGGGTACTTCCAGACAATGGCATCATCCGATGGCGCATCGTATTTGATTCGATTGCTCAAGGCCATGTTTATACCTCCTATACAAAGACGTAACTCGCAAAAGAATCGGTGCCCCGCATAGTGGAATTTGTACGGTGTATAGTGCCCAACAGCAAAGTCATGATCTCCCCTGACTAATACATTACTCCCTCAAATTGTTGATTTCCACTGAGAATTGCCGGGTTTGAGTTATGTCCCGCGTTGCGGTGGATTGGTCAAGCTGAGGTTTTCTCATTTCTGTTTTTGGGTGTCACCTTTCGGCTCGCCGCCCTATAACGATAACACGCGATGTCAGGAACAAGAGCTTTCGCGCAGTGCTCTGAATGTCCGCTCACGGCCGAGGCTGAGGTTTTAACCTCTCGACCATGAACGACCGCTCAGGATGTTCTCGCCGTTCCGTTTGATGAATTGTTGATTCCACAAACGGCCGTTTTCTGTCTGATCGCGGCCGATGCTCTTCCTTAAGGAGGAAGCCGATGGCGCTGAGAGGGAGCAAAGCGTCATTCGCGAACCGCCAGTGGAATGCCTCGTGGCGGCAAAGGGCAGCAGCAGAGATGATGCACATGAATGACCGTTCGGCCCCATACGATCCGTTGGGCACGACGAATCTTTTGCTGTTTCCGAACATTCCGATGGCGCCACTGTCATCTGCCGAAAGAAACGGCAGACCTGCGCCAGACTCTGGAGGATGCTTTGCGCCTCCTTCAATCTTCTGCTCCGATTGGCTGCATGCGCTCGGCCCATTGTCGGCCGTGGAAGTAGATTAGGGAAACTACCTCTCACGGTTTCCCGAGAGATATTCATCTCGAGGTCCGTGGCGATTACTTTAGAGAAGTTTCAAGGCGCCTTGGCCATAACATTTGTGCCACGTTCTTAACTTTTCCTTGGCCGCTCCTCCCTTATCTCTTTACCATTTCGCTCATTGCCAGTTTCTAAGCGTTCAAGGAAACATCAACGGTGCCCCAAGTTTCTACGCGTCCGCAATTACGGAAGAAATGTCGAAGCGGTGCTAAGACAACGAAGATCACCCCGGCAAGCGGCAAAGCACCAGTGGATCCGGAAAGTGATTCCCGCGGGTCGATCCGAGAACGAGAGGAACGCTACGCGCTGATCCTGGCTGGCGCTAACGACGGGCTGTGGGATTGGGATTTGCGTACGGGCAACGTCTACCGATCAGCCCGTGTAATGGAAATTCTAGGTTTCGATGCAGCCGCACGCGACTTTTCGCCTGAGGAGTGGGGCCAGCGCATTCATGCCGACGACCGTGGCCGATATCAAGAGAGCCTTGTCCAATATTTGAAGGGCATGACTGACCGCTTGGAACGTCAGTACCGTGTAATGGATGCAACCGGCGCCTACCGCTGGGTTATGGAGCATGCAAAGGGCGTCCGCGACGAAAGGAACCGTGTCTACCGGATTGCCGGCTCGTTGCGCGACATTACCCAACAAGTAGAAGCACAAGAAGCGCTCAAACGCAGCGAGCAGCGCTTCCGAGGCATCGCGGAAATCGCTTCGGACCGGATATGGGAGGTCGACTCTGGTTTCCGCTTTACGATGTTTTCGAGCACTGGTTTAGACGGAGTGCGCGCAGAGAACGCTTTGGGAAAAACGCCGTGGGAAGTCTTTGACGTTGATCCCGCCGAGGACGCGCAGTGGGGACAGCTCAAGGCACTATTCGAGGCCCATCATCCATTCCGCAACTATCTGCGTTCGGGTAGATACTCTCTTGGCAGAACGGAGTACTACCGCATCAGTGGCGCTCCGATCTTTGATGAGAAGGGCGACTTCGCCGGTTATTACGGTGTCACCACGATCGAAACCAAAACCATAATCGCGCTGGAACGCGCGCGGCAGGCCGAAGAACTTTTACGGAATGCGATCGAGGCGATTTCGGAGGGTTTCGCCATCTATGACAAGGATGAGCGCTTTGTCATGTGCAACCGCGCCTACGAAAACATATACCCCGAGAGCGCGGAGCATAGACTGCCGGGCGCCAAATTCGAGACCATTCTCCGAGACGGCCTCGCGAAGGGACAATATGCAGATGCCGTGGGGCGCGAGGAGGCTTGGCTGGAGAGCCGGTTGCGCTACCATCGCGACGCCGCGGGCGCGGTCGAACAACGGCTGAAAGACGGTCGACAAATCCTGGTCACGGAGCGCCGCATGCCGAACGGCGGCACCGCCAGCCTCCGCCTGGACATCACGGCGCTTAAGCAAGCCGAGGAGGCGCTGCGCGAGAGCAAGAACTTGCTGCAGGCGACCTTCGAGGCCGTCAGCGAGGGCATCGCAGTCTTTGACGGCGCGCTTCGCATCGTGGCCCTCAATCCCAACCTGTTCTCTCTGCTTGGGATTGAGCCGCAGGGCCTTAAAACCGGCGACCAGGCAGAGAGCCTGATCCGCTTGTGTTATTCAGTCCTGGATCAACCGGGTGATCCGCTGGAGCATTACATCGAGGAGGATCTTGCGCGACTCCGGAAACCCGAACCGCGAGTGGCCGAGTGTGACCTTCGCGACGGTCGCGTTCTTGAAATACATGACAATCCGCTTTCCGGCGGAGGCATGGTTCGCACCTATCGCGACATCACTGCACACAGGCGCGTGGAAGAAGCGCTCCGGGCGGCGGCGCTTCAGGCGCAAAGGGCAAACGAAGCAAAAAGCGAATTCCTGGCAAACATGAGCCACGAACTGCGCACGCCACTGAATGCCATCATCGGCTTTTCCGAGTTGATGCGGGACGGCCTATTCGGCCCGCTCGGAAACGATCGATATCAGACATATAGCCGGGATATCCACCAGAGTGGATGCCACCTCCTCTCAGTCATCAACGGCATTCTCGATTTAGCCAAGATCGAATCCGGCCGACAACACTTGGTCGAGCAGGATATCGACGCGTCCGCGGTCATTTCGGAAACGGTTGACGCGCTCCGCCTCCAGGCGAAGCAGGCGAAGATCGCGGTCACGGTCGAAACCCCACCATCTCCGGTGAGCCTCTTCGCGGACGAGACCAAGTTCAGGCAGATCCTCATGAACTTGGTGTCGAACGCGGTCAAGTTTACGCCCGCCGGTGGCAGTGTTATGGTGAGCTACACTGTCAATTCCGAGGGCGGGTTCGTGCTCAAGGTCACGGATACCGGCATTGGCATGGCGCCGGACGAGATCCCGGTTGCCCTCGAACCGTTTCGCCAGTTGGATGGACACCAGAACCGGAAATATCCCGGCACCGGTCTCGGTCTTCCCCTGACCAAACGACTGGTCGAGCTTCACGGCGGCACCTTCACCATCCACAGTTCGCGTGGGCAGGGAACCGTGGTGACCGCGACCTTTCCAGCGAAGCGGGGTATGATAATACGCCCCTGATGCTCCTCATGTTCAAACCGAGTACAAGGTGAGCCGCGCAAGGAAACACACCCCTGCTCGCTCGCAGGGCCGTACGAAAGACTCCCGCCTCATACGGCTCCCATTGTCCAGCCGCATCGTTAGAAAAGGTTCCATTGAGCGAAGAGGCTTGGCTGGCGACGCGCTATTCGGTTCAGCCAGGACCGTGTTCTCTCCGGATGCCGTCTCAGGGACTTGAATTTCCGATGCGCCCATCGTGCCAGGATGTACCTCAAAGAAGACATGGAAAGGGTCAGCAGCTTCGCTGTGGCGAAGGTCTCCGCCTGAGGTTTGTGAACGTCGTCTTTTTTCCGCGGGGCCCCATTCAATTCCAACCTCGTTACTGGCCGCTCATGAGATGCTTTCGATGTTAGGTTTCATGAATTGTTGATTCAACCAACGGCCCTTTTCTGTATGATTGCAGCCGATGCCTTTCCTTGAGGAAGAATCCGGCGGCGCCGATAGGGAGAAAGCCGCCCCCTCATGAATCCCAGGTGGAACGCGTCGCGGTCGGTCGTACAGGAGACATCGTGAATGACATCTCCATCTCTTAGCCGTCATTCGGCTGCCTCGGTCAGCGCCTTAAAATTCGACGTGCGCACAAGGACCTCTCTCGACGGGGAGCAGGAACCCGGCCGGTCCGCTGCAGGAGCGCGGTAGGCTGAAGGCGGAAATTTGGTTTAGGCCCCGAACTGGCGATGGCGCGCGTTCGGTGGCCCTCCCCGGCGGCGGCCAGTCACCTCTAATGCCGATCCAAGTTCCACCCCCGGCTGTCAAATCCGTATGATGTGGATCAACCAATGTCAGGAAGAAGGTCGGAATCAGTTCTTTCGGTGCTACATTCAGCGTGAAGCTAGGCACAGAGATGACCATTAAAATTTCCACGTTTCAGAAAAGCGGCTCAACCTTCCATCCGTGGCCGCAGCACTAGAAGTTTGATGATGTCGCGATAGAGAAAGCGTTCTGCCATCAACTCAAGACCCGCCGCTTCCACGTAACGCGGCGTTTGGCGGTCGAAACTCGCGCCATAAGCCAATCGCACCCACGGAGCCCATAGACGCAAGATAAGCCGCCGAGGCGGGTGTTCGGAGAAAACCTACTCCAGAATACGGATTTCGCCCTCCGCCTTACAAATTCGGTCAAGCTCGTGCAGCGCCGGTAATTGCTGATCTGCCTCGAGGACGCAAAAGAGAAAGGTTGAGACCACGTAGTCGAATCTGGCATCGGCAAAGGGCGTCGACAGGATGTCGCTCTCAACAAGTTCTACCTCGCGGCCAAGTCGGTCGCGCCGCATCGCCGCACGCGAAAGCATCGCCAGGCTGAGATCGACGCCGATTACCCGGCCGTCCGCAGGATAGAAAGGCATGTTGCGGCCGGTGCCAACGCCGGCATCCAGAATACGGCCTCGCGTCTCCGTGAAGACAATGAGCCGGAGCTTTCGGTACCGGCCGTACTCGAAGGGAATATCCAGAAGATCATAGAAGCGGGCGATTGCACCATAAGCGCGGCCTGACCCTCGCGTTCTTGCGCTTTCCTCAATTTGTCCCCGCCTCCCTTCGCGCGACATTCTGTACCTGACTTAGGTTACAGACCGGCATGCGCCAAATCCCTAGGCTCAGAAAGCTGACTGTTTGAAGAATAACACGGCGCTACCATGCCTTTCTTACCCTGTGAATCGGCACGCAACCGTAGCTCTACCGCACTGTTGACGATGGAGGGCGAGGAGTGGCCGACTCTGCGGAGCCGCCTCAACGCCATATCTTTTGCGAGACTGATCCCTTCAGTTTCCACCTGTCAGCTGTATCGATCGGCGCAGCGCGGAAAATTGAGGTTCATATCAGCTAGACAGACAGCGGTGGACGACGCGAGATTGCCCACCGTCATCATCAAATTTAGGTTATAGCCCAAATGGACGCCGGTTCACACTCGCAGAAAAAGCGAGCGCCCATGGGTTCAGCTTGCGATGTCGCGTTTCTTTTCGAGGAATTCCTCGCGTTTGATTTCGCCCCGCGCGTAGCGCTCTTCGAGCACTTCAAGCCCGCGCGCGCGCCGTTCGGCCGTACTCTGCTGATAGCCCGGATGTGTCATGGTGCGGACGAGCCAGACCATAGCCACAATGACGAGCGCGAGGATAACGACCCAAATGATCATGCCCATGAACCCAACCCCGCCATAGCCGCCCCAACCTGGTCCATAACCCCACATCATGTTCCGTCCCCTGTTCGACTGTGATGCATAGCCGAGCGCTTCATGGGTAATTTTCCCGCCGGTTCAGGCGCGAAGAAATTAGCTCATCTCAGGTTTACGCTGCTTTGATCCAGCTCAATTGGTTTGTTGCAATTGGGTGATTGATCTGGATCAACGACATGGCGCATCAGTGGCGCTCCAGCTTTTGGTTCACCGGGCGGCGCGCCCGCAAGAGAAAATTTCGCGATGAGAAGAATAAGAGCGCCATGAGACATCTCAAATACGCAGCCATAATCGCCGCGACCTTGGTCATCCCAACGGCAGCTGCGATGGCCCAGCCGTGGAGTGGAGGCAACTGGGGGCCCGGCATGATGTACGGCTATGGGCCCGAATGGATCGAGCCGCAGATGATGTACGGCTATGGGCCGGGATGGGGTGGACCGGGCATGATGTACGGATATGGGCCAGGAGAGATGGGACCCGGCATGATGTACGGCTATGGGCCTGGTTGGAAGGGTCCTTACGGCTATGGACCGGGATCCTGTTATGGCGGCCCGGAGGCCGATAGCGCCAAAGTCGATGCTGCCGCCAAACAGGCACTCGGCAAGGCGACCGAGGGCAAGAGCTGGACCAATCCCGCTGGCTTCAAGTTGACGCCCATTCTGGTTGATAATCAAGTCGTCGGCCAGCTCTGGCAGAGTGCCGATCTCAAGACGCTTCAAATTGGCTCCTACTGGGAAGGCCCTTGGGGTATCCGCGTCCAGCTGCTGAAGGATGGCCAAGTCGTCGGGATGATCTGTGTCAAAGTGTCCTGAACGGCTTGGCCGCGAGACCGTATGTGCATGATGCCGTGCATCGTGACACGAACGACGAGTCGCAAACACCGCGCGTGGCTGGGCCATAAAAAGCGGGTAACGGGACAAGTCATGGCCGCCAGAGTGGTTGGAAGGTCATCACGGCGGACACGCTTTGGGCCGGCTTATCCGGTCAACGCGGCATCTTGAGACCGCCCCTCGCAACGCCGCATCTCCTTGGGGCATTGTTGATGCGGATCATTGCGCGCGTGACCGCGGAGTGCAGTGTATTGGAGTGCGCTGTATTTAGTTTCGGCGACGAAGGAGGCTCTATCATGCCTGTTTCATCGGTCGCGAAACCTCTGCTTGTCATTGCACTTGCTGCGGCTGTCGCATTCGGGTTGGCAGCAAGCGCAATGGCGCAGCCTTATGGATCAGGTCCTGGCAATGGGGGGATGAGCGGCCCGATGCGGGGCGCGTACGGCGGACCACCGGGCGGCTATCCCTCCGCCCCTCCAGGCAACGCCGCGCGTGGGCGACAACTCGCCGCGGTAAAGTGCGCCGCGTGCCATGGCCCGGACAGCAACAGCACGATCCCGCAATACCCGAAACTCGCCGGACAGAATCCTGACTACCTTTACAGCCAGCTTCTCGCCTTCAGGAGCGGAGCCCGAACCTCTGAGGTCATGGCCCCGGTGGCGGCCGGTCTATCCGAAGCCGATGCCGCGGACCTCGTCCTCTTCTACAGCGAGAAACCGATCCGGCCGGATCCCGTCACCGACCAGGCTCTTGCTCAAGAAGGCGAACCCATCTTCGCCGAACGTAGCAGTCCGGGCGCCCCGCCCTGCGCGATGTGCCACAGCGCCAATGGTGGCCGCATGCCGATGATGGGCATGATGGGCTCGATCGGTCCCATCCCCAATCTCTACGGCCAGCATGCCGCTTATACCGTCAATCAGTTGAACCGCTACGCCAGCGGCGCCCGCCCCGACGGCGTGATGAACAACATCGCTGCGGCCTTGAGCGAGCCCCAGCGTAGGGCAGTAGCGGTATACCTCGCGGGTTTGCAATGACCCGCACCACTATCGCCTGTTGTGACGGCGTGCAACCCGGCGCTGACTCATGCGGCCCCGGAGATCGAGGACGATCTCGGAACGACACTGCCATCCAATGTTGCGGTTCAAGGCATCGACGGCGGTGAGACCGAGGTCTCCGCGATCGACCCTGTGGCTTCAATGCGGGCGATTCATAATCCGCGCTTGAAGCAGGCCGCGCTTGAGGTTCGGGCCTGGTTAAAGAGAAGGATTGAGGCGTTCTGATCGGTTCCGCAAGTGATGTGCGTCTGGAATGCACAAGAAGCATGGAGGGGACCGGTCCTG
Source organism: Ferrovibrionaceae bacterium (assembly GCA_046705265.1). GTDB lineage: Bacteria > Pseudomonadota > Alphaproteobacteria > Ferrovibrionales > Ferrovibrionaceae > JAJYTL01. The sequence continues at coordinate 19,395 of JBJKQL010000111.1, forward strand.
CAGGAGGTCAGAGTCATGGATGAACATGCTGTAAGCAGCGGGCACCATCATAAGGCCGCGATGGAAGTAACGCAGACCGAGCGGGATCCTGTCTGCGGCATGGCCGTGGATCCCGCCGCGGCGAAGCACCATCTGGAGGAGCAGGACGGAAGAACAGTCTATTTCTGCTCGGCTTCTTGCCAGGATAAGTATATCGCAGATCCGGACCGCTACTCGAAGTCCAACAAAGCGGCACCAAAGGCGACGCCAGCCACGACCACAACAGCCACCTGCGCGGTTTGCGATCTTCCGGGTACCGTCTACACCTGCCCGATGCACCCCGAGGTTCGGCAGGATCACCCCGGAGCCTGCCCCGTCTGCGGTATGGCCCTCGAGCTGGTGGCCCCCGTGGCTGAGGTGGGTGAGAGCGCCGAGCTTATCGACATGCGGCATCGTTTCTGGTGGGCCGTCGGGTTGGCGGTGCCGGTCGTGGCGCTGGCCATGGGCGTCATGGTGCCGGGTCTCCACTTGTCCCGGCTCGTGCCGCAGGGGACCTCGGATTGGATTCAGCTCGTCCTAACGACTCCCATTGTGGTTTGGGCGGGCTCGATCTTTTTCACAAGGGGATGGCGATCGGTTGTGAACCGCAGCCTTAACATGTTTTCCCTGATCGCGCTGGGTACAGGCACGGCGTACGCTTACAGCGTTATCGCGACCATAGTCCCGGATATTTTTCCTTTGGGCTTCCGGGCTGCTGATGGCACGGTGGATACATATTTCGAGGCGGCAGCCGTCATCACCGTTCTGGTCCTGCTTGGCCAGGTGCTTGAGCTGCGGGCGCGGGAGCAGACCGGCGGTGCTATCCGCGCTCTGCTCAACCTGGCACCGAAGATCACTCATCGCCTTCGCAATGACGGCTCGGACGAAGAGATCACGCTTGACCGCGTCCAGGTCGGTGATCGGTTGCGCGTCCGCCCCGGCGAAGCTGTACCTGTCGACGGCAGGGTCTTGGAAGGCCGGAGCAACGTCGATGAATCGATGGTGACAGGTGAATCGATGCCGGTCACGAAGCAGCCGGGTGAGACCGTGATCGGCGGCACGGTCAATGGCACCGGCGCCCTGGTCATGCGCGCCGAGAAGGTCGGGGCCGACACGATGCTTGCGCGCATCGTCACCATGGTAAGCGAGGCGCAGCGCTCACGTGCACCGATTCAGCGCTTGGCCGACTTGGTTGCCGGCTATTTCGTCCCAGCGGTGATTTCGGTCGCGGTCTTGTCCTTTGCGGGATGGGCGATATGGGGGCCGGCACCGTCGCTCGCCTATGGGCTCCTTGCTGCAGTCTCTGTCTTGATTGTCGCCTGCCCTTGTGCGCTCGGTCTAGCAACACCGATGTCGATCCAGGTCGGCGTCGGTAAAGGCGCCACCGTCGGCGTACTGATCAAGTCGGCGGAAGCGCTGGAGAGGATGGAGAAGGTGGACACTCTTGTCGCCGATAAAACAGGAACCCTAACCGAGGGCAAGCCTCGTGTTACTGCTGTCGAGCCGGCTGGCGGCTTCAGTGAAGATGAAGTGCTGCGGCTTGCGGCAAGCCTGGAGCGCTCAAGCGAGCATCCGCTGGCGGCGGCGATCGTACGAGCGGCAATCGAGCGTAAGGCAGCGCTTACCGAGCCGTCCGACTTCCAGTCACTGACCGGACAGGGCGTGCGAGGCCGCATCGACGGCCGGCCGGTGGCGCTAGGCAACGCCAAGTTGATGGTAACCGATGGCGTAGTGGTTGAAAATCTTGGCGCGAAGGCAGACGAACTACGCACCACCGGGGCCACAGCCCTATTCATCGCCGTCCAGGGCAAGCTGGCAGGCATCGTCGCCGTTGCCGATCCGATCAAATCCACGACTGAGATGGCGCTCGCGGCGCTAAGGGCGGAAGGTATCCGTATCGTCATGCTGACCGGCGACAACCGCCGCACGGCGGAGGCGGTGGCTCGCCGGCTGGGAATCAGCGAGGTCGAAGCCGATGTGCTGCCGGATCAGAAGCACGAAGTGGTGCGCCGGCTGCGCGCCGAGGGGCGCGTTGTCGCCATGGCCGGCGACGGCGTGAACGATGCGCCGGCGTTGGCCGAGGCCGACATCGGCATCGCGATGGGTACCGGCACCGAAGTCGCAATGCAGAGCGCGGGTGTAACTCTGGTGAAGGGGGACATCGCCGGCATTGCCCGTGCTAGGCGGTTGAGCCGAGCAACGATGGATAACATCCGCCAGAACCTTTTCTTCGCGTTCGTGTACAATGCGGTAGGTGTCCCCGTAGCCGCCGGCGTGCTTTATCCCTTCTTTGGCATTCTGCTCAGCCCGATCATCGCCGCTCTGGCAATGTCGTTGAGCTCCGTCTCGGTGGTGACCAACGCGCTCCGACTCCGACGCCTACGCCTGGAAACCATCGGTGCGGCCGCTACTCCGCAGGAATGACAGACCGTGGCGCTAGACGCCGCGGCATCGCGCCAGCATCGTATTTGGCCACACCATTCGTCTCTCGTCAGCGACGGACCGGGTCCGAGAGCGGAGGCAGAATATAGGCGCTTAACCAACACCCGCTCCCGAGAGTTTCTGATCGAGTCGCGAGCGCGTGACGAGAGTTGATTTCGGACGAGTGCCCGCCAACCGTAGCAACTATCAGCGCCAGCGAGGCATGCGAATGGGCCATCGCCGACGGCTCGAGGGAGTTTCCGGCCGTTCGCGGTCCCGTCGGTTGAAGGTTTGGCAACACCGCCGACCAAAACGCCATCAATGTCTCGCCTCTTTTGAAAAACGAGTGGGTAGGTGTTCGGTCCGGCGGGGGCGGTCAAGGGCGCGCGCAGCCCGGCGAAGCGGATCCTTGACGGCGGCCGCAGGAGACGACAATTGAACGAGGCTGGATGCGGCACGGGGCCGCATTCAGCCTTGGAAGCAAAGGAGCGGGTGTGCAGAACCAGTTGTTTGAAGCGGCCCTTGGCATTGCGAAGCCATGGTACGTCGAGGGGA
>JBJKQL010000112.1:0-27638 GCA_046705265.1 Ferrovibrionaceae bacterium
AGATCATGCGGCGTGTTCTCGCCGCGATCTCCTCAAACCAGGATGCGGGTGACGTCTCGACCCTTGCCAATCCCGAGATCGTCGAAGAACTCCGCAAAATGGCGAAACGGTAACGCGACACCCGCTGCTCACGGAATTCCGGCCGGCTCGTCTGAACCATACGCACGATAGGCGAACGCCTTCTCGCTGAGTGGTGACGACACGCCGCGCCTGCCCTACCGGAGCAAAAAATGCATCAATAACCGTCGCCGGAGATCCTCATTAACCCTGGGCTCATTACATACCTTTGCATGATTGAACTCCAAATCCATAAGGGCTGACATCCAACCGCCTCCGCCCTCTGCTCCGCCGCAAGCTTTTCCTCGCGCGCTTGATGCTGTGCCGGCTCCTGCACGATAGCGAATTCGGCATAGGCATTCTGCATGCCTTCCCTCGCGGCGAGAACCAGCTAGTTTCGCGCCGCGACCCAATTCTGCGTTACGCCGACACCGGTTTCGTAGAGCAGCGCCAAGTTAAACTGCGCAGGTCTATATCCCCGCCGACACGGCCTTCAGATACCAATCATCAGCCGTCGCTTTAGGATCAACCTCGGCCCCAAAGCCACGCTGATAGAACTGACCGAGCCTGTTCTCCGCCCGACGGCTCCCGTGCGCCACGGCCCTGTTCAACCCAAGTACCGATTTACCGGCACCCACAGGGTCCGCCACGCCTTCCCAGTTTCATCGAGCCGAGAGCTGAGTTCGTCTGTCTAAATCAATCCGCAACCAGCATGTTGCGTTAGTCCTTTGCTGGCGAGAACGTTGGGGCGGTATGATTGCCGCGCGCCGCCGCCGTGAGAAAAGTGCCTAGCACTTCAATTTGCGCGGCGGTGATCCTAAGGCCGAGCTTCGATCGCCGCCACAGGATATCCTCCGCTGTCGTGGCCCACTCCTCCGCGATTAGATACCGCACCTCTGCTTCGGTCAACGTCGCGCCGAAATCGCGGCCAAGGTCCTCGCGCCGGCGTGCATGGCCGAGAACGCGCGCAGTTTCCGTGCCATAGGCACGAAACAGGCGATGCGCCCAAGGCCGGTCTAGGAAGGGAAAGCGGTCCATCAAGGCACGGATGTGGGTCTCGCCGTCGCCAATCGCGAAATCGCCACCGGGAAGAGTGGCCTTGGCGGTCCAGGGCGGGCCGAACTCCTGAAAGTAGGGAGCGAGCTTTTCCAAGGCATGTTCGGAAAGCCGGCGGTAGGTGGTGATCTTTCCGCCGAAGATGGTCAGAAGTGGCGCTTCGCTTTTGGATGATGCAAGGTCGAGGCGATAATCCCGTGTCGCTGCCTTGGGGTCCGCGCTACCGTCGTCATAGAGCGGTCGAATGCCGGAAAAACTGGCGATCACATGCTCGGGCCGCAGTGGGGCCCGGAAGTAGGCGGACACGGCGCGGCAGAGATAGTCGGTCTCCTCGTTCGATATCCGGGGCTTGGCGGACTTATCGGCGTGATCCACCTCCGTCGTGCCGATCAGGCAGAAATCACCCTCGTAGGGAATGACGAAGACGATGCGACCATCGTCTTGCTGGAGTACATAAGCGCGATCGTGGTCGTAGAGGCGGGACACGATGATGTGGCTGCCGCGAACGAGGCGAAGCCGCGCCCCGGCGGCGACGCCAAGGATCGCGCCGACATCATCGACCCATGGCCCAGCCGCGTTGACAAGCGCACGCGCCGTTGCGTCGAGAGGCTTGGCATCCGGATCGGTCTTCAGCGTGAGCCGCCAAAGGCTCTCAAGCCGTTCAGCTACCGTCACTTGCGTGCGCGTGAGGATGCGGGCCCCGCGCGCCACAGCGTCGCGGGCGTTGAGCACGACAAGGCGAGTATCGTCAACGGTGCAGTCGGAATATTCGAAGCCGCGGCGAATGCCGGCGATGAGTGGCAGGCCTGCGGCATCGCGCCTCAGGTCGAGGCTGGTGCTGGCCGGGAGCCGCATGCGGCCGCCGATCCGGTCATAGACGAGAAGGCCAAGCCGCAAGAGCCACCAAGGACGCATGTCGCCCCGATGCGGCAGCACGAAGCGAACCGGATGCACGATATGCGGCGCCGCGCGCCACAGCACCTCGCGCTCGGCCAACGCTTCTCGGACGAGGCGAAATTCGCGGTACTCGAGATAGCGTAAACCGCCATGAATGAGCTTTGTGCTGGCCGAGGAGGTTCCGCCAGCGAGATCGCCACGCTCGCACAAAAGGACACGCAAACCTCGTCCTGCGGCGTCCCGGGCGATGCCGCAGCCGTTTACGCCACCGCCAATGATGGCAAGGTCGTAGGCGTCCGCCGCCATCCCGTCTTCAACGCTCCGTGATATCAAGGCCTTCGCAGGCCTGATGGGTTTATTGCACCAGCATGATAGAGATTACCGCATAGTGGCTATTGCCTCTAGATGGAGGTATTGCCTCAGTTTGAGTGCGCCGGGAGACCGGCAAGGAGTAGGAGGTGCAAGTCCACTACGATGAAGGAGTAGCAACCCACATCGGCCCCGAGCCGTGCGCAGGCGTTCGCGAGAACGTCGGCGAAGCGTCGGTAGGGGACGTGTAGGCCAACCATCGAGCCGCGAAAGGAGACTAATCCCGGCTGCTGACGCTGTTCAAACGGCGGAAGGCAACACGGGCGGGCGCGCTATTGCGAGCGCCAACCCGATCCGGCGTGGTCTGAGACCCTGGCATGCACGGACGCTCCTTGTACAGGAACCGGGATATCTCCTGGTCGGCCAGGGGTCCTCTGGGGCGGCTGGTCAGCGGCGGGAAGGCGAGGAGCCGTAGCCGCCGATGCACGATCAGGAGAAGTCTGACTCCGTCATAGTAGCTGTGAAGTCGCCGAACAAAGCCGGGCAGCAGCCGGCGGCGGAGGTGATGGAGCCAAGGGCGGAGACCAAAGGGAATGCGAGGCAGCAAAGCACGCACCGGTCGCAGACCCGGGCTCGCGTGACACAGGCACTGGACCGCATTCGGCAAGCCGCAAGGCAGAGGAAGAAGGAAAAGTTCACCGCGCTTCTCCACCATATCAACGTCGCTACGCTCCGACTGGCGTTCCATGCGCTCAAGCGCAAAGCCGCCCCGGGTGTAGATGGCGTGACGTGGCAGGACTACGAGGCGGACCTTGAGCCCAGGCTTGAGGAACTGCACGGACGGGTCCATCGGGGAGCGTACCGGCCGCAACCGTCGCGCCGAACGTACATACCGAAGGCGGACGGACGGCAAAGACCTCGGCGTCGCGCGGCTCGATCTTGTCAAAGTGCTCCTGAGCCTTGTCCCGCGCCTCTTCAGCGCGCGGTCATTATACTCTTCAACGCAAAGGAACTCCGCCCGAGAGCGGATCAAGTGGCTCTGCTCTTGGGCGGGGGTTCTCCGTACTGGGAGGGTTATTCTAGAGCCTGACTATCGGACTGCCGCTTCGGACCGCGTCGCGTGGTTTTTTCAGGACCCTGAGCCTGCAAGTATGGCGGTGCGGCAGAACGCGAGCGGCGAGGGCTGCGGCCCGAAATAGATTAACTTTGTGGGGCGGCTTTCGCCGCCCCACCATAAAATCAGACTGCCTTGAGATTGCCGGCCGAGGATTTGCCCCGATCCTGCTGAATGTCGAAGCTGAGCTTCTGGCCCTCGTGCAAAGAGCCGAGTCCAGCGCGCTCGACCGCTGAGATATGCACGAAGACGTCCTTCGAGCCGTCCTCCGGCTGGATAAAGCCATAGCCCTTTTGGGCGTTGAACCACTTAACCGTTCCGATAGACATGGTGTTCCTTTAGATAGAGTTAGATCTAGAGAGATAACTGCGACACAGTTCGCGGCGCAGGCCAAATTTCGAAATGGACGGGAGCGGGCCGCCTCTTGGGCGAGGACAAACAGCCATACTGGTCTAAAACGAGTTGACCGTATGAACCTAGTGTAAATAATGACAGTTTACAATGGCACCGTGAAAATAAAATCGGCTGCATAATCCAGCCGTATCACAATTCATAGTATATGTATACCAGCGCTCACTATCGGAAAGATAGCGGGCCGCTCAGCTAGACGACCTCAGCACGGCAAGGGAAGACGACCGCGCATCATGACGAAAGAGCATGTCGGCGGCTGAAGTTGTAACGATCGGATTAGCCATGACGAAGAAGGCATTCCAGGTGCACGGAGTGCCGCAGGACATTCCGACTTTGCTTTGACGATGATATGGCAGGATGCGAATCTCTGAATTCCGCTGGCGCAATGGGCATGGGCCTCATTCAGCCGGAGGATAGGCCGCCCCGAAGTGTCGGGTTCACCCCACGTCAACAATGTCACCAAAAGTGATAAGAGTGACGGCGGAGGAAGGATTAACCCGCGGTTGGCAGAGAGAGCATGGATCCTGGGGACAGCGTTTCGGTTCGAACCTGCGGTAGAACCCGAGTCGAAAGGTACGGCGTCGTGAGGTTGCGTAATAATTTATTCGGCGTGGCGTATCCCATGGTTGAGTTAAGAGGAAGAGATGCCATTCAAACCTAACTATAGTCAACAGCGGGCCGAGCGGAATCGTGCCGCGCAGGCAAAGAAAGAAGCCAAGCAGCGGGTGCGCGACGAGGCAACCGCTCGCCGCAAGGCAGAACGGGAGGCGGCGGCGCCGAGGGCATCGGACTCCGACACGCCGCGCCGTTCGTGATCAGAAGTGAGCCAAGGTAGGATTCATTTTGATGAAGCGCCGTCTTGCAAAGGGCTTTACCCTGTTCGACGTGACCTATGTCGATGGCAGTCGCACTTCCCATCGCAAGGTGCCGACGGCGGCACTGGCGGATCCAAATGACGAAGCCGCTGTCAAGGCGATCATAGAGGCGCAGGATCGGGAGATTGCGCATGCTTCTGGCCGGCAACGCGCGGCGATCAAGTCGGTGACGCGCTCGCGAGCGTAAGGATAAAACGGTGCGGCTCAGCGCCACAAATCGCCAGCCAGCCGGGGTGTCGGTCGGGAGCGTATAGCGGATTCGCCGCGCCCACGGTATAAGGCGCAATCGGTAAGGTTTAGAACCTCGCGTCTTCATTGCTGATGCGGCGGTAATGAAGGCAGGGGGCGGCTCGTCACTTTCGCGTTCGGCCAACGCCAACGGCGCGGCATGCCTGGGCGAAAGACCGCACGCTGGATCGATCGCGAGGCCGATAATCTCGTCTATGTGATTCAGGTTCTCGGGAACGTCGCAGGCGGCGGCCCGAGGACCCCGTGGGTCCGCGCCGCGCCGTCAAAGGCGGTGCGTTCGGGCACGTGCCATCAATGCACGGCGGCATACATGATCTTTTCTTGGGTCGTCTCCTCGGGATCGAATTCCGCGACGATCTGTCCTCCGCGTGCAACCAGAATCCGATCGGAAATCTTAAGTATCTCGAGAAGATAGGATGAGATCATCACGACGGCTTTGCCTTCGTTGGCAAGACTGCGGATAATTTCGTGAATTTCCTCGACTGCGCCGACATCGACTCCGGCTGGTCGCTCTAGTTGCACCGAGATTGAGTCAGCCCTCGCTGGAGGCCGATTCTAGAGAGACAAAAATGACAAATCTTGTGGGCTACGAGGCTAAAAATTGGGAAGAGGCGGATGAGCGCAAACGGCGACAAAAGACCGTGGCTTGATCTTTATGATGACAGCCTGCCAAGTGATATCGAGGTAGAGTGCAGCAGCGGGCTTGATATGTTTGAAGCGGCTGTTGGCTGCGGGGATGATCAACCCTGCATCCATTATTTTGATGCCACCCTCAGTTTTGGCCACGTCGCGGAAATGAGTGACTCCTTTGCGGTGGGCCTCGCGAATCACGGAATAGGGCGAGGCGATCGTGTCGGCCTCTATCTCCAGAACGTGCCGCAGTTTGTGATCGCCATGATTGGCCTTTGGAAGCTTGGCGCGATCCCGGTCGCGATCAACCCCATGCTTCGCGAGAAGGAACTGAAGGTGATACTCGACGATTCCGGGGCCAAGGGGTTGGTGACCTTGGAGTCGCTCTACAGGGATGTTGCCGCGAAGGTTGTTGATGCCACGAATGTCAGAATGGCCGTGACAACCTCGGAGCTGGAATTCATCTCGGATCCGCCGAAATCCTTGTTCGAGGAGGTGAAGAAGCGCAAGCCCGGCGGTACGCTGGACTTGATGGCCTTAGTGAATGAACACCTCGGCAGGGGACCCGGTCCAATCTCGCTCGATCCCGATGATGTCGCAGTTCTGTGCTACACGTCGGGGACCACGGGCCCGCCAAAAGGGGCGATGAACACGCACCGAAACCTCGTCTTTAATGCCATGACTTATCGCGACTGGCTTTCTTTAAACCGGAACGATATCTGTCTTGGCATCGCGCCGCTGTTCCATATTACCGGTCTGATCGGCCATATAGCGGTGTCGTTCCTCGTGCCGATGCCCCTTGTTCTGGGATACCGGTTTAATGCGGCCGTAGTCGGCGAACTTATCGAGTGCTGGAAGCCTACGTTTACCGTAGGCGCGATAACGGCGTTCATCGCTTTGGCGAATGATCAAGAGGCCGGGCGGCGTGACATCTCTTCGCTACGGAAGGTGTGCAGCGGCGGAGCGCCCATTGCGCCCGCCATCGTCGAGGCGTACGAGGCCCAATTCGGGACCTACATCATGCCCGTCTATGGTCTAACCGAGACAACCTCGCCGTCGCATATGACTCCGCTTCGCCGTCGCGCACCGGTCGATCCGAAATCAGGAGCACTTTCCATCGGCGTTCCAATCTTCAATACGGATGTGAAGATCATCGGTGAACGCGGAGAAGAGTTGCCGCCCGGAGAAGTGGGGGAGATTGTCATTTCCGGTCCCGAGGTGGTTACCGGGTACTGGCAAAAACCGGAAGAAACGGCACATGCCATACCAAATGGCCAGTTGCATACCGGGGACGTCGGTTTCATGGATGAGGCCGGCTGGTTCTATATCGTCGACCGGCGGAAGGATCAAATCAATGCGGCGGGCTACAAGGTTTGGCCGAGGGAAGTTGAGGACGTCCTATATAGCCATGGCGCGGTGAGGGAAGCGGCCGTTATCGGAGCCCCCGATCAGTACCGCGGTGAAACCGTGAAGGCGTTCGTCAGCTTGAAGCCGGGAGCGTCGGTCACTCCCGAAGAATTGATCGCCTTTTGCCGCCAACGAATAGCCGCCTATAAATACCCGCGGAAAGTGGAAATTCTTGATGAGTTGCCGAAGACGGCGACCGGAAAGATCCTGCGGCGGACGTTGAGAGATCGCGAGTGGAAGGCGCAGTGATCTCGTTGGCCATGGAATCGCTATAACAATTATTTGGATGAACGAAGAACTCTATTGCCGCGCGAGCTGGTTCCCACGGCGGCCGAGGGACCTCCCTCCTGAGGTGGCCAAAGATCGCGTAAAACCAGTGCAATCTCGGCTTCGGCGACCAAGCAGCGCGCTCGCGCAACGGCCTTTCGCGGGCCGAAGGCCCGCGCCGCGCGCCGGAGCAATGTCTTCGCGCGATCGAGATCGCCGAGCTGCGCCATCGCGATACCGCGAAGCGCCAGCGCCGGTGGATCATCGCGCAAGGCAATGTGGTTCAGCGCACCAAGCGCATCACCCGACGCCAGAGCGCGTGCCGCGGCGGTGATCGGTGACTTCATCGAAATCCCGACACACTTGTCACTCCCGGCCGCTGGCCGGCTGGCGGTAAGTCTACCTCACCACCAGTTGCCGGCAAGACGCCACTGCAATGTGGTGGCGGCGGCGTCGGACAGAAAAAGGAGAAGGAACATGACGGCACATGCGACCGGAACGCGTGAACAGTGGCTGGAGGCGCGGCTCGATCTGCTCGCCGCCGAGAAGGACCTGACGCGGCGCAGCGACGATGTTGCAGGACTGCGCCAGCGCCTGCCCTGGGTACGGATCGGAAAGACTTACACGTTCGACACCGAGGCGGGAAGGAAAACACTGAAGGACTTGTTCGACGGGCGCTCGCAATTGCTCGTCTATCACTTCATGTTCGGCCCTGGCTACAAGGCTGGCTGCCCATCCTGCTCGATGATAGCGGATGGCTTTAACGGATTCGCGGTGCATCTTGCCAATCACGATGTCACGCTGAAGGCGGTGTCGCGGGCACCACTTGACAGACTCAAAGCCTATAAGAAACGCATGGGCTGAACGTTCCCTTGGGTGTCGCCGGATGACGGAGACTTCAATTTCGACTTCGGCGTCTCGTTCACCGAGGCGCAGGAGAACGAAGGACCGGTCGAATATAATTATACGCGCAGTACCCACGCGATGGACAAGAGGCCCGTGCCGGTCGCACAGTTTGCTGCGACCTGTGGTGTCGACGCTCGGACCTACCGGCGTGACCGGCCGGGTATGAGCGCCTTCGTGGGCGAAGAGGGTGCCGTCTATCACACCTACTCGACCTATGCACGCGGGCTCGACGGCCTGTGGGGTGCATATCAATGGCTCCACCGTGCGCCCGATGGGCCGCAACGAGCAGGGCATTTGGTGGCGTCGCCATGACGAGTACGGCGATGACTGACGGATCGATGTCTCCCGTCGTGCATCACGATCTCGAGACCTGTGCCGGCGGCGGCCATGCCGCCTCCGGCGCGGCCAGCTGGTTCTGTCTTACGGCTACGCCGATCTTCGCCTTGATGGCGCTGTGGACAGATTTTTTCAGCGGCCAGCCCGATATGCTCCGGACGGGTATGCACGACGCCTTCCCGTTGAACGGGATGGCGCTGATGTATGCGTTGATGAGGATCTTTCATGCGGCACCTTGGCTGAAATTGATCTCGCACCGGAGGAGCAGGCGTCATATGTCGCCATAAATGCATTCATGCCGATTGCCGTTGCGGCATTTTGTCGCCGCCTGGATAACCAGATTGGGCCCGATTGCTCGCTTAGGGTTATCTAGCGTTGCAGCCCCCATGCCTGAATGGCATGGGCATCTTTTTCGAGCATTCGAACCGTGGACTTGCTTCGGGCGAAGGGCTCGCGATCGGAATTATCCTTGCCAATATATTACCTGGCGGCGCGGAAGACGGTCGCCGTGGCGGCTCGGGGCGGAAAAAGCGACGGTCACCCCCAAGCACACGGCGACATTGCAAACCGTCAGGAGCGGCGCCGCCGGGGCGGAGCGGCTTTTTGCGGGCGGCTTACACGCTGGCTCGCGAAATCTCACAATCGCGTGATTGCGGCCATCGGCGACCTGATTGCCTTGACGGTTGTCCAAATCCTGCCACGATCCGCCTTTAACCAAAGGCCCGTATCGCCGGATCATTGTTTGCCTGCTGAATAGGAGGGCGTTCTTATGAAGTTTCATAAATCGCTGCTAACCCTGGGCGCTGCCGTCGCAGTCGGGGGCTTGGCCGCGGCCACAGTTCCCGGCACGGCGAGGGCCGGAACCAGCGAGAGCCACTCCGGCTCCATGAAGGCCGGAAAGTGCTCCGGGGCGATGAAGAACAGCAAGGCCGCGAGCAAGACAGCGACCGGTAAGTGCAAAGGCGCGATGCAGAAGGGCATGTGCAACGGGAAATAGCATCCGGCTCGTAGCGCGTCCGCGCCTTCGGCTATCCCTAAGCTAGTCGCCCAGCGACGCGCGAATCTGTGCCAGGGTCTCTTCCAGGTTCAACCGCGTACGGCTTAGAATTTCGAGCCTGGCATCGCCAAAGACATCGTGCCTCGGATACCTCTTCGTCCATGCCGCCAATTTTCGATCACGCCGGCGGAGCAGAGCCGCGATGTCCTGCCGGTAAAGAGCGAATAGTGCGCCAAGCGCTCGGTTTACCGCCCTCGGTCCATCGGACTTAGACCAGATCATGCGCGGCAGCAGGGTGATCAGGTCCTCGGCGTTATACCAGTCGTCCGCCGTTACCCACTTGTTTGTGGTGAAGAGTTCGCTGGGGCGCCCGAAGCGGTCGAGAGAAATCGCGAGGACATGCGTCATCGTTCTCGGGCGCGCCCGCGCCGCGCGGCTGCCTAGCCGTGTCATGGTTTTAGGGATGCCGGCGGCCCGCATGAAGCAATGGATATGCGCCGCCTCGCGGCCGCCGCGATGTGCATGCAGGTAATATTGCGCGTGAGTGACCGGATCTTGGGCGTCGCCCGGCGGATAATGTCGCAACTCGATGAACGGGTGGTCCGCCACCAAGGTCGTTACGAGGTTGCGGCCCCGGTCCTCCATCTGGCGAAGAGCCGCGACAAGTTTGGCAGCCGCTTTCACCCGATCGAGACCGGCTCGCCGTGCCAACTCTGTTTTCGTCATCGGACTCAACGTCCCTCAGCCTCTCTCAAAGTGGCCGTCGGCTTGGTCAGACGTATCTTCGTGTCGCTCGATTGGCCATACCCTGCCTGAGGAATAGCTGACCGGCTCGATCCACGAGCCCGCTGGTCTCAACATGATTGGCCGGCATCGACGCCACGCGGCGAAGGGCAGCGCTATAGGGATATGGCTTCTCTCCGTCGCAAAGGATGTGTTTGTGCTGGGCATTTTGACCCGTTTTGTCATCGAGCCGCGACTCCACCCAAGTCAATCCTCTCTAGGCGATTCCTTCGGATGACCTGCTCCGGTGATTGGTGCTGGTTCTATGGCTGGCCTTCTCTATGGAGAAGGAGGCATGCCATGAAGCGACCGAGGCTTTGCGAGGAGACAATCATTGGCATCTTGAAGGGAGATCGGGCAGGCGGTTTGACCGTGAAAGTGTCGCCGCTCACAGATAAGTCTTCTCCAGCATTGCGCCAATGCGCTCGTTCTGCATCTCAGTGGTGCCGTCGACGTAAGCCGCGATCCGTGCGCAGGTGATGTGGCGGCCAAAGGGATATGCCTCGCGCAGGCCTTCGGCGCCCATCGCCTGCATGCACTGGGGAAGGCGGCGTTCCGCCATCTCCACCGCGAATTTCTTGGCAAGCGCTGCCGCCAGGACCGCGTTGTCGCCGCGCTCGATGATTCCCGCCGCACGCCAGGTGAGGAGCCGCGCCGCCTCGAGCTCAGTCGCGACATCGACCAGAGACCAGCGCAGACCCTGATGGTCGAGAAGGCGCTTGCCGAAGGTCCGGCGGCGCGTGCCGTAGTCGAGAGCGACCGAGAGCGCCTCGGCTACCATGCCACAGCACATGGCCGCGACATAGGTGCGGGCACCGTTGATGCTCTCGAGTGCGCATTTGAAGGCCTCGCCCGGCGGATGGAAGAGTGCGTCTTCGTCGACGCGGAAATCGTGAAGCCGAAAACCGCCGACGCCGATGGCGTGACCGCCCATGAGCCCATAAGGCGGAAGTCGCTCGAAGCCCGGCGCATTGCTGTCGATGAGGAAGGCTGCAAAGCCGCTCGGCCCCGGCGCCGCGTCGGTCTGAGCATAGAGCAGGATGGTCTCGGCGAAGGCGGCATTGGTAAGCCACGCCTTCTCGCCGTTGAGCAGCCAGCCGCCTCCGACCTTGCGCGCCATTGTCGTAATTGCCGGGAAGTCGCTGCCGGCGCCGGGTTCGGTGAGCGAGGTGCCGCCGATGCGCTCGCCGGTGACAAGAGGCGCCAAGTGGCGCGAGATCTGCACCGGACTCCCCTGTCGCCCGATGCGTGTTGCGATGTTCTGCGTGTTGATGAGACTGAAGGCAAGTCCCATATCGGCGCGCGCAAGCTCTTCGGCGATGAGCGCCTTGCCAAGAAAGCCCGCGCCGCGGCCGCCTTGCGCCTCGGGTACCTCGATGGCGGTAAGGCCGAGACGCGCCGCTTCGCGGATGATCTCGCGCGGGACCTGACGTGCACGCTCCCAGGATGGCGCTTGCGGCGCCACCACGTTGCGGCGGAAGCCACGGGCGCGATCGAGCAACGCACGCTCTGCCGCGTCTAGGGCGGTGATGGGCCAATTTTCGTGTTCCATGGGCGCTCACGCTACTTTCACCTTCCCCCCGACTTTGGTCAAGCTGCAGCCGGCCAAGCCCGCAGCGCATTCCCATCTTGAGCGTACCTTTGCCCGCGACGCCGAAAGCGGTCCGCATGGCCTCCGTAACCGGCCCGCGCCGCTCAAAATATGCCCGCCGAATCGGACCGACCGACGCGGGTGGCGCGGCAGGATTGCGAGCTAGCGCGTCGGAACCGGGAGCAATCCGCATTGGGCGTAAATCGCGTCGCGGTGGGCAAGAAGAACACGCACGTCCTCTGGTGCAGTCTGTTGCGGAGTCCAAGTCCATAGTGCACGCCACATCTGGTTCATTGGACACACGTCGTCCGGCAGCGGTTGAATGAAGGCCGCGAAGGCAGCCCAGCCAAGATCGAGCGCCGTCAGTTTGGGCCCCGCAAGGAATCTGTCGCTGCGGCTTGCGAGCGCGGCCATCGCCTCGACGATCGCCTCGCAGCGTTCCAAAGCGGGTCCCACCGCCTCGGGAGCATAGCCATACTTCGCCGCGAGATAATGACCGATGCGCCGTTCGGTTTCCTCGACAGCCGGGGCGGTAAGCAGATGGTGGATGAGCAGAATTCGCCGCTGCCATCCAAATCCACGCTCGGCGCAGAGCTCGGCAAGAATGCCGGTCACGCGGGCCCGTTCCATTGGCGTTGCAGGGAGGAGCGTCCGGCCTCCGGCTAAACGTTCAGCGAGATGCAGTTGCTCAAGCCAATGCGCGCGCGGCCGCTCGTCGTTCCAGAAGACGACCGGCAGGCTCTCCTGGCCAGTCAACGGCCGCAACAGGGATAGTCCTCGCTTCGGGTCACGCGCATTGACCAGCCGGAAGGGAATGTCGCAAGTCACGTAAATCGCCCGGCAGAACTCCGACCACGGGGACGCGACCCCGCCGTGGACCAAGGCCATTCGCAGTCCAGGCGTCGCTAGCGCCTCTTCGAGCGTTAACCATGCTTCCATGAAATGCCCTCGCATGCGACGATCAGACTCTCAGAATCCAAATCTAGCCTCAGCGCCGCAGCTTGGGCGCATGGTAGCCGCCTTATTCAGCCTCGCAGAATAAAGAATAATATGAGACCATCGTTCGATCCGCTCAATCAGGTGCCGAATCCGATCGGGCGTCATCGCCGCGATCCGGTCCGCGCCGCCAAGCGGTTGCTTAACCATGCGGTCGCATGTGAGGCTGGCACCGGCCTTCTCGCCGAAACGGCGGAGCAGATACGCCTCATCGGCAAGCTGAATCAGATCGAGGCGATGAAGGCCAATATGGAAAATCGCGCGCCGCGCTTCGCCGATCCCGTTGCGTGAAATTCTCACCGGACGCGTTTGCCGCAAAACGAAAATATGGAGAAAGAAATTAGTCTTCGGTTCGAAATCCAATTCGGTGTCGACCATAAGGCGGGAATACCCGCTTGCGGTGCATCCATGCTTTTGCTCATCGAATCGCGCGGTGGGTCACTCGTCGCCGATGCACAAAGCGCGGCATCGCGTCGCTGCGGGACGAAGAGATTATGGCAAGATCAGCTCGCGTCGAAGTCACGGCTTCAAGTGGCAACTTCGAGCGTCGCTGCCTGTGCAGGCCGGATTCGATTAGAAGGCTCAGGTCTTTGCCCCGACTTTGTCTTGTGTCCTGGTCTCGAAGTCGGCGGCGTCGTGGCGCTCATGCAATTGGCTCGAAGGTTTGCCGGAGATGCGGTTGACCATGCGCCCGCGCTTCACGGGCCCGCGCTCCAGAAGCATATCGGCCCAGCGCTGGACGTTCTTGTACTCCTGCACACTCAGGAACTCGGCCGCGTCGTAAAGCCAGCCCTTCGCGAGGCCACCGTACCAGGGGAAGATCGCCATGTCGGCGATGGTGTAGGTGCCACCCGCTACATATTCGTTCGCGGCCAACTGCCGATCGAGAACATCAAGCTGGCGCTTTACTTCCATGGCAAAGCGATCAATTGCATATTCGATCTTCGTTGGCGCATAGGCGTAGAAATGGCCAAATCCGCCGCCGAGATAAGGGGCGCTGCCCATCTGCCAGAACAGCCACGACATGCACTCGGCACGCGGTCCAGTCTCTTCCGGCAGGAACGCACCGAACTTCTCGGCAAGATAGAAGAGGATCGAGCCAGACTCGAAGACCCTGACCGGCGTCGGGCCGCTGCGATCCACGAGTGCCGGTATCTTGGAATTGGGATTCACCGCCACGAAGCCGCTGCCGAACTGATCGCCGTCGCCGATCTTGATCAGCCAAGCGTCGTATTCCGCGCCGCTATGTCCGAGCGCCAGCAGCTCCTCCAGCATGATCGTGACTTTCTGGCCGTTCGGTGTGGCCAGCGAATAGAGCTGCAGAGGATGGCGGCCGACCGGAAGCTCCTTCTCATGCGTCGAACCGGAAACCGGGCGGTTGATATTGGCGAAGCGTCCGCCGCTAGGCTTGTTCCAGGTCCAGACCTTCGGCGGCGTGTACTCGGACGAATCAATCATTTCCAATCTCCAGTCCTTCGCAAAGGTCACGTCTCGTCAGGCTGTTATCGTCATCCAGTCGGAAATCTACCCTTCGCCGATCCAATCTTCGGGAGCCGAGCAAACGACTTTCGGGCCCCGCTTCCAATCGCATGAAACAACGGGCTCACATCAGCCGCTATTGCGCAAGCCGGCCGCGATACCGTTAATAGTACGATGGATATCGCGCGTGGTGTGCTCCGCGGTGTCGCCAGCGCGGTAGCGCCTCAACAGTTCAATCTGAACGTGGTTCAAGGGATCGATGTAGGGGAACCGGTTCCTGATCGATCGACCCAGCAGCGGATTGCCCTGCAACAGCGACTTCTGTTCCATGATATCGAGAAGTGCCGCGACCGTGGCGTGCCACTCGGCGCGCAATTGGCCGAAGATCGCATCGCGCAGCGCCGCGTCGGTGACGAGCCCGGCGTAGCGCTCCGCGATTGCGATGTCGCTCTTCGCCAGCACCATATCCATGTTGGAAAGCAGCGTGGCAAAGAACGGCCAGTCGCGGTACATCGTCCGCAACTCCGCCATGCCGTCGGCAGGATGATCGGCGAGCCATGCTCGGACCGCCGAACCAAATCCGTACCAGCCGGGCAGCATCAGGCGGCATTGCGCCCAGCTGAACACCCATGGGATCGCGCGCAGGTCGGCAATGCGCCGCGACGGTTGGCGCGACGCTGGCCGGCTGCCAAGATTGAGATTGACAATCTCGGCGATAACGGTCGCTTCCCAGAAGTATCGCTCAAAGCCCGCCGTCTCGTAGACGAGGCTGCGGTAGGCGCGATGCGCGTGTTCTGACAGTGCTTCCATGGCTGCGACGAAAGGAGCCGGCGGCACGGCGGCCGCATCCGGAAGGAGCGTCGCCTCGATCGTAGCGGCGGCAAGCGCCTCTAGATTGCGGCGTCCAACTTCCGGGTTCGAGTATTTTGCCGAGATCACCTCGCCTTGCTCGGTGATGCGGATAGCGCCGTCGACCACGCCTGCGGGTTGCGCGAGAATCGCCTCATAGCTCGGACCGCCGCCACGGCCAACCGAGCCGCCGCGGCCGTGAAAGAGCCGTAGCCGCACGCCCTGCGGTTGGCACGCTTCAACCAATGCGATTTCAGCCTTCCACAGCTCCCAGCCCGACGTGAGGTATCCGCCATCCTTGTTGCTGTCCGAGTATCCCAGCATCACCTCCTGCACCGCACCGCGGCCATCGATGAGCTGCCGATACGCGGGTAACGCTAGCAGGCATGAAACGATCTCGCCGCATCGCCGAAGATCATCGATGGTCTCGAATAGCGGCACGACATCAAGATCAAGCTCCTTCTGTCGCGGCCGATAGAGACCGACCTCTTTGAGCAGCAGGATAACTTCCAGGACGTCGGAAGCGTTATCCGCCTTGGAGATTACGTAGTTTGAAATTGCGGCCTTACCGTAGCGTTTCTGGATCTCGGCAGCGGCACGCAGGATACCGATTTCGGCAGCGGTTTCGTCGGAATAGGGGACAGACGGCGATGTCAGAGGCCGGATGGTCGCAAGCTCGGCAAGCAGTAAGGCGATGCGTGCGCCCTCGTCAAGATCGCGATAGCCGGTTCCGGGTGCCACCGCCTCGAACAGTTCGTTGACGACCCGTTCATGAACGTCCGCATTCTGGCGTAAGTCGAGCGCGGCGAGGTGGAAACCGAATACCTGGACAGCGCGGCGCAGATCCCGCAAACGGCCGCGCGCCAGCAGTTCTGAACCATTTTCCCCCAGAGATTTGTGGAGGACGTCAAGATCGGCAACAAATTCGCTTGCTCGGCTATAGGCCCGAGCCTCACCGACCGGTGCCCGTAGGACGTGGAGGCCATTAAGCACGCGGGCGGTAGTGGCTACACGCGCATAGATGCCGGAGATGGCGCGGCGATAAGGTTCGTGCTCGCGATGCGGCGAACGATCGGGAGAACTTTCCGCAAGCGCATTGAGATCTACCGTCGTGTGTACCAGGAAGGCGTCAAGCGACAGCTCGCGGCCGAGCTCATGCAATTCGTCCAGGTAAAAGCGCAATGTCCGATCGCTCTGCATTAAGATAGCCTGGCGTAGAACCTCGGCGGTGACAAACGGATTTCCATCGCGATCGCCGCCAATCCAACTCCCCATCCGAAGAAACGAGGGCAATGGCTCGGGTGCCGCCTCGGCGAGCTGGTCCTCGAGCGTGGCATAGAATCGTGGCACCTCGCGGAGGAAGGTGTAGTCGTAATAGGCGAGGCCGTTGATGATCTCGTCGATCACCGCGAGACGGGTCCGGCGCAGAAGCGCCGTCTGCCACAGAGTGAGGACAACGCGCCGCAGCGCGTCTTCATTGGCGGCGGCTTCCTCTACGGTCATGGCCATCCGATCGCGTTCGGCAAGCAATGTCGCGACCTGACGCTCAAGATCCAATGTACTGCGGCGGCGCACCTCGGTCGGATGCGCCGTCAGTACCGGGCTGATCAGCGCACGCTCGAAAAACGAGTGCAGCGCTGCCGCTGGTACGCCTGCTGCTCGTATTGCGGTGATCGCATGCGCCACCGTGCCTTCGCGTGACGCAGCCGCGGCCATCGTGTGTGCCCTGGTACGGCGAATATGGTGCTGGTCCTCGGCAATATTGGCCAAGTGAGAAAAATAGGTGAACGCACGAATGACACAGGTAGTCTCCATCGGCGTTAGCCGATTCAGCAAACCCTCAAGCTCGCGCCGGGCGGTTTCATCGGCATCGCGATGGAAGCGCACCGAGGATCGACGCACACGCTCGATGATATCGAAGACGGCCTTGCCCTCCTGAGTGCGTAGCGTCTCACCGAGAATGTGCCCCAACAGACGAATGTCGTTCCGCAGGGGGATATCTTTTCCCAGCGTCGATATTTCTCTCATTTCACCACTTGTCTCTACGGTCGTTCGACCTTGCATCACCGTACCCTCAATCGTAGAAGCGCTTCTCTCCGGCCATGGCGACGCGCAGATGCCATTCGACCAGAGGACGGACGTGGCAGTTCGTTCGTAGGGCGCGCGAAACCATCCAACCGAGCGAGCCTTGTTGCCTCTCTCGATATGACTGTCTTTATTTGAGCCCAGGCAGATCACGGAAAGGTCATGGAGACCATACGCTTCTCGATGATCTTGCGCAGCTTTTGTTATCAGGTCAAAGAGAGGTCTGGACGCGATGCGCGGCTATGCCCGCGGCGCGAATGGTCCCGCCTCGTTGGAGTAATTCCTCGGGGTGGCGATGTAGTAAAGATGCCGGGGATCATCGATAAGGCGTCAGCACAAGCTTCCGCTGTTTTGCGCTTGCGCCACGGGCGATATTAGATCTTATGGCCGATAAAAAACTGGGCGGCGAAGCGCCTTTCGCGCTTACGCCGCCCAGGGTTATTAAGCTTCAGCCTTTTTTACACAGCTTCAGCGTCCGTGCAGCCCATTATTCCGCAGGGTGACCGCTTGTCATCTTGGCGACTCCCCATACCGGTGGGCTGCTCTTCAACGGAATGATGAGGAGCCCGGCGACGATCGCCATCACCGCTGCGATGCCCATTCCCGCCTGATAACCGAGCCCGCCGATCACGACGGCCGAGAGCACGCCGCCATAGATTCCGCCGGATCCTTTGGCGAGCGCGTAAAGGAACCCGTAATTCGAGCCCGCAGCGACATCTCCGAAGTAGTGCCCGATCGCGGTCGGGAACAGTGAGAACAGCGGTCCCCAGAAGAAGAAACATGCACACACCGCGATGACGAATAGGAACTCGCTGTGCGCCGCGCCGGCGATCATGGCAACAAACAGAAATACGCCGCACAGGATGTAACTCCAGATCATGGAGTTTTCAACGCCGATACGCGTGGACAGACCGCCAAGGACGGCCCGGCCCAGCCCATTGAAAAGGGCGATGCCGCCCGCCGCCGCGGTTGCCGCCGCGGCCTTGAAGCCCAGGCTATTGGAGAACTTGATGATCTTGGTGACCCCGGCGAGGCCCGCGCTCGATATCAGAATGAACGAGATCACCAGAATCCACATCTGCCAAGTCGAAAGCGCCTCGCCCAACGTGAACTGATGGTCGGAGGGCCGTTTGATAGCCTTCGCCTGCGGCACCCAACCTGGCGGACGCCAGCCAGCCGGCGGGTCCTTCATGAACAGCGACGTCACGATCACGACGCCGCCGATGATTGCGCCCATGATGTAGATCACGTGATAGAATTCCGAAACCGGAGCGGTCTTCGGAATCGCCCGAATCGGGAAAATGAAGGGCAAGGCGCCCCATGCAAAGCCTCCGGCGATAATCCCTGCGCAAAGGCCGCGCTTGTCGGGGAACCACTTGTTCGCCGTTGTCACCGAGGTGTTGTAGACGAATCCGGCAAAAAAGCTGCCGATGCACCACAGGAAGAGAACCATGCTATAGGACGGGCCCCAAGCCGTGGCCCAGATTCCGAGGCCTGCCAATACTCCCGATATGATCGTCACGGCCTTCGGGCCGAATTTATCACGTAAAATACCACCCGGAAGCGTCCCGACCGACTCGAAGATCACGAACAGGGTGAACATCCAGCCGATCTGAACGCCTGTCCAGTGATAGTCGGCGCCAATATGACCTGCCATCGAACTCCAGGCATACTCGTAGGGGCTGATCACGGACATCTGCAGAAAGGCGCATATAAAGACAATCCATCGGCTATATCCGAGGATTTCCGTGTCGCTTTGATATCCTGTACTCGGTGCTGATTCTCTAACGGACATTGTTGTTTCCTCCTCCTCCTCATCGTTTCTTTGCTGAGCTGACGCCGCCAATCTGCTAGGGCGATAGGATAGATTGAGCGTCAATCGAAGCCAGCGATCCAGTCATGCATTGGCTGCGAACGATCGCGCAACCTTCCTTACCTCCCCTCAGCGTTTCGTCCACCCGCGGGGGAAGACGGGGGACTTGGTTGGTATACCACATTTCGTGTTCTGGGGAATAGAATATTCGCGCCAGTTACCACCCTCCTCGAATCTACAGAGGCCGATTGAATTAACCGGATTGGCGCTTGGAATGAAGTGGTTGCGGGTAAAGGCGGGCGCCGTACTTGGCAGCGCCGATGGACGCGCTTGGGCACTACTCTGACCATTCTGCCGGATTTCGCTTAGACGTGTGGGCAATCTTCATCGAAATCAGCCTAACCATGGTTAATTCGCATCCGCCATCTCGCCGCGGGCCGTTTACCTCGCAGGGTGATTGGCCGCCGGGGAGGATTCTTGTATACAAGACAAACAAACTTGGCATATCCTGAACACTTCATCGTATGGCAATTGTGTCTGCAGGGTCCCATTTACTAAAGTGTTTGGCGCAGAATGGAATACGGCTGCACATCAGATTAGGTATCCCGCAGGTTTTAAGAGTGGAGTAGCGCGAAGCTTTGTAAGTCAGTGCTATCACGCCGTGTAGGAGGCTCCCGGTTGCGTGCGTTAGGGCTGGCATGGAGCAAGCGGTAAGTGACCTGACGTAGGCCTCCAAGGGGTACGAATCGCCAATGACGACCCTCATGCTTAATGTTCCGCGCCTCGATACCGGCACGACCTTCCGGGATCAAGTCTATCACGCGTTGAAGCAAGCGCTGATGGAGATGAACATTTATGATCAGCGCGACGAAATTAAGCTCGATGAGCGCCAGCTCAGCGAACGGCTGGGGGTGAGCCGGACGCCGATCCGTGAGGCTTTGACCCTTCTTGAGCAGGAAGGGTTCATTCGCTTGCAACCCCGGCGGGGCATCTTTGTCGTCCGCAAGACGAAGAACGAAATCCTGGAAATGATCTATGCCTGGGCCGCCTTGGAAAGCATGGCGGCCCGCCTCACGGCGCAACATGCGGCCGACGAAGACATCCAGCAGCTGTGGAAGCTGTTTAGGGCGTTCGACGAAGGTAGCATAACGGCGCATGTCGGCGAATATTCTGACGCCAATATCGCGTTTCACAAGACCATCATCAGGCTCGCCGGTTCCAAGGTGCTGCAGGAAATGACCGACAATCTTTTCATTCACATGCGGGCCATTCGCAAGGTCGCGATCACACAGGATGACCGCGCCAAACGCTCGATTGGCGAGCACAAGGCCATCATCAACGCGCTGGAACGCCGTGACGCCGAGTTGGCGGAACGGCTGGTGCGCGATCACGCGCTTGGCCTTGCCGTGCATGTCGAGAAGCATGGCGAATTTCTTGATTGACTGCGGCCTTGCGCTCGGTCGATGAGGCGGCAATAGGCCGGCGGCGGCGACGAAAATGATGCCGCTTTGTCGATCCACCGGCGTCGAACACCCCCATGCCCGGTCGTATATGCCCACTCTCAGCTGACGAGCACGCCGGGCGTGAAATCTTCATATCGGCGGCTCTTGATGTTGAGTGATTGTAATGTGCGGGTGGCCTTGCGTTTGGTCGCGGCAGTGTGCGTGTTGCCTCCCGCGGATCTTCTAAGATCTCTCAACGTGAATGGTCGGAACGGAGTCGGCGTTGACCCTTCACGCCGTCATTCCGCATGTCTCGCGCGGCATGGCCCCTTGTCCGAGGCAGGCTATCTTCCGCGTCTCACGCAAAATCCTGCGAGGTGTCCGGGGCAAGCCTTCTAATTGGTGAGAGCGGGTGGCCATGCCATGACCGAGGCGGCCTCGATCGCGGCTTCGATCCAACAGTTTTCGGGGGCCTTGAGGTGATTCTTCATGCCTGATTGATCAAACCGGACCGATCAGCCGACACGTCCGAGAGCCCGCGCATTTGGAAATTATTGTTGCTGGTGTCCGTTGTCTGGTATACGGTATTGAATAGTTGGACCTCCAAACGGTGGTGAACCTAAGTCGCCGTGGCGCTATAAACGGCTGAGACGCGCTGAAACGAGTGCCACGGCGTCCTTTTTTACGAAGCTCCACCTTTCGCTGTTTGGAGCTAAGGACAAAAAAAGTCACAGAGGAAGATTACCATGGAAGGAACGGCTGGAGCCGCCATCGCTCGGAGCGCGGTGGCCGACCAGACGATGACAACAGCCGAAGACACGCTCAAGCAAAAGGGTCGCGCCAGCAACTTCGTTTCGGGCGGTCATCTCGTCGCTAAGGCAGATGTTAAAGCAACCGCCGTGCTCATGCCGTCTTTCCGGTCCTGCGTGTCGCCGATTTATCCTGAGCGGGGTGCCTCGGCGATCAACGATTTCTTAAGCGATGACACGGCCTATGTCGGTCACAGCGATGACGTGCCGCATGGTACCTTCGCGCATGTGTTCGGCGGGTATAGCGAAAAAGTTTGTGATGCCGAAGCGATCGCGCCGGCGCTGCGTCGGACGCGGGAAGTAGTCGCGGAGATCAATGAGTCCGCCGTCGTTACCTTATGGGTCTATCCGCGCGAGTGCGCGCCTGCAACCAAGAGCCGGACGATGTATAAATGAACATGTCGAAGCGAAATGAAGCGAAAGGAGATCGGTGAAAAAATGAGCAAGGCACTCGAAGGCGTTCGCATTCTCGATTTCACCCACGTACAGTCGGGTCCGACCTGCACGCAGCTCTTGGCGTGGTTTGGCGCTGATTGCATCAAGGTGGAGCGGCCGGGAGCGGGCGACATCACGCGCGGCCAGCTGCGTGATGTTCCAAACGCCGACAGCCTTTATTTCACCATGCTCAACGCGAACAAGCGTTCGATCACGATCGACACCAAGAACCCGAAGGGGCGCGAGTTGCTCGAAGGGTTGATCAAGGTCTGTGACGTGATGGTGGAGAACTTTGGTCCGGGCGTGCTCGACCGCATGGGTTTCGGTTGGGAACGCGTGCATCAGTTAAATCCGCGAATCATCATGGCCTCGATCAAGGGCTTCGGCCCGGGGCCCTATGAGGATTGCAAGGTTTACGAGAACGTCGCCCAATGCACCGGCGGTTCCGCGTCGACCACCGGATTCCGAGATGGCCCTCCCGTGGTGACCGGGGCGCAGATCGGCGATTCCGGTACCGGCCTTCATTTGGCGCTCGGCATCGTCACGGCTCTCTATCATCGTACCAAGACTGGTAAGGGGCAGCGTGTGACTGCCGCGATGCAGGACGCCGTGCTCAACCTATGCCGCGTCAAGCTGCGTGATCAGCAGAGGCTCGCGCATGGTCCTCTCAAGGAGTACAGTCAGTTCAGCGAGGGTATTCCCTTCAGCGATGCCGTGCCGCGCGCCGGCAACGATTCCGGCGGTGGCCAGCCGGGGTGGATTCTCAAGTGCAAGGGCTGGGAGAGCGATTCCAACGCCTACATCTATTTCATCACCCAGGCCCAGGTCTGGGACAAGGTCTGCAAGGTGATCGGCGAGGACGGCTGGGTCACCGATCCGGATTACGCCACTCCCCAGGCCCGGTTGCCGAAGATCAAGGCCATCTTTGATCGCATCGAGCAGTGGACGATGACGAAGACGAAGTTCGAGGCCATGGATATACTCAACAAATTCGACATTCCCTGTGGCCCGATTCTGTCGATGAAAGAGCTTGCCCAAGACCAGAGTCTGCGCAAGACCGGGACCGTGGTTGAAGTTGATCATCCGGTTCGCGGCAAGTATCTGACGGTCGGGAATCCGATCAAACTCAGCGACAGCCCGGCCGACGTCAAACGCGCGCCGCTGCTTGGCGAGCATACCGAGGAGATTCTACGCGAGGTGTTGGGTTTGGACGATGGCGCCGTTACCGAGATCAGGGACTCCGGCGCGGTCGGTGCGCCAACCCGCGTCTTGGCAGAATGATGTAGTCCGCCGTAGGGTTCTCGGTTCTGACGACCAAACCGCCGCCGAGCCGGGGCCTGCGAGGGCAGCCCAGCCGTACGGCGGCGTGAAATGACGAAATTGCGAAACTGGAGGAGATGTTTATGAGCGACGCGAGCACTGCCGCCAACACGAAGTCGGCGCGGGATGGCGTTCGTCGGATCCTGGAGAACGCCCGCGCGCAGGGGCGAGCGGCGCTTACCGCTCCGGAAGCGCGAGAACTGTGTGAGCTTTATGGCATCCCGGTTCCTCGGGAAGGGTTGGCGAAGACTCCTGAGGACGCGGCAAAACTCGCTGGAAGTATCGGCTTTCCGGTGGTGATGAAAATCGTTTCGCCACAGATATTGCACAAGACCGAGGCCGGTGGCGTGGTGGTCGGCGTCAGGACGGCTGAGGACGCGAAGAAGGCCTACGCGACGATTTTGGCCAACGCCGAGAAATATGATCGTAAGGCCACGATCGAGGGCGTCCAAATCCAACAGATGGTGACCGGTGGCCAGGAAGTCATTGTTGGCGCGGTTACCGATCCGAGTTTCGGAAAGCTTGTTGCGTTTGGTATCGGCGGTGTTCTGGTCGAGGTGCTGAAGGACGTGACGTTCAGGCTGGCGCCGACGACGCGAGACGAGGCGCTTGGGATGCTCGACGGCATCAAGGCCGGCGAAATCCTTAAGGGAGTGCGCGGCGGCGAGGCTGTGGACCGGGCCGCAATTGCCGGCGTGATCGAGAAGGTCTCGACGCTAATTACCGATTTTCCCGAGATCGTCGAGATGGACCTTAATCCGATCTTCGCGTCGGCTAAGGGCGCGATCGCGGCCGACGTCCGCATCCTACTTGACTGGAACCCGCCCGTGCAACGTTACCGCCCGTCACAGGAGGAGATCGTGCGGGCGATGAGTCGAATCATGCGGCCGAACGCGGTCGCCGTCATCGGGGCTTCGGCCGAGAATGGCAAGATCGGCAACT
Source organism: Ferrovibrionaceae bacterium (assembly GCA_046705265.1). Taxonomy (GTDB): domain Bacteria; phylum Pseudomonadota; class Alphaproteobacteria; order Ferrovibrionales; family Ferrovibrionaceae; genus JAJYTL01. Next base: position 24,056 of record JBJKQL010000112.1, read on the forward strand.
CGGTGATGAAGAATCTGATTAACGGGGGATACAAGGGCCAGATCTACCCGATTCATCCCTCGGCATCCGAGATCATGGGATACAAGGCCTTGAAGTCGGTCAAGGACGTGCCCGGCGAAATCGATGTCGCCATATTCTGTATCCCAGCCAAGTTCGTTGCCGCCGCGTTGACCGAGGTCGGAGAGAAGAAGATTCCAGGCGCGGTCCTGATTCCATCGGGCTTCGCCGAAACCGGCAATGTCGAGGGCCAGAAGGAGATCCAGGAGATCGGCCGCAAGTACAATATCCGCCTCATGGGCCCGAACATCTATGGCTATTATTATACGCCTTCCAGCCTCTGCGCGACCTTCTGCACCCCTTACGACTACAAGGGCGGCGCGGCGTTGTCGTCGCAGTCGGGCGGCATCGGTATGGCGATCATCGGCTTTTCGCGCTCCGCGAAGATGGGGGTGTCGGCGATTGTCGGTCTGGGCAACAAGTCCGATCTCGACGAGGACGACCTTCTGACTTTCTTCGAGAATGACGACAATACGCGCGTTATTGCGATGCATCTTGAGGATCTTAAGGACGGTCGTTCCTTTGCCGAGGTTGCGAAGCGAGTCTCGAGGAAAAAGCCGGTCATCGTGCTCAAGGCCGGCCGCACCGCGGCGGGCGCGAAGGCCGCTGGTTCCCATACCGGCGCTCTCGCAGGCGACGATAAGATTTATGACGATGTCTTGCGCCAGTCGGGGGTCATCCGCGCGCCCGGCCTGCGCGACATGCTGGATTACGCGCGCGGTCTCCAGAAGCTACCGGCGCCGAAGGGAGAGAATGTCGTCATCATCACCGGCGCCGGCGGATCAGGGGTGCTGCTGTCCGATGCCTGCGTCGACAACGGCCTCAATCTGATGAAGATGCCTGATGATCTCGACAAGGCCTTTCGCAAGTTTATCCCGCCTTTTGGCGCGGCCGGCAATCCGGTCGATATCACCGGTGGGGAGCCGCCGACGACCTATAAGAACACCATCCGTCTCGGGCTCGAAGATCCGCGCATCCACGCCCTTATCCTCGGCTACTGGCACACCATCATTACGCCGCCCATGGTGTTCGCAAACCTGGTGGTCGAGGTCGTCGAGGAGATGAAGGCGAAGGGCTTCGAGAAGCCGATCGTCGCCTCGCTTGCCGGTGACGTACAGGTCGAGGAGGCGGCTGAGCATCTCTACGATCACGGCATTCCGGCCTATGCCTATTCGACCGAAATCCCGGTTGCGGTGCTCGGTGCGAAGTATCGGTGGGCACGTGGCGCGGGCCTGTTGGTGAAATAGCGATGAACATTCACGAGTATCAGGCCAAAGAGCTGCTCAAACGCTTTGGCGTCGCCGTGCCGAAGGGTGTCGTTGCCTCGACGCCGGAAGAAGCTGAGGCCGCCGCGAAATCCCTCGCCGGTCCGGCCTATGTGGTCAAGGCGCAGATTCACGCGGGTGGCCGCGGTGCCGGTCGGTTCGCCGATAATCCGGATGGCAAAGGCGGCGTCCGGGTTGTCAAATCGCTCGAGGCGGTCAGGGCTGCCGCCGCAGAGATGCTGGGCCATGTCCTGGTAACCAAGCAGACTGGCCCGCAAGGAAAGACGGTCCGCCGCATCTATATCGAGGAAGGCTGTGATATCGCGCGCGAGCTTTACCTCGGGTTCCTGATCGATCGGGCGACGTCACGCGTGACGCTCGTTGCCTCGAGCGAAGGCGGTATGGAAATCGAAGAGGTCGCGGCCAAACATCCCGAACGGATTCTCAAAACCGCGATCGATCCGACCACCGGGTTGCGGGGCTTTCATGCGCGCAAGATTGCCTTTGGCCTCGGTCTCGAAGGCAAGCAGCTGGCGGCCGCGACGCAATTCATCATGGCGGCGTGGCGCGCCTTTAACGAGCTTGACGCGTCGGTGATCGAGATCAATCCGCTGGTGGTCACAGGCGCGGGCAGCGTCGTGGCGCTCGATGCCAAAGTCGGGTTCGACGACAATGCGCTCTTTCGCCATCCCGACGTCGAGGCTATGCGTGACGAAGGCGAAGAGGATCCCATCGAGTTCCAAGCCAGCCAGCACGAGCTCAATTACGTCAAGCTCGACGGCAATATTGGCTGCATGGTGAACGGCGCCGGCCTCGCCATGGCGACCATGGATATCATCAAGCTGTATGGCGGCGAGCCGGCCAACTTCCTGGATGTTGGCGGGGGCGCCACCAAGGAACGGGTGACAACCGCCTTCAAGCTGATCCTCTCCGATCCCAATGTCGAGGGGATTCTGGTCAACATCTTCGGCGGCATCATGCGGTGCGACGTGGTTGCGGAAGGTGTGGTTCACGCCGCTCGCGAGGTGGAACTGCAGGTCCCGCTCGTGGTTCGCCTCGAAGGCACCAACGTTGACCGTGGCAAGCAGATTCTCGCCGAGTCAGGGTTGCAGATCCTGCCCGCTGACGATTTGGGCGATGCCGCGCGCAAGGTGGTCAAAGCAGTGGTAAGGGAGGCGGCGTAGTCATGGCCGTACTCGTCGGCGCGGACACCAAGGTGATCTGCCAAGGTTTCACGGGCAGCCAGGGAACCTTCCACTCTGAACAAGCAATAAGCTACGGCACCCGCATGGTGGGGGGCGTGACGCCGGGGAAAGGTGGAACCCGTCATCTTGACCTGCCGGTGTTCAACACGGTTGAGGAGGCGGTCCGCAAGACCGGCGCCAATGCTTCGGTGATATACGTTCCGCCGCCATTTGCGGCCGAGGCCATCCTGGAAGCGATCGACGCCGAAGTGGAATTGGTCGTGTGCATCACGGAAGGCATTCCCGTGCTCGATATGGTCGCGGTGAAACGCGCGCTCGCCAATTCCCGGACACGGCTGATCGGCCCCAATTGCCCCGGCGTCATCACAGCCGGGGAATGCAAGATCGGCATCATGCCCGGTCATATCCACCGTCGCGGTAAGATCGGCATCGTCTCGCGTTCGGGGACCCTTACCTACGAGGCCGTGGCGCAGACCACGGCGGTGGGGCTCGGCCAAACCACTTGTATCGGCATCGGCGGCGACCCCGTCAACGGCACCAATTTCGTCGACTGTCTGGAGCTTTTCCTGGCCGACGATGAGACCGCTGGAATCATCATGATTGGCGAGATCGGCGGTGATGCCGAGGTGCAAGGCGCGGAATTTCTAAAGCGCGCGAAAGTCAAAAAGCCGGTCGTGGGGTTCATCGCCGGCCGCACGGCGCCGCCGGGTCGGCGCATGGGCCACGCGGGCGCTGTGATTTCCGGGGGCAATGACACGGCCGATTTCAAGGTCGAGGCGATGCGCTCAGCCGGAATCCTGGTCGCGGACAGCCCGGCCGACCTCGGGACCACGTTGCTCGCGGCCATGGGCTAATTAAGACAGGCCGGCCCTGGTGGGGAACGGAGACGTGGCTTTCTGCCGGTGGCAGATAGATTGGGTTTAACAGAGAAAGACGCGATGTTGGACATAGAGGCATGGGATGCGGGTCGTGCGGCCGGGATAGTTGCGGCGCACCGGGACGAGGAAGGGGGTTTGCTTCCGATCCTGCACGACCTTCAGCGAGCGTTTGGGCACA
>JBJKQL010000113.1:0-5394 GCA_046705265.1 Ferrovibrionaceae bacterium
CATGAAAAATTCAGAGCGCATCCTGATCGTCGACGATGAAGCGGCGATCCGCCGCCTGCTCCGCACCGGCCTCGCGGCGGAGGGCTATCAGATTATCCAGGCGGACACAGGTCAATCCGCGGTCGACTTCGCTCGTACCGAACGGCTCGACCTTGTGATTCTGGATCTCGGACTTCCTGATATGGAGGGCACCGAGGCGCTGCGTAGGATCCGGGACGTTTCGCTCGTTCCGGTCATCATTCTTTCCGTTCGCAACGACGAAAAGGGCAAGGTTGATGCCCTTGATCTCGGCGCAGACGATTATGTAACGAAGCCCTTCGGCATGGACGAGCTTCTTGCGCGTATACGCACCGCGCTTCGTCACCGGCTACAGCAGCAGGGAGAACTGACGATCTATCACTCGGGCGATCTTACGGTCGACCTCGGACACCGGCAGGTCACGTTGAAAGGCCAGAGCGTTGCTCTTTCGGCAAAGGAATACGAGCTTTTGGCTCTCTTCGTTCGGCATGCGGGGAAGGTATTGACCCACGGCCACCTTTTACGAGAGGTTTGGGGACCGGCGAATGCCCAGGATGTGCAATATCTTCGGGTTTATGTCCGTTCGCTGCGCCAGAAGCTGGAGGAGGAGCCGGCCAGGCCGCACTATCTTCTGACCGAAACTGCTGTCGGCTATCGGCTGCAAGCGCCGAGTTAGATTGAGCTTGCATACCACATCGACGCTACTCTCGAGTCCTCGGCATCTAGGAAAAGAATTATCTTCTCGCCAAAAAATAGTTTTGATTGAGCATGCCAAGTTCCGAGATGACGGGACCGAACGGCTCCTGGGGCGTAGCTCAGTCGGTCTTTGTGCCGCTTGCCGTCTCACGAAACAACGTTTGCGCGCCGGCAGAGCGGAGCGGCCGCACCTGGACATCTACGCTTCGGCCATCGGTCGAAATGTGGGCATGGCGATAACTCACGGCCTGATCGCCGTCCCAAATCGGTCGCGGTCGCTCATAGAAGCGCCGCGATACCCTTGTGACGGATGACGTTCAACAAGGCGAGCGCGGGCCCCTTGGCTTGCTTGGTGCCGCGCTCAAGTTGTGAGACATAGCCCACGGTCAGATTGAGATAGCGGGCAAAGGCGGCTTGGCTGAGGTGTGCATGCTTGCGTACGGCACGGATTTCCTCGGCCGTGATCGGTTCGGCCGTCTTAGGTGGCTTGGTACCCAAGTGGCGAACGGTGATCTTCTCAAAGGTCTCGTCGTCCATGATGCCGAGCCGGTGTTGATCTTCGGCCATTTCGGCAATCGCCTTTCCCAAACGGCTAGGCTTTTTTTTCGTCGTCAAGGTTGACCTCCTGTAAAGCGCCGCCTTCAATCTGCCTCGCCAGCTCATTGGGCGATGCCTGGAGCCAGCGTGAACCTACCGCCCGCAAATCCATAAGTTCGTCATCGTCGATGTTCTGGCGCTCGTTCTTGGCGAACGCATATAGAAACACGGCCCGACTCCGCGCTTGGTAAGCGACGATCATACGATATCCGCCTGATCGGCCTTGGCCCGGCCGAGCGACACGCTGCTTGATGAGCCCGCCGCCAAGGTCGGCGTCGATGGCACCACTTTCGGCCCGCTCAACAGCCTCTTTCAGGTTCGCGTCCGTGATCCGCTGACGTCGGGCGAACCTCGACAGCCATTTCGTTTTGAAAATCTGCAAGGCACACCATAACACTATGAACTATAGCACTATGAACCATATTTTCAAGTTGATTCATGAGCTACTTTGCACCGGGCACCTGCAACACAAAAAAATTGCCAGAACAAGGGCTTAATTTCAGCGGAGAGTCGTGGGGGGGCGTTCGTCGCGCCCCACCGCGCCCTTACTCAAAGATCAATCTGCTCGGCGATATTCAGCGCATCATCGACCTCGATGCCGAGATACCGGACTGTGCTCTCAACCTTGGAATGCCCAAGCAGCAGCTGGACGGCCCGGAGATTTCCGGTTTTCCGGTAAATCTGTGCGGCCTTGGTCCGACGCATGGTGTGCGTGCCGTATGCGCCGCTATCTAAGCCGATGCTTTGAACCCAGCGACGAACGATGCGAGCATATTGCCGCGTGGACAGGTGTGGGCTGTTCCGAAAGCGGCTCGGAAACAAGTAGCCTCCAGGCGGAGCTCGCCGGATAGCGAGCCATGCCTCCAGCGCCTTCCGAGTTTGCTCTGTGATCTCGAATTGCACCGGCCTTCCGGCCTTCCTTTGGACGATAGAGGTTCTTTCGCGGACGTGACCGCCAAGGCAAACGTCCTCGGGCTTCAGCGCGATGAGATCACAGGCGCGGAGCTTGCTGTCGATGGCCAAGTTGAACAGAGCGAGATCACGCTTGGACCGACCGAGTTCAAGGCGCGCTCGAATGGCCCACACCTCCTTCGGCCGGAGAGGGCGCTTCTGGCCGACCATACGCCCTTTATTCCAGGGCTGAAGCCGATGTGGCTTATATGCATCAACCGATTCGTTGGACATGGTCTTCTCCCGTGAGATCCGACCGCGCCCACCGCAGCGCCCACGCCGTGTGGGCGAGTGGAGTTTATCTCGTCCCCGCCCGCAGATGGCTGCTTTCTGCCTTCGGCGCGACAATGATAGCGTCACAACTTTGACCACAACGAAGCTTGTCACCGGTGGTTCGCGAACGTCCGCTTGTGCTTATCGAGACATTAACGGCAGTATCGGCTCCGCTACGACCAGGCACGGCATTGGCGGTTCGTGAAGGACAGGAAACTCCCTATGGGCGCCATCGGCTTCTTCTGCAAGGAAACGTATTGGCTGCAATGGTTCGGAAAGCAGCCATTTGTTGAATCGACAAGCCATCGAACCGAACTCCGGCTGGATCCCCGATCCAGACGCTCGCGGCCTGAACGACGGACCTTTGCCCATCTGCGTAAGCGGAGATTCAGAGCCGTAGGCAAAATCTCTATCCCTGACCCTGCATGTTAGTTTCATCGGTCGGTTAGCATCGGCGTGGCGATAATGGAGACGATAATGGAGAAAGGAAAAGGGCCAAGAGCCCGTTACGGCATGGAAAGCCGCGGCACATTTTCGGACATCCAGGTGCCGGTGGTTAGGTAGCGAACCCCACCACATGGGCTAATGGCTTTTGCGAGGAATCGCGAAGATTTGCCGCTATCCGCCGCCAAGACGCGACGGGCCCCCGCGCGGGCGTCTTGAATGGTCCGCCGTCACCTGTTCCCGTGCGTCTTCCAGTCTCCGTTTTTTACTTGAGGAAGCGGAGGGCTGGCCGCCTCCTTCCAACCCGTCCGGTATACGGCGATCTCTTTCGCGTTCGCTCGTTCCCCACCACCACTCGCACGCCGTCAGTCCGCCTCGCGCAAGGAACTCTTGCCTCGGTCGGAATTGCCGAAGGCTGGATCCATCAGGCGGAAACGCTTCGCAGCATTGGCAGTGCTTACGGGCAGTGCGACCCGTCGGTGAAGTCGATTTGACCGGTATTGCCGCCGCCATTGGAGCAAGTGCCGGCCTTGTTGACGTTGCCGGTCGAGCCGCTCTCGATCGTCGCGAAGTTCAGCGCCTCGGCCTCGTTGGCGGTCGCGTTCGTCGCGCTGAAGGAGTTGTTGGTCACGGTCAGGCTCGCTGAATTCGCATTGAGGCCGACGGCCGTGGCGTTGGACGACGTCGCGGTGAGGGTGTTGCCGCTCACAATCGTGCCGCTGGAGGAGCTGAACACATTCAGCGCGATGGCGTCGGCGGTGCCGCTGGTCGCGGTGAGGGTGCTGTTCGAGATCGTGGCGCCGCTGACGCCGCTATTGACGCGCACCGCGAGGCCGGCGTTGCTGCCGCTCGCGGTGTCGCTGACGGTCAGGCCTTTGAGCGTGCTGTTGTTGGCCATATCGACGGTATAGCTGCCGTTGATAGCGCCGGCGATGGTGGCGGCGGTGGTGAGGGTGGCGGTATGGCCGCTCGGGGTCTTCACGTCGAGCGTGTTGGTCAGGGTCTGGCCGGATTGCAGGGTGGTGGTAGCGGTGGTGTCGAAGGTGCCGGAGAGAAGAACGGTCGAGTTGGCACCGGCATTGGCGACCGCGGTCGGCAGATTGGCGCCAGTGGTCGAGGAACTGTTGATCACGGTAATGGCGCTGCCGCTCGTGGTCTCGGTGGCGTCCTCGACTAGGCTCGTGCTGGTGGTCGAGGTGCTGGTGGTCGTCGAACTGTGCGGCTCCGCGACCACGTCAATATCGCGCACGATCGGGTCTTCCATCCGCCGCTCCATTGGCGTGAGCGCCGCCGGCCGTCGGCTCGGGAAAACCTCCAACGGGATCCGCAGGGTAACCAGCGCAAAGGCCTGGGTGCCGCGCGGGCCGTCATGCTGCAAAACGGCACCCAAATCCAGCCGTGCGCCTCTCCAGAGATAGGGCACCGGGTCGATGGCGAGGTCGAGCCGCACCCGCGGCCCCTGCACCGGCCGCACGCCGCCGGCATAAAACCGGTAACCGCCGCCGTAGATCCGGAGTTGCGTCGCACTGGTTGGACTGAACAGCGGCGCCCGCCAGCCGATCTCGGCGTCGAAGCCCCGCAACGCCACCTCCTGGGTCAATTGCTGGGTTCTGGCGGTCGTCGTGGTTGTTGTTGTCGTCACCTGCACTGCCGTGCCCACGATTGCGGCGCTCGAGGCGCTGGTCGCGCTGGTCACCGAACTCGTCGTGTCGGAAAGCGTTCTCACGCTCGCGCCGAACGGCTGGTAGAAGTTTGCGCGGAAATCCCAATTCAACGACAGCGCCTCGACGCCGAACGTCGCCTGATTGAAATAACTCCCGAGCGAGGTGCGCTTTCGGTCGTAATACCCGTAGACGCCGAGGTTCCAGCCCGAGGCCAGCATATGCCTTACGCCAAGGCCAAAGTTTCCCTCGCCGTTGTCCCGGTCGTCGAACCGGCCGCGGATGTCGGTGAAGAGCATGGACGTGCCGTTTTGCAGAAGCGGCACGAAGAGGTCGCCCTCGCCGAGATTGCGCGCTGTGCCGGCCGTGCCACTCAAATCGATGAAGGGTCCCCATTTCGGCAATTGGCCGTCTGGCCGAGGCGCCGCGCCCGCATTTGCCCGCACCACCATTAAAGCCAGGGATCCGGCGAGGACCCCAAAGCACAGCATCACTTTCGCGAAACGCACTCCGCATGCCCCCCTAGCCGGTCACCGTTCGCCGCGGCGGCTGTCATCGCTTGATAGGTTCGCGGAAATTCCCCAAGCGCGTCAATTACATAATTGAGTAGACGTTAACCACTCGCAACTTCCGCTGGGCTATGAACACACCCCTCGGCACTTCGGGGACCCAGCAAACATTGAAAACGTCACCGTCTCGCCGGCAGCCAAACTTTTCACTAGGGGTTAGCTAAGGTCCGCTTCCTCTCCAGCGG
>JBJKQL010000114.1:0-5629 GCA_046705265.1 Ferrovibrionaceae bacterium
ACCGTCGCCGACTAAGGGCCGCCGCGATGTCCCGGATCCGCTATTTCGAAGAGAGGCGCGGGCGCGTCGAGATCATTCCAATGATCGACGTGATGCTATTTCTGCTCGTCTTTTTCATCATGATTACCTTGCAGATGATTCCGGACTCAGGTGTCGCATTGCAGCTTCCCCATTCTTCCCAGTCCAAGCCACTGCCGCCCCCCCAGTACACCGTGAATGTCGAAACAGACGGCACCATCGTGCTCAAGGGCAAGGTCATCACCGGCACGGAGCTTGTCGCGCTGCTCAAGGGCGACCGGGACCCAACCCACACGCAAGTCACGATCGCAGCCGCCAAGGACGTACCATTCCAAAAATTCATTGATGTTATGGACGACTGTCGGAAAGCCGGGGTCAGCGATATCGGGGTGGCAACACAACCCGTTCCGGCCTCTCCGTCCGCCGGCAGTGCTTCGCATGCCGCCGAGCCAGTGCCGGCTGCCGCGCCGAGCGCAACGCATTAAATGCCGAGTAGGTATCGCGTGTGAACGATCCCGGGTTGATTACAGCTTTGCTCGATCCCTCATCGCCTGAATTTCGGCCAGACGTCGAAAAGGGCCGATTTGGGATTGCCTTCGCGGTGGCGGCAATTGTCGAACTTGCGCTAATCCCTGGCCTCCTCATCCTCTCGCATCACCTCACGATAGGCATGCAGGCGAAAAAGTCGGCGGTCGTGCATATTCATGCAGTGACCCTGCCTCCACCACCGAAACCGCTACCGCAGAAACCGGTCGTCAAGCCAAAACCGAAACCGCCGCCACCGAAACCCGTCCCGCCCAAACCGGCAGCGAAACCCATGCCCAAACCGCCGCCGAAGCCGCTGCCTAAACCGAAGCCGAGGCCACGACCAAAGCCTATCCCGAAGCCACGGCCGAGACCGCTGCCGCGCGAAGTCAAGCCACGGGTCAGACCGAAGCCGCATATAGTGCGGCGGCCGATAATAAAGCCGCAGCCGCTGCCGCTTGCCCGCGCCGCCCCCAAGCCATCGCCAGCCGAGATCGAGAACGCTCTTGCCGCCTACCTGGCGCGACTCCGCGCGCGGGTTCAAGCCGATCTCAGCGTCCCCACGCAAATCCGCATGCTCGGGATTTCGGGCACCGCGAAGATTCTGATTCGGCTGGCGCCCGACGGCCAGCTTCTTGGCGCCACAATCTTGCAATCAAGCGGGGCCGTCTCGATTGATTCCCTGGCATTAAAAACGGTGCGCGAAACGATCTTCCCGCCGTTTACGGCCAAGATGCCCCGTCACCCGCTTACCTTCTCTCTGGCCGTCCAAATCCTCCACTGACGCCGAAACTTTCTCTACCAGCCAACCAAAAGTGAAGAAGAAAGCGCACCCCTCCTTCCTGCCAGCACAAGATAAAGCTTCGCGCCAAAAGCAAGGCAGACGAATGGCACCATGATCGCGTTCACGAGGGCGCGGCAGCTCCGGCGCTCAACTTTGGGGGTTCAACTCACCGGTCAAGCGGCGTCAAAACGCGAATTCAATCCGATCGGCGCTCTCGCCTCGGCCATCCTGGCGCGACTGATCAGTGATATCCCCGGCCTCCTGAGAACGATCGCAAGCCGCCCTCATGATTGCTCATTCATCGTCCTAGGGTACGGAATCCGGTTTTGGCATCACAACCAATGCGAAGGCGTCTCCCTTATCCGGCCAGGCGACCGAACTCGCGCTCAACCAAGGTTCGATAAGGTCCCGCGCGTCTCATCAGAATGTCTGGATGACCATCCTCTATGATCCGGCCATCAGCCAAGACCACGATCCGGTCGAAGTCACGAAGCGTCGAGAGCCGGTGGGCGATCGCGACAACGGTCCGACCGCGCATAAGGCGCTCCATGGCTTCGCGGATCGTTCTCTCCGACTCGGCATCGAGGGCCGAGGTCGCCTCGTCGAGCAACAGGATCGGAGCATCCTTGAGCAGGGCGCGGGCGATGGCGATGCGCTGGCGTTGGCCGCCCGAAAGCTTGACGCCGCGATCACCGACCAGCGTACTGAACCCTTCGGGAAGCGCCTCAATAAATTCCATGCAGCGCGCCGCTCGCGCCACGGCCACCACGGCTTCATCGCTCGCGTCCGGACATCCATAACGGATATTTTCGAGGATCGAGCGATGCAGCAACGACACATCCTGGAGCACGACAGATATGGCGGCACGAAGACTCTCTTGTTTGGCGTGAGCGATATCTTGTCCATCGATGAAAATTCGACCGCTTTGTGCCTCGTAAAGCCGCTGTATCAAAGCCAAAAGCGTCGATTTACCACCGCCGGAAGGACCGACGAGCCCCACCTTCTGGCCTGCTGCAACATGAAGCGTGAAGTCTCGGAATACGGCTTTCCCATTCGGGTAATGGAATCCGATGCCCTCGAAATCAATATTGCCTTTTCGGGTCTCGAGATTTTTTGCACCGCTCGATTCCGTAAGCTCATGCGGCACGAGAAGAGTCGCCAACGCCTCGCTCAGGCGCGCCATATGCTGAGTCATATCGACCAACGCGACGGCAAGGTCGCGGGTCGCGTGCAATATCGTGAAACCGAGCGTGCAGACCAGCACAACACTTCCGGCGGTGGCCTTCCCATGCTGCCAAAGAATGATTGCCCAGGCTAATATGGCAACCGTGATAAGGATCGTAACGCAGGCATGAAAGAGACGAAGCCGCTCGAGATAGAGCAGACTCGTCTGCCGGGCCTTGGTCTCGCGGCCGACGGTGTGGTCAAATCGACGGTGTTCGCGGCGAAGGGCATCGAAGGCACGAACGATAATGATGTTGTCAATGACATCCATCATCTCGCCACTGACAGTCGCCGCCTTGCCGGCAAAATCATGGTGAAGCGGCCGTCCCGCAGCAGCTAAGCGGAATAGCAGAATCATAAGCCCGATCGAGATCACGGCGAGGCTGCCGCTCATGATCGGGCTCACGAGCGCAAGAAAAGCGATCGCGCCAATGGTCGCGACGCAAGGCGGCAGAACATTCCAGATGAACATGTTCTCAATGGCAAAGGCGGCTTCGGATGTCGCCGTAACGCGGCCGGTCAACATTCCGGGAAGACGATCCGCAAAATAAGCCGGTGAGTGGCCTGTAAGATGACGAAACAGATCAGCCCGGAGGTCGCCGGTTACGGCGGTAAAAGTCGAGCTCGCAACCCAACCCGCAACACGCCAAAGAAGATTATCCGCCGCAACCAGTGAAACAAGGAAAGTAAAGGCGGCCCAGATCTCACCGTGGGCCGCAGGTCCACCTGCCAGAACATCGACGAGGAACTTCACGCCGTACTGCGTTCCGACGGAGCACCCGACGGCACCAAGAACAGCGGCGAGAATAACGCTGTGCGCGATCGGCCGGCGGCGGATGTATCGCCCGAAGAACGCAATGGGGCGTCTTGCGTAGCTCGAGAGAGAAGGATTCTCATCTTCCCGTTTACCACGGATCCCTTCCCCGATCGCATGAATGCCACGTACATGAATCATCGGCGCTGTTCCCTCGCTGCTGCATTGCATGCCGGCAATCAGACCTACTGCTGAGGAAAGCGGATGCCATCCGCGCCTCCCTTTTTGGTCACACGGAGCGCAACAGGCGTGACCATCACCTATCCCGCAAGCCGCAACGCGCGGAGTCGGCGCGTCTTGAGCTGCCCGTAGATTTCAAGGTAATCCTCGGCCATGCGGCGCGCCGTGAATCGCGCCTTGAAGCGTTCGCGGATCCGATCGCGAGAAAGTCTGGAGACTTTATCCACCGCGGCCACTGCTTCATCCTCGCTGTTGACGATGAACCCAGTAACCCCATCCTCAATAATCTCGGATACCGAACCGTGATCGTAGGCGATTACAGGGGTGCCGCAGGCCATTGCTTCAATCATCACTAAGCCGAATGGCTCCGGCCAATCGATCGGCATCAGCAACGCGTAGGCCCCGGATAAAAAATCCGATTTGTGTTGGTCATTGATCTCACCGATCAGTTCCGCATCCAACCCAAGCATCGGCTTGATCTTCGCGGTAAAATACTCCTGATCAACGCGATCGACCTTTGCAGCTAGCTTCAAGGGCATGCCGACGCGGCGTGCGATTCGAATTGCCCGATCGGCTCTTTTCTCCGGACAGATCCGGCCGAGGAATGCCAAGTACGAAGGTCGCACGGGCCTTGGCGTCAATAGAGTCTCGGGCATTCCATGATAGACCGTGCCGATGAAGTTTCCTTCCGGCAACGCGGCGCGCTGTGCATCGGAAATGGCGACGAGTGCGGATGCCGGAAGGCCGGCATATACGGGCTTCAGTTCGGGTAAATCGAGGCGGCCATGCAGCGTCGTAACAAAGGGGACCGGCTGCCGGCTGAACAGCGTGTTCGGCCAATAGTCCATGTGGAAATGCAAGACATCAAAATCGAAGGCGCACGCACGCACGCGCTCCATCAGCAGCATGTGCGGGGCACACCAATCCCGAATCGAAGGGTCCAGCCGCAGCGCGTTCGGCCACACGGCCTCGAGCGTTGCATGGGTTTCGGAATCGCCGCTTGCGAACAGCGTAACCTCATGTCCCATCGCGACCAATTCTTCGGTGAGATAAGACACAACACGCTCCGTGCCGCCATAAAGCTTTGGCGGAACTGACTCGGTCAGCGGAGCAATCTGAGCAACTCTCATTCTCGGCACTCCATTCAATGGCACTGTGATGATCGCGATTCGGGGCCGGGTCGATAGCAACGACGCCACGGCCGACCGGTCGGGCGCGGAAATGCGGCTGCGATGACGCCGGTTCCCGAAGCCGCACTGCCGGCCGGCCAGCCACACGCCCCGAGACTCTTGTCGGGCGGACGGTGCGCCAGCGCCCGTTGGCAGCTACTCTCGGCAATAAGGAAACAATCGGCATAGCGGTTTTTCTTCATGTGCTTTCTCAAAGACCCATCCCGCGATAGCATCCGGCCCATCACATAAAAGCCGAAGGTTTTCCTGACATAGGCATCTTACATTCGACTGCCACCCGCTGACCTGCGACATATCGCGGTGCAAAATGGGCAATCGAGACGGACAGCAGAGAAGTGACAAATGCGGCCATCGCTTTGACGCGACGCAAACCAGGAATATTTTCCTGCCTGGCAATAAGTTATCGGAAGATCTTCTAGTCGATTGCGCCAGTCGCTGACCTATATCGGCAGCGGCGAACTGGTCTTTTTTGCATTAATGACGCGAATCGAAGGATCGTACGCGGAAACGACGCTCTGTTTGCTCGCAATAACGTCACCGGATTTTCGGTTCGCATCCCAATGCGTCAGACATTTTTTTGACGCTGTACCGAAGATATGCCCCTCGTGGGCCAGGGACCGTCCCCAAGGTGCAAGGCCAGACCTTGCACTCCAAAACTGAATGCCCAGCTGCGGCGTGTCGGTTCCGCTCTCCTACGACGCGAGAATTTGCGTCGTAGGAGAGGCTACGATCGGACTCGATCGCAAGCGAATCTCGATCAGCCGTGGATCAAAACACCCATTGGAAACCGAGTCCGGCACCAAACTTCGGACTGCCGTTAGTGAATCCCTTGTCGGCAAAGAGGTACGGCCCGCTTCCGGCCGGCGTCATCTTGTAATCCCAGGCGACGATCGC
>JBJKQL010000115.1:0-8536 GCA_046705265.1 Ferrovibrionaceae bacterium
CCGTCCGCAGTTCGTCCGCGCCGAGGCCCTCGGACGCAAGCCAGCGGCTCAGATGCGCCAACAGTTTCATCTGATTGGTGGCGGAAAGCCGCGTGTAGCCTTGCCGATGGAGTTCGTCGGCGAAACCGGAGGCGAAAGGCGCAAGTGGATCCTCAACGCGAACGCAAGACAGATCGATCGACATGAAAACCTCCCCTTTTCTTGGAAAGAGGAGGTTGCACCATTCCTCGGTCAACTCGTCGTGATTATGCCGACCCCATCGCAGAGATGGCCGCCTCCGGGGCCGCGCTCCGGCAGCAGGTCGGCATAATCCAGAGGTCGGCATAGTGAGCCTTATGCCGATGTCGGCATAAGGCTCATCGCATCCGTAATCTCGAAGGCAAGGTGCCTGATGAGCGCTGGCGGGAAGTGAAGGCCCAGGCGCTGGCCGCCTACACCGCGGCCTCGCCGATGTTGGCCCGTCTGGCTAAGGAAGACTTCGTGAAACGCTTTGAGCACGAGCTGCCCAGCGCCACCAAGTGCTTCTTGGATGACTTCGAAGCCTGCATCGCGCATCTGCGTTTGCCGATTGCGCATCGCAAGGCGATTCGGACGACCAACCTTCTGGAGCGGCTGTTCGGCGAAGAGCGCCGGCGGACCAAGGTTATCCCGCATGCGTTTGGCGAACGGGCGGTATTGAAACTGATGTATGCGGCGTTGATCCGTGCGAGCCAAACGTGGAAGCGAATCGTGATCAGCGAGTTCGAATTGAAGCAGACCGAGGAATTACGAAGCGAACTCGAGCGAGAGTTCAAGGAACGTACAACGGTCGTTGTGCAAAGCGCGTCCCATCAGAGAATTTACAGCAAAAATCAGACTTGACCCGGCACGCACCTCGTTCATTAGATTGGTCAAACCCGTTCCCACCTTAGCCTGAATGCCGAGGGACTGCAGTGGGGAGCTGACCTGCTCAGCATTCAGGCCACCAGTAATGACGAACTTGCCATCTTGGTTCATCTTCGTGATGATTCTTGGCCGGATTTTGTTGAACACCTCGAAGATCGAGATGTTGCGATCGAGGAGGTTGGCGAGCCGGTGGCAGGAGAGCACTGTGCAGGTTGGCAGTTTACCCTGGCGGATGGTCTTCGGACCGGCGGCATTGAGAATCTCACTGTCCTCGAGGTAGCCGGCCGAACCGGCTGGTGTGCCAGAACCGGTTCCGTACGCTGCTGGTGCCGCCGCATCCAGCTCGGCTACAGTCTTTGTGGCCTGGGCTGCCATGGCCTGCGATTCCGATGCCGCCTGCGCGGCAATCGGCAGGATCACGTTCTCCTGTGCGGCAACGGGACCGACCGTGGCCAGCGCTTGGTATTGGCGAGCTACCGCTCCGAGGGTTGCTGCCAGGGCGCCAAAGTAGCTGCCAAACGCCACGCCAATACCGACGTTGTTGTGCTTCGTCACGTCCATCGCATCGATGTTTGCCTTGGCGATCTGACCGGCGGCCTGCAGGATGGCTTCCGCCGCGAGACGCATATGGTTGCTGAATTCGGAGGCCTGCTGCAGGAGTGGATAAGCTTCCGCCCGTTCATAACACTCAACCGCTTCTCGAGCTCTCCCTTGTGAGTACGACGGGTTAGCCTGCCTCTTCGACGCGGCATCCACCATCATATCGAAGCAATTGATTGGACGCGGGAATGCTGGCGAACATTGTTGCAAAACCTTTGTCAAGGAAATGAGGGGGCCGGGGCCCGGAGTGCCTGCGTCGATCGCTGCTCGGCTAGCCCGAGCCTGTGCCACGAGTCCAGGGCAAGCTGTCGTTGGTTTCTCCGGATTGCGGGGGATGTTGGGGTCCGCCGTCGGTCGTCCGTACGAAGTCGAAGGCGTTGCCGTGCCTGTTGGTCCGGCGGGACCCGCGGAAGGTCCAGGCCAATTTTCGCCACCACGAATCGGACCCCAGCAAACCAAAAGCCGAGAGTTGAACGCATCCGGAGCGCAGGTGGAGAAATTTCGTGCTAGATTGAATCGCACCAACACACCTCCAGGCGGGGCAGTTATTGGCTCCAGGTAGTAGCACTCGTTTCCGATCCGCTTCGATAGGATCCAGCGCGGATCAGGAGGTATGCATTCATTGCGTCCAACCGTCGGCATCATTTCTGGCCTAAACCGACGCGGGTCTATATTCGAGCTGAACACGGCGCCAGATACCGCATTGCTTGAGGCGCCCTGCGTGAAGCTTGGGCCGCCTTGCAGCACCTTCGTCTGGACCATTGCCCGTGGCACGCTCGCGCCGTAGATAGATACGACCCCAATGAGGCCGCAAATGGGCCAGAAGAGTAAGCGAAGGATTGGCGCCGTCCTTTGCGTCATTAAGATCATCCCAAACGCACGACCCAAGACGTATGATGTTGCCTGCTTGACAAGCTTCGCTGTTTTGGGCCACGCGGACTTGCACATTAGGCGGCAGGGCTGCTCGGAGCCAGGGCTCCTCAATACCCCGGCAATGTCGATGGCACTCCGGCAGTATAGTGCGCAGCGAGGATTAACATTGAACACGTCCGCGCCGCTCGTTTGGATCGGCAAGGTGAGACCAAGAAGCGCGCAATGGAAACCCCCGCGATTGCTGCATCAGAAAAACCAGTGTGGCTAATGTGCGCGGCGACCATCGACGGTGCGCTCAGCAATGTCCGCTCATCGTGTAGTAGGTTAGGACGCCGGTTCCGCACCGCGTCGCGAGCGGATTAGGTGGACCCCATTTACCCTTTAGGCTGAACGGTGCAACACCGGCGGAGTTTTACGCGGCGAACCGGCCTGTGGATATGATGGACAAGGCTGGCACCTTGCCCACATCTCCACAGGCCCAGCAGCAGCAAAAGGCTTTCGCATTGGCTCGGATATTGGCAGCATGATCAGCAACTGGAATACACCTTAACCGGGCTGCCAAACTGTCCAACCATCCCGGACCAGCTCAATCCATGTGCGCTTCGAGCATGACCAACCTGATTGCGGCCTGTCATAAAGACGGACAGTTAGGCGAATGGAAACCGGGTTGCTAGCCGTTGCTCGACCATTTGGGTCCAGCTGCCAGCGGCGAACATTTGTTAGGGTGATTTTCGTGGCCGAGTCATTCATCCGATAGCTTACCGCTGCCACCCATGCCGTCCCGCTAGAGCTCTTGGCATGGTTTGCCGGGTCCAGAAAGTCGTCCGTGATTTTCGCCTGGTAAGGGGAGTCCGCCGGGATCCACGCCATGCAGATGGCGTCAACCATGCCAGCTGTGCTCAGCGCAAAGAAGGCGAAGCGGTTATGCTTGATGGCTACGTAGTGTTCCTTCGCGAAACATTCAAATCCGCTGTCACCGATGCCCATGGTCTCCCCGGCCGGACAATTTGGCATCGTTTGGCACGTCACACCTCCGAGCTTAGGTACCAATAACTGGCCCGCAGGGCAGGCTTGGGCGCATAGCGGCATCGCCAAAAAAGCGAGCAGAAGGAATGCACCTAACGCAGTCTTCATTCACGATCTCCCGAGCCGGTCGTCCACATAAAAAGCACTTAAGAGACATGGCAAAGGCATAAACTGGGGGAAAGGTGCCCCGGGCTTTCGTCAGTACACCGTGGAACAACTCTTTATTGGGGGCCGGCTGGGCCAGGCCGGGGCACCGCAGGCGACGGTGGGCTGTCCGGCATGGGGATAACAACTCCTGGAGTGTCCCACCCGCCGCCGCCCCCCCCTGGATAGTTGGTATAATGAGGATCGTCGTAAACCGTTCTGGAAATCTTGCAGATGAAATAGCGACGACTATTAGTAGGCTTTGGAACCACCTTGACGTGGTAGATCCTCAGTCCCGAGCGCTTGCAATTGCGAAGCGCCATCGACTGGGCTGCGCGCTTGGACATGCTGATGTACCACCCGAAGGGACTGCGGGGCCCATACCACGGGACCCCAAATGCAAGCGCAAGCCAGAAATGGTTGCCAATCAAGGCCTCGCGGTGCTGCATGCATACATTACCGGACCAACCGTTGCGCCGCGAATCGTCCAGACAGAGCTCTAGTGCTTTCCGCTTCGCTCTGGCCAAGTCGTAATCGCCCACAACGTAGCTATAATAGACACCACCATTGGCATGCCATCCCCACACCAGAGCACCCTCCGCACTAGCCTGAGAGGCAGACAGCAAGAGCGCGGCGAGTGGCACCAAAAAAGCGGCAATCACGGCTGACAGAACCGACCGCCTCGGCTTGCCTGATTTGCCATTCGAGGGCGATCCTGCACGATGGGGATATTCCGCCTCCCACGGCCGACCTTGATCAGGATTGCAGCCGCTGACGGGCGTCCCGGCAACCCTTGTCGGCATGATGAAGGTAGTGATGTGCGAGCCAGTGAACGTGGGTGATTCGATCGGAGTTCCCATGACAGCCCTTTTGTGAAGTCGCTTGAGAAAACCATCCCATTATTGTCTGTTATCTTCATTCGGCCCGGTCATACGAACGCAACCATCTGTGTTTGCGCTACTGGCAAACCATGTTCCTTATCACGAGAGGAAAGTCATACTCATTATTCAGAGCCAGGTGGAGTCGGCCTGGCCGCGCACTAATTGACCGCAGCATTGGCCAATCTCAATGATTGTCTAATTCGTACTAATATTTTTGTACTTATATTGCTCAATCAAACCGACCACGCTAAGCAGCAGCCAAACGAGCACACCCACCAAGGTGAACATGCCGAAGGTGCTCAATCCCAAGTTCTCGCCGAAGCCGATGATCAAAACCGCTGAGGCTGCCGCCAGCATCACATTCGACCAATTTGCAAAAATGCTTCCTTTTTGCATCCCGCCATAGATCGCTGAGCCGAGACCACAGATTAGTAGAAAGAGAACGACTGACCCGGCACAGTGGCCGGCCCCGGAGGCGCTCTCGAAGCACGATCTGAAGGCAGCACTTTTAGCCATTATCTGATTTGCGGTCACCGGGGATGCAAGGCTTGAGATATAGCCGCGGACAAAGAAATGGTACGCGAGGAGTGCTGCGGGAATCAGAAGTCCCAGCTGGCCGGTGTGCAGCCCAGTCAGCCAGGAGCGCGGAGGATCTTTTTGCGCGCGGGGTCTGGACTCAGCCATCTGCTTCCCATCCGTTGATGTGGATACCGAAGGTGCGCGTCCGTTGGATCATCGAGATCTGTTCCTGGCCGAGACGACGCATTTAAAATAGCAGAGGCAGGCATTGGACGCTTTAAGGCCGCATTTATTTGACCTTAAGAAATCATTCATTTATTCTTTAGAGGAATTCTACCGGGGGCGGGCCACCGTGCCGTTTGCGTTCGGCGACCATGTTCTTGATGCAGAGCGGCGCGAGCTGTACCGGGCGGGCGTGCGCGTTGCACTTGAACCCCAAGTGTTCGACCTTCTCCTTTACTTGGTCGAGAATCGCACCCGAGTGATCAGCAAAGACGATTTGATCGAGCATATCTGGCGCGGGCGCGCAGTCTCCAATTCGGCACTGGGAGCCCGGCTCAATAGTGCCCGGAGTGCGGTCGGCGACAGCGGCGCAGCACAGCGGATTATTCGCACGCTGCCGCGCAAGGGCGTGCGGTTCGTCGCCGAGGTAGAAGAGCATACAACAGCACCCCAGGTAACGATTATGGTCGCTCCGCCGCCGAGGTTGGCGCAAAAGCCGTCGGTCGCGGTAATGCGGTTCCGCAATTTGAGCAGTGATCCGGAGCAGGCGTATTTTTCAGAAGGTATCGTTGATGAGATCGTCACCGCGCTGTCACGAATCCGCTGGCTTTCCGTATTCTCCTACAATTCGATCCCTCCCGATGAGGCCCGTCAGGGCAAGGTGAGCCAAGTGGGCCGTGATTTCGGCGCGCAATACTTGCTTGAGGGTTCGGTGCGCAAGTTACGTCAACGACTTCGGATCACTGGGCGGTTGCTCGACGCCCAAACCGGGAGACATGTCTGGGCCGACCGCTTCGAAGGTAGCATCAAAGCCGTCTTCGAATTGCAGGACCGCGTTGCGGCGGGTGTTGCGGGAGTGATCGAACCGGCGTTGCAAGCCGCCGAAGCCGTTCGCTCGAGCGGCCTCGCAACGGATGACATGACGGCTTACGATCTCTATTTGCGCGCACACGCGCTCTACCTCTCAGGCGCCAAGCGGGTATCCGAAGCGCTTGGACTGCTGGAGAAAGCGGTTGCGCGCGATCCCCACTTTGCCCCAGCACTTGCTTGGGCCGGAACCTGCTGCTTTCGGTTGGTCAGCGATGGGCGAAGCAGTGATCCGACGGCAGATCGTCTGAGAAGCGTCGCCTTCGCGCGGCGCGCGCTGGAGGTCGGCGGTGACGACCCGGGCATTCTTGCGAATGCTGCCCAGGCCTTGGCTTTCTTCGGCCAGGATATCGATGCGATGGCGGCGCTTGCGGACCGTGCCCTGACGCTCAATCCCAATTTTGCGCGGGGATGGTTCTGCAGCGGCGCGATACATCTGTGGGCAGGCCAAATCGAGGTAGCCATTGAGCATGCCAACACGGCGCTACGCCTAAGTTCGTGGAACCGTGTTGCGCCGTCACTCGGCCTGATCGGCATGGCGCATTTTCTCGGCCAACGTTTCGACAAGGCGATATCGACCCTGCTTTTGGCAATCGAGGAGGACCCGAGCTATCCGCAACCATACCGCTACTTGGCCGCTTCTTATGCCCACCTGGGTCGGCTCGGTCAGGCGCGAGCTGTAATCGAGCGGCTGCGCGCGGCAGCTCCTCTCGTTGTGCCGGACCCGAGCTATCTAAGAAATCCTGAGCATCGCCAGCTTTACCTGTCTGGCGTCCTTCTAGCCATCGGGCACAAGGCGAGCGTGCTCTCCGCATATACAGGCTCTTGAACCGTTCGGACACGTTACTTCGTGATCTCGAGGCTGGCGATTGCAGTCTGGGCGTCTGGCAAGGCCGCAGGTCTGCTTTTGAGCCGATAGCCACCCGAGCATACGTAAGCCGCGCTCGCTCGCATTCAGTAAGATTGTCGTCTCGTCACGGCGGTCGGAGATGGCACTCCGCGTGCGTCCGGATCGGCAATGGACAGCCGTGCACTAAACCAAGTGCAGTAGACGACTCAAGGTGGTGCTCGCCGCGATTCCAGTTCTTCGACTCGATCCACTTGCTCCTTATCAGAAGTGGCGACGGCGCAAAGAGGGAGAAACCGGCCCTTGACGAACCGCAAATGAAACGCTTCACGGCAGCGGTAATGGCGATGCCGTGAATGACCGCTCGACCCCACACGAGCCGTTGGGCGTGACGGCTCTTGCTCTGGCCTCGAACAACCCAGGAGCCTCATGCGATAATCGCGTGTCGGATGGCGGTAATGGTGGATACTGGATTTTGCGATCATTGGTCCAAAAAAAGGCCGCTCCCCAGGTCCGCCGACCGTTGGTGCGAAGCTTTGTTAAGGTCTCAACATGCGCATCATTCTATCGGAAGGATCGGGTCTCACCTCTCGCCAGACCCCACCCGCGCGCACGAACCTTGATTCATCGCTCTTGCCGGGCAAGGCTGCGAACCTGGTCGACAACTTGATGAGCGAAGACTACCCCAACCGGGCTGACTGGCAACCCACTGACGTGGAGGGCTTCAGCAGTCCAGGTATTGCAGGTGTTGGCAAGACTGTAGGTTCCGCTCGAGGTGTAGAAAGAGCTGCCGGGATAAGGGCCGTTGCCAAGCCGGTGGGGAACGTGATCCGAATCTTCCTCGATATAACGCCAAATGAACTGAGAGAGGCGATCGAGGCCATCCTGTGACACGCGGATTGTGAAAACGCTCGCATCGGCGGCGAAGAACTCGGGCGGCGGTCTGGTCAAAGGGATGATCAAGATGACCGCGGGCCCGGGAACTGAGGCCTTGAGCAGATCACCGAGGCCCGGATTTTGCGCCATATAATAGTCGCGCTGCCCCCACCCAAATACGAAGAACTGGGAATCCGGCGAGGCTCGCTTCAACGCGGCCAGAGAACCGGTCATCGCACGCGCCGGGAGTCCGATCTCGGTATGCCAACCCTGAGATATCACATAGATGGACGCAAGCCGCGGGGCGTGGCCCGCATAAGGTGGTACTGGCGAAGAGGCACATCCCGAGAGGCCTTCCACCAATGCGATCACGATTAATGAGGCGATCCAATTCCGAAGGTGGTTCATCTCGTGGCCGCGAAGCTTCATCTTGTTAGCCGTGCCGGTCGCGATGCGTCTCCGGCTGCCCGAATCAGGGCATGTCGGCACCGATTATAAACAAACCACCAAGCGGACCGGCCTGATCGTTATTTTAAGAACCATCGCACTCAGCTTATACCAGTCCCATTCCCGATCGGATCGAGGGCCTTGGGGCGGCTTGATTCTGAAGCGAAAGCTATTGCCTTTGGGGAACGCCGCACGATTCTCTATGACCTTCTGAATTTCCCTCTAGCCCGTCTTATTCGTGACAAGTTGAATTTTTGGCGACGGATGTGGCGGAGATTCCCGATTTATCACATGATTCTGATTGGGAATCGGAGTCATGGATTGATCGAGGAGCGCCACACCCGTCATG
>JBJKQL010000116.1:0-14069 GCA_046705265.1 Ferrovibrionaceae bacterium
ATTTGCGGTGCCTTGATCGCCGCCGTCGTGGACCATATCCGTGAAGTCCACTCCATGCTTCACCTCCCAATCCAGCTACATTAGAAGGTGTTGCACCGATCTATTGAACCCGCACCCCATCGCGACCGTTGGCTTCAGGCCTGCTAGATCTATCCATCGGGCTTGAGCGCGGGAGAAATGGCATGGATTCCAGCGATATCGCCATCCGTTAATTATTCGGAACCACCCGC
Source organism: Ferrovibrionaceae bacterium (assembly GCA_046705265.1). Taxonomy (GTDB): domain Bacteria; phylum Pseudomonadota; class Alphaproteobacteria; order Ferrovibrionales; family Ferrovibrionaceae; genus JAJYTL01. Next base: position 231 of record JBJKQL010000116.1, read on the forward strand.
CGCCGCTGCCACCAAAAGTGATTCAGACCGATAGATGAGCCCGAAACACGATCCGGCATGCAGTGTGATTTTTTTAAGTGATGAGTGGGTACTCTCGGCCAGCCTAGAGCGCTATCGGGAATTTAGCTCATGTGAAAACCCTTCGTGGCCATCGGCGCAACAGCGCTTCTCCTTATCGCCGCAGCGGGCACGGGCATCGGCTTCCTGATCTACCGCGGGAACCAGCTCGATACGGAGAGTCGAGCGTTTGTAGACGGAGCAATCCCCGCGATAGCCGCCAATTGACGGCTCTAGGCCCTAAACTATGAGATAAGGGAGCTACCAATGCGGTTTTTACTAACACTATTTTTCCCATGGGTGCGGTTCTTTACAACCGGGCGACCTATCATGGGAATTATCTGCCTGCTTTTACAGTTTACCGTGGTTGGCTGGATACCGGCTACCATTTGGTCGGTATATGCGTTGAGCCAGCCCAAGGCTGGCAAAAAGACCGCAGCGGCAATGAGTATGCGCTGATCTGTTGAATCGTTGCCAGTGCTGAAAAAGGGCGATTGAACCGCCCCCAACGCGGCTCAGCATAGCTGGATTTCGCCGAATCTTGCTTGCTCAGACGGGGCCATAGAGCACCACGCACATGGAAAACATTCCCGCGGTTCTTCGCGTGCAAAGTTACCACTCTACACCGCTGCCAATGTCTGCTTACATATTGGACGACCTTGACCGTGTCTCCGACGCAGCGGCCGCGAAGCTTTCAAATAGCTTCTCGTGAATGACGTCTTCCTCGCTCGAGCCTTCGGCTTCTTCCTCAACGAAAGGAATCGGCCGCAATGACACAGAAAACGGCCGTTGGTTGAATCAACAAGTCATCAAACGGAACGTTGGGAGATCCCCACTTTGAGCCATCGGCGGCACTCCGTCCAAGCCATCGGCTAGCGCCGTTTCCTGCCATTCGCGGCACCCCAGCCGAAGAAGTCATATCGACGCTATAAAGGCGCTGTGTGTCGTGCGACGGGATGGGGGACTATTCGGGCATTCGAAGCACGTCTGGATGTAGCAGCGGTGCATCCTTCAACCAGATCCTCGCGCCTTCGGACCCGATGGTCGCGGTCAGGTCGACGCCGGTGGGAATCCGGCCCCGGGTCTGTGGCCCCAGCGTTTCGTGGCCGATGGTCATGTCGCCTGACAGGACGAAGAATTCCAGCCCGCGCGTGCTCGCGATCGTGATCGTCTCACCGGCCGTCCAGTCCTCAAGACGGACCTCTTCGGGGCCGTCATCGAACAGAATGGTTGCTCTACCTGCGCCTGGGCGGGACTTAGCCTGCCGTCCCTGACCAGGTTGACGCACGATCTGGGTCTGATCCCCGGTACGGAACTGCCAGAGCCGCGCGAAGATTGTGCAGCCCCCTTTCGACGCAGGGATATGCGAAGTGCCGGGCGGATTGCGGAAATAGCTTCCGGCCGGATAGTCGCTATGCTCGTCCTGAGAGGTTCCGCCCAGCACGAGGATTTCCTCGTCGCCGGTATGGGGGTGGCGCGGAAAGGCGCTGCCGTGAGCATAGCGCCACGATCGAGGTCGCGGGGGCGACCTCGCCGCCGACGCGGAACAGCATGCGCCGGTCCACGCCCCCCTTGCGGGAGGCCAATGATCGGCACCTCGCGCCGCGGCGGATACCGAGCTAAATTAGCTCAAATGGCAAAATTGATTATTTTAGACAAATTGGATATGCTCCCTGACGCCATGTCGGGATAGTGATGAGGAGTTCCCATGAGTGCCCTTTTTGCTCCAATCGAAGAGCTTCCCCGCCGGAATGCGACCCAGGTTAAGAACAAGTGGGGCGATTTGGTCCGGGAAGTTCGTGCATTTGGCAGTGTCGCGGTTACCAGCCATGAGAAGGTGGAGATGGTGGTGATTGACGCTGGCCACTATCAAGAAATTATTGCTCTTGCCGAGGGTGTCGCAAAGCGTGACCGAGCGGCGTTGAGTGAGCTGGCTGCGGAATTCGATCAGAGGCTCGCGGCATTGAAAGCTCGTGGTGTGCGGAAGAATCTGGATGCCGCGGTGGCCTCGAAGGGCCGAGTAAGACCTCGTCCGAAGGCCGGGCTGTCGTTCTAAAAGTGACAGGGCAGGGGCTACGGCGACCCTTTATTCTAGTGCTTGCGGGGGCTAATGGAGCCGGCAAGAGTTCGGTGGCCGGCACGATCCTGCGGGCGCATGGCCTGACATGGTTTAATCCGGATACCTTCTCTCGGGAGCTCATAAAGAGGGCAGGTTCGAGCAAGGAAAGCGCCGATTCGGCTGCCTGGGCCTACGGCAAGGCGAAACTCGAAGAAGCGGTGGCCGGAAAAAGCAGCTTTGCCTTCGAGACGACACTCGGCGGGCGCACGATCCCCCGGCTGTTAGACGCAGCTGCCGAGACGCATGACGTTATCGTGATATTCTGTGGCCTCGCCACGGTGCAGAAGCATATCGACCGCGTTAAATTGCGTGTTGAGTATGGCGGCCATAGCATTCCGGAACGGAGGATCAGAGAGCGCTGGGATCATTCGCGGCAAAACTTGATCGCGCTGCTGCCGCGGTTGGCGCACCTTCAAGTTTTCGACAATAGCGAGGAGGCGTCGCCCGGAAAAGACGTTCCCTATCCAATACTCGTGCTGGAAATGCGGCACGGCCAAGTGCTCTATCCCGTTTGCGACGACGTCAAGGCCCTGGAGGCGATTCCCGACTGGGCAAAGCCGATCATCGCCGCCGCATTCCGATGCGGCGGCGATGTAAGGGCATGCTGAGACACCGCCGGCCAAGCAGCGTCCCAACCTAAGGCGAGAACGGACCGACTACTCTAAATGAACTCGGCGACGCGGCGACTTGCTTCGCCCGCGGGGAGGTTTCATCACCGCACCGATCCCACGGCAATCACCTGGCGAAATCCAAAGAGGACCGCCGGGAGCAGAAACTATGCTTGGACGAGAGCCGCGGGTCGCCCCCTATCGCCTCACACTCAAAATTCAACGCTTAGAGGATTCCGCCGAATAGAGGCGGTTTCCCGCGGCCGTTCACACCCCGGGGCTGTTTCGTCCGATGGGGTGAGACGGAGAAGCGTCGGATTGTGGCGGAAACCGAGGTATTTGGTTCATCGGTCTCGGTGGTAGCCAGCCGTCACGATATGAACGCGAACCAAGTATTCAGCTGGCGACGGAAGCTTCGGATTTCAGGTCGTTGATCTCAGAAACCGAGCCTGGAAGGGCGCGGAACTCCAAGGCCGGAAAGGCAAAATAGCCGGAAGGTTTGTTGAATGCCTAAAAAGGGCCTGTTGAACGCCTAAAAAATGCCTTGAAGCGAGCCGATGAACCGTCGGCGCGGCACATCGGCTCTGACCCGTCCATGAGTGAGCATGAAAGGGCTGGACAAATCATGACCCCTCAATTCGAGGAATGGAAGGATAACGAATACGGATATTGCTTCAGCCTTGTGGCCCGCCAAGGCGATCCCAGGATAGGGCATGACCCGAAGACCATTGCAACCTACCTTCGCCTGCAAGCGGTCGACGCATTCCGTGATGGGCACTATGAGATCAGCGCACGCCTGAGCACGGCCGCTACCGCGCTGAACTCTGATGCACGCCACAGCCATATCCCGCGTTGGGATGATGCATTGCTCGCCTTAACCCCCCGGAACGGCGGCTGACGATGAAAAACGAGTAGCATGTTACGCGCGCGTGAGCACTCCGAGGCTCACCGCCCGATGAGGCGAACGGGTGAGGTCCGGGATTGGGAGCTTGCCCTGTGCTCCGAAGATCCTCTCACGGGGAACCTCAGATTCCGCCGTCCCGACCGATCGCACTCAATTTTCAATTCAAGCGGCCCACTCTAAACTGAAGCTCAACGTTGCATTTCGTGAAGTTCTTGATTTGACCCGCTGGTTCTGGAAATTCAGCGCGACGTGGCACCCCAAATTGAGTTCGAATCGGCAATGACGAACGCTCACCCATTGAAATGACTCACCCGGGAATCGGCGATTGCGGCTCAAACTGTTGAACTTGAGCCATGCGAAACGCCGATTTTCGTATTGTTATCGCTAGCGTCTGCTTGATAGGTTTTGTCAAATTCAGGAGGAGCAACCTAAAGACCCAGGGGAGGTCGATATGAGCGAAGAATGCGCACCGCCGGAGGATGGGACACGTAGCTCCCGTCCCGCCGGATGTCGCGACAAACTCAGTCATCGAGGATCGCTCATTGATCTCACTGTTCATCAGCCTGCAAAGTTCAGGCGGCGCACTGTCCTCGCATTCACTCTCACGGCGCCGGGGATCGCCGCTGCGAGGTTACGGGCTCAGGCGGAGTCAGTCTCGGCGGCTCTTCATCGCTTGTTTGGCGGAAACGCCAGCCTGAGAGAGTTTGGGCAAATCTTTCATGCCCGCCAAGCCGACGCCCCTGCGCGCCTGTTGGCTCGCCTGGATGGTGTTGCCGGCAGCGCCGTCAGCTTGCGCGTCGGTGCACTGCGGAAGGAGGACTTCGCCGCTGGCCGCGTCGTGGTGATCAAGGGCTGGGTCTTAGCGCGTGCGGAGGCAGAGGCTTGCGCATTTGTTGCCACCTCGTAATCCCGAATGTTTGCAGATTTTCGTAAGTTGGAGGATGGGCTCGCGCTCAAAGCCGATGTCTGCATTATCGGGGCGGGCGCGGCGGGGATTACGATTGCAACGACACTAGCGGGGACGCCCCTCGCCGTATGCCTTCTTGAGAGTGGCGGCTTCGACTACGAAACCGCAACGCAGGACCTGTACGGCGGCCAAACCGAGGGACAACCCTGGTACGACGCCGGCACCCGCGAGTCCGGCGGTAAGCAGTTCGTGCCTGAGCTGATATTTTCACGCCTGAGGTTTTTCGGCGGCTCGACAAACCACTGGGGGCACGGCTGCGTGCCGCTCCAAAACACCGCTTTCGCTGTTCGGCCATAGGTACCGTTCAGCGGTTGGCCGATCAAGCAGGCCGATCTCGAACCCTACTACGCGCGAGCGCTCGCCCTGTGCGGCGCGCCAGCCGCCGACTTCCGCCGTCCACCGCCTGACCCCCTGCCGGTGGACCCAACGAAACTCTATTACCATACCGGTGCGCTCGGCACCGTCAATTTCGGAACAGCCTATCGCGCGGAACTTCAACAGGCCGATAACGTAAGGGTTTTGCTTCACGCCAATCTGCTGGAGCTCCACGCGAACTCGGATGCGAGCACGGTCGAGAAGGCAACCTTCGGCACACTCGAAGGCAAGCGAGGCACAGTCTACGCCCGGTCGTTCGTTCTTTGCTGCGGCGGCATCGAGAATGCGCGGCTGCTGCTGCTCTCCGACAGCGTGGTTAAGCAAGGGCTCGGCAACGCGCGGGATCTGGTCGGGCGCTTCTTCATGGACCATCCACGCGGGGAATGTGGCCGAATCTACCATGGCGATCTCGAACAGCTGACGCCCCAAGCATTGTATTTTGCGCCGCAGATCGAGCGGCGGGAAAAGACGCTGGAGGCATTTGCGCGCTTCGTTGTCCGCGAGACGGGACCGGTTCCTGAAGGCATCGCGGCCGTGCGCAAACTCGAAGCGGCATTTGCTGCGAGGACAATCCCGCCTAATTTGGATAAGCTTATTGAGGATATCGTACTGGATCCCGGCGCGGTCCTTCGAGGAATCTATCGGCGCGAGACGGGCAGGGACCCCGATCCCAACAATTACATCGAATTCGAGGGCCAATTCGAGCAGGCGCCGAACCCCGATAGCCGCGTTATGCTCGGGGACGAGATAGACCAACTTGGGCAGCGCCGGACCTTGCTCGATTGGCAGTTCACGGAGCTTGACCACCATACATATCGTTGCTTCGCACTGACGATCGCAGCCGCGATCGCACGGCTGGGCCTCGGCCGAATGAAGCTGCCGGCGTGGCTCGATCCGAATTCCACCGAGCTGGCACAACTCGGCGGTTGCGCCCATCACATGGGGACAACGCGGATGTCGGACGATCCCTCTCGCGGCGTTGTTGATCGCAATTGCCGTGTTCACGGTATCGCAAACCTCTACATTGGCGGCAGCTCGTGCTTTCCTACGGGAGGCTGTGGCTTTCCGACCCTTACGATTGTCGCGCTCGCCGTCCGGTTGGCACGACATCTCCAGCGAGACCTGACGCACGGCGCCTGAGCGATGGTATGCCGTCGATGGCGTGTCGTGGATTGGATGCCCCACCCGACGGCATGGCTGTGAGCCAAAGTAATGACCTTGCAAATGCTCCAGCAAGGCAAGGGCACCCAGGATGGCGATTCGTACGATCGCCTTTGGCCCGGCAAAGCGGGTGTTTCAGGTTCGTGGTGCGGCGGTTGATGATTCCGTGATTATGTGAAAGAGGCGGTAGTGCGCACGCTTTCGAGCTTTTGTGGAGCGACAGCCAGCCTGTATGGTTGCCATGGAAACCTGTGTGACGTGCTAAAATCGGAGGGCGGCGTCATCTCGGTCCGCAGGGGCGACGTCATCGGAATCCGCAGTGCGGGCGGCAACGTGCCCACTCACTCGGAGCACGACCCGTCTTTGTCGTTCTTTTGTGATGTGGCGCCAGCGGGCATAATATGGGCACCGGATGGCGGTGCAGGGGTTGTACAGGTGAATTGTAATGTGCGGACGTGCGCGGCTTCCGAACGATTATTCCGAGATCAAGATCAAACTGCACCTTAGCGACGACGCACCGGCACCCAATTTTCGCAAGACCTGGAACATCCCGCCCACCGGCGACATGCTGGTCGCGATCCGGAGGGTACAGGGCGGCCGCGTTTCGGAAGTCATGCCGTGGGGGCTGATTCCCTCATGGTCGAAGGACGGCAAGGTCGGCGCGACCTTCAATGCGCGAGCGGAGACGGTCGACACGAAGCCGGTCTTCCGCGGCGCCTGGAGGGCCGGGCGTCGCTGCCTCGTCATTACCGACGGCTTCTATGAGTGGCGCAAATCGGACCACCAGTCCTTCGCCGTCGGCATGGCGGACAAGAGCCTGATGGTGATGGCCGGCTTGTGGGAAGAATGGACATCGCCGTCGGGGGAACGGCTGAAGACCTGCACGGTGATCACGACGGACGCGAACGAGACGATGGCACGCATCCACGACCGCATGCCGGTGATCCTCGCCGAAGCCGACTGGCCGAAATGGCTCGGCGAGGTGCCGGCGACGGAAGGGGAGCTGAAGTCGCTCCTCGTACCGTGTCCCTCCGACCGGATCCGGTTCTGGCCGGTCGACAAAAGAGTGGGGAACGTCCGGAACGACGGCCCCGAACTCGCCGAGCCGGTTACCCTCGGGTCCTGATCTCGCGATCTCCTCCGATCGGTGTTGTTCGGTGAGCACGGCGGCGCGTCACGCGAGTGCTGGCTTAGAACTCCCACGGGCAGATGAGTTCGAGCCCGGTTGTTCCGAAATCCGACGGGTTCCGGGTCGCCAAGCGCCCGCTGTTCACTTGAGCGATAGCCGCGATCATGCCATCGGGTGCCGACATCGGCCGTCCTTGTTGAAGCGCCGTGCTCATGATAGCGCGGTAGGCTAGCGCCGCAGTGTCCGTGAAGGGAAAAATCCGGTCGGCAAAGCGATGGCGCCACGAGGCAAGTCCGTGCTCCAGCCGCGTAGCCCGCTGATCGGGTCGGGTCGGATATTGCCAATTCCGTAGGCCATTTCGGCGATGGTTATCGTCGCTAGCGCCAGCTCCGCATCGTGCCGTGTGAGCCATGCAATCACGGCGGAGTTGGGTGTTTTGCGCAGAGTCTCCGAAATAACGTTGGTGTCGAGGAATATCAAAGCTCGGATCCTGTGTGGATCTTCCGATTTTCGCGGATAGCGGTCTCGAGATCGATGTCGCTGCCGAAGTCGTTCGCAAGGCGGCCATAAAAGGCGGCGGCCGGTTCTCGGCCCGCTTCGCGGATCTCATAGGCTTCGAGCGCGCGCTCGACGATATCGGCGATAGAGGGGCGTTCCCGCCGCGCCAAGCGCCGCGCCAAGTCACGCGCTTTTGCGCTGCGGCACGGAAAGTTGGGGTGCGGCCATGCTCTCGGCCCTGCCCTGATTGCCGGTTTCAGGCCGCTAGGTAGCGTGATGGCGTACTGATGGCAGGATGGCAGAGGATGGTCAGCCGTTAGTGGTCGATGGGCCGTAGGTAGTTGCCACGACTTTCCCATGATGCGATGCCCGCTGAAGCCCACCGTTGACTCAGCCAGCCGGGTTGTGATGGGATGGGAACAAATAGGGAACTAAAGGCCATGCCCACCTTGCTTCCACCCCCGTCCATCGACGTCTTCGGCAGCCGCCGGGACCGGTTTCAGGCCTTGCGGGGCGCGCTCGCCGGCGTGGAGACGCCGGCGCGTCATGCCGCGATCCCGACCGGCGTCGCGGCGATCGATGCCGCGCTTCCGCGCCGGGGTATCCCGGCCGGCGCCTTGCATGAGGTGGCGCCGTCCGGCTATCGCGACACCGCCGGCGCCTTCGGATTTCTGCTCGCGCTTTCAGGCCTCGTGCATGCAGCCCGCTCCGGCCCGCTCGTCTGGATCCTTAACGTAAAGGAGATGGCGGGGAATTTCGGGCTGCCCTATGGACCGGGGCTCCGGGCCTTCGGCCTCGATCCCGGCGCCTTCCTCCTATTGCGCTGCCGGGAGAGAAGCGAGGCGCTGTGGGCAATGGAAGAAGCGGCGGGAAGCGCCGCTTCCGCCGTGATCGGTCTGCGCCCCAAGGGTCTCGATCTGAGCGCGAGCCGGCGGCTGCATCTCGCCGCCGAACGCTCGGGCGCGAGCGTTCTTCTCCTGCGCCGGCATGACGACGGCATCCCGAGCGCTGCGGTGACGCGCTGGCGCGTTTCTTCGTTCCCGGCATCGCGCGACCGCTTCGGGTTTCCGGCCTTGCCCCGCTGGCGGGTGGTGCTGGAGCGCTGCCGCGGCGGCGGCACGGGCGAATGGGTGGTGGAATGGAATGCGCTACGCCTCGGTCTTTCTCCCGTACTGGCGGGCGGAGCGTCTCGCGCGCGCGCATCGGCTTGAGCCGTCGCGACCGCTTGCCGTCGTCGAACGGGCACAAGGCGGCGAGCGCGTCGCCGAAGTCAACGCCGCCGCCGCCGCGCTCGGCATCGGATTAAACGAGCGTCTCACCGACGTTCGCGCCCGGTTTGGCACGCTCGATACCTTTCCATTCGATGCTGCGGCCGATCGGGCGGCCCTCGTCAGGCTTGCCCGCTGGTGCACGGCCTTCTCGCCCGATGTCGCGCCCTGGAGCGATGCGGAAGAAGGCGCCGTCGGCCTTACGCTCAATATCGCGGGATGCGGCCATCTCTTCGGTGGAGAAGAAGAGTTGGCCCGACGGCTTCAAGTTCGCCTCCGCGATCTTGGCCTGACGCCGAGGATCGGCCTTGCCGGCACCATCGGCGCCGCGGCGGCGCTCGCCCGGTTCGGCGCGGATGATCTCATGATCACGCCGATGGGCGGCGAAGGTTCGGCTCTTGAATCATTGCCGGTCGCGGCGCTCCGCATTCCGGCGGATATCGCGGCAAGCCTGCGCAGTTTGGGCATCACGCGGATCGGCGCGCTCATCCGCCTGCCGCGGGCGCCGCTCGTGCAGCGCTTCGGCAAGCTCCTGACCCAGCGCCTCGACCAGGCGCTGGGACGCTTATCGGAACCGTTCTCGCCGCTTGCGCCTGCCGCTTCCTACCGCGTCCGGGCGGTGCTCGCCGAGCCGCTCTTCGCGGTGCTGCAGGTGCTCGACCTCCTCCGCCGCCTGCTTGACGATCTCATGGCCCTTCTCGATCAGGCGGGGAAGGGCGCCCGCATGCTTACTCTCACGCTCTATCGCGTTGACGGCGAGACGCTCGAGCTTGGCGTCGGGCTCGCCGCGCCGAGCCGCGATCCGGCGCGGATCGCGCGGCTTTTCGCGCTCAAGCTCGATAATGCCGGCGAGGCTTACGACCCTGGCTTTGGATACGAGGCCGCCCGGCTCGATGCAACAACGGTGGAGCCGTTGCCGCCAAGACAGGAGAGCTTCGATCAGGAATCGCGCGATCCGGAGGTCTCTTTTCTCATCGACCGGCTCGGCAGCCGGCTCGGGATCGCCAATGTCACGCGCATGAGACCTGAGGACAGCCATATACCCGAACGCGCCATGGTCCTGACGCCCGCCACGCATGGCGAGCCGTGCTGGAGCAGCGCCACCGAGCGGCCGCGGCCCTTTCTTTTGCTGCCCTGCCCGGAGTCCGCGGCGGTCACGGCGCTCCTCCCGGAAGGACCACCTAAGGCCTTCCACTGGCGGGGCGTGCGCTATCAGGTGGTCGCGGCGGAAGGGCCCGAGCGTCTCCGCCCGGAATGGTGGCGGGATCACCCAAGCTGCCGCTTCCGCGACTACTACCGGGTCGAGGACACCGAGGGCCGCCGCTTCTGGCTTTATCGCGAAGGCCGCTACGGCGAGGGCGAGACCCGATGGTTCGTGCATGGAGTCTTCGCGTGACCGCCTACGCGGAACTCGCCGTGACCACGAACTTCTCGTTCCTGCGTGGCGCGAGCCACGCGGAAGAAATGGTCGCGCGCGCGCAGGCCCTCGGGCTCGCCGCCCTCGGCATCGCCGATCGCAATACGCTCGCCGGTGTCGTACGCGCCCATGCCGCGGCCAAAGAGGCGGGCTTGCGGCTTCTCATCGGCGCCCGGCTCGTCACCACCGAGGGCTTCGAGACCATCGCCTACCCGGAAGACCGTGCCGCCTACGGCCGCTTGTGTCGGCTGCTCTCGCGCGGCAACCGCCGTGCCCGGAAAGGCGAATGCCGCTTGACGCTCACCGACATCCTGGCCGAGGCCGAAGGCCAGCTCTTCCTTGCCATGCCGGCAGAGAAGATCGATGCCGCCTTTGCCGCGCAGCTCACCACGCTTGCAGCCGCTGCGTCTGGCCGGGTTTATCTCGGCGCCGCGATGCTCTATGGCCCTTGGGCTCAACGCCGGCTCGCGAAACTGGCCGAGCTCGGCCGACAGCACCGCACGCCACTCGTCGCCACCAACGATGTGCGCTGCCATATCCCCGAACGGCAGATGCTCGCCGACGTACTCGATTGCATCCGCGAGAAGGCCACCATCGACGAGGCCGGCTTGCGGCTTGCCGCGAACGCGGAGCGCCATCTCAAAGGGCCCGCCGAGATGGCCCGCCTCTTCGCGCGCGACCCGGAGGCGGTTGCGCGCACCATGGAGATCACGGAGCGGATCGCCTTTTCACTCGAGGAGCTCCGCTACGATTATCCCGGCGAGATCGTGGGCGCCCGCGCCGGCGAGACAGCGGACGAGGCGCTCGCGCGACTCACGCGGGAGGGCGCCGCTCACCGCTATCCGCATGGCGTTCCGGCCAAGGTGCGGGCCCAGATCGCCCACGAGCTGAAGCTGATCGATGAGCTCGGTTACGCCGGGTATTTCCTCACGGTGTGGGACATCGTGGCGTTTGCCAGACGGCGCGGCATCCTTTGCCAGGGCCGCGGCAGCGCCGCCAACTCCGCCGTCTGCTATTGCCTCGGCATCACCGCGGTCGATCCCGACCGCATGGACCTCCTGTTCGAACGCTTCGTCTCGGCCGAACGCAACGAGCCGCCGGATATCGACGTCGACTTCGAGCACGAGCGGCGCGAGGAGGTGATCCAGTACATCTATGCGAAGTACGGCCGCGACCGTGCCGCGCTTGCCGCCACCGTGATCTGCTATCGCGCGAAGAGCGCCATCCGGGACGTTGGCAAGGCGCTCGGGCTGTCGCAGGACATGGTCGGACTCTTGTCGGCGAATCTCACCGGCTGGGGCCGCGACAGCCTTGCCGCGGCGCATCTCGAGGAGGTTGGCCTCGATGTGTCGGATAAGCGTTTGGTTCTGGCGCTCAAGCTTGTCCGCGCGCTCGTCGGTTTTCCTCGCCATCTCTCGCAGCACGTCGGCGGCTTCGTCATCACCCGCGGGCCGCTCGAGGAGCTCATCCCGATCGGCAACGCCGCCATGGCGGATCGGACCTTCGTCGAATGGGACAAGGACGATCTCGATGCGCTCGGCATACTCAAGATCGACGTGCTCGCGCTCGGCATGCTGACCTGCATCGCCAAGGCGTTTGGCCTGATCGAGCGTCACTATGGCCGCCGCATGGATATTTCCGGCGTGCCGGCCGATGACGCGGAAGTTTACGGGATGCTGAGGGAAGGGGATTCCATCGGCGTGTTCCAGGTCGAGAGCCGCGCCCAGATGTCGATGCTGCCGCGCCTCAAGCCGAAGGATTTCTTCGATCTCGTGATCGAGGTTGCGATCGTCCGTCCCGGCCCGATCCAGGGTGACATGGTGCATCCCTACCTCCGCCGGCGAGACGGTCTCGAGCCGGTCTACTATCCGACCCCGGAACTGGAAGAGGTGCTGAAGCCGACCCTCGGCGTGCCGCTCTTCCAAGAGCAGGCGATGCGGATCGCCATCGTGGCGGCAGGGTTCTCTCCCGCCGAGGCCGACCGGCTGCGCCGCGCCATGGCGACCTTCCGGCGCCTCGGCACGATCCAGAGCTTCGCCGAGAAATTCATCGCCGGCATGACCACCCGCGGCTACGACCGCGGTTTTGCCGAACGTTGTTTCCGGCAGATCGAAGGCTTCGGCGACTACGGCTTTCCCCTGAGCCACGCCGCTTCTTTCGCGCTTCTCGTCTATGTTTCCGCCTGGCTCAAACGCCATTACCCGGATGTCTTCCTTGCCGCGATCCTCAACGCCCAGCCCATGGGCTTCTATGCCCCGGCTCAGCTCGTGCGCGACGCCCGCGAGCACGATGTGGAAGTTCGCCCGCCGGACATCAATCACAGCCTCTGGGACCACACGCTGGAGAAGATCGATGGCGCCCGTCACGCCGTCCGCCTCGGCTTCCGCCAGATCACCGGCTTTCGCGAAGCAGATGCCGAGGCCCTCGTTAAGGCACGCGGGAAAGGCTATGACGGCGTGCGGCATCTCGCGCGCACGGCCGGCGGCCTCTCAGGCCCGGCACTCATGCGCCTCGCCAAGGCCGATGCCTTCCGCTCCCTCGGTCTCGACCGCCGCCAGGCGCTCTGGGACGTGAAGGGGCTCGACGGCAGCGGTGGGCCGAGGCCGGCAGCATTACCCGAGCTGCCGCTCTTTGCCGGCGCCGATCCGGAAACGCTGCGCGGCGAGGCCACGGTCGCGCTGCCGGCCATGCGTCTCGGCGAGCACGTGGTTCACGATTACGCGGCCTTGCGTCTTTCCGTGAAGGCCCATCCCGTGGCGCTGCTCAGAGGGCGGCTCACCCTTCGCGGCATTGTCCCGAGCGCCCGGCTTGCCGAGATCGCTAAAGGCGCGCCGGTTCTTGTCGCCGGCCTCGTGCTCGTGCGCCAGCGGCCGGGCACGGCCAAGGGCGTCACCTTCGCCACCATCGAGGACGAGACCGGCGTCGCCAACATCGTCGTCTGGAAAAGCGTATTCGAGCGCTATCGTCGATCGTTCCTCGGCAGCCGGCTGATGATGGTGGCGGGCCGCCTGCAGCGCGTAAGCAAGGTCATCCACGTCGTCGCGGAGCGGATCGAGGATCTCTCCTTCGAGCTTCATCATCTCGCCGCCGAGGAGGCGGGGGCGATCTCCGCGCCAGCCAGGGCCGACGAGACCGGAAAGCCCGAGCGGCCCGATCCGCGCGCCGCCCGCTCTCGCCATCCCCGCGACATGCCCGCCGCTCTCCTGCCGAAAAGCCGGGATTTCCGGTGAAAGATGCGCTCAGGCTGCTCGGTGAGAGGAACCAGCCCCGATCTCAACCCATCGGCTGGACAGCAGCGGGACCTCGGCTATGATGCGAACATATATCGAACAAAGA
>JBJKQL010000117.1:0-3403 GCA_046705265.1 Ferrovibrionaceae bacterium
GATGCGAGCTGCGCCGCATCGGCGAGTTCCGCCGCGCTAACGCCGGTGACTGGGAAGAACTCGCTGGCCTGGCGGTTACCAAGCGTGATGGTTCCTGTCTTGTCGAGCAGAAGTGTATCGACGTCACCCGCGGCCTCCACCGCGCGCCCAGACATCGCCAAGACGTTGAAGCGTACGAGCCGGTCCATGCCGGCGATGCCAATCGCGGAGAGCAGCGCGCCGATCGTGGTCGGAATCAAGGCAACAAAAAGCGCCACCAGGACGACGACCGACATCGTTCCTCCCGCGTAGTGGGCGAAGCTCGGAATGGTTGCGACCACGATCACGAAGATAATCGTTAGACCGGCGAGCAATATATTAAGGGCGATCTCATTCGGCGTCTTTTGCCGTTGCGCTCCCTCGACCAGGGCAATCATCCGGTCGAGAAACGTTGCGCCCTGCGCCGCGGTGATGCGTACCTTGACCCAATCGGAAATCACTTGGGTTCCGCCCGTCACGGCCGAGCGATCTCCGCCAGACTCCCGGATAACCGGAGCGGACTCTCCGGTGATGGCTGCCTCGTTTACCGACGCCACCCCCTCGATTACCTCACCGTCGCTTGGGATAAGGTCGCCCGCTTCGACCAGGACCACGTCCCCGGCTTTCAGCTCCGGCGCGGCAACGAATTCATAGTTGTTGCCCGGCTCGCGATCGCTGCCCCGGTTCTGCAGCAGGCGCTTCGCCATAGTCTCAGTTCGCGCCTTGCGCAACGTGGCAGCCTGGGCCTTGCCGCGGCCTTCGGCCACTGCCTCGGCGAAGTTGGCAAAGTATACCGTCAGCCAGAGCCAGAAGATGATCTGGATCGAGAAGCCGATGTTTCCTCCACCGCTCATGAGCTGATGAATGAAGACGATTGTGGTAAGCGTGGCCACGACTTCGACTACGAACATGACTGGATTGCGAATCATGGTTCGTGGATCGAGTTTGACGAACGCTTGCCAGAGTGCCGGACCCAGAATAGCGGAATCCGTCAGCGTCGCCACCGGCATGCGCTTGCGACTCTTCTCGATGCCCAATGGGCCACGGTCTTTCTTAATCATGACTTCAATCCTCAGAACAACGTGCCGGCATGCATCGCATAGTTCTCGACCAATGGGCCAAGAGCCACCGCCGGAAAGTAGATCAGCCCGCCGGTAATCAGGATCACACCAACAACCAGACCGATGAAGAGAGGCCCCGTCGTTGGAAATGTGCCGAGAGATACGGGCACGATCTTTTTACGTGCGAGTGAACCGGCAATTGCGAGCGCCGGGATCATGACCAGGAAGCGGCCCATAAGCATGGCCAACCCGAGTGTGTCGTTCCAGAACGGCGCATTTGCGGAAAGTCCGGCAAACGCGCTGCCGTTGTTCCCGGTCGCCGAGTCATAAGCATACAGGGCTTCAGAAAAGCCGTGTGGGCCGGCATTGGCCAGTGCCGCGAGACCCGGCTTTACGACCACGGCAAGCGCCGTAAAACCGAGGATGGAGAGAGGTAAAATCAGGATGGCCAGCATCGCCATCTTGACCTCTTTTGCCTCCAGTTTCTTCCCGAGATACTCTGGCGTACGTCCGACCATCAACCCCGCGACGAACATGGCAACAATCACAAACAGCAGCATTCCGTAGAGACCGGAACCGACGCCGCCGAAGATAATCTCGCCCAGCATTATATTCACCATGGGGACGGCACCGGCGAGCGGCAGCAGGCTGTCGTGCATATTGTTCACGGCCCCGCAGGAGGCGTCGGTCGTCACCGTCGTGAACAAGGCCGAATCGGCGATGCCAAAGCGGACTTCCTTTCCGACCATGTTGCCGCCGGTCTGCAGAGTACTCGGCGCCTGGCTGACGTGGTATTGTGCAAATGCCGGGTTGCCCTGTGCTTCAGCCCAGTAGCAGGTGGTGACGCCGGCGAGAAACAGGATGCCCATGACGGCGAAGATTGCCCAGCCCTGCCGTTCGTTCCCCACCATTCGGCCGAATACGTTGGTCAGACCCGCACCGATCGAGAAAATCAGCAGCATCTGGACGAGGTTCGTTAGCGCTGTCGGATTTTCATAGGGATGAGTGGAATTGGCGTTAAAGAAGCCCCCGCCGTTGGTTCCCAACATTTTGATCGCTTCCTGAGATGCGACCGGCCCTTGGGCAATAACCTGCTTTGCGCCATCCAGCGTCGTCACGTTGACATAGGAATGAAGATTCTGCGGCACCCCCTGCCAGACAAAGAATAAAGCCACGACAATTGAGATCGGCAAAAGGATATAGAGAACGCCGCGCGTGAGATCGATCCAGAAATTGCCAACAGTCTGGGCCGAACGACGCGCAAAGCCACGAATCAGTGCAATCGCCACCGAAACTCCTGCGGAAGCGGAGACAAAATTGTGCACCGTAAGCCCTGCCATCTGCGTCAGATAGCTCATCGTTTGTTCAGGCACGTAGGATTGCCAGTTCGTGTTGGTCACGAAGCTGACCGAGGCATTGAAAGACAGATCTGGCGTCTCAGCGCCAAATTTCTGAGGATTGAGGGGCAAAATCCCCTGCAATCTCTGAATGCCATAAAGGACCACGAACCCGGCAAAGCTGAACGCCAGGACAGCGATAGCATAGCTGAGCCAGTGCTGCTCGTCGTCCTCGCGGACACCGCACACGCGATAAATTCCGAGCTCGAGCGGGCGGAAGATCGGCGTCAGCAACGTCCGCTCGCCCGAATAAACCCGTGCCATGTAGCCGCCAAACGGCTTGGTCATTAAAATGACCAGGCTGGAAAAGATCGCAATCTGCAGCCAGCCATTGAAAGTCATATGGCCCATCATTCTATATCCCCTCGGGACGCTGCTCAGAATTTCTCTGGACGGATCAAGGCATACACCAGGTAACCCAGCAGGGCGATCGCGACAATCCCACCAAGGATCAGGTCAAAAGACACCGCTCTGCCTCACAGGTTTTCGCAAGTGATCGCATAGAGGATGCAGCCGCCAAGAAAGGCGGCAGCAATCAAGATATAAAGAGCATCAAGCATGATAAGGCTCCTCCAGGGCGCACAAACTTCGTCTGTCAGCTCAATTTCCCGTAGCGCGCAAGCCATCTAACTTGAGAAGGCACACGAAATTTGCCCTTGTTCACCTTTTGCTGCGATTGCACTCTCCGCTCGCAGATTGCTTTGGAACGCTCGGAGGGTACGTCTCTTTCGCGTTAAAATGCCATGTGAAAGCCACCCGCGATCTATAAAGATTTCATAAAAACTGAAGGGGGGCGCCACCAGGGGAATCGGGTGAAGAAATCATGCCGTGATGAGGCTGGCGAGGAAGTCGTCGTCCCAGGCAGCGACTTTGCGCCGGAGGCGGAGGGAATCCTTGCCGGGTGCCCGTCGGATCAGGTTATGAGCC
>JBJKQL010000118.1:0-5825 GCA_046705265.1 Ferrovibrionaceae bacterium
CATTGGCCATCGCGGAGAGGCTGGAATGAAATCGCAGATCGTTGATCTGGCTGGATTGGCGTGTCCGAGAATCGCCGCTTGTCCTTCGGCGGAAGATCAAGGCAGGTCTCATCGTATCCCGTCGTCCTTAGCGAAGGGGCCGTTGTGCGGGCGGGAGGATCGCTCGTCTGGAGCGATAGGAATTTTATTCGTTCCGATGCGATGCATCTTCCGTTGCTCAATAGAGAGGGCGTACCCGGTCTCGTCCTGGGGACGCTTGTCGGTGGGAAGTCACCTCGCCGATGCTGCAGAAAATCCGCGGAAAGCAAGCTTTTGGCACCGGGCGAGAAGCATACAATCTACCGAACGCTAGGGTGGCGCCGAGGTGAAGATGCGATATCGTGAGAGTGGCTTTGGCCTCGAACCCGTTGTAAAACGTGTATATGAAAAGGCGCGATGCGATCATTGCTCTGAGGGAGCAAACCAATGCTATCAAGGCACTGGGAGCGACAGGGTTATATTTGTTCGGATCTACGGTACGTGACGGAGCCACCACGGTAAGCGATCTTGATCTAGTTATTGATTATGATCGTAGTGGGCACTTTTCCCTCGTTGAACTCGTCGGCATCAAGCAATTCCTCGAAGGCCGCTTAGGCATTCCGGTCGATTTGACCACGCGGGACAGTTTGGACCCGTTTCTTCGACGCCGAATCGAAGCCTCGGCCGAAAAAATCTTTTGATGGAACGATTGGTCCGTCCTGCGGTTCGAGCGATTCTCGAGGCGATCGACGGGATTGAAAGCGCCACTCGCGGAAAGACTGTCGAGGACTATGGCCGCGATTGGCTCCTTCGCCATGGCGTCCAACGCGGGATTGAAATTATCTCGGAGGCCACCCGTCGCATTCCACCGGAGCTTCAAGAAACCCAGCCGCAGATTCTGTGGGCCCAGATCATGGGGTTGGCCCCAGATCATGGAGATTGGCAAGGTGCTCCGGCATGAGTACCACCGGATTTCCGATACAGTGATCTGGAATGTCGTGCGAGAGTACCTCTCGCTCCTAAGAGCTGCCGTATCTGCGATCGACGCTGAACTAAAGGAAGGCTTGTAAGTTCAGCGTCTGTCCCGACGGCGGTTTTGCGCCACCAATTGTGATTTGGTCGAAAAGGCAAAGACAGTCCCTACATTCGTGTGCGTAAGGAGTTTTGGATGCCGCCTCCATGGCGCAGGCGCGCCTTCTTGCTGGCCTGCATCCGAAACTGTTCAGAAGGCCGGTCGAGTTCACGGACTGCTTGCCGAATAAAGGGTTGACGAAGTCGCGCGGGGAGAAGCCGTGTCGTTTCCCGATCCAGTTCCTGCTTGACGGCAGCGGTCCGGCGTCACCCGAAGTCGGTGATCCTGATGGCCCTATAATGCTCAGCCGAGCGGTGCATGGCACCGAACATAAGCTTGAGACCTGGCGTCCGGGCAGAAGAGCCGTATCCCTTGCACTACGATCGTTCTCGGTCGCAACCGTCACGTTTGTGAATCCGTCGATCGTCACGCGGTCCTCCCGCTAAGATTTCCCGCGCCGACGGAATCGGACGTTTGCGCCGTGCCGCACCTCGGGCAGGACTGTGGATGACAGGCGCGGCACCATCGGCTGGAGCAGGCGGGGCAGAGTTCTTGGCCGGCGGCTTCGGTGAGATGCAGGCTGGCGTCGCAGACAAGGCGCGTGCGGCCAAGGCCGAGGCCCCATTCACAGAGGGGCGGCTCGGCCTGGCGGAGGGCGGGGTGCCAGTCCAGAGCGATCGTTCGCTCGTTCTTGCGCCGCTTGATCAGGATCTCGAGCCGCTGCACCGGCACCAGAAGTTCGAGCGCCTGCACGCCGGTGACGCTGACGCTCAGCGCGTAATTGTGGCGAAGATCCTCGAGCTTGGCGCCGTATTCGCCCTCGATCGCGGCGATCCGTGCCCGCTCCCGCAGCCGGTCGGCTTCGGCCTTTTCACCCGCCACGCCCTCGAGGGCCGCTGCGCGTTTAAGCGCCAGGGCGCGGAGGTCGTCGTGATAGGCATGCACCCGATCGCGGTCGCGCTCGAGACGGCGGCGCATGGCGCCGACGAAGGGTGCAAGCTCCTGGCGCACGAGATGATCCAGCATCGGTTGAATGCGTCGCGCGAGCGCGGCCGTGGTCCAACGCGGCCCGGCTTGCTCAAGCAGGGATGCCTCTGGCGGTTGCCATTCATCGGCTTCGGCGAGGAGCGTCCGCAGGCGGAAAACCAGATCTCCGAGCGTCGCGCCGGTGCCGAGATTGAGGCTGAGCCAGAGCAGGCCTTCCCGCTTCTCGTCGGAGATGGCGGTATAGCGGCATGCCAGAATGAGACAGCGTGTCCAGGCCGGCGTCATCTTCTGAAAGCGCCAGGTGGCGTTCGGAAGTTCGAGAGCGTGTTCCAAGATGCGCTCAGGCGCCCCCGGCACGGGTCGCGGTTCGGCCAGCGCGAGCTGGCGTTCGGCCCATTGCCCGCGATCGCCGACGAGGCCACCGAATTTCTCCAGCCAGTCACCTTCGAGACCAACCCGGACGGCATCTCCGCCGACGTCCGGGCCGAAACCGAGCCGGGCAAACTCGGACCATCCCATGGCGTGGCGGAGTGCAGCAGGGGACAGCACGGCAAGATTGTCCGTCCCCTCGGATTCGACAACCGCTCCCTCCTCCTGGAGAAGCGCGGCGACGAAATCGCGTAGGGTTTCCATCCGGCCTCAGTGGGTCTCGAATTCGGTGCCGAATAGGGTCTCGTCGAGCACCTTGGTATTTTCGTGCTGCTGGCGAGCCTCCTCCAGGCGCTGGCCGAGCGCATCGAAGGCGCCGACTCGCCCGGCCTCCGTCGTTTCGAGCCAGGCGTCGAGGACGAGCTCGGCGAAATCGCGCTCCTCCTCGATGCCGCCTAATATGGCGCCGACCTCTCCCACCACGAGCTCGAACATCGCGATTTTCTCGTCGAGCAGGCGGAGGACGGCCTCCTCGACCGTGCCGCGTGTCGCCAGGTTGAAGACGAAGACGTCGCGCTCCTGCCCGATCCGGTCGATGCGCCCGATTCGCTGCTCGATTGCCATCGGGTTCCAGGGGACGTCGAAATTGATCAGCGTGTTGCAGAACTGGATGTTGCGGCCTTCACCGCCGGATTCGGTCGACAGCAGAACCGGCGCTTGATCGCGGAAGGCCGCAATCGCGGCATCCTTATCCGGGCCGCTCATGCTGCCGTCAAAACGCGCGAAGACGATTCCGTTTCCGGTCAGGAGTTCGGCGAGATGATCGAGGGTTCGGCGATAGCGGACAAAGACGAGCTTCTTTTCCGCCGGATTGCGACGCAACAGGTCGAGCAGCGCCGCTTCCTTGGCACCCTTCCCAACGCCCGTCCATCGGCCGGCCAGCGCCCGCCAGCCGGCGGCGTCAGTTTGCCCGGCGGCGAAGCGCTCCAAGGCGCCCGCCGCGGCGGCTGGAGAGGAGCCTGCCGCCCCGAGGAGATGATGCAGCGCCATGCGATGGCGCGTGATGCCGCCTGCGGCGGCAAGATCACGCAGCCGAGTGGCAAGATCCCGGTAGATTTCGGCTTCGGCCTGACCCGGGTCGACGCGCAGCGTCGCCGCTTGCCGGCGCGGCATCCGCAGCGCGACGCGGGCGCGCGTGTTGCGGATCATGGCGCCTCGCATGAGGTCGCGAAGACGACCGGGGTCGGCCGGCTGCCGCGGCTTTCCCGTGACCATGTGTGCCGCGCGAAACTCCTTCAAGGTCTTGAAGATGCCCGGCTTGAGAAGGGTCAGGATGTTGTAGAGCTCCTTCAAGTCGTTCTGGACGGGCGTCGCCGAGAGCAGCAACAGAAAACGCTTGTTGAGCCCATCGACAAGCTTATAGCCCAGACTCGAACGATCGCGGAGATGATGCGCCTCATCGACGATGACAATGTCGAAGCCGCGTTCGCAAAGGCGCCGGGCGTGCTCACCGCGCCGCGCCACGGCAAGCGAGGCGATGATCCGCGGCTGCGACCAAAAGCGCTCCGGATCGTCGCGCAACAGCGAATCATGGGTCGACGCGCAGGCGATTCCGAACTTGGTCGCGAGTTCTTCACGCCATTGCCCGACCAGCGAGGCGGGAACCAGAACCAAGGCACTCTCCACCATTCCGCGCAGCAGATACTCTTTCAGGACCATTCCGGCTTCGATGGTCTTGCCGAGACCGACCTCGTCCGCCAGCAGCACCCGGCCGCGGAATTGCTTCAAGACCTTGCGGACGGTCTCAACCTGATGCCAAAGGGTTTCTATTCCTGCGAGATGCGGAACGCAGAGAAGTTCGTCGAACCCTTGCGCAAGGCCGAAGCGCGCGAGACTTTGTCGCAGGCGAAACCACTCGCCGGAGTCCGGCGCACACTCGATGGCTCCCCAAAGCGGCCGCAGATCGAATTCGGTGGCAACTGGGATGTCGATTTTTGGGAGCGGCAACCGTGGCGGGGTGGCCGGTGCGACAGAAGCGGGGGCGGGGACCACAGGCGACGCCCGACTCTTTTCCGGCAGCGCCGCGACTTGACGGGATGCCGCTGCTTTTACATTGGACTTGCGGGTTCCACGAAATGTCTTTCGCTGCGCGGGCTTCCCGAGGCCGAGAATCGCGTTGAGCTGCGCCACGAGCCAGGGATATCGCTCAACGCCGGCGGGGAAGGCTCGGACGGCGTTGCCGTGAAAGTCCAGAGCGTGACGCTCGATCAGCGCCCGGGCCGGTCCGAGCTTCTTTTGTTGGGCAAGCGCCAGCGCGTGCAGCAGGTGGTCCGTTGCGGTGGGCCGGTAGCGCTTTGAGAGCCGCTTGAGGAAAACCAGGGCGCGCTCGGGCTGCTGATCGAGAAGGGCGGCCGTGGCGGCGAGGCAGAGAATGACGGCATCCCCGGGACAGGCGCGCACCGCCGATTCGGCGAGCGGCAGAAAATCCGAATGTCGACTTCGGTCGGCAAAGAGCGCACTCAAGGCCTCCGCCCAGTCGTCGGGATCGGTAGCCGACGGATCTTGGCGTAGGTCCTTGACGGCGGATACTGGCATTAAGGTCCGGTTCCGGATGCGGATCAGTGTCGTCGCTCGACCAAGAGGCTACTTGCCGCTCCGACCCTGATCAAGGCTTGTCCGCAGATTTCAGCCGGCAGCCGCTGAACCTCCGTTCCGGTGACGGCTCCGATCTCGTAAGTCTTTGCTAAGGTTCTCCAAAAGGACGGCACGCCCGATTCGGGAGCGATGCCGCGGGACGAATACGACTCGGAAGGACGACGGGTAGGATGGGATATCGATCCGGTATCGCGACATCGCGCCGGTGCGACTCGGCGAAGGCGCTGTGCCAGCCTGGGCGGGTCGGAGCCGGGCATTCTCTTGAGGGAGTGCCTTTGGTGCTGCGCTGTGCGATGGCGAGGCATTAGATTTTCGAACGGGTCCCGGCACGTTGCCGCGATCGCCCCATCAATAGGTCTGCATTCATTTCCGAGGAATGCGGGACAAACGGGTTATGACCGGCTCTCCGTGCGCCGTGACAAGGCGGCGCTTTCCAGTGGGTGAGAGGCCCACCCGGCGAACTCGCTCCCGCCGGAAGCAATCGGAGCAGGCACGGAGGTGACGAAATGTCTTCTCTATCGCGGTATAGGATGTCAAATGTAAAAGTATGTACTTAATCTGACGGTTGGTTCTTCGCCGTGGCGGGTGCCCGACGAGGAAAGAGTGTCTGCCATCACGCGGCCGGTAGCAATTTCTCCCTCGCTAAGGGCAAGGTGTCAATGAAGGTCTGCATCGGCGTTTTGCCGTAGCACCATCGGCCCTGGTGAGGGCGCTCTTCATTGTA
>JBJKQL010000119.1:0-21095 GCA_046705265.1 Ferrovibrionaceae bacterium
AGGCTTCAAGTTGGCTTTCGTTGCGGCGCGGTCTATAAAGCGAAAGCCATGGCGGGTGGTGATCCGGCAGCGGATCGGCGTTGCCAGGCGATTCGGGCTCCCGTTCGGCGGCAGGAACAAGGCAAATGATCAGGAAACACTACATGATGGCGAAGGTGGGCCGCGGCCGGGCCATAACGCTTTTCCTTGTAGCGCTTGGGTTTTTCGCACTGGCGGGGTGCAGCAACGACTCCAATATGGTGAAGACCTCCTATCCCGAGCAGGCCGTGCCCGGGGTTGATATCTACACGCCGAACGGCAAGCCTCTTTATAAAGCTCAGAACACCCAGTCGATGTTCAGCTCGGGCGGCCTTTTGAGCCTTTTCGGCGGGAAGAAATCCAGCGGGACGGCCGGCGGCGGGGTTCCGGTCAACGCCTATCTCTGGCGCGCCTCGCTCGATACGGTGAGCTTCATGCCGCTCGCCTCGGCCGATCCCTTTGGCGGCGTCATCATCACCGACTGGTACTCGAACCCGAAGGCGCCGGACGAGCGCTTCAAACTGGTGGTCTATATCGTCAGCCGGGAATTGATGGCGAACGGGGTCAAGGTCGCGGTGTTCAAGCAGACGCGTGAGAACGGTGTTTGGGTCGCCGCCCCGGTCGAGCCCGGCGCGGCGGTCAAGATCGAGGATGCCATCTTGACCCGGGCGCAGCAAATCCGCAGCGGTCTTAGCTCATAAGCCTGTGACGACGATGAGGAATTTCTGTGGACCCGGGGGAAGGGCCGGCGCGCGGAAACGGGTACTATGACACCGCGTTACAATCATAAAGAAGTCGAGACGAAGTGGCAGGCCGCATGGGACGACCGCGCCACCTTTAAGGTCGGCGAGGACCGCGGCAAGCCAAAATATTACGTTCTTGAGATGTTCCCCTATCCCTCGGGGCGCATCCATATGGGCCATGTGCGCAACTACACCATGGGCGACGTGGTCGCGCGCTATAAGCGGGCGCGGGGGTTCAACGTGCTCCATCCGATGGGCTGGGACGCCTTCGGCCTGCCGGCCGAAAATGCCGCCCGCGACCAGGGCACCGACCCAGCCGCCTGGACTTATCGCAACATCGCCGAGATGCGGCGCGACCTGAAAAGCATGGGCCTCTCGCTTGACTGGAGTCGCGAGATCGCGACCTGCCACCCCGGCTATTACCACCAGCAGCAAAAACTCATTCTCGACCTCCACGAGGCGGGCCTCGTTTACCGCAAGGAAAGCGCCGTCAATTGGGATCCGGTGGACGAGACCGTGCTCGCCAATGAACAGGTGATCGATGGCCGCGGCTGGCGCTCGGGCGCCTTGGTCGAGCGGCGCAAGCTGCCGCAATGGTTCTTCCGCATAACCGCTTTCGCCGACGAGCTGTTGCAAGGATTGGACGGGCTCGAGCGCTGGCCGGAGCGGGTTCGCCTGATGCAGCGGAACTGGATCGGCCGCTCGGCCGGCTTGCGCCTGACCTTCGCGCTCAAGGACGACGCCCGAACCATCGAGGTCTTCACCACCCGGCCGGACACGTTATTCGGAGCCAGTTTTCTTGCGCTCTCGCCTGAACATCCTTTGAGCCTCGCGCTCGCCGACCAGGACCCGGCCCTCGCGGCCTTTCTCGCCCGTAGCCGGCAGACCGCGACGGCCGAGGCGGCGATGGAGACCGCCGAGAAGCTCGGCCACGATACCGGGCTTCGCGCCCGCCACCCCTTTGTCGATGGCGCTGAACTTCCGGTCTATGTTGCGAACTTCGTTCTTTATGAATACGGCACCGGCGCGATCTTCGGCTGCCCGGCGCATGACGAACGCGACTTCGAATTCGCCCGCAAATACGGCCTGCCGATTCGCTGGGTGGTGGCGCCGCCGGAAATCGACCTGGCCCGGCTCGAAACGCAGCAGGAGGCCTATACGGCGCAAGACGGCCGGCTCTTCAATTCCGGCTTTCTGGATGGGCTTGATGTGCCGCAAGCCATTGCCGCCGCTATCCAGCGGGCCGAGGCACTCAGCATCGGCCAGGGCACGGTGACCTACCGCCTGCGCGACTGGGGGGTTTCGCGCCAGCGCTATTGGGGCTGCCCGATCCCGATGATCCATTGCCCGGCCTGCGGCATCGTGCCGGTGCCGAAGGCCGATCTGCCGGTGCTGCTTCCCGAAGACGCCCGCTTTGATCGCTCCGGCAATCCGTTGGCCAACCATCCAACCTGGAAGCATACCGCCTGCCCGCGGTGCGGCGGCGCGGCCGAGCGCGAGACCGACACCTGCGACACCTTCGTCGACAGCTCCTGGTATTTCGCGCGCTTCTGCTCGCCGCGCAGCCCCGACCCGGCAAGCAAGGCGGCGGTCGATTACTGGCTCCCCGTAGATCAGTATATCGGCGGCATCGAGCACGCCATTCTCCATCTCCTCTACGCCCGTTTCTTCGTCCGCGCCCTCCACAGCATCGGCAAAGTGGCGACGCCGGAGCCCTTCGCCGGCCTGTTCACTCAAGGCATGGTATGTCACCAGACCTACCAGAACGCGGCTGGCGCGTGGCTCTATCCCGCCGAGGTCGCGGAAGACGCAGGCGGTGGCCTGCGCGAGGCGCGAAGCGGCGCGCCGGTCACGGTCGGCCGAGTCGAGAAAATGTCCAAATCGAAGAAAAACGTGATCGACCCCGGCACCATCATCGATCAATACGGCGCCGATACCGCGCGCTGGTTCATGCTCTCGGACAGCCCTCCCGAACGCGACATGGAGTGGACGGCAGCGGGAATCGACGGAGCATGGCGTTTCGTGCAGCGGCTGTGGCGGCTTATCGGCGACAATCTGGACCGGCTCCCGCCCGCCGGCGCCGTAGCGGCCGGGACGAAATCCGACAAAGCGATGGCATTGCGTCGCTTGAGCCACAAGGCGATCGCCGGCGTGAGCGATGATATCGAGCGCTTCCATTTCAACCGCGCCGTCGCCCGCATCTATGAACTCGCCAATGCGGTTCAAGAACATACCGCAACCTGCGGCGCGGCGGCGGAAGACGGGCCAGCTCTTCGCGAGGCGCTTGAAACCCTGACGCTCCTGATTGGGCCGATGATGCCGCATCTTGGCGAAGAGCTTTGGCAGGCGCTCGGCCATAAGACCCTGCTTGCCGATGCGGTATGGCCGATGGCGGATCCAGCGTTGATCGAGGACGCCACCGTCACCGTGGCGGTGCAGGTGTCCGGCAAGCTGCGCGCCACCATAGAGATCGCCCGCGATCTCGATCAGGCCGCGATCGAGGCCGCAGCGCTCGGCAACGACAACGTGCAGCGCGCGATCGCCGGGCGACCGGTGCGTAAGCTGATCGTGGTGCCGAACCGGATCGTCAATGTGGTGGTCTAAGACCACCTTCCCGCGGCGCCACCGGTG
The DNA here is from genome assembly GCA_046705265.1 of Ferrovibrionaceae bacterium. Classification (GTDB taxonomy): domain Bacteria; phylum Pseudomonadota; class Alphaproteobacteria; order Ferrovibrionales; family Ferrovibrionaceae; genus JAJYTL01. Next base: position 3,393 of record JBJKQL010000119.1, read on the forward strand.
CCGGGGCACCTTTGCCGCACGGCTTTTCGCGCTACCATACTGGCGATTTGCGGGTCTCTGCCTCAGTTTGCTCGTTGGCGCGTGCGGTTTCCATCCCCTCTATGGCCAAGCCGATGCGCCCGCCCGCGCCGAGCTTCGCAGTATCATGATCGGCCCCGTGGTTTCACCCGATTCGCCCCGCGCCGGCCAGCTTATCAGCAATGACCTCGACAATGAGCTCGCACCGCAAGGACATTCCGGACCAGCACGATTTCGTCTCACCGCCGTGGTGCGGGAAACCGATTCTTCACTGCTCGTCAATGCCGCAAGCCAGACGACGCGCGATCAGGTCGCACTCAACGTCAGTTATTCTTTGACCGATGCCAGCACCAACCGGCCTCTGGTTTCGGGTTCGCTTCGACGCACATTGGATTACGACGTGCTGCGGATCAATTACGGCAATATCGTCGGCGCCGCCGATGCGAGACGGCGCTTGGCGCGGCAAATCGCGGACGAAATCGCGAGCCGGCTCGCGGTCTGGTTCAGCCGGCGCCAAAAGGCGCCGTCGTGAAGCTTGCCCCCCGCCAGATCGCGGGCTTCTTGAAGAAGCCCGACGCCGCGATCCGCGCCGTTCTGATTTATGGGCCGGACGCGGGGCTGGTGCGCGAACGCGCGCGAGCCCTCGCCCGGACAGTGGTGGCGGATGCCGGCGATCCCTTCCGCATCAGCGAACTCGCGGCCGCGGCGCTCGCCTCGGATCCCGGCCGTCTCGCCGACGAGGCCGCGGCTTTGAGTTTTACCGGCGGCCGGCGACTGGTGGCTGTAAGAGACGCGAGCGACCGGCTCACCCGCATCTTCGCCGACTTTCTTAAATCCCCCGTCGGCGAGGCCTTTATTTTGCTCGAGGCTGGCGACCTCGATCGCCGCTCGTCGCTTCGCAAGCTGTTCGAAGCTGTGGCCAACGGCGCCGCCCTTCCCTGCTACGGCGACGACGAGGCGAGCCTTGGCGTCTTGGTCGACGAGGTGATGGGCGCTGCCAGACTTCGCCTTGAGCCGGCGGCCCGCCAGACCCTGATCCATAATCTCGGTGGCGATCGCGCCGTCTCCCGGCAAGAACTCGAGAAGCTCGTCACCTATATGGGCGGGCCCGCCTCGGCTTCGGATGCGCCAGCGGACCGTATGGTGACGGTCGCCGATGTCCTCGCCATCGTCGGAGACAGTTCGGCGCTCGCCCTTGATGACGTTATAGATGGCGCGCTCTCGGGCGACGCCGCGGCCGTCGAGCGCGCGCTGGCGAAAAGCCTGTTAGCCGGCGAAGCGCCGGTCGCGGTGTTGCGCGCGGCACTGCGCCACGGCCAGCGGCTTCATCTCGTGCTGACGCGAATCGAGGCCGGCGAGACGCCCGTGGCAGCGCTCCGGGCGCTTCGGCCGCCTCTGCACTTCCGCCGCGAGGCCGCGTTCCGCGCCCAACTCCGCCACTGGTCGCGGCCAACCCTTGAGGCCGCCTTGGGCGAACTGTGGGAGGCCGAGATCGCCTGCAAAAGCACGGGCGCGCCGGACACCGCGCTTTGCCGGGCCGCACTTCTGAAGCTCGCCCGCGGCCGCCCGGTCGCCGCGTGAGCCACCGGGGGCTGCGGCCATCGCCGGATGGCCCCGAATTCTGCGAAAAACTTGCCCTCCCGCCCGTTGCGGGCCGGTGCTTCGGCCCTTATATAGACTTCAGCCTACGAACTTAGGGGGTCGGCCGGGTGCATCGACGGCCGGGCTGACCTGCCGCTGTTAGAAGAGGACAATATGGCTAAAGTCATCGGCATCGATCTCGGCACCACTAATTCCTGCGTTGCCGTCATGGAAGGCAAGAATGCTCGGGTGATCGAGAATTCGGAGGGTGTCCGTACCACCCCCTCCATGGTCGCGTTCACCGCCGACAGCGAGGTGCTCGTCGGTCAAGCCGCAAAGCGCCAGGCGGTGACCAACCCGGAAAACACGCTCTTTGCCATCAAGCGCCTGATCGGGCGGACATTCGACGATCCGACGACGCAGAAGGACAAGGGCATGGTGCCCTATCAAATCATCCGCGCCGACAACGGCGACGCCTGGGTCGAGGCGCGGGGTAAGAAATATTCGCCCTCTCAGATTTCGGCCTTCGTCCTGCAGAAAATGAAGGAGACGGCCGAGCGCTCGCTCGGCGAGACGGTGACCAAGGCGGTGATCACGGTGCCCGCCTATTTTAACGACGCCCAGCGCCAGGCGACCAAGGACGCCGGCCGCATCGCCGGCCTTGAGGTCTTGCGCATCATCAACGAGCCGACCGCGGCGGCGCTTGCCTATGGCCTCGACAAGCAAGAAGGCAAGACCATCGCAGTCTATGACTTGGGCGGCGGAACCTTCGACGTGTCGATCCTCGAGATCGGCGACGGCGTATTCGAGGTCAAGGCGACGAACGGCGACACCTTCCTCGGCGGCGAGGATTTCGACCTTCGCCTTGTCGATTATCTCGCGACCGAGTTCCAAAAGGAACAGGGCATCGATTTGCGCAAAGACCGGCTCGCCCTGCAGCGCCTGAAAGAGGCGGCGGAGAAGGCGAAGATCGAGCTTTCGTCCACCATGCAGACCGAGATCAACCTGCCCTTCATCACCGCCGACCAGACCGGCCCGAAGCATCTCACCATGAAGCTGACGCGGGCCAAGCTCGAGGCACTGGTCGACGATTTGATCGCGAAGACCATCCCGCCCTGCCGCGCCGCCTTGAAGGATGCCGGACTCTCGCCTGGCGACATCAAGGAGGTGGTTTTGGTCGGCGGCATGACGCGCATGCCGAAGGTTATCGAAACGGTGAAGAACTTCTTCGGCCGCGACCCGCACCAGGGCGTCAATCCTGACGAAGTAGTAGCGGTCGGCGCTGCGATTCAGGCGGCGGTGCTGCAGGGCGACGTGAAAGACGTTCTACTGCTCGACGTCACACCGCTCTCACTCGGCATCGAAACACTGGGCGGTGTCTTCACCCGTCTGATCGAGCGCAACACGACGATCCCGACGCGCAAGAGCCAGACCTTCTCCACCGCCGAGGACGGTCAGAACGCGGTCACCATCCGCGTGTTCCAGGGCGAGCGCGAGATGGCGGCCGACAACAAGCTCCTCGGCCAATTCGATCTGGTCGGCATCCCGCCGGCGCCGCGCGGCACGCCGCAGATCGAAGTCACCTTCGACATCGACGCCAACGGCATCGTCCAGGTTTCGGCCAAGGACAAGGGCACCGGCCGCGAGCAGCAGATCCGCATCCAGGCCTCTGGCGGGCTATCCGAGGGCGATATCCAGAAGATGGTCAAGGAAGCGGAGCAGCACGCGGGCGAGGACAAGAAACGCCGCGAGCTGGTCGAGGCACGCAATCACGCCGACGCGCTGATCCACTCGACCGAGAAGAGCTTGGCCGAGGCCGGCGACAAGGCGGCGGGCGCCGACCGCGACAAGATCAACGCCGATATCGCCGCGCTGCGCAAGGCGATGGAGGAGGAGGATGTGTCGGCAATCCAGCAGAAGACTCAGGCACTGGCCCAGTCGGCGATGAAGATCGGCGAGGCGCTCTATAAGGACCAGATGGGCGGTCAAGGCGAGACGCAAGGTGGCCCGCAAGGCGCCGCGGGGCCGGAGAGCAGCGCCTCGGGCGGCGGCCAGGACAACGTGGTCGACGCCGACTTCGAGGAGGTCGACGAGAACAACAAGAAGAAAGGGACCTCCGGCTGAAATCCATCAGCCGAGTACAGCGGCCGGCACCCCTTTATGGCGCCGGCCGTTGGCGGCTGTAAAGGAGGCGCGATCGTCGCCGCCGCCGCGCGCGTTGGCCGACGAACGGACGCAGGTAAGTGGGGGGGTACCATGATATCCGGCGACGTTCTTTGTTGGCGATCGCTGTAGGGTCACGGGATCAGTGTAAGCGCGCGGGAAGCGAGTATGGCGAAGCAGGATTATTACGAGACTCTCGGGGTGGACCGGACCGCGGGCGCCGACGAGTTGAAGCGGGCCTACCGAAAGCTCGCAATGCAGTTCCATCCGGATCGCAATCCGGACAATCCCGAGGCCGAGCGACGCTTCAAGGAAATCAACGAGGCCTACGAGATCCTGAAGGACGATCAGCGACGCGCCGCCTATGATCAGTTCGGCCACGCTGCCTTCGCCGCCCAAGGCGCAGGCGCGCGGGCCGGTGGTTTCGATTTCACGTCCTCTTTCGCCGATGTCTTCGACGATCTTTTCGGCGAGTTCATGGGCGGCCGGGCACGCGGCAACAACAACCGAGGCGCCGATCTCCGCTACAACATGGAGATCACGCTCGAGGATGCCTATCACGGCAAGAACACAAAAATCCGCGTGCCGACTTTGGCGGTTTGCGAAGACTGTCACGGCGCTGGCGCCGCCGCCGACAGCAAGCCCGCGGTCTGCCCGAGTTGCCGTGGCGCGGGCCGTGTGCGGGCGCATCAGGGCTTCTTCACCATCGAGCGCACCTGCAGCACCTGCAACGGCGTCGGGCGTATCATCGAGAACCCGTGCCGCACCTGTGGCGGCTCGGGCCGGGCGCAGAACGAACGCTCGCTTGTCGTCAATATTCCGGCAGGCGTCGAGGACGGCACCCGCATCCGCCTCGCCGGCGAGGGCGAAGCCGGGTTTCGCGGCGGTCCGGCAGGCGACCTCTATATCTTTCTCTCGGTCGCGCCGCACCGATTCTTCCGCCGCGACGGCATGAACCTCAACTGCCGGGTGCCGATCCCGATGGTGACGGCGGCGCTCGGCGGCAATGTCGACGTGCCGACGATCGAAGGCAAGACCGCGCGCCTCACGCTGCCCGCCGGAACCCAGACCGGCCGCCAGCTCCGTCTCAAGGGCAAGGGCATGCCGGCGATGCGCGGCCACGGCCACGGCGATCTCTTCATCGAGGTGATGGTCGAGACGCCGATGAATCTCACGCGCGAGCAGCGCGAGCTTTTGCAGCAATTCGACAAGGCGCGCTCGAAGGACACGCATCCCGAGTCAGAGGGTTTCTTCGCCCGCGTGCGCGAGTTCTGGGACGATCTCCGCGAATAGGCGCGCGCCGCGTGCGGTTGCGGCGGACGCGCTGTTTTGATCTTCGCGGCTAGATCAAGAGCGCGCCCTCGTGACATAGAAGGTGGAGCTTGGTCGCGGCCCCCCTGCCGCCGCTATAGCCGCCGAGCTTGCCCTCGGCCGCGATCACGCGATGGCAGGGAATGAAAATCGGAATCGGGTTTGCGCCCATGGCGGCGCCGATTGAGCGCGCGCTGCCGCCCACCGCCTTTGCCATGGCGCCATAGGTCAGGATTTCGCCGAAGGGTATTTCGCAAAGCCTGATCCAGGCGTGTTTCTCGAACGCGCTCCCGGCTGGCGCCAACGGCAGATCGAAGGCACGGCGGGTTTTGTTGAAATACCCGCGAAGCTGCTCTTCCGCATCGCGGAGAAGCGGAGTTGGCGCGACGCTCGCGCGATCGTCTCCCGCCCGGCCCCAATCGACAGCGACGAGCCGCCCCGCCTGCTCGGTCAGGACAAGGTGCCCGACCGGGGTTTCGACGCCATGCCGGATCGCCGCCGTCGTCGCGTTCATCGGGCCGTCTCTCAAGGTTGCGGCAACTCCTGCATCAGTGCGTCGGCGCTGGCGACGGGAAGCGAGCAGGTCTGGCCGATGCAGACATAGGCCGTTGGCTTGCCGTCGATCCTCGTCTTGCCGGCGGCAGGATGGCCGGGAGGCAGATCATCGGTATTGTCGATCACGTTTAGGATCAGGTTCGGGGTTGAAACCGAGCGAAGCACCCGAAGAAGTTCGCCGATCTCGAAATCGCCGCGGCGGCCGAGAATCACTACCTGCAGCGGATTGAGATAAAGATCGATTGCGTTGAGGAACGTGCCGAGCGGAAAGAAATTGCGCGTGAGCTCGGGCGCGAACGCATCGAGAAGCGCCGCGGCGCGCGTCGCATAGGCGTCTTTTCCGGTGAGATGATGAAGCCTCGTCAAGACGCCGAGCATGGTGCCGTTGCCGGACGGTATGGCGTTGTCCATGATCTGGCGGGTACGCGTGATCAAGCCTTCCGCATCGTCGGCGGTGAAGAAATAGCCACCTTGCTTCGCGTCCCAATAATGCTGATCCAGAACGTCAGCGAAGCCTTCCGCGCGCGCGAGATAGGCGTTCTTCCCGGTTGCCTCAAAGAGCGCGACGGCGGCACGGGCGAGATTGGCGTAATCGTCGAGCAGGGCCGCGTGTTGCGGACGGCCCTGCCGCCAGCTGTGACGCAAGCGGCCGTCGATCATCATTTCGGTTTCGGCGAAGGTGAAGGCGCGCGCGGCGGCGAGGAGCCAGTCCGGTTCGTTCAAGAACTGGCCGGCATGAACGAGCGCCGCGATCATCAGCCCGTTCCAATCGGCGAGCACCTTGTCGTCCCAGCCGGGCCGGACCCGCTTGTCGCGGGCCTTGGCGAGGATCGCCCGCATTTCTTGGAGCTGGACTTCTTCGTCCGCCGTGCCGAGGACCGGCGTTTGTGAGCGGTTCAGAATCGTGCGGCCTTCGAAATTGCCTTCCTTTCGCACATCGTAGTGGGCCTTGAAGAACGCGGCGTCAGCGCCCAGGAGCGCATCGATCTCCGCTTCAGTCCAGGTATAGAAGCGGCCCTCTTCGCCCTCCGAATCGGCATCGAAGCTCGCCGCGAAGCCGCCGCCCTCGGTGGTCATTTCCCGCAGCACCCACCCGACCGTCTCGCGCAGCCGCTGATCGAAGAGTGGATTCTTCACTTCGGGCTGCACCAGCGCGAGGAGATCGATCAGGAGCGCGTTGTCGTAGAGCATCTTCTCGAAATGCGGCACCAGCCAGCGCGCGTCGGTGGAATAGCGGGCGTAGCCGCCGCCCAAGTGATCGTAGATGCCGCCTTGCGACATCTGCGAAAGGGTGATGACGACGGCATCGCGGAGCGCCGTGTCGCCATTGCGAAGAAAGCCTCGCCACAACACTTCGAGAAGCCCGGTCTGGGGAAATTTCGGCGCCTGCCCGATGCCGCCGAAAGCCGGGTCGATCTCATGGCTGATGCGCTCGGCCATGCGGTTCAGAAGATCGTTGCGCAAGGCCGGGCCTGCCTCCTCGGGCTTCAGCCCGATGCGGTTCAAGGCGCCCATGAGCACGCTCCGGTTCTTCGCCACCGTCTCGCCATCGGTGGCGTAAACTTCGGCGACGCGGCGAAGGAGATCGGGGAATGCGGGACGACCGTATTTCTGCTCCTTCGGAAAATAGGTGCCGCCCCAGAACGGCTCGCCGTCACCATCGAGAAACATGGTGAGCGGCCAGCCGCCCTGCTCGCCGAGGAGCTGCAAGGCGGTTTGATAGATGGCGTCGATATCGGGACGCTCCTCGCGGTCGACTTTGATATTGACGAAGAGCTTGTTCATTAGCGCCGCGATCTCGGGATCTTCGAAGCTTTCATGCGCCATCACGTGGCACCAATGGCAGGCGGCATATCCCACGCTCAAGAGGATCGGCCGCTTCGAGATCTTGGCCTCTTCTAGCACCTCCGGCTTCCAGGCCTGCCAATGCACCGGGTTGTCCTTGTGTTGCAGCAGATAGGGACTGGTTTCGCGGTCGAGATTGTTGCGCGACAGCGCGAGCGTCATGTGAAGCCTCGTTCGGTTGCGGCCATGGCTGGAGTCCTACTCTAGTCAGCCTTATCGCCGCGCCAGGCGGCGTGCGCGATCGCACATCCCGGCGGCGCATCGGAAGGTCCCGTCCCGCGCGCTTTACGCTATGATGACCGGAGATGAACCACGGCGCGGGAGAGCGGCATGAAGATTACCTTTGATATTGACTGCACGCCGCAAGAAGCAAGGGCTTTTCTCGGCCTTCCCGATCTCGACGATCTTTACAAGACCATGGTCGGCCGTCTCGAGGAGCGCATGACCCAGGCGATGAACGCGATGGAGCCCGAAGTGCTGCTTCGCACTTGGTTTCCGGCCTCGCTCGAAGGCATGGAGCGGATACAGAAGGCGTTCTGGTCGCAGTTCACCGCGCCGGGCTCGGCCAACGACGGCCAGGACGGCAACAAAAGGTAGCGCCGCGCGCCGGCTGGGCGCCGCGGTTTGGGGAGCGCCATGAGCGGGCCGACAGTCTTCGCCCTCGCCTCCGGCCTCGGCCGCGCCGGCATCGCGGTGGTGCGAGTCTCGGGCGCCGAGGCCGGCAGGGTTCTCTGCCGTCTTACCGGCCGCGAGCGCCTGCCCGCACCGCGCCGCGCGGTGCGCGCGCGAATCATCCGTCCCATTGCCGAAGCCGACGCCGCGACCACCGTCATGGACGCGGTCATCGACCATGGCCTCGTCATTTGGTTCCCCGCGCCGCGAAGCTTCACCGGTGAGGACGTGGCTGAGTTTCACATTCACGGTGGGCCGGCGGTGACCGAGGCGCTGCTCGAAGCTTTGGCCGCCGAAGCAGGGCTGCGTTTGGCCGAGCCCGGCGAATTTTCCCGCCGCGCCTTCGAGAACGGCAGGATGGACCTTACCGAGGCCGAGGGCCTCGCCGATCTCGTGCAGGCCGAAACCGAGGCGCAGCGCCGCCAATCGCTGCGACAGATGGAAGGCGGGCTGAAGGCGCTCTACGACGGCTGGCGCACGCGGCTGATCCAGGCGCTCGCTCATTTCGAGGCTGAGATCGATTTCGCCGAGGAGGGCCTGCCCGCCGAGATCGCGGCCGAGGCGCGGGCCACGGTTTCCGGTCTCCTCGCCGAGATCGCCGGGCACCTCGCCGACGCGCGCCAGGGCGAGCGCTTGCGGGACGGCCTCGAGGTCGTCATCCTGGGTCCGCCAAATGCCGGAAAATCAAGTCTTCTCAATATGTTGGCACGGCGCGAGGCGGCCATCGTCTCGACCATCCCAGGCACCACGCGGGATATTGTCGAGGCGCATCTCGACCTCGCCGGCTATCCGGTGGTGGTGGCGGATACCGCCGGGCTGCGCGAGGCGGCCGAGCAGATCGAGGCCGAAGGCGTGCGCCGCGCGCTCGAGCGCGCCGGGCGCGCCGATCTCAAGATCCTCGTCCTCGAGGCCGCCGACTGGCCAGCAATTCCGGGCGAGCTTGCGGCCCATGCGGACGCCGACAGCCTCCTTGTCCTGAACAAGATTGACCTGCGCCCGCCGCGCGCGCCGGCGACCTATAACGACCGCCCGGTTTATGCGCTCTCGGTCAAGACCGGGCAAGGCCGCGAGAGCTTCCTCGTCGCCTTGACGGCGATGGTGCGCGAGCGCTTGGCGCTGGGGCCGGAACCGGCGCTGACCCGCGCCCGGCATCGCGCCGCGCTCGAGGATTGCCGCGCGGCCCTGCAGCGGTTTCTAGCTGCGCCGGAGGGCGGCGCCGAGCTCGCAGCGGAGGATTTGCGCCTCGCGGCGCGGGCCTTGGGCCGCATCACCGGCCGCGTCGATGCCGAAGAAATACTCGACGTCATCTTCCGCGATTTCTGTATTGGGAAGTAACCGGAATTATGCCGCTGTTTCACCTAGGAATCTTCGCAACTTTTGGGCGAGTTTCACGGTATTTTTCAACTGACATTCCCAAATTACGAGCACTCTCCATCCATCAGCCTTGAGTGCGGCGAGATTTCTGGCGTCCCTCGCAACAGTTTCAGCAAGTTTTGGCACCCAATAGGAGACGTTGGTTGATGGCGCACGACTGCCGTGCTTGCAGTCGTGCTTATGCCAGAAGCATCCATTGACGAATACGATCTTTCTGCGGCCAGCGAAAACAAGATCGGGCCGCCCCGGCAATCCACCATCGTGCAGCCGATATCTGAACCCGAGCCAATGCACAAGTCGGCGAACTATCATTTCTGGCTTTGTGTTCTTGCTCTTAACCGCACGCATAATGCGCCTGCGAGCATCATTCGTCATTTCTACCGTCCCGGCCAGGAGCGCAAAAAGGGCTAGACATTTCCGCAGACGCAATGCCTTATCAAATTCCGTCTGTTCGACTAGGGGGGATTTTTGCAGTCCCACATTACGGCCCGCGAGCCAGATCCTACCGGTTTCGCTAATGACGATGCGCTGGCCGCCCTAGGATTGACTCGTCAGCAGCTTGCCAAAAGTATCATCGGTACCTACCGTCTGCTCGACCGAATAGATGAAACATTGATTGGGGATGGTGTCGACCCTCTGTGCCGAATAGTCGAATTGGCAAATTTAAGCAGCATGATAGGGAATGTTATTGGCGCTGAGATAGCGAAGAACAGCGGCGGCCTCTATCGCCGCAACGGTCCTCACAAATACCCCGATCTTCTTCCCATCCGTAAAGGAGCTGCTGCTAGTGGCGTTGAAATCAAAATGGCTTTGAATAGAAATCAGCCAAAGGGACACCTAGCCAAGGAAGGGCACTACGTTACCTGCAGATATGTTCTTATAGATAAAGACGGTGGAATGATCTCAGAATCAGTCGACCGTCCAACGGCGACACATGCTGCTATCTGGGAGATTAGGACCGGATATCTAAAGGCGGAACATTTTAATCTCAGCAATACCGATGGCGATTCTGGAAAAACCGCTGTCGTCAATGCCGCCGGCATGGAAGAGTTAAAGGTGGTGTATGTGGATTTGGCCCTTGTACCTGGCACGCACTGCGGCGCACGGTACAAGAGTTATCTGGCGTTGCTTGGCCGAAAGCCGATCTAGTCGGAATCAAGTATCGCCTCAGCGATGATGCGCCCCATTAGCGGCGGCACCGCATTACCAATCTGCTTTACGATTTGTGAACGGCTACCGTGAAACTCGAAGGTATCAAAAAAGCCCTGAAGCCTCGCGCCTTCGCGCGGGGTTAGCGCGCGATCTTGAACCGGATGTATGCAGCGATTGCTGGCCGGATGCACAAAATTGACGGTGATTGTGTTCGCTGGTTTGTCTCCCGCAAGTCGACTATAGCAACTGCTGAAACCTGATGTGACCATGCCGGCGGGAAGGCAGTTAATGTTCTCGCCAGCGTGGCGGATGATGTTCATCATTGCCGCAGAATGGGCGGTTGCGTCGTGCAGCGTCAGCGTTTCAGCACCGGCTCGGATGATTTCGGCATACCGCGAAGTCCGTGCGTCCTCGCAGTATTCTGTCGCTGTCTCGCCGGCGCGCACTGCCGGCAGGTCGCTGATCGCCTCCATGACCGTCACAGCTAGTCTTGTCGAGCCAAGGAACCCACGTTCTGGCGTTAAGAGAAGCGACGAACGACCTATCATTGATCTCTGGTCATGATGGTGGGTCGGCATTGGCCAGTCAAATGATTTACCGTGCCGTGACCCGACGATGAACAAGCGTTCTCGTCGCTGCGGCAAGCCGTGATAAGCCGCATTCAAGACTTTCGCGGAGACCCTGTAGCCTATTGCCTCAAACGCTCCCATGAGAGAGGCGTATGTTTTTCCGCCATTATGTGTGAGCAAACCAACTACGTTCTCGAATACAAGCCAATCCGACTGAAGCGCAGCGACTATGCGGCAAAATTCTTCGCCAAGATTGTTGCGCGGGTCTTTCCATTCGACGTGGCGAAATGGCCGGATTGACGAGAAGCCTTGGCACGGCGGTCCGCCGATGATTACAAACGGGCGTGGATTTTCCGAATTTAAAGTATCTACCGTGACGGCGCGGATATCGGTGCCATAGGCATTTGCTGCCGAATGATTGGCCGTGAAGGTTGCGAGCCGGTCGCCCAGCATGTCAACGCCAGCGACGACTTCAAACTCCCCTGTCGCTTCGAAACCAGCACTGAAGCCGCCAACACCGCAGAACAAGTCAATCACTGGCCGTAGGCTAATGTCGTGTTCCTTCCGGCGGTGCCGCACAATTGGAGCGTCTGGAAGCGCTGTCACGTATCCCTCGCCAGAAAGGGGCGACGTCGGCTTCAATCCATCGAGAGAAATGCCAAGAGCGCCTTCCAGCCGTCGAATATCGTCGGATGATAACGGGCAGAAACCGCGCTCTATTCGCGTTAATTCTGAAACTGCCATGCCGGCACGCTTGGCGATCTCGCGCTGCCCGAGTCCTTGTTGGAGCCTGATTTGGCGTATGTCTATGTAGGTGTGCTTATTCATCTGAAGCGCCTACTCATCTCCAAGGTGAATCGTTCGACAGCCGATAGCCTTCATGCACTGAAAGAAAAACACCGCTGAAAAAGCACCCCGGCCAATCTTGTTCGATATGTTCCGCCGATCCTCTCGGATGCCGATCTCGCCCAGCTTATCGGCCAAGTCCGCATAGCTAAGATTTCGGCGCTTAAGCTCCGCTTTCAGCACGCCTTTTACGAGAGTTTCCCACTCTCTTGCAGCCATTCGAGAGTCCTTGATATAGATGCTAAAAAACATCATACACGGTGTTTTTGCCGTTGACAAGGGCCGCATAGAGTGACACTATGGATGATGTTGATAAACATTGTTCATGGTGTTTGACATGGCCCAACACTTCCTTCTTTCTCCGGCATCAAAGACGCTAAGTCTAGCGTCTGTCGCGCGCATGTCGGAAGAGGATGCGCGGGCCAAGTTCCAGGCGATCCGCTGGGCAGATAATGGCGGCGAGCCCTATTGCCCCCGCTGCGGTTGCCTCACGGTTCATGCACTTTCAACGCGGCCGGTTTGGAAGTGCGGCGGCTGCAAGTATCAATTCTCGGTCACATCGGGGACCCTCTTTGCCGACCACAAGCGACCGATCCGCGACTACCTGCTTGCCATTGCGATCTATGCCAATGGGGCAAAGGGCCACAGCGCGCTTCAACTGAGCCGCGATCTCGGCTGCACCTACCGGGTGGCTTTCGTTCTGTCGCACAAGATCAGAGAGGCGCTTGAGGCCGACCAGCGCGACAAGAAACTGTCTGGCACCGTTGAAATTGACGGTGCGTATTTTGGTGGCCACGCCAAGCCAGAGAACAAGAAGGAGGATCGCGCGGATCGTCGTCTTGTTGAAGAACAGACCGGCAAGCGGCGCGTCGTTGTCGTCATGCGTGAGCGTGGCGGCCGGACGCTACCTTTCGTCTGCGGCAAGGAAAGCGACGGCACCAAGGCGGTGCGCGAGCGGGTGCCGTTCGGATCGACGATCCATGCCGATGAGGCGCGCGGATGGGATAGCCTTCATGCGTTCTATGACATGCACCGCGTCAACCATTCAGTCGAGTTCAAGTCGGCCGATGGCGCAAACACGAACCAGGCCGAGTCCTACTTCTCTCGTTTACGGCGTGCCGAGTTCGGTATTCATCACGTCATCAGTGGCCGTTACCTACGGCGCTACGCCGCTGAAATGGCGTGGCGGGAAGACAACCGCCGTGTCCCGAACGGTACTCAGTGTGGTGCCATCGCTGCGCTTGCCTTGGCGCATCCCGAAAGCGAGTGGCGTGGCTATTGGCACCGGAGAAATACGGCATGACTGAGACTCACGTCGTTCATGCCCTTCTGGAAAAACGCGCCAGATTGATGGGTGAGATCAAAAGCGCTCAATTTCGTTTGAGCGCATTGCAGGCCGATCTCTATGCGCTGGATAACGTCATTCGGATGTTCAAGGCGGATTACGAACCCGACAATACGGTCAAGAGAACTTTCGGGAAAAATTCCGCTGGATTGCGGAAAGGCGTAGCCACGCGAACCGCATTGGAAATTCTTCGGGAGACCGAAGAGGCGATATCGACTCCGGATCTGGCTGTTCGCGTTCTGCTCCGACTCGGCAAGACGCCAGATAAGGGGGCTGCCCTGATGCTCGTGAAGGCCATTCAAGGAAACTTCTCGCGGCGCAAGGATGGCATCGTTGTTTTCGACCGGAGCACTTATCCGGGCCGATGGCAACTGGCGCATCTCGCCGAGCTATCGGCGAACGAAAGCGGCTAGATGAGTATCGGGTCAAGCATCAGATTCGCTACCGTTTTTGACGAGGCGTAACGGCTGTATCTTTTCCGCCAGAATTCGCTTCTTCTCAGCGTCAAATTTCTTTCTTAATGATGCATCTTTCTTGATGCGCTCGTGGATGAACTCGCGGACCGCCTCCCGTATCACCCCAATTTCCGTTGTCCCCATTCCAACCGCCGCTCGAAACGCCGCAACATCGGTTGCGAGCGGTTCAAGAAAGCGAGTCCTGGCGTCTTTTGATTTGGGAGCCATGCTTGTCCGGATGGTAGCGATTGGTACATCATTGTACAATCCACTTGACGAAACCGTGTCTGATCGTCATGATTCAAAAAGAAAGGGCGGCCGAAGCCGCCCTTCCCTACGCTACTAAGTTATTTGGCCTACCTGCCAGTAGGCCAACTTCGGACATGGGAGCGGACTTGCTCCCATTTTCCGTATCTTAGCCGCAGGTACTCTCGCACAAAGACGGCGAGCCCTTGCGGCCTCGGTATAGCGAAGCGTTCCATACTAAAGTTCCTTCTACCGAAGGCAGGATGGGCCTGCCGCCCTGGGGCACCACATGTGCCCCGTAAAGCAATGCGGAGCCATGGTTTCGGTAAAAGGCGATGGACAACCTCGCCGCGATCAATGAATCCAGAAGATCGCGATTCGGTCAAGAAGAAGATTCTATATGTGGTAGCTGGAAGGCGTAACTTTACGCTACATATCGTAATTTTATGTGATGGCGTAAACTTATGACGCGCCAGAACCCACTATAATGGCTCGTTTTTAGGCGGGATAAAATCTTCCAGAATGGTAATGAGGGCGATGATACCGGCCAGGGATAAGATGACCCTATTTGATTGGAGGACGGCGAATAGAGCCTCGTTCCAATAGGTAGACGCAACCACAAGAGCAAGTGGGAATAAGGCAATGCCGCCAGCGATTCCGCGCCCCGTAGCTCGGGAGACTAACTTCTGCTTCAAAAGAATAGACCGCAGAACGCCATAGACCATCGCAGTGGAAAGGGAACAGATATCAACCCAATTTATGGCGATTAGGTAGTTGACAAACCCACCCCAAGGAGTAGACTAGAGCCATCGTTTGGAGGCTCCAATGTCGCTCAAAGAATTCGCCCCGCTCTTCGCCGATGAAGCTAAGGCCATTGAGTACATCGAACGGCTCATGTGGCCGGATGGCGTTGTATGCCCGCACTGTGAGACCAAGGACCGCGCCTATCGCCTCCAAGGCGTGAAGGATAAGAAAGGCCGCGAGCGGCTAGGCCTGTGGAAGTGCGGAGCCTGCCGCAAGCAGTTCACCGTCCGGCATAACAGCATCTTTGCCGAGTCCCACATCCCGCTGCGCCATTGGCTCTATGCCATTCACCAAATGTGCGCTTCGAAGAAAGGCGTCAGCGCGGCTCAGTTACAGCGCGATCTGGACCTTTCGTACAAATCAGCTTGGTTTCTCTGCCACCGGGTTCGCGAGGCAATGAAGGTTGAGCCATTGCGTTCAATGCTTGGCGCAGGCGGCGGCGTTGTCGAGATCGACGAGACCTATGTGGGCGGCAAGAAGCGCAACAACCTTCACCGCAACAAGACCAGAGCGGCTGGCAGGAAAGTAACGGTCATGACGCTAATCGACCGCGAAGGTCAGGCTGTCACGCTCAAGGTGCCGAACGCTCGTAAGTCCACCCTGCAAACCATCGCCAAGCCAATCGTGGACAAGTCGGCAACCATCATCACGGACTCACACGGCGCATACATCGGGCTAGAGAAGCACTTCGCGGGCCACCATACCGTGGATCACTCCAAGGAGTTTGTGCGCGCCGTCATCATGCACACGAACTTCGCGGAGTCCTATCACTCGCTGCTAAAGCGCGGCTTAATCGGGACATTCCATCACGTTAGCGAACGTCATTTGCCCAAATATCTGCGGGAGTTCGAATTCCGCTGGAATTCGCGGAAAATCAGTGATGGCGAGCGTACAGCACAGGCAATCAAAGGAGCGCAAGGAAAGCGGCTGCTCTACAAGACGCCAGCGTCCTGAATTATTCTCACCCAGAGGTTCCAGTATATGACGGCACCCTCGCTTACTTCGTAAAGCAAGCGAACCAGCGGCGCACCGTAAAGGACGGGAGACTCCCATACGCGCATCTCTGCGCCGTCATGTCCCCAATGGATGTGTTCGCCGCAGGCCGGGTTCGCGCTGATTTGGTCTTCTGCCCACTGGAGAATATCGAGTACCCGCTGGGGGGTGTTACCGGCCCGTCGCCAAAACGCGGCTTCGAAAATCGGCGAAAGTCGGATAATCGGCCGAGTGTCCTTTGGATCTCTCGTCTTCAACTCCCGCCGCCGCCCCCTCGGCCCATTCTATTGCTTCGATGGAGACCTGCGACGGGAAAAGCGCATACGCGGTATAATAGGGCAACTCGTCGCCCATCTGCGCCGCTTCCCACGCCGCGTTATGACTAAATTCGCTGATCTCCTTCGCGGTCTGCCCGCAGACAAACCCCGTTACCTCTTTTAGTAGCGCGAGTTCGTCCATGTCAAAAACAGAAGTGTTCGCTGGCTGGAGCGGAATATATGTGCGCTTCGCGTATCCGAAGTAGTTGTCCGTGCGTACCTCTAGACGCCCCTCGCTCGCGAGGTCCTTGAGTGCGCTAAGCAGATAATCAGCAGTAGGCCCAAGCGGCCGCTTGCGGTAGGTCGCCCCGGTCAGCGGCGCACCCGTTGTGGCATACCGGATCATGTCGGCAAAATAGAGTGCTTTGTGGAGCTTAATGGCACCCAGCCGCGCCGTGCCGCCAATCTCGCAAATATGAAGGACGGCTTCGCGGAACTTCCGCCGGTCGAACTGCACCATGGTGCGACCGCTCACTTGCCGCCCTCCCGGCGCGCTGGCCGTGTCCGCAGTAATCCTTTTACGGCCTCGTCAAAGGACAGGGGGGCTAGGCTCACCGGCTTCTCGGCTGGCTCGGCACGCTCCTGGCGCTTGGCTGGCTCGGGCTTAGGTGTGTTCGCCATTTATTCCACAACCCGACTCGACTCTGGGCCCAACATCAGGTACGAATCGAAGCGCCGCACCCCATACGTGGTTGCCACGTAAAAGGTGCGACTGGTCGGGGCGCGGGGGCGGTTTTCCTTGCCGGGTGGCCGCCCCCAACGCCCTTAAAGCTTTGAGCCAGTGGTGGAATTGGTAGACACAACGGAATTGGG
The DNA here is from genome assembly GCA_046705265.1 of Ferrovibrionaceae bacterium. Classification (GTDB taxonomy): domain Bacteria; phylum Pseudomonadota; class Alphaproteobacteria; order Ferrovibrionales; family Ferrovibrionaceae; genus JAJYTL01. The sequence goes on from JBJKQL010000119.1 coordinate 20,452, forward strand.
TTCCGTCGCCTGACCGGGCATTGTGGGTTCGAATCCCACCTGGCTCACCGCTTTCTCCCCTCAGACATTCACTCTGGCTGAAAGGCAATTGGACAATCTGTCCCATATTGGGGCGTGGCTGTCACGCACTTTGTGCGGGATGCTTCCCGCTCATATACCCCCATATTCTCCCAAAGAGTCCTAAATGGCCTCCTAACACTCGGCGCCCAGCCCAAGTCCCACATCTTGCCCTTGGGTTTGTCATCTCCACAATCGCCCAATTTATTCCGGTAATCGTTCCCATTTGGGCTGCATCGGCCATATCGCTTTCCCCCTTGCGAAATTGTCAATACCCCTATAATAACGCCAAAAATTACGCCGATCACTCGCATATCGGCGACCGCTGCAACCGTCTGTATGACCCCACCCATCGTCGCCCCCATCAGTCCCATAGAGGCAACAAAACGGACTTCTTTCCAAATCATCGTTGCGAATTCCTTAGCATTAGCTACCTATCCTGCATAGGCGTCGAACCGTCAGGTGAGACAGCGGCATAATTCCGGAAGTAACACCGCGGCGAAGCCAGCGTAAAGGCTGCCTGGGAGCGGAAATTTCTCTCAATCTTGATCGTAATCAAGGCTTTTATTTCGACGCGCATAATAATC
>JBJKQL010000120.1:0-7660 GCA_046705265.1 Ferrovibrionaceae bacterium
GAATCTGCCGCCCGCTCAACTTCTTCGGACGGCCCGCGATCGCCTTCGCCTTGAGCGCGTCCCAGCCCCCCGCCCGGTACATCGCCAGCCAGCTGTAGATGCACCGGCTCGAAAAGCCCAGCGCCCGCATCACCACCTCCGGGCTTTGCCCGGACTGCACCTGCTCAACCGCCCGAATCCTGATCGCTTCCAGCGTCTTGTGATCCAGCTTGCGCGCGTCTTGCCTCACCATCCAATCACTATACACTAATTCAAACACAATGTGAAGATACTTATGAACTTATTAGTAAGCACCTGAAGGCCGATACCGCCGGGCGCATGGCCGTGACCAGCAAAGCCAAATTCAAAGGTAACGTCATTTCATCGCTGCGCCGTTTGCAAAACGATCCCGATAAAATCCGCTCCTTCTACCAAAAACCTTCCCTCAAATACGCCGCCTGATATGTTTTTATTTATGGACTGATTAATAGCTCCGCTAACGGCTGCTTTTTTGCCGGGGACATTGAGAGCCGCACTATATTGCTCGCGCTGACGTCGTCGGCCAGCGATTCGCGAATGTCCTCTTCCTCCCTGGTGTGTCCGTACAAGTCTGAGCAAAGTATAGGGGGCCGTTATCGCTGAGGAGACCTTTCGGGACGCATCCTAAGCTATTTACCTTTCTATAGGCCGGCAATGGTGCGGCCGACAAAACGTGTCATTCGTTGATTGTCATAACGAGATTTGTCGGGTACCGAGCGGGGCTTTGCATCGTCTGCTTTTCATTTGCAAAGCCAAGGCCGCGAGGATCGATTAGTCTCTTAGCGCTGCCAATCATACTTGAGGATATGCGCCGCGATGAATGCCGAATTGTTTGGTGCGTTCTGCCTTTCCGCCACGGTGCTGATTGTGATGCCGGGGCCGATCGTAACTCTGGTCGTCGCGACCAGCCTCCGGCGAGGCACCCGTGCCGGTTTGACGGCGGTCGCGGGCTCAAGCATCGGCAACGCCCTTCTGGTGGCCGCGGGAGCAATCGGAGTGTCCGTCGTGCTCCGGCTCATGGCCGAGGCTTCCGACATCATTTCCTGGCTCGGCGCTGGTTATCTGATCTGGCTTGGCGTAAAGGCTTGGCATGCGGGTGAAAAAGCGGCCGACGGCAGGAACGAGTACTCCGGCTCCGCCTCACTGCGGCCAGCCCACGTCGACTTTTTGCGAGGATTGATGGTCGCTATCACTAACCCGAAAACAATCCTATTCTATATCGCCTTCTTTCCGCAGTTCATCGATCCCACCTTGCCCGTCAACCCTCAGATCTTAATGATGAGCGTAACAATGGTGGGGCTGGCCGCTATCTCCGACAGCGGCTACGCGCTTTTGGCTGGTCGCCTGCGCTACTGGTTCGGAATGCCGGAACGCCGGAAGCTCCAGTCCCGGATCGTCGGATCGATGTTGATTGCAACGGCGCTTGGAATGCTTTTCGCCCGCGAGCGCATTTGAAAATCATGAGTTGCCAACCCATGACGGTCAGCAAGATTCGATCGAGCGATCTGAGGCTTGGGCGCTCAACGGCACGCGCTTCTGGTGTAGTCGCTCCGATTCCCGACGTCCGCCGAATAGGGGCCAATGAGGAATGCGACCGGTAGGGGACCTTTTGGTCGACAAACACATCGTCGACGATTTTCTTATTCTGGACGCCACGGATTCCCGCCGAATAAAGAGGCGTCATTCGCCTTTGGGCGTGCAGATTGGCTTAATCTTCGTTTCCGCCAGAACATTCTCCGCGAAACGCAGTCCGTCATTGCCCTTCATCGTCAAAAGTGCGTCAGAGCCACGATTGCGCGCCGAATTACAGATGACGACGGAAAACCACCTCGTCTCCAACACAAGATCAGGAGGTTCCCTCCGTAAGCAGATATCGGTCGCTGCCCAAATCTGCGCCCAAGGCAGCCCAGGCGTCGCTGACGCTCGCCACAAAAGGGACGCCTAATGAATTAGGAAATCCTCAGTCTCCTTCACGCAGTGCCTCTGAGACTGTTGAAAAAATTTCTGTTGCATCGGCGGCAACGGCATCAACAACCTTTTTGACCTTGCTCTTAATTTCCGACTCGTCTTCGCTCGAAACGTCAGGCGCAACAAACCTCATCCTCTTCAAATAGAAGACAGACCATTTTTTGCCCTCCGGCTTACGATATGAGCCGAGTGCCTTCGCGGCAGTCAGGATTGCTTCGCGGACTTTTTCGTTGCCGGGTGCAATCACTGCCTTCGCCACGGCCTTTTGACCAGACCAAAAATAGTCAATCTCGAACAAGAATACCTCCTTATCAGGCCAGCCTTGGCCCCCCCGTGGGAGTAGCTCTGCTAGCCTCTTAGAGGTAAACCTGACATATCCTTTGTTCCGAGAGCCGATCTCAAAACCGCGTGATCTTAACTCGGCCTCGAAATAGGGGTAGAGCACGCTTGCCGGATCAGGACGATTTTCGAACACGAAATCAAGAGCTGGCTTGTGAGCCCTATATATCTTTGCGGCCAATTCGTTGAGTTTGTCATTCATAAGAAGCTCGCGTTTGATGGTTGTGAGATAGTCCGTGAGGTAGAACACCATCTTGTCGCTTATTGACTCGCGATACAGGGTAAGTACGTTTTCAATGATTCCAGCGATCTGCGAATATGAGTAATTGATGTAAACGGCTCGGTCTTCCGCTTCGGCGGCATCAGTGCCGAACGGTGTTAGATAGACGAAGTGCCTTCTCTTCGTACCAAACTCCCGATCGACGATGTCTTTGTATCGCCTGAGCTGACTTGTGTGCTCCGAGGAATCAACCTTGTTTTCCACCGCAATGACGTCGCCTAGCAAATTGATTAGGATGTCGATGTTTCTCCATTCTCGGCGTATTTCAATTTGACGGAAGTCCATTAAATCCGCATCAAAGAGCGTACGATTCTGAGTTCGACTATCCGCGAAAATATCGCGGAGAAATTTCCGTAGGAAGATTTCACCAACTCCGTGGGTTTCGCGCGGGTCAAGGAGGAAGGCAAAGAAGTTCGAATGCCGGAGTTCGTGGCGCTCAATCGCCAAGGCGCGAAAAATGTTAGGCTCACGCATCGTAAGCTCGAGCATTTCAAAATCGGGATTGGTTATCGCGGCCTCCAGGCCCCTTTCGATGTCTGCGTCGTCGGGCATGCTTTTATCCGCCCCACCCGGAAAGAATGTACTAAGGGTAACATTACGGTCAGAGCTACCACAAGCGCGGTTGAAACTGCGATGAGTCGCGGAAATAGCGGCGTTATCTCCCTTATTTGCCGCATTAGGCATTCAGATTTGTTCTTTCAATGCGGACCTTTTAAAGCCCGTCAATCAATGACCTTTAAGGGCGAACAGTGCCGTTCCGGAGCTGTCTTCCGCGCCGCAATGAGGTTTGCGATTGACTGGGCCTCCAACGGCTCGTTTCTCCCTCGTCTTGCCATGAGCGTGACCGAAGCATAGTGTTAGTCGCACATCAACGGCTGCACCGGATCGGCTGGAAGGCTAATGTAATCCGCATTCCACCGCTTCAGTCTCAGGGACATCGCGTACGTCAAGGCCTCGTCCGCGATGGGTTCGCATTCGACCAGCTCAATTTCTCGCCAGCTCTTTGCCTGCTCATCAAAACAGCGATCGCGGAAGATCCTATCAATCTGCTGCGCTGCCGCAGTGGCCGCATCCTCTGCGGTTTGTGGATTGAGATCGGTACTATAGAGCAGGTCGATCGAAAGCGTGAAGGGGTCATCCGCGCCTTGGTGTTCGCGCTCCACGCCTTCATCGACATCAAAAAAGACGGCGACGATATGCCTTCCGAGAGGTTCAAGGATCTTCGCCATCCGTCGAGCGAGACCCGTCTCCTTCAGGCGTCTGTCGAACTCATCTGGGAAGGCGGAACGGCGATAACGCGCCGCAAGCCAAAACTGGAGTGTATTTCGCTCTGTGGGGCCGATGACAATCTCAGCGCTGGGCACATGCTCCGCAAGGGATCCCTTCGAAATCGCTTTTCGCGCGGTGGCAATGAATTCGAGATAAATTGGTGTTCCGTGCTCAGTCGCGGGCAGGTGGAGTCGCCTCGGATTTTTCCCGTGTGTGAAATTACCGTCTGCTTCCTCAATTCGGCGACCGATTATCACTTCTACCAAGGGCTCGACGCTCGGCGTCTGAGCCAGATCGCAATCGTGGGTAATCACGATTGCGAAAGAGTCGCTCGGATCGACGTTAGGGACAAGCTGCAGGGCATTCACTGCTTCGGTGGTCAGAATATGCCCTTGCCGCCAGGGGGTGCGCCGATCCCATTCTGCCATGCGCGCTTAGCCATTCTCATCAAGAGCGGGGGCACCGAGGTCACTAAATTCTTCACGCGTCGGCCGTGGGCGAGCGGACAGCCGCGCTTTGCGCCTCTCGCGCTGAAGAAGTTCACGCCGCACAATCTCGATCAGCTCTTGCGCCGCGACTTCCGGAGATCCGCCACTTCGAACTACTTCGAGGAAATTTTTTCCGCCGCTGATCGGTCTACGCATAACCTGAGCTGTCGCCTGAAGCCCTTCTCGGGCGAACACATCTGCTGCCCGAGCAAGAGCTCCTATCCGTGCGACATTCTCCGCAGAAATCGGCCGGCCCGCCTGCCAATCATAAATCGCTTGGCGGGAAACGCCCAATGACCGAGCAAGATCGGTCACATTCGGCTGCAGAACCGTGCGGATACGTTGAAGGTTTTCAGCCGGAGTCGCCACCCTCGCCGTTCCTGCGTGTTCATGCAGTGGATCACTCGCGACGAACGCATACCCTCTGCTTCCGCGCGTCTTCAGATACTCAACTGTAGCGGCTCCACCTGTGCCAACTTGGAGGCCGAAAACGGGAAGGGACGCGATAAATGCGAGCACGACAGGCATTCGCGATCGAGAAGCCTCAAATGCAAGACTTGTGGTGCTCATCCTTCACTCCCAGACTTTGACGGCATTTGGCGTTACGGTCGCACGGAACGCCTTGCCAATTTCGTCGTGGATGGCCTCGAGCCGATTGCTGATTCGCTCCAGTTCGAAAGGTTCGCGACCCTCAAAGGACCCATCGGTATCAAGAACAGCATGGTACCCTCGCAAAACTTGGAAGCGCTTCGCCATGATGAGGATATTGGGGAGAAGATCGGGTGGAAAGCCAACGTCTCCGTCTTGAATAATTACGCGGGCGAGCACGCTGATGTCCGCGGCCCGTAACTTAGTCTCGGCAAACGAGTAAATGACACTCCCATCTAGCCTTTCTGTCAGTCCAAGCAGAGATGGGCTCAAATAATCGGCAAGCGTTTCACTCGCTTTCGGGAATACGGCGTCCAAGTACCGAAATCCGATACGGTCCGTGTAACTGAGTTCGACGGCATCATGGACGGCCTTCAGCCCCATTCGAAACTGAGTGGAGAACGAATCGAATACGTCATACTCCGTTGTCTGGAATGACAGGGCTCCCTGATCAAGGACGAATCCTGCCGTGCGATCCATGTTGCAAAAGGTATAGCGGGTCGTCTGGGACATTGGCACTTGGGGAGTGCCTCCCTCAGTGGGAGCCGCGAGATTGAGGTTCACCGTAGCAAGGGCACCCTTCTGAACATCCGGGAAGCCATGTTTCCTGAGCTGCTCCTGAATTTGGGGAGCATAGGAATCCAATGCCAGAATGGGATTGAAGCGCGCCTGCATGATGGCAAAGTAGACTGGCGCTTGCGTCATTCTCCGGCTCATGGCGGCAACCTCCTGCTTGACATATGACTTGGCACTTTACAGTCAGCTTGACAAGTAGACAATCGGAACGAAACGGCTGCCAGGGTGGCTAAGAGCGAAAACCTGAGAGTCGCCGCAGTAGCGACTTCCGAAAGGAAATGCTACTATTACGCCATAGATATTTCCACGACTACAGCTTGTAGTTGCAGTTGGGGCTACAGAACGTTTCCGGATGATGTTGAGGGTAGGATCCGTGTCATCCAGTGACTTGCCGACATTGCGGAACAAGAACCCTATTTACTCGACGTCGACGAACTCAAGAAACAGTTGGCGACACTGAAGAAGTGGGGTGATCGCGATGCCGCGGCCCTTCTCCGTAAGGCAATCAAGCATATGAAGAATATTAAGCGCGTTACGCGCTATAAATATGGGATTTAGCGCGGAAGCGCGATTTGACTATGTCCAAATCAGTTCGGAACGCAATCCTGATCTATAAATTGGAAGTTTCCGACGAATGCCGGCTTGGTACAGGGAAGGGGAGAAAATGAGCGGCGACCATGGTACCCAAATCAGCCCATCCGACATCCCAGTCGGATTGATGTCAGAGTTAAGGGCGCCGTCTTCTGACATGGAGGTGGCGGCCTCTGCGCAACCGCGTGCGACCATTTCGCCTTCCCCTACAATGACCGCTCTCTCATGGCGAGGACATTGACGCTCGCATACTGGTGCTGTGGCGAGGCCTTTAACCAGCCGTATTCTGGAGGTCCGGAATCTCCCTTGAGCCGTCCTTGGCCACAAGCGTTACTAACAACGACGCGCTTTCAGTTCCTCGTGTAAGCCCGAGCGTTCAGCGGTCTCCGGTTTAAATCACGACCATCCGATGGTCTATCCGGCGGATCATTGCAGTGCTTCGGTCTGCGTTGGACATCGCTCGCGTCGCACGGTGTGGTGATTTCTGTTTCATAGTTTTTAGGCGGACGCGCCGCCCGGCCTCACGCCGGGCTTCTTTCGCGCGTCCGCTAAACTTGCCATTCCTCCTTTTCCTCCTTGTGAGACTGGGCAGGTCTCCGGATCCGTAGTGGTCCACTCAATTCTCTGCCCGGTCTCCCCATCCACCCTCCCGGCCGCACGCGGCCGGGTTTCGTTTTCGAGGAGGCCGCTATGGCGAACAATGCTCTCGATACCCTCACCCTCGCTCGCGCTCTCGAGCAGAGCGGCATGCCCCGCAACCAGGCGGAAGGCATCGCCGCCGCCGCCGGCAAGGCCGTCTCGGCGTCCGGCTCGACGCGGCAAGAACTCACCGATGCCCTGGCCGGCAGCGGACTGCCGGCCGCCGTGGCGGATGCCCTCGCGGCCCTCTTCTCCAAACTTGAGCTGCCCAAAGCCGGCGCCGTCGTCGATACCATCTCTCTTGCGCGCAAGCTCGAGGCCGCGGGAATGGGGTCGAGCGAGACCGGGATCCTCCTCACGTACCTTTATGAGCGGTGGCCGGCGCGGTGGCGTACGGCGATCTTCAGCACGGTCCATACCGCTCGCGCGCTCGAGAAGGCCGGATTGCCGGAGGCCGCGGCTGACGCGACCACACGGCTTCTTTGCGATGCCCGCCGGGGCAAGGCGCCGGATACCCTGACCTTCGCCCGCAAGCTTGAGACCGCGGGCTTGATCGAACCCCAAGCCGAGGCGATCGCACACTGCCTGCTTCTCGTGTCGACCCGATCCGACAAGAGCAATCTCCCCGATCTGCTCACCGCCGGCTTGCCCGCCGAAAGCGCCTGCATGCTTCGCGACATCGTATTCCATGCGGTCACGGCGGGCCTCGTCATCGATACACGCGGAATCGCCAATATCTTGCGATCGACCGGCATCGAGCCCGCCGCCGTCGACGCCTTTGCCGATGTCTGCCTCGACGTCGCGGCGACCGCCGTCGGAGCGCTGGTCGGCAGCTTGAGCCTGT
>JBJKQL010000121.1:0-40157 GCA_046705265.1 Ferrovibrionaceae bacterium
CGTCGCGCCGCGGCCGCTCGCTGATCCCGGTCCTCGAATAATGCGGCCGCGTCGCCACCCTCAACTACGCCACCCCTCCATCACCGATCGTGAAAACCGCTCCATCAAATACCGTGACCGCGCTCACCCACAATGCAGCGCAGTAATTTCGGCGGATAAGATCCTGCTTGAGATTCTTGAGGAAATACGACCCTACGCACCATGTAGCTTACCCGAGGCCCGACTGGTTTCCGGGGGAGCGGCTGGTGTGGTCGAGCTTTTCGAATATCTGACCAGAGAAAGAGATCCTTCGGTGTTGCAATAGCCCCGGCCGACCTTCCACGGTTCATCGACCGAGTCTACAATACTCGCCTCCCGCATTCGGCGCTCGGGTATGTCACCCCGACCCAGTTCGAGGAGCAACACGCCCGTTAGACGGTTTAATCAGCGGCCGGATAAGTGTCTGACCCCAAGGGCGCACACCATGAGGGGGTCATTATTCGCCGCGATTTCGCACCGTTGACCGACGCCTCTTCGATTGAAGCGGATTTACACTATATACTCATACCGCGACCGCACCTTGGAATGCCCATGCCTGACATTGATGAGCTGAGGGATATGCAGATACGGCTGCACGGGCTCACCAACGCCGATTGCATCTATACCTTCTACTATGATGAGACAAACAATATCCGGAAGTTGCATGTCGGCGCACAAGGTTTGAATGTTGGCAGCCTGAACGTGTTCGTTCTAGGTGGCATTGTGCACGAAGGCTCGCCCCACTTCTTTGATATTGAAGCGCTGCGCAACGCGATTCGAATTCAGACGACAGCCGCCGAGATTAAGCTTAAGCATGTTGCCAATGGCGATTTCCTAGATCTGCTTCGATCAGCGAAGCTGACGAGCTTCTTGCGCTGGATCACCAATGGCGGGCTGATGATTCACTATCAGGAGGTGGACCCGCTCTATTGGTCGGTTGTCGATATCATCGATTCGATTCTTGCCGGCGTTGGCGAGCATGCGTTGTCCCCGTATCATGCGGTCTTGAAATGGGACTAGGCTGTACTTCTGAGAAGTGATCTCCGCGGCGCGGTCCGTCTCTTCTACCGCTACCGCTATCCGGGATTGGCTCCCGAGGATCGCAAGCCGTTCTTGAACGATCTTATCGCTTTTCTGAAAGACGATGGCGCCATCCTTCCACACTTCAACGCGAAGATGCTGAAGGGCGTGCTCCAGGCCGGCCTCGGACTGGACAGCCTAGCGTTCATTGAGGGTGAGACGCCCAATCTGCTAATCGATAGCTTCAGCGATTTTTACCTGGATCGTATCGCGGTATTCAAATATGCCAACCATGTGTTTGACATGGAAAAGTCCATTCGGAATCGCTTCTTGGAAACCCTGCTTACCAGCGGCGGCAAGCCCGCAACTCACTACCGCTTTGCGGACTCCAAGGTCGACGCTGGAATCCAGATAGCAGACGTCATTGTGGGTGTGCTGGGCAAGCTGCACAGCTACTTGACGGAAACACCGCGGGAGCGCGTTGCGGAGGCACGGGCAAGCCTGAACGGTACGAGCTTGCAAAACGTTGAACTGCTGCGTGATCTCATCGACACCTCGGATGCAGCTAACGTTGCCTTTCTTCATCATATCGCAAGCGTGCACGATCTTGACAAGCTCGATCTATTTCTCCGCTTCCGCGATGGTTCTTATGCCACGTGAGGCCACTGCCATAGGGTCACTCCTCGAAAGAAACCATGCAAGCGGATTGCCCCCCCCTGAGCCACGGCGTTTTACGGTAGACCCTGGGTCAGGGGATCTCATTCACGGAATCGCGCCCGCTCCAATTGCCAGACCCATTTCACTTGCAGTTCCCGAATGACCGCAAACTGCAGACGGAGACGTTGAAGACGCCTTCGTCGCCGCAGCGGTGGACCCCTCAACCGACCGCACCGCGAACGACGGGTTTCTCCCTTGAGCCGTCCTCGGCCGCAAGCGCTACTAACAACACCCCGCTTTCAGTTCCTCGTTTAAGCGCGAGCGTTCAGCGGTCTCCGATTTAATTCACGACCATCCGATGGTCTATCCGGCCGGATCAGTGCTGTGCTTCGGTCTGCGTTGGACATCGTTTGCGTCGCGCAGCATTGCGATTTCTCTTCCATAGTTTTTCGGCGGCCGCGCCACCCGGCCTCACGCCGGGCTTCTTCCGCGCGTCCGCCAGACTTGCCATTCCTCCTTTTCCTCCTTGTGAGATCAGGCAGGTCTCCGGATCCGTAGAGACCCTCTGAAGTCTCTGCCCGGTCTCCCCATCCATCCTCCCGGCCGCACGCGGCCGGGTTTCGTTTTCAAGGAGGCCGCTATGGCAAACAATGCTCTCGACACCCTTTCCCTCGCTCGCTCTCTCGAGCAGAGCGGCATGCCCCGCAACCGGGCGGAGGGCATCGCCGCCGCCGCCGGCAATGCCGTCTCGGCATCCGGCTCAAGGCCACGAGAAGTCGCCGATGCCCTGGCCGGCAGCGGATTGCCGGCGGCTGTGGCGGATGCCCTCGCGACCCTCTTCTCCAAACTTGACCTGCCCAAAGCCGGCGCCGTCGTCGATACCATCTCTCTTGCACGCAAGCTCGAGGCCGCAGGGATGAGATCGACCGAGGCCGGGGTCCTCCTCACGTTCCTTTATGAGCGGTGGCCGGCGCGGTGGCGTACGACGATCTTCAGCACGGTCCATACCGCCCGCGCGCTCGCGTACGCCGGATTGCCGGAGACCGCGGCCGAAGCGCTCACGCGGATTATTTGCGATACCCGCCAGGGCAAGGCGCCGGATACCCTGACCATCGCCCGCAACCTCGCCACCGCTGGTGTGATCGAGCTGCGAGCCGAGGCGATCGCCCGCTGCCTGCTTCTTGTGTCGACCCGATCCGACCAGAGCAATCTTTCCGATCTGCTCACCGCCGGCCTGACCACCGAAAGCGCCGGCATGCTTCGGGACGCCGTGTTCCACGCGATCACGGCCGGCCTCGTCATCGATACACGCGGAATCGCCAATATCTTGCGATCGACCGGCATTCGGCCCGCCGCCGTCGACGCCTTTGCCGATGTCTGCCTCGACGTCGCGGCAACCGCCGTCGGTGCGGTGGTCGGCAGCTTGAGTCTTTCCCGCAAGCTCGCGAATGGCGGCATTCCGCTGCCCCAGGCCATGGTCATCGCCGGCGTCCTCTATCGCTTCAAGACCCGGAGCCTCCACCCCCTGCCGCATGCTGCCGTGATCGCCGAAGCCCTCGAGGCGGCACGCTTTGACCCCGACGATGCCCGCGGCTTCGCCCTGGCCATCCGCCGTCTCGCCTCCTGGCGACCCACATAGGAGAAGCACTCAACACCAATACAGAGTCGCGACCGTAATCCGACGCCAAAAGCTCGCTTGCAAAAAATTGCGAAGAATTGCGACGAATTGCGACGAATTGCGAGTAAAGGCGAGAAAAGCGTCGCAATTTTGATATTAATTGCGAGACTTGACTTTCTATTTTTCTGTATATCTCATACCTATTCTATAGGTAGTTTTAGGCGACGAAATGAAGGATCCAACAAAGCCCACCTCCGAACCACTGCGCCGATGCGTTGATGCCCCTACGGCGGCGGCCTATCTCGGCATGAGTCCTGGTGTGTTCCGCCGCCTGGTCGCGATGCGCCGATTACCCTCCCCGGTGGATTTCGACGGGCTGACGAGGCTGAAACTCTGGGATCTCGCGGCCCTGGACGCCGAACTTGACCGGCTCTCCGGCCTCGCGCAACCTTCGCCGGTGGTGGCTCAGCAAGCAGAAGCTGAAAGGCGCGCCCGTGAACGAAAAAATTCGCTACGTCGAGGCTAGGCAACGGGCCAGCGGCAAGGTGGCCTATTATTGGCATCGCCGGGGCCATGCTGTCGTCCGCTTGCCGGACGATGCTGCGGCACGATTCGCAATGCAGCGGAAATTGAACAACACGGCCGACGCAAAACAGACCGGTAAGCGGCATCTACCGGCGCTCGAGGGGTCGATCACATGGGTAGTCGAGCGCTATCTGGACAGTGATAGGTATGGGGACCTCGCGGGGTCGTCAAAAACAGCCTATTCCGGCTGTCTCAGGGTGATCCAGCACCTATGGGGGGACATTCTCTTGCCGGCACTTTCACGGCGTGCCGTGGTCGACTTCTTGGACGGCGTGCCTTCTGTGGGCATGAAGCGTATCTATGCCGCCTGCCTCAAAAATCTGTGGGGTGTCGGGGCCTATTATGGCGTCGTCCAGATGGGCGCGAGCCCTGTGACCGACCTGCGCCTGAGTACGCCGGCGCCGCGCTCCGAGATCTGGAAACCGGAGGATTGTGCTAAGTTCGCGACCGCCGCCCAAGAGCTGGGCGCACCGGCATGGCTGATGGTGGGATTCAATTTCTGCCGCTACAGCGCTCAGCGCATCGGCGATGTCCGCAAACTCACGCGCGCCAACCTGAAGAACGGTACTTCGCTAGCCTTGACGCAGACCAAGACGAGCCAGCCTGTGGAGTTCCGCCTTCACCGGGCGCTGCTGCCGGTCCTCGCCTCGCTGACCACCATCTATCTGGTGGCGCATGTGGATGGCCGGCCAGTACCCGAGGGCACATGGGAGACTTGGTTTCGCCGGGTGAGAGCGCATGCCGGCCTCAATCATCTTCACCTCCACGACCTGCGACGGACGGCCGTGCTCGAGATGCGGCTTGCCGGCGTCTCGCTTGACGACATCTCTAAGATCACCGGGCACTCGGTACGATACGTGAAGGTTTTATGCGACACCTATCTGCCGGCTCATCCCGCCCTCGCTAGCGCGGCGATCGGGAAGTGGGAAGACTGGGGTGGCTATGATGGGTGAAAACCAGAACGAAATTCCAACGCGTTGGACTCTTTTGGGACCAATGAGTCCAACGTGGCTCAATGAATTCAAGCGGATAGTTGGCATAAAAATTAACAAGAGGTAAATTGCGCCACCGAGGGGTCAGGCCGGCGTGCCCGATGGTGCGCCGATGACGAAGGATTGAGTATGCCGCATGTTAAAGTCGGTCTCGCCCTTGGTAGCGGGGTCGCGCGAGGATGGGCCCATATCGGCATCATCCAAACCCTGCTTGATGCCGGAATCGTACCAGACATCATTGCCGGGACTTCGATCGGCGCGCTCGTCGGGGGTCTGTATCTCGGAGGCCAGTTGCAGGCCCTGGACGATTGGAGCCGCGGGTTGAGCCGTTTGAAGATCACCCGCTATCTCGATTTCCAATTTGGCGGCGGCGGCCTGATTACCGGCCGCCGGCTGACCGACCTTTTGGAGCGCACCGTGGGGGGGATCCACATTCAAGACCTCAGCCACCCCTTCGTCGCCATCGCCACCGACCTCGTCACCGGTCGCGAGATTTGGCTGCGCGAAGGCAAGCTGATCGACGCAATGCGCGCCTCCTATGCCCTGCCTGGCCTCTTCACGCCGATCGAAATCGATGGCCGTTGGCTGGTGGACGGGGCTCTGGTTAATCCGGTACCGGTCTCGGTCTGCCGCCGGGCGGGCGCTGAGGTCGTGATTGCTGTCGATCTTAACGCCGACAACGTCGGCCGAGGCGTCCCGGGCAACGGCCGAAGCGCCATTATTCCACCGGAAGACGAGAAGGAGATCGCCGATGCCATGCCACGCGGCCGCGTCGCCGATTTGGTGAAGCGGCAGTTCTTCGGCAGCCGGAAAAGCACCCCATCGCTTTTCGAGGTCATGGTCGGATCGCTGAATGTGCTGCAAAACCACCTTAGCCGGTCGCGGCTTGCCGGCGATCCGCCCGATATCCTGATGACGCCGCGGCTCGGCCATGTCGGGCTGCTGGACTTCCATCGCGCCGACGAGATCATCGCAGAAGGTAACGCCGCAGCCGAGAGGGCACTCACCCCGCTCCGCAACCTCCTTGGCGTCACCTGAACGGAAGTCTCGATCCGGCGCGGCCTTAAGCGTCGGCGAGCCAGTTCCGGTAATCGGCGCTCAACCCCTCAACCGCGAGATCGAATATCTGCTTTCCCGCCTCGACGCTTGCTAGTGCCGAATCCGAACCAATGCGGCCATCCGGAAAATTGCGGCGATAGTCATCGGCATCGGCAAAGGTGCCACGCGGTGCGATTTTGGGCTCGAGCGTACGACCTAGCTGTGCCGTTTGCGGATAAGCGAACCAAGTAAGCGAAATTTCGGACGGCGTCGCGTGGCTGCCCTCGCCGTCGCCGAACAACTCCCGCGCCGTCTCCATAACCCGCGGCGCCTGCCACCAGTTCTTGAGCCGGCATTTGATGCCGCTGCCGCTGTCCGGCGTCTTGAGGCTGACTTCGGCATAAATCTCTGAAAAGGCGGCGCTCAGCGTCGCAATGTTACCGCCGTGGCCGTTGATGAAATAAAAGCGTTGAAACCCATGCCGCACCAGGGAAGCGACGCAATCGCGCACCATCGCGATCAAGGTTGAAGGCCTGAGACTGATCGAACCTGGGAAGGCGAGGTGATGTTGCGCCATGCCGATCGGGAGCGTCGGCGCAACCATGGCGGAAGCCGTCTCGCCGATGGCGCGGGCGACGATCTCGGCGCAGATCGCGTCGGTGCCGATCAACCCGATCGGGCCGTGTTGCTCGGTCGAGCCGATGGGAACGATGATGCCGCGGCTCTGATGAAGATAGGTTTCGACCTCGGGCCAAGTCAGAAGATGTAGTAGCATGGTAGTCTTACCCTCCGCTCACCCCCTTTGTGCGCCGCTCGTGGCCGCGACGCAACCCTGGCGTCCGTGACGCAGATCGGCCCCATTAACGTCTGGCCTGCAAGCGGCAGCTTAATGATCGTTCGGCGCCATCGCTTGGGCTCCCCTGCCGGTTTCGTATGCGAGGCCTTCGGCGGTCACCACGATGGCATAGGGAAAGATGCCACGCGCCAAGCCTTTCCGCTCGAGCACCGTAAAGACCGCAGGATTGGCGAAACCGCTCGCGTCACGGGCGGAAATTAAATAGGAGCCGACATGGACGTGGTCGCCGTGCGGTGACGGCAAGGGCGGAAGCCGCATGCCGCCCGCTCCATCGGGCGCGGCCGAATGCTGATCGCGGGCCAGGACCTGTAACAGGGCCAGGGTTCGGAGCTGTAGCTTGTTGAGATTGAGCGGATTGCGCTTTGGGGGCATGGCGCCTCGAACCTGGCAAGAACGTCGGTGCTGAGAAGCTGGGCCACCGGGCGGGTGGTGGAGCCGAGGGGAATCGAACCCCTGACCTCCTCATTGCGAACGAGGCGCTCTCCCAGCTGAGCTACGGCCCCCGGACCCAGGCGGCCGGCAGTCTCGTACCGGCCCCCGCCCGTGTCAAGGCGCGAGGCGCTTCCGTCTTGCTTTTCTGAGCCACCGCGGGTTAGTTAAGGCCGACTGATCGGATACACGTGGCGAGAGAGCGCGAAACACCCGTGCTAAACCCCTTTGTGAGCATTGCCCTGACGGTCATACAGATCTACATCTGGCTATTGATTGGGGCCGCAATTATGAGCTGGTTGGTCGCGTTTCATGTCATCAATACGCGCAACCAATTCGTCTACATGGTGATGGATTTTCTCTATCGCATCACCGAACCCGCGTTGCGGCCGATCCGCCGCATAATGCCCCACCTCGGCGGAATCGATATTTCGCCGGTGATCTTGATCCTGCTGCTCGTCTTCCTGCAGCGCGCGATCATCTATTATTCGTTCATGCTTTAGGTGGCGGGTGTGGAGAGCGCATTACCGGCCCGCGCCGGCGCAGACGGGGTAACAGTTTCCGTCCACCTGACGCCCAAGGCGGCGAGAACCGCGATCCTTGGCATACGCAAGGATGCCGTGGGCAAAGCCAGCCTTGCCGTTGCAGTCACGGCCCCGCCCGAGAACGGCAAGGCGAACGCGGCGCTGGTCCGGTGCCTCGCCAGGGCCTGGGGCTTGGCACCGAGCCGGATCAGACTTGTCGCCGGCGCCACCTCCCGCATCAAGACTCTGGTCGTGAGCGGGCCGACGGAAAGGCTTATGGCCGAATTGCAAACCTGGATCGCGGAATTGACCACATGACTGCACAAAAGATTGACGGGAAAGCCTTCGCTGAAGGTCTGCGCCAAACGGTCGGACGAAGAGCCACCGTCTTCGCCCGGCGCTTCGGGACGCCACCCGGCCTCGCCGCGGTGCTTGTCGGCGAAGACCCGGCAAGTCAGGTCTATGTGCGGAGCAAAGGGCGCCAGACCGAGGAAGCCCATATGCGCTCCTTCACCATCCGCCTGCCGGAGCAGTCAACCCAGGCGGAGCTTCTCAACCGCATCAAGGCGCTCAACGCCGATCCGGCGGTGAACGGCATTCTCGTGCAGCTGCCGCTTCCCGCCCAGATCGACGCCACGACCGTTCAGCAGGCGGTCGATCCTGAAAAGGACGTGGACGGATTTCATCCTGTGAACGTCGGCCGGCTCGCGCTCGGCTTACCCGGTTTCGTGCCATGCACGCCGCTCGGTTGTCTTGCCCTGATCAAGGCCGAGCGGCAAGACCTTACCGGACTGAAGGCGGTGGTACTCGGCCGCTCGGCAATCGTCGGCAAACCGATGGCGCAACTCCTTATCGCCGAGAACTGCACTGTCACGATTGCCCACTCACGTTCCCGCGACCTCGCCGGGGAATGCCGCGCCGCCGATATCCTGATCGCCGCAGTGGGCAAAACCGGGCTCGTTCGAGGCGACTGGATCAAACCAGGCGCCATCGTGATCGACGTCGGCATAAACCGCATCCCGGCGGCGCAAGGCAAGAGCCAATTGGTCGGCGACGTTGCCTATGATGAGGCGGCCGCGATCGCCGGCGCAATCACCCCCGTCCCCGGCGGCGTCGGTCCAATGACCATCGCCTGTCTATTGCAGAACACATTGCTCGCGGCCTGCCGGGCGCGCGGCATCGCGCCGACGGCCCTCGACGATTAAGGCGATCGATCGTCCGCTGGCTCATATAATGATTAGCGCGCGAAGACTTGCTACCTCCGGTTGTGGTGAAGAAGTCGCAAGCGCAGGGCATTCAACTTGATGAAGCCTTCCGCATCGCGTTGATTGTAAACCGAATCGGCCTCGAAAGTGACGTGATCCTGGGAATAAAGCGAGCCTGGGGCCTTGCGCCCGACCACTCTTACCGAGCCTTTGTATAGCTTAAGACGCACGGTTCCGGTCACCCGCTCCTGGCTCTTGTCGATCAACGCCTGCAGCATTTCGCGCTCGGGGCTGAACCAGAAGCCGAAATAGATCATCTCGGCGTAGCGCGGCATAATCTCGTCCTTGAGATGGGCCGCTCCGCGATCGAGGGTAATGCTTTCGATCCCACGGTGAGCGGCGTGAAGGACGGTGCCGCCCGGCGTTTCATAGACGCCGCGGCTCTTCATGCCGACGAAGCGGTTCTCCACCAGATCGAGACGGCCGACACCATGCCTACTGCCGAGCGCGTTAAGCCGTGCCAAAAGCGCGGCTGGAGAAAGGTGCTCGCCGTCGACTGCGACCGGATCACCGCCTTCGAAGGCAATCTCGACATAGTCCGCCTGGTCCGGCGCCCGGTCCGGCGACACCGTGCGGGAATAGACGATCTCCTCGGGTTCGACCCAAGGATCTTCCAGGATTTTTCCCTCGGCCGAGATGTGCAGCAGATTGGCATCGACTGAGAACGGTGCCTCGCCGCGCTTATCCTTGGCGATCGGAATCTGGTGTTCTTCAGCAAATGCGAGCAGCCGCGTGCGCGAATTGAGCTCCCATTCGCGCCACGGCGCGATCACCTGGATATCGGGATCGAGCGCGTAATAGGAAAGTTCGAAACGAACCTGATCGTTGCCCTTGCCGGTCGCGCCATGGGCCACCGCGTCGGCGCCGACCTGATGGGCGATCTCGATCTGCCGCTTCGCGATCAGCGGCCGGGCGATGGCCGTGCCGAGCAGGTATTGGCCTTCGTAGAGCGCGTTGGCGCGAAACATTGGAAAGACGTAATCGCGGACGAAGGTCTCGCGCAGATCTTCGATGAAGATCTGCTTGACGCCGAACATCTCCGCCTTGCGCCGCGCCGCATCGAGTTCATCGCCTTGGCCGAGATCCGCGGTGAAGGTGACCACTTCGCAATGATAGGTTTCCTGCAGCCATTTCAGGATTACCGAGGTGTCGAGGCCTCCGGAAAAGGCCAGAACCGCCTTTTTGATTTCTCTGGGCATTTATTTTCCTGATTCACGCGGATTTGGCCGCGGAGTATAGGCAAAATCACTATCGCCGCAAGCCGGGGCCGGGAAACGTTCCCGTCCGAAGCCATTTATTCGGGCGCGATGGTTTCGAGCTCGTGACCGGCGGTCTCGGGAAAGAAAAAAAGGACAATCACCGGCGCGGCGAAGCCGACGACGGCGAGAAACCGAATATCGATCCAGTGCGAGCCGGTAATCCCATAGAGCAGGCCTTCAAGCGCAAATCCGGCAGCGGCGCCAAGCGTGCCGGCGACGAGAAGAATGCTCGCTGCGGTCGAGCGATGGGAAGTCGGAAACAATTCCGCCCCATAGGCGCGAACGATGACAAGCGAGGCCGAATAGCAGAACAGCCAGACCACCCAGGCCGGCACAATGGCAACATCCGGGCCGGTGTACATCCAGAGCGTCAGGAGCGGCACCATGAAAAGGACCAGCGAGCCCACGCGCCGCCGCCCGAAGCGGTCGGAAAGCCAGCCGACGACGATCTCGCCGAGAATGCCGACGGCGCCGCCAATGACGTAGAGAATCGATACGCCCGACGGCGCCCAATGGTGGAACTCTTGGAGAAACTTCGGAAAAAAGACGTTCGCCACCGTCGAGCCAAGCGCGCCAAGGAAAGCCACCGCGACGATGATCGCAAGCCGCCCCGGGTAAGCGCGGAAAAGCGCCTCAAGGGGAGCGAGCATATCGCGCCCGCGCGGCGCAACGAAATTGCGCGCTTCGAAGCGCCGGCTTTCCGGAAGCAGGCGGCGGATGGGAATGATCAGGGCGAGCGGCACCACTGCCAGGGCGTAAAGCCCGCGCCAGCCGTAAGGCATGACGTTGATCATGCCAAACACGAGCGAGGCGAGGCCGTAACCCATCCCGGCAATCGCCCCGAGAAGTCCGATCGCCCACCCGCGCACTCCGGCGGCGACCTCTTCGGCGACGATGACCACTGCAACCACGACTTCGGCACCGGCAAAGGCGCGCGCGAAGACCTGGGCGATGATGAAGGCTCGAGTATCCGGCGCAACCGCGCTCGCGAGCGTGAACAGCGTGTAGCCAATGATGGTGTAGAGCAACATCCGGCGACGACCGAAGATGTCGGCGAAGGGCGTGATCAGAAGGGCGCCGAGGTAGCCCATGCGTATGAACGCCAGGACAAAGCCAAGGTCGGCGCTGGCGATCGAGAGCCCGCGCTGGATTTGGCGGAGAGCGAGACTCAAGAGCGCTTCGTCGTAAACGTCGAAGAAATGGGCGCTGACCGCGATACCGAACACTTTCCACTGGCGCGCCGTGAACGGGGGGCTACGGCCGAAAATACCAAGATGAACCGAACGGCCGGCTTCGCGGCCGGCGCCAGCAGTGGCACGATCGTGCGCGGGGAGGTCTCGATCCTCTGAATGAACCGGAGGGTTTGACAGCGGAATTCCCCGTCGCTGGCGGCGGCTGGCCAAAAGCCTGAGTGAGGACCCTCGGCGAGACCCCGAGCCGATGCCGCGCCTAGGTCGGGTTCGACGGCGCCGCGCCGCCCTCAGCGATCTCCGTTTTCGCGCGCGCGGCGCGGCGAGAGAGCCGCACACTCGCCGATTTGAGCTGGCCGCAGGCGGCGAGAATGTCCTGGCCGCGCGAGACGCGAACCGGCGCGGAATAGCCGGCCGCGTTTATAATCTCTGCGAAGGCCTGGATCGCCACTGGGTTAGAGGAGCGGAACGGCGCGCCTGGCCAAGGGTTGAAGGGAATGAGGTTGACCTTGGCTGGGATGCCGCGCAAGAGCCGCGCCAGCGCCCTGGCATCAGACTGACCGTCGTTCACTCCATCCAGCATGACATATTCGAAAGTAATGCGCCGTGCATTGTTGGCGCCGGGATAGGCGCGCGCTGCGGCCAGCAGCTCCCGCAGCGGATATTTGCGGTTGATCGGCACGAGCTGATCGCGGAGTTCGTCGGTCACCGCGTGCAGGCTAATGGCAAGATTGACGCCGAGTTCGCGGCCACAACGCTCGATCATCGGCACAATGCCGGCCGTGGAAAGAGTGATGCGTCGGCGCGACAACGCGATGCCCTCGCCGTCCATGGCGATGGTAAGGGCCTTGGCGACGTTGTCGTAATTCAGCAGCGGCTCGCCCATGCCCATCATGACGATGTTCGAGAGCATGCGGCCGCTTTTCGGCGTCGGCCATTCACCGAGCGCGTCGCGCGCGATGAGTATCTGGCCGACGATTTCCGCAGCCGTCACATTGCGGACGAGCTTCTGGGTCCCGGTATGGCAGAAAGCACAAGTCAGCGTGCAGCCAACCTGGGACGAGATGCAAAGGGCGCCGCGATCCGCCTCCGGAATGTGGACGGTTTCGACTTCCTGCCCATCGTCGAATTTCACCAGCCACTTGCGGGTGCCATCCGCGCTCTCAAGCGCGCGCGTCGCCTCAGGGCGGCGGATGACATAGGCATCCGTAAGGCGCGCCCGCGTCGTTTTCGCGAGCGTGGTCATCTCGGAAAAATCAGGGGCGCCGCGGTAATAAAGCCAGTGCCAGAGCTGGCGGACGCGCATCGGCGCGCTGGCCGGTCGCTCGCCGAGCCCGACCAGAGCGGCCGCAAGTTCGGGCCGCGTCATCCCGATGACGTTCGGGCGCGACTCCGCCCCCTTGCTCGCGAGCGGCAAGGCCGGCTGCGGATCGCGTACGAGACTCATGAACCTCCGCGTTCTTGTCCCTTACCGGCAAGCGTGCGCGATGGTCTGCAACGCCTTGGTAATGCCATCCAAGGAATAGGTATCCGTGGTGCCGACACCACGCGACGGTTCCCCTTTGACCGTCATCAGCGATCCCTTTTTCATCGCGTCTATCAGCTCGGCCCGCGTCTTGGCGTCGAGTGCCCATGCGGTATCGCGATAGCCCGGCTTGTCGACGGTCGCGAGGGCGAAGGTGGTGCGGCCGATAGCGATGGCAACCTTGGAATCCTTACGGTAGCGATAGCCGGCGTTGACGCTGATCTGGTTCATGACCTTGTCCCCGACCTGATCACTGATGAGAATATAAACGTCGCCGCGCTTGACATTGGGCTCGCTCCGTATCGGCCGGCCGACGATATAGCATGTTCGTTGCTGCGGCGGACCAAAGGTATAGGCAGACCAAGCCTTGAAGGCGCCGATCGGCTTCGGCTGTTCGCGGGCAATCGCCGCCGTCGGCAGCAGGGCCGCGGCAAGCAATCCGGCAAAGAGAAAACGACTCGCTCTTGACATGACCTCACCCTGGGTGCTCAGACCGGCTCTTTCTAACCCACCTTGAGCCGTCCGTCACGCACGAGAACGCCGTTTCGGCAATCCATGGCGATGCGGCGGAACGGGTTCGGCCTTGGCGGTTGAGGACAAGGGCCGCTCCGCGAATCGGCCATGGGCGATTAGCCGATCGTACATCACGATTGCGCCGGCGACCGCGAGATTAACGCAAAAGCAGGTCGGGATGCGCACTACGTGATCGCATCGCGCCAGGACCTCGGCGGAGAGCACTCCGCGCTCGGGCCCAAAGACATAGGCGGCGCGCTGGGGATGTGGAAAACTCGGCAACACCTCGGCTTCGGGTAGGAATTCGACGCCGACCAGACGGCAGCCGCACGGCAGGCGAAGATCCGCGACCCGGTCGTAGCGATACCAGGGAAGGTGCTCCGGGGTATGGCTGGTGTCGGAGGGCGCACGTTCGATCCCCCTCTCGGAGGCTATGGTAAAGACGAAAGCGGCACCGAAGGCATGGGCCGAGCGGAAGAGGTTCCCGGCATTGACCGCCTTGGAAATCCGCTCCGCGCCGATGGCAAAATAGCCGCGCATTGGTTCCGCTCCCGCTGTTCGACGGCCTTGCCCAAGAGCCCCTGTTTGACGACGGGCAGCCTTCACGCTATCACGCAGACGCTATCCCGCGCCCTGACGGCGCTCAGCCGACGGGAGGAGAGAACCATGAAAGCCGTCCTTTGCAAAGAATTCGGGCCACCCTCCTCTCTGGTAGTGGAGGACATCGCGCCACCGAAGCTCGGCGCGGGCGAAGTTCGTATTGCGATCCACGCCGCCGGCGTCAACTTTCCTGACACCTTGATCATTAAGGGCGCCTATCAAAACAAGCCCTCTTTCCCTTTCGTTCCCGGCATGGAGGCCGCCGGCATTGTCACCGAGATCGCACCCGGGGTGAAGACTGCCAAGGTCGGCAACCGGGTCATGGCATCGACCAGCACCGGCAGCTTCGCCGAGGAATGCGTGGTCGCGGAGACCTCGGTTTATGTCATTCCCGATTCGATGGATTTCGTACTGGCGGCGGCGTTCCCGGTGACCTATGGCACGACCTACCATGCTCTCGTCGACCGCGGCCATCTCAAGGCCGGCGAATGGCTCCTCGTGCACGGCGCGGGGGGCGGCGTGGGATTATCGGCAGTGGAGGTCGGCAAGCTTCTCGGCGCTCGCGTGATTGCCACCGCAGGCTCGGTCGAGAAACTCGAAATGGCGCGGCAATACGGCGCCGAAGCGTTGATCAACTACCGCAACGAAAGCATCCGCGATCGGGTGAAGGAAATCACCGGCGACACCGGGGCCGATGTGATCTACGATGCGGTTGGTGGCGATGTGTTCGACCAATCGCTCCGCTGCATCGCCTGGAACGGTCGCCTCCTCGTTATCGGATTCGCTTCCGGCCGCATTCCCGCAGCGCCAGCGAATCTCCTTCTACTCAAAGGCTGCTCGGCGGTCGGCGTCTTTTGGGGCTCCTTCACGCAGCGTGAGCCCGAACGGAATCGCGGCAATTTCCACGCCCTTCTCAAATGGGTCGCCGAAGGCAAAATAAAGCCGCATGTTTCGGCAACTTGGCCCTTGGAGGGCGTGCCCGAGGCCATGCAGGCGCTGCTTGATCGCAAGGTCACCGGAAAGGCCGTCATCCGCGTCCGCCAAAATTAGAGCGGATCGCATTTCAACAAGCAGAAAAAGGAGAATGTGATGGAGCTCAAGGGGGTTTGCGCGCTCGTTACCGGAGGCGCCTCGGGGCTTGGCGCGGCCACCGCCCGGCTGCTCACGGAATCCGGCGCGCAGTGCGCCCTACTCGACGTCAACCGTGACCTAGTCGAGAAGACCGCCATCGAAATCGGCGGCATCGGCCTCGTCTGCGACGTAGCGAGCGCCGAATCGGCCGAGGCGGCCATTACATCAGCCGAGGCGAAGCTTGGTGCCATCCGCGTGCTCGTGAACTGCGCTGGCATCGGCACGCCGGGCCGCGCTGTCGGCCGCGACGGGCCGATGAAGCTCGATGTCTTCAACCGCGTTATCACTGTCAATCTGATCGGCACGTTCAACATGATCCGGCTTGCCGCCGCACGGATGCAGGCGGCCCCGGCCCTCGCCGACAATGAACGCGGCGTGATCATTTCGACGGCCTCGGTCGCCGCCTACGACGGCCAGATCGGGCAGCCCGCCTATGCCGCCTCCAAGGGCGGCATCGTTTCTATGACGCTGCCGCTTGCGCGCGAATTCGCCTCAACCGGGATTCGCGTGATGACCATCGCCCCCGGGCTTTTCTCGACGCCGATGCTGCATGGTCTACCTGAGGCGGCCCACACGGCGCTGGTTGCCTCGACACTGTTTCCGAAGCGCCTGGGCGAACCGGCGGAATATGCCAAGCTCGTGCGCCAAATCTGCGAGAACCCGATGCTGAACGGCGAGGTCATCCGGTTGGATGGCGGCGTGCGCCTGGCGCCAAAATGACCCCTTGCTGATTCGCAAGCCTCGCTCTGTCAGGCAACCTCGTCGATGAAACGAGCGAGGCGAATGTCCCGCTCGGTGACGCCGCCAGCCTCGTGGGTCGCGAGTGTGACCTCGACCCGGTTATAGACGTTGAACCACTCCGGGTGGTGATCCATCTTCTCCGCCATCAACGCGACCCGGGTCATGAACCCGAAAGCGGCGTTGAAGTCGGCGAAACGGAAGGTTTTCCGAATAGCATCACGGCCTTCGGCCACGCTCCAGCCGGAAAGCGCGGCGAGAGCCGAGCGGCGCTCTTCTTCGCTCAGTTTGCGAACCATGTCGTCCTCCTTGGAGCCGATCCTCTGGCCTTCTTGCGGCGCTCAGCGCTTGCGCACCAAGCTCAGCCCATCGCCGACAGGCAGCAAGACGAAACTCACACGCTTGTCGCCGTGAATCTTCCGGTTCAAGGCGCGAATGGCCTCCGTGTCCGGGTCCTTCGCCTTGGCGTCGATCACCGCCCCGCCCCACAACATATTATCGATGGCGATCAGACCGCCTTTGCGCACGAGCTTGAGGCACGCTTCGTAATAGGCATCGTAATTACTCTTGTCGGCATCGATAAAGGCAAGGTCGTAGCTCTGCCTCGCGCCCGACCGGAGAAGCCCGGCCAGGGTCTCGGTCGCCGGTGAGAGGCGAAGGTCGATGCGGCGCGAAACCCCTGCCTCGGCCCAATATCGCCGAGCAACGGCGGTGGTTTCGGGGTCGATGTCGCAGGCCGTTATCTTGCCTGCTTTAGGTAAAGCAAGGGCGACGGCTAGCGCGCTATAGCCAGTGAAGACGCCGATTTCGAGATAGCGCCGGACACCAGAAATTTCAACCAAGAGCTGCATAAAAGCGCCTTGTTCCGGGGAAATCTGCATGCCGGCGCCGGCCATGGTCCGGGTTTCATCGCGCAACCGCGAAAGGAGCGGGTGATCGCGGTATCCAACCTCGCGGAGATAATCGCTCAGTTCAGGCTTCAGGCCGATCGTGGCTCTGCTCATACGTCACCTTTGGTCTTCGCTGCGCCAACCAAAATCAATAAAAACTCTCTTGTAAAACAGAGGGTTGACGTGCCCTCTCCTGATCTTGGCGGATATCGGCCGGGGGCTTCCCTACGCCGCAAAAATGCCTTGATTCAGTCCCTTTAGCGCCGCATTACCCGACGAATATCCTAATCGTTAGGGTACTTCGTTGGCTCGTTCGGGACGAGTGGCGTATCCCCCCTCCGCCGCACGGTGCCCGGGCGAGCTGACGAAGCACCAAAGATAAGAAAGGCTGACCGCTTCTTTTTTAAAGACCGCGTTCTCTTGCCGCTATGAGAATGTGGGTGATGGCCGGGAAAGCCATGTCACAGGGCTCGTGCCCATCGTGGCAGCCCATCGCCCCCCGAGCGGGCTGCCTTGGGGTAAACCAGTGCGGTCGTCGTTCCCCCACGATGGCCGGCATAATTGAGCCGAGCTTTTCCGCGGCGTTGAGCAAGCGGAATGTCTGTATATTGACCGGCGATGGCGAGGAGCGATCGCCGGTTCTTTTTTTGCATCCATCCACACCCCAGGCTCCGAACGGGTTTTTGCCTTAACCTAAAGGCAGACAATCGATTTTTTCGGCCTCGGGGCTGGCCGCCGCCCATACAGGACGACTAAGATAACGGAAAATGACGTCTTGTCTTGAGGGATGAGGCATGACACGCGTCCTGTATGAATTGGCCGGAGCGGAGGAGGATCGCCGCTTCAGCCCCTATTGCTGGCGTATCCGCATGGCCCTGGCACACAAGGGCCTCGATGTCGAAACCCGACCCTGGCGATTCGTCGAAAAGGCGAACATCGCATTTTCCGGCCAGGACAGGGTTCCGGTCCTGATCGACAGCGGGCGGGCCGTCGCCGATTCATGGGCGATCGCCAACTATCTCGAGGACAGCTATCCGGACACACTGCCGCTGTTCGGCAGCGACGACGCCCGCAAGCTTGCCCGCTTCGTCAACTGCTGGGCTGATGGCACGCTTCAGCCGGCACTTCTTAAGACACTTATCGGCGATATCTTCGATCATGTGCATGAAGGTGACCGCGCGTACTTCCGCGAAAGCCGCGAAGCCCGCTTTGGCAACACTATCGAGTCATTCAAAAACGAACGCGAGCGCTGGTTTAGCGAATTTCGCAGCGTTCTGACACCGTTGCGTGCGACGCTCGCGGCGCAGCCCTACCTCGGTGGTGACCGGCAAGGCTATGCCGATTATATCATCTTCGGTGCCTTTCAGTTCGCGCGCTGCATCAGCCCCTTCCCCCTGCTCGCAGCCGACGATCCTATTTCTCTCTGGCGGGCTCGCCTGCTCGAATCCTTCGATCATCTGGCGGCACGCGCGAAGGGCTATCCGGTACCTGGCATTCCATCTTGACGCGAAGGCGTGGGCCGCAACCGAACGGCTCCCGGTGCATCATGTTGATATCGGGGAATGTGCCGCAAGCAGTTGAAAAAATTCACATGGCGACATGATTTTGCCGCATTCTTCACCACCATTCCGAGGCGACTTGGCCGTTGCTCGTAAGCCTGAAAAAAAGGGGAAACCGTCATGGCGGTCCTGCTTGAGATCGACAATCTGACGCGCAAATTCGGACCGTTCACTGCCGTTGCCAGCGTCAGCTTCAAGGTCGAACAGGGGGAGGTGCTGGGTTTTCTCGGGCCAAACGGCGCCGGCAAGTCTACCACCATGAAGATGATCACCGGCTTTCTTGCGCCGACCGGCGGCACCGCCCGGGTTGACGGTTTCGACATCGCGACGGCGCCGATCGCGGCCAAGCGCCAGATCGGCTATCTGCCCGAAGGTGCTCCTTCTTACGCCGACATGACCCCCTTGGGTTTTCTAAACTTCATCGCCCAAGTGCGTGGCCTACACGGCGAAACGCGCCGGCAACGCATCAACGAGGTGATCGAGAAGGCGGCACTGCAGGCGGTGCTCGAACAGCCGATCGACACGCTTTCCAAGGGCTACAAATGCCGCGTTGGCTTGGCGCAGGCGATCCTGCACGACCCGCCGATCCTTATTCTCGACGAACCGACTGACGGGCTCGACCCTAATCAGAAACACGACGTGCGCCGGTTGATCCACGATATGGCGAAGACCAAGGCCATCATCATATCGACTCATATTCTGGAAGAAGTCGAGGCAGTCTGTACCCGGGCGCTGATCATCGCCCGCGGGCGCATCCTGGCCGAGGGACGGCCCGAGGGCAGTGGCTGGCGTTTCGGCGAGCATTTCGCGGAGCCCGGCCGGCTTGACGCGGTCTTCCGCACCATCACCACGGGGGCAAGCGAGGTCGCCGCATGAACGGCATGGTTCATATTTTCCGACGCGAGCTTGCCAATTATTTTGCGACGCCGGTTGCCTACGTATTCATCGTCATCTTTCTGTTTCTAATCGGAATCTTCACGTTCTACGTCGGTGATTTCTTCACCCGCGGCCAGGACGATCTTATTCCCTTCTTCGATTTCCATCCCTGGCTCTACCAGTTTCTCATGCCGGCCATCGCCATGCGGCTATGGTCTGAGGAACGCAAGGCCGGCACCATCGAACTCATCATGACGCTTCCCGTCGGGCTTGGTGACATCATTCTTGGCAAGTTTCTCGCCGCCTGGTGCTTCACTGCGATCGCTCTCGCGCTGACTTTCCCGATGTGGCTAACCGCGATTTATCTCGGCCACCCGGACAATGGCGTCATCCTCGCGAGCTATCTTGGCAGCCTGCTCATGGCGGGTGGATACCTCGCGATTTCAAGCTGCATGTCGGCGATCACCAAGAATCAGGTCATCGCTTTCGTGCTCGGGGTCGTGGTTTGCTTCCTCTTCACGGTCTCAGGCGCACCGATGGTACTAGATTTCTTTTCCAGCTGGGCGCCACGAGTGCTGGTGCAAGCGATCGCCTCGTTCAGTTTCCTTGATCATTTCAATTCCATCACCGAGGGCGTGATTTATTTGCGGGATATCGTGTTCTTCGCCTCGCTCATCGCCTTTTGGCTGTTCGCCAACGCCGTGGTGGTCAATCTCAAGAAGGCCGGCTGATGGGGGCGAAGTATGACACGTAAGCTGTTGGCGATCGCCGGCCTTGCTCTCGCCGCGGTCCTGTTTGTTGCCGTTAACGTGCTTGCCGATGCCGGATTTCCGAACCTCCATGTCGATCTGACCGAGGACAAACTCTATACGCTCTCAGCCGGATCGCGACACATTCTCTCCTCGCTCAAGCACCCAATCGTGCTTCGTCTCTATTATTCGGAGGGATTGTCCGACCAATTCCCGCAGATCGAGGCCTATGCCAACCGCGTGCGGGCCCTGCTCGAACAATATGCCGTCCTCTCGCGCGGCAAGATCCGCCTTGAAACCATCGACCCCGAACCCTTCACCAAGGCCGAGGATCAGGCGGTCAGTGTCGGAATCCGCGGCGTCCCGGTCGACCAGCAAGGCGACGAACAGTTTTATTTCGGACTGGAAGGCACCAATTCCACCAACGGCCAGCAGGTGATCCCGTTTCTTTCTCCGAGCAAAGGGCAGTTCCTCGAATATGATCTGACGCGCCTCGTCTACAACCTCGAACATCCGAAAAAGCCCGTGGTCGGGGTCATCAGCAAGCTGCCGCTCGAATTCGGCCCCGGCGGGCTCGAAGCCGCGATGCGCGGCCAGTCCCGCCCTTACGCCATCGTCGATCGGCTGCGCCAGCTCTATGACGTCGATTTCCTACAGCCGACCGTTAGCAAGATTCCGGCAAAGGTCGACATCCTTCTGGTGGTGTATCCGCAGGGCTTGAGCGCGGCGACCCGCTACGCCATCGATCAATTCGTGCTCAAAAAAGGGCGGGCGATGGTCTTCGTCGACCCCTATTCGGAGGAGCAGGCGGCGGAAACCGGCCGGATGGGGTTCGTCAACCCCTCGCAACCCTTAAGCGCGAATTTGCCGCAGCTGTTCAAGTCCTGGGGCTTGCGCATGGTGCCGGGAAAGTTTGTCGCCGATCGCAAGCTCGCGATCGAAGTCGACACCATGGTCGGCGGCCGACATGAAACCGAGGCCTATCCGGCCTGGATCTCCGTCGGTAAACACCACCACAACGACAAGAACATCATCACGGCCAGCCTCAGTGCCATCAACATGGCAAGCGCGGGTGCGCTTGAACCGGTGCCGGCACCCGGCACCAAATTCGTCCCGCTTCTGACCTCATCGCGCGAGGCCGAGCTCATGGACACGAGCCGCCTTCGCATGCTTTATGACCCGGCCTCGCTCCTGGTCGGAATGAAGCCAACCGGCAAGCGTTATGTGCTTGCGGCCGACATCACCGGCAAAGTCAAGAGCGCCTTCCCAGATGGACCGCCCAAACCGGCCAAGGCGACCGCCGCGAAGAACAAGGCCGTGGCCGGCGCGCCCGGCAAGACCGCGCCGGCGCCGACAACTGGCCTCAAGGAAAGCACAGGCCCTGTCAATATCATCGTCGTCGCCGATAGCGACATGCTGCGCGACCGCTTCTGGTTGCAGGATGAAAGCGTCCTGGGCCAAGACGTCGGCGTACCGGTCGCCGCCAATGCTGATTTTGTCATCAACGGCATCGACTATTTGAACGGTTCACACGATCTCATCAGCCTGCGCAGCCGCGGCTCCGGCGTGCGCCCCTTCCTCGTCGTCGAGAAGCTTCGCCGCGAGGCCGAGCAACGCTTCCTCTCCGAGGAACAGGCGCTGCAAAACAAGTTGAAGAACACCGAGCGAAAGCTTTCGGCCCTGCAGGACACGACGAAGGGCGGCAACGGAAAGCTTCTTCTGACAACACAGGAAAAGGCCGCGATTGACTCATTCCGCCAGCAGCTCATCGACACCAGGCAGCAGCTCCGTCGCGTGCAGCTTGATCTCAACAAGGACATCGATCGGCTTGATACCTGGCTCAAGTTCATCAACATCGGCCTGATGCCGATTCTCGTGATTTTGGTGGCGTCGGGCCTCGGCGCCGTCCGTTGGCGCCGGCGCAAGGCGCGGGTCGAGCGCGGCCATTAGTCGCGGAGATACCATGCGAAGCAGAAGCCTGATCGTCCTTGCCGTCGTGACACTCGCGGTCGCTGCTGCGGCAGGCTACGCGCTGAAAACGCAGAACGCGCTGGAGAACGGGGCACCGACGAAGCCCACGCCGTTGTTTCCGAAGCTTTTCCAGCACGTGAATGACGTGGCCTCGATCACCGTCGCCACGGTCAAGAGCCATCTTATAATCCATCGCACGGCCCCCGGCCATTGGATCATCGCCGAAAAAGACGGCTATCCGGCGAACGTCGGCAAGGTCAAGAAGGCCGTGGTCGCCCTGGCCGAGGCAAAACGAATCGGGCGGCGGACCGCCGATCCGAAGCTGTACAAGGACATCGGCGTTTCTTCGCTCGGAACGGCGGGTTCGAAAGCGGTGGAGGTCACCCTCGCCAACGGCAAGGGCAAGACGCTTGCCGCGCTTTTCATCGGCAATACGCAAAGTTTCTCCGCTGGCGCGACGGCCGGCGTGTTTTACGTGCGCAAGCCGGGCATCAAGCGCTCCTGGCTCGCCCGCGGCCATCTCGAAAACCTGAAGCCAGATCTCCTGCTGTGGATCACGAGCGAAGTTCTCAACATCCCCCAAGACCGGATCGAGGAGGTGGAATTCGCCCATCCTGGAGCAACACCAATCGTGATCCGGCGCCAGAGCCCGGCCGCGACTGGCGTCGAGGTTTCGGGATTGCCGGCCCACGCCAAGCCTGATCTCGCCACTGCCGGCCAGGTACCAACCGCCCTGGAAGCTCTATCGATTGAGGACGTGGCGAAACCGCAAGGCTGGGGCTTCGCCAAGGCACCGGTCGCCACCTTCCGCACCTTCGACGGACTGGTAATCAAGGCACGAACGCTAAAGCGCAGCGGCAAGGACTGGGTGACCTTCGCCGTCTCCTACGCCGCTCCGCCGGCCGCCACGATAAAGCCAGCCCCCGCACCGAACGACAAAGCGAAGGGCAAGGTAGCCCCTGCCATGGCGAACGTATTGAAGACGCCGGCCGAGGCCCAGACCGAGGCAAAGACCTTAGCTGCGGCCGTCGAGGGCTGGGCCTTCGAGATCTCCGGTTACCAGGCCGGCTATTTCACCGAGACGGCGGCCGAGCTGACTGCGCCGACGACGAAAAAGAGCAAGAGCGGATCGTGACCTTCCCTCTTGACGGCGGGCGCGGGAATTTTCACATAAAGGCCGTGACTTTCTTGCGGCGGAGAATAGCCCGGCCATGACCGAACAGACCTTTTCCTTTCAGGCCGAGGTGACGCGGCTTCTGCACATCGTCACCCATTCTCTTTACAGCGATAAGGAAATCTTCCTGCGCGAGTTGATCTCGAACGCGTCCGATGCCTGCGACCGGTTGCGTTACGCGGCGCTAACCGAACCCTCGCTTCTTAACGACGCGCCGCAGCTTGGGATCACCATCGCCATCGACAAGCCAGGCCGAAAGCTGAGCATCATCGACAACGGCATCGGCATGAGTCGCGAGGAACTGATCAACAACCTCGGCACCATCGCCCGCTCCGGCACCGCAGCCTTTCTCGAGAACCTGCCGAAGGACGCCGGTGGCACGGTCAGCCTGATCGGCCAATTCGGTGTCGGCTTTTATTCCGCATTCATGGTCGCGGACCAGGTCGAAGTGACGAGTCGCAAGGCGGGCGACGCGCTGGGCTCGCGATGGACGTCGGACGGAAGCGGCAATTTCACCATCGACGAGGCTGAGGAAGTGCCGCGCGGCACGACCATCGTGTTGCACCTCCGCCAGGGTGAGGACGAATTTCTGGAGCCTGAGCGCATCCACCGCATCGTCAAGAAGTATTCCGACCACATTGCGCAACCGATCAAGCTCGCGGGCAGTGGCCCGGGCGAAACGCTGAACATGGCGAGCGCGCTCTGGAGCCGGCCGAAATCAGAAATCTCATCCAATCAGTACAAGGAATTCTATCGCCACGTCGCGCATACCTTGGGCGACCCCTGGCTCATCATCCATCACAAGGCCGAAGGCCGGCTAGAATATACGCTTCTTCTCTTTGTGCCGTCCGAGCGGCCCTACGATCTCTTCCACCCCGACCGGAAGCATCAAGTCAAGCTCTATGTCCATCGGGTCTTCGTTACCGACCAGTGCGAAGGCTTGGTACCGCCCTATCTTCGCTTCCTGCGCGGCGTCGTCGATTCCGAGGATCTGCCGCTCGCGGTGAGCCGGGAAATGTTGCAGCGCAACCCGGTGGTGACGCGGATTCGCCACGCCTTGGTACATCGGGTTCTTGGGGAACTGGAAAAAGAAGCTAAGGAAGAACCCGAGGCCTACGCCAAGTTCTGGGAGAACTTCGGCGCCGTGTTCAAGGAGGGCATCTGCGAGGATGCAGAGAATCGCGGGGCGATCCTTAAACTCGCCCGCTTCCGCTCCACCCATTCCGACAAACTGGTCTCGCTCGACGACTATGTCGGACGCATGAAGGAGGGCCAGAAGGCGATCTACACCATCACCGGAGAAGATGCCGAAACCCTGGCAAAGAGCCCGCAGCTTGAAGGCTTCCGCGCGCGCGGCATCGAGGTTCTTTTGCTTGCCGATCCGGTCGACGTATTCTGGCTCGACATGTGTCCGGATTACGATGGCAAGCCTTTCAAGTCAGCGACGCGCGGCGCCAGCGACTTCACCGAGATCAAGGCGCCAAAAGAGGACAAACCGGAGAGCGAGGAAGCGATCCCCGAAAGCCAGATCGGCACCCTGATTGCACTCTTGAAGCAAGACCTTGGCGATGCCGTAAAGAATGTACGGGTATCGGACCGACTCACAGATTCAGCCGTATGCTTGGTCGCGGACGACGGCGATCTCGACATGCACCTTGCCCGCCTGCTGCAGAAGAACCACCAGATCGACCGCATGGAGCGTCGCATTCTTGAAATCAATGCGAACCACGCGCTGATCCGTCGTCTGGCCGAAGAGGCGATCAAACCAGGCGCCGTCGATCGTCTGAAGGACGCGGCCGAACTTCTCCTTGACCAGGCACGGATCATTGAAGGCGATCCAGTCGCCGATCCGGCCGGTTTTGCGCGCCGGCTAAGCGCCGTGATGACACGGGGACTGGCGGGTTAGGTCGGAGCGGACTAAATCACATCGCCTTTTCCGGCGGCAGCTTGGCGCAGCCGATGATGCGGCCCGCCCCGGCGATCTGCACGAGAACGAGAGCGCGGTCGCTGCCCTTGAGGTCGACCGGAGAGAGGGTGATGAATTCTGCCTCGCCTGACCAGTGGCCGATCGGATGGATGCGCCGCACCACGTTGGTATAGGTTATGGTTCGGCCTTTGTTCTCGCCCCGCATGACCCTTACCACGCGTCGGCTATCGTAGCCGATCAGCCAAACCACGGCAGTCTCGGCGGTGGGCTTCACGGCGGCGGGAACCCCGATTCGCACCACCCCGGATGCGTTGCGTGTCACCTTAAGCGCGATCCCACCCGCCATCTGAGATTTTGCGGCTCGCGCGATCAGCCGTTCCACCACACTCTGATCCGAGGCGGTGACGCCGACCATGCCACCAATCACCATCTCCGGCGTGTAGAGTTCGCCGTTCGAGATGCGCTCGGCGTAGGCCTGCTGTCGTGCCGTGGTCGCGGCCGTCGCGAAAGTGTCCTTCCAGCCGAGATAGTTCCAGTAATCGACATCGTACGTGAGCGCGATCACCCCCGGCTGATGCGCGAGCTTGGTCAGGAAAGCATCGGCCGGCGGACAGGAATCGCAACCCTGGCTCGTAAAGAGCTCGACCACCGTCGGCATGGTGGCCGGCGCGCCGGGATGCTTGGTTTGCGCCAGGGCGGGCACCGAAATGCCAAGAACGAGACCAGCGATAAGAAGAGCGCGCCACATAACCCGAACGATAGCCGAGCGCCCGGCGCAAGGCCATTCACGTTTCCGTCGCTTTGATCACGTTTTCTTGAGGCAAGAGCGGGGTACTATGGTCCGTCCGCGCCACCTCTCGAACTCACTACGCCGCCTTGCGGACGATGTTGCGAAGAACGTAATGAAGAATGCCTCCGTGGCGGAAGTATTCCACTTCATCGACCGTATCAATACGGGATTGCAAAATGAGAGTTTCGCTCGCGCGATTAGTGCGGGTAATACGGCATTTCACCGCACCACTTGGTTTCAACTCATCGGAAAGGCCCTCGATAGCAAAAATCTCGGAACCGTCGAGTTTTAAGGTTTTTCGGTTCATGCCGTCCGGAAACTGCAGCGGCAAAATGCCCATGCCGATCAGATTCGAACGGTGAATACGCTCGAAGCTCTCGGCAATCACGACGCGAACGCCGAGAAGTCTGGGGCCCTTTGCCGCCCAATCCCGGCTCGATCCCGTACCGTATTCCTTGCCGGCGACGACCACCAGCGGCACACCCTCGCTCTGATAGCGCATCGCCGCGTCATAGATCGACATTTCCTCACCCGAGGGCTGATGGCGGGTTATGCCGCCCTCGGTGCCTGGCGCCACTTCGTTGCGCAGCCGGATATTGGCGAAGGTGCCGCGCATCATCACTTCATGATTGCCGCGCCGAGCACCGTAGGAATTGAAATCCACCGGCTTGACACCGAGACCGATGAGATAGCGGCCCGCGGGTCCTTCCTTGGCGATCGATCCAGCAGGTGAGATATGGTCGGTCGTGATCGAATCACCGAGCAGGGCCAGAAGCCGGGCGTCCGTGATATCGTCGACTGGCGGCGCGGTCGGCCCGATCTTCTCGAAATAGGGCGGCGCCTGAACGTAAGAGCTCTTCGCGTCCCAGCCATAGGTGACCTCCTTACCGGGCTTGATCCGCCGCCAGTTACGGTCACCGGTAAAGACATCGCCGTATTCCGAACGGAACATGGCGGGCTTCACCGCCTTGCGGACGGTGGCGGCGACCTCCTTGGCAGACGGCCAGATGTCCCGGAGATAGACGGGCTGACCCTTGCGGTCGGCGCCCAGGGGATCGTTTTGCAGGTCGATCCGCATCGAGCCCGCCAGAGCATAGGCCACCACCAGCATCGGCGAGGCGAGATAATTCGCCTTGGTGAGCGGATTGATGCGGCCCTCGAAGTTGCGGTTGCCGGAAAGCACGGCACAGACGACAAGGTCTTTGTCCTTGACGGCAGCGGCGATCGGCTCGGCCAAGGGGCCGGAATTGCCGATACAGGTGGTGCAGCCGTAACCGACAAGATTGAAACCAAGCTTGTCGAGATCCGCCTGCAGCCCAGCGGCTGCAAGGTAGTCGGTCACGACCTTGGAGCCTGGCGCGAGCGAGGTCTTGACCCAGGGTTTGACCTTGAGTCCGCGCTTGACCGCGTTGCGGGCCAAGAGCCCCGCGCCCACCATCACGCTCGGATTTGACGTGTTGGTGCATGAGGTGATTGCTGCGATCACCACATCGCCATGGCCGAGGGTATATTTCTCGCCTTTCACCGGTGCGCGGAAATCGGCCTTGGCGGCGCCGAAGACCTCCACTGCCGCCTGGTCGAAGGTCTTCGCGGCGGCGGAAAGCGGCACGCGATCCTGCGGCCGCTTCGGGCCGGCAAGCGAAGGCTCGACCGTGCCGAGATCGAGTTCGAGCGTGTCGGTGAAGATCGGGTCTGCCGTCCGCACGGTGCGCCAAAGCCCCTGCTTCTTGGCATAAGCCTCGACCAGTGCGCATTGCGACGGGCTGCGGCCGGTCGCCTTAAGAAAGGCAATGGTCGCCTGATCGACGGGGAAGAAGCCGCAGGTGGCACCGTATTCTGGCGACATGTTGCTGATGGTGGCACGATCAGGGAGCGCCAGATCATCGAGGCCCGGGCCATAGAACTCGACGAACTTACCGACCACTCCCTTGGCGCGCAGCTTCTGCGTCACCGTGAGCACAAGGTCGGTTGCGGTGGCGCCCTCGCGCAGCTTGCCGACGAGCTTGAAACCGATCACTTCAGGCAAGACCATCGAAATCGGCTGGCCGAGCATGGCCGCCTCGGCTTCGATTCCCCCAGCTCCCCAGCCGAGAACCGAAAGGCCGTTCACCATCGTCGTATGGCTATCGGTCCCGACCACAGTATCGGGATAGACGACGAGCTTGCCGTCGATTTTCTCGCTCCACACCACTTTTGCCAAGTATTCCAGGTTCACCTGATGACAGATGCCCGTCCCGGGCGGCACGACGCGGAAGTTGTCGAAAGCTTCTTGGCCCCAGCGGAGGAACGTATAGCGCTCGCCGTTGCGATGGTATTCCTGCGTCACATTCTCAGCGAAGGCCCGGCGGGTGCCGAAATTATCCACCATCACCGAATGATCGATGACAAGATCAACCGGCGAGAGCGGATTGATGCGGTTGGGATCACCGCCCATCGACCGCATGGCGTCACGCATCGCAGCGAGATCTACGACCGCCGGTACGCCGGTAAAGTCCTGCATCAGGACGCGGGCCGGGTAAAACGCGATTTCTCGACTCGATTTGCGCTTCTTCGTCCACTGCCCGACCGCCTTGATATCGTCAACGGTCACGGTGCGCCCATCTTCGCGGCGGAGCAGGCCCTCAAGCAGAATCTTGAGAGAGAAGGGCAGCCTTGGGATATCGCCAATTCCGGCGAGCGAGGCCGCCTGCAGACTGAAATATTCGTAGTGCTTGCTGCCGAGCCGAAAACGCCGACGGGTTTTCAGGCTGTCCTTGCCGATCGGTGCCACGGGGGCCTGTCCTTTCCAAGAGACTTGCCGACGCCTAGGCTCCGCGCCGGGGCCCACGCCGCCTTGTCCGATTTCTGCCGCAAAAGCCGCGTCTTGTCCACCCTAGTCGGGCGGAAACCGCCGGCCTAACCAGGGCATACCTGGACCGAGAGATGATGCTTTCACAACAGCACTTCCCTTTTCCCGCCAGCGCGGTCATCCTAAAAGCCCGCGCCGTGACACAGAGAAATCGGCCGGGCGACCCTCGGCGCGGCAGGGCAGGCCGCGGTGCTTTGGAGACGTAGGCAGCGCATGGCCCAAGCTGATGCGAAGCGGCCGCGCGAGCTGGCCAAAGGGCTGAAAAGCCTTCGCCCGTGGCGCTTTTTGCCCGTGGCATTGCTAATCGCCGGCGCCATCGCCTATTTCGGCTTCGGCCTGAACCAGCGCGTTACTCTGGCCGCGGTGCAGCGAAACCAAGTTTGGCTCATGGCCTGGACCGGCCGTCACCCAATTCTTGCCCCCCTTGCCTATGTCGCAATTTACGCCGCGATCTGCACCCTTTCGGTTCCCTCGAGCGCGATTCTAGCCTTTGCCGGCGGGATTTTCTTTTCGGTGCCGCTCGCGACACTTTATTCCGTTATCGCCGTGACCCTCGGCGATACTATCGTCTATCTTTCCGCCGACGCCGCAGTCAGCAACACGATCCCCGCCCGACTCAAGACCTGGCTCGGCAAAGCGCCGCGGGGATTCCCACGCAACCCCAAGATCTATTTGCTTTTCGTCCGTCTCCTCCCGCTTACGCCGAGCTGGCTCGGCAATCTCGGCGCCGTGGCATTCGGCATCGGTCTCGTTGATTTCATCGTCATCACCTTTATCGGCGTGATCCCTGCCCATCTGATGTACGTGATTCTCGGCAACACGCTGGGGGCTCTGCTCGAAGCTGGCCGCACCCTAAGCTGGGCCGACATCTTTCAACTCAATCTCGTTCTACCGCTGATCGGGCTTGCCATGCTGACCCTGATCTATGGCTCCTATCGGTCACGCAAAGGTGAGAAATGAGCGGTATTCTCCGGCCGGACATCTGCATTATCGGTGCTGGTGCGGGGGGGCTCGTGGTCGCAGCCGGGGCAGCCGGGCTTGGCGCTGAAACCGTACTGATCGAAAGGGGCACCTTCGGCGGCGAATGCCTGAATACCGGCTGCGTCCCATCCAAAGCCTTGATCGCCGCGGCGGCACGGGTGGCAAACGCCCGAACCGCAGCAAGCTTCGGCATCCATCTCGGCCCGCCTCGGGTCGAGCCCAAGGAGGTGCATCACCACGTTCGCGAGACCATCGCGGCGATAGCTCCGGCCGACTCTAGGGAACGTTTCGAGGGACTCGGCGTCAAGGTCCTTCCGGGCACCGCCCGCTTTGCCGATTCGCGACGGATCGAGGCGGCTGGAACGACGGTTGAGGCGCGACATATGGTGATTGCAACCGGCTCGCATCCGCTGGTGCCGCCGATCCCGGGACTTGACCGTGTCCCCTATTTTACCAATGAAACGATTTTCGAAACGCCGTTTCTGCCCCGCCATCTGGCCATTATCGGCGCCGGCCCGGTCGGCCTTGAACTCGGGCAAGCCTTCCGCCGCCTCGGTGCCGAAGTGAGCGTCCTCGAAATGGCGCGCCCCCTCGTTCGCGATGATTCCGAGCTGGTGGCGCTGTTGCTTGAAACGCTACGGGCTGAAGACGTCCGCATCCTCAACCCGGTCCGCATCCTTCGCATCACGCAAGGACCCGACACGCTTGATGCCGCCGGCGACAGGAAAGATATTCACATCGACTATTCCGAGGACGGGACGGAGCACCGGCTTGTCGCCAGCCATCTTCTCATCGCCGTCGGCCGGGCTCCCACTGTCGCCGATCTCGAACTCGATGCTGCGGGTATTGCCTATGGCCCACACGGCATCATCGTTGATCGCGGATTACGGACCTCCAATCGGCGGGTTTTCGCCATCGGCGACGCGGCCGGCGGACTGCCTTTCACCCATGTCGCGAGTTATCATGCCGGCATCGTGATTCGCCGTGCACTGTTTCACCTGCCGGCGCGAGTTCGGAAAGACAACATCCCGTGGGTCACATATACCGCGCCGGAACTTGCCCACGTCGGCCTTGGTGAGGAAGAGGCCCGCCAGCGATTCGGTTCGATCCGTATTCTGCGGTTTCCAATTTCCTGCAACGACCGCGCAACGGCCGAGAGAGAGACGCGTGGTCTGATCAAGGTCATCACAAGCCGCCGCGGCCGCATCCTTGGCGCGGACATTCTCGGCGCCAAGGCGGGCGAGCTGATCCAACCCTGGGTCTTGGCGATCTCGCGCCGGCTAAAGATCGGCGCCCTCGCCAATCTGGTGCTGCCCTACCCGACCGAAGGCGAGATCACGAAGCGGGTAGCTGGCGAGTTCTTCGCCCCGATGCTGTTCTCGCCTCGAACGCGGAAACTCGTGCGATTGCTCCGCCACTTCGGGCCATAACGAGACGCGGCATGAAGACAAAATTCCGCTAAAATGGCGTCAATGAACGGCGGTTCGCGATTCCCGGTCCCGCGTGGGCACAGCCTTTCGGCGCGTCTTCTCGTGCTGACCATCGGCTTCGTCATGTTGAGCGAAGTCCTAATCTATCTTCCCTCCATCGCCCGCTACCGTCTGACGTGGCTGAACGAACATATTGCCGCCGCCCATCTCGCGGCTCTCGCCCTGATTGAAGCGCCGAATCATATGGTGTCGCCAACGCTGCGCCGCGAACTCCTCCGCGAGGTCGGCGCCCGCGCCGTCGTTTTGCATACGCCAGAGGCTCGCTATCTTCTGCTGCAGCATGCCTTGCCCGTTCGAGTGAACAAGGTCATCCGTCTCGGCGATGTCGGCTTCTTCGGTGCGATTGCAGGGGCGATCGGCAGCCTGACGGCAAGCGGTCGGATTCTGCGCGTTCTCGGGACGATTCCCGGCGAACCAGGAATGGAAGTCGAGATGGTGATCAACGAAGCGCCATTGCAACAGGCGATGTATGACTATTCGTGGCACATACTGTCGCTCTCGATCCTGATTTCGGCGCTCACCGCGGCGCTGGTCTATGCCAGCTTGCAATGGCTCATCGTGTATCCCCTGCAGCGATTTACCGCCTGCCTCGTCGCCTTCCGAAAGGAGCCGGAGAACGACGCCCACACCCTTCCTCCGACCCAGCGACGAGACGAAATCGGCATCGCGGAAAACGAGCTCGCGGTGATGCAGCAGGAGATTCGCGGCGCACTGCGCCAGAAGGCGCGGCTTGCCGCCCTCGGCGCCGCAGTTGCCAAGATCAACCATGATCTCCGGAATATCCTGAGCAGCGCGCAACTGGTCTCCGATCGCATCGCGGCTTCTGAAGATCCCAACGTCAAGCGCGTGACGCCACGCCTTATCGCGGCCATCGACCGCGCGATCGCGCTTTGCACCGCGACGCTAAAATTCGGCCGCGCCGACGAGTCGGCCCCCCAAAGAACCACCTTCGCGCTGCGACCACTTGCCGAAGAGGCCGCGGCGTCGATCGGGCTTCCTGCGGATGGCCGCATCCGCTGGCAAAACGCCATTCCGCCGGAAATCGTGATCTCGGCCGACCGCGACCAGCTTTTCCGCGTGCTCTTGAACCTCGGCCGCAACGCCGTACAGGCGATCGTGGGCGAGGGAGTGGTCGCGCTTAGCGCCCGAATGGAGCGTGGCGCCGTTGATCTTTTTCTCAGTGACACCGGCGGGGGATTTTCGGACGCCGCACGCCGCCATCTCTTCGAGGCCTTCACCAGCGCGTACCGGCCCGGCGGCACGGGCCTTGGCCTCGCCATTGCCCGCGATCTGATGCGCGCGCAAGGAGGAGATATCTTTCTCGAAAGAAGCGGCCACGAGGGCAGCGAATTCCGCCTTCATCTGCCCGAGACCAGCGTGCTTCAAAGTGTCGAAAGGAGTGCCTGATGCAGCGGTGGAGCCCGGAACAGTATCTCGCCTTTTCCGATCTCAGGCGTCGCCCGGCGCGCGACCTCCTGGCCCGCGTGCCGCACGGGCATCCACGGCGTATTGTGGATGTCGGCTGCGGCCCCGGTAGCGTCACGCGGCTATTGTGCGAACGCTGGCCCGACGCCGAGGTAATCGGCGTCGACCGCTCACCTGAAATGTTGCAGCGCGCACGCGTCGAAATCCCGCCTATCGAATGGATCGAGGCCGACATGGCGACCTGGCGGCCGACGAAACCCGTTGACCTGATCTTTTCCAACGCCGCCTTGCACTGGCTCGACGATCCGGCCGATGCCATGCTGACCTATCTTGGCATGCTGCAGCCGGGTGGTGTCCTCGCGGTGCAGATGCCGCACAATCAGGCCGCGCCCTCCCATACCGGCATGGCCGAGGCCATCGGGGCAATGCCGAATGCCCGCCGCCTCGAAGCCCATCTCCGCCATTTTCCGGTCGCCGAGCCGGCCTATTACTACGATTGCCTGAGGCCACACGTAGCTTGGCTCGACATCTGGGAAACCGAATATCTCCAGGTACTTGAAGGCAAGGACTCGGTGCTGGAGTGGACTAAGGGCACGGCGCTGGCGCCGCTCTTGGAAGCTATGAACGCCGACGAGAAGGAGTGCTTCCTCGACCTTTATCGTGCCAAGATGAGAGCCGCCTATCCGCCACGCGCCGATGGCGGCACGTTGTTCCCCTTCCGCCGGCTTTTTATCGTCGCCGGATTACCATGAAGTCGATCGCCACATTATGCTAAAGGCCGGACCGCGCAATCTCATCACCGACGTCAGCGGCATTCTGGTCGGCAATGCGGTCTCCGAACGGGCGCGGACCGGCGTCACCGTGGTCCTACCGGAGCAGCCGGCGGTTGCCGCCGTCGATGTCCGGGGCGGCGGTCCCGGCACGCGTGAAACCGATTCGCTCAACCCAACCTCCCTTGTCCCAAAGATTGACGCGGTGGTCTTGAGTGGCGGCTCGGCCTTCGGCCTCGATGCGGCCGGCGGCGTCATGAGCGCGCTTGTCGCGCAGGGCCGCGGCTTTCCCGTCGCCGGCTTTCGGGTGCCGATCGTGCCCGCCGCAATCCTTTTTGACCTCGCGAATGGCGGCGACAAGAACTGGGGCCGTGAACCACCTTATCGCGCGCTTGGCGAGGCCGCGATCGCGGCCGTTGGCCGCGACTTCGCCCTTGGCAATGCCGGCGCTGGATTGGGCGCCAAGGCCGGGCGGCTGAAAGGCGGCCTCGGTAGCGCCTCGGCAGTGGATGAAACCGGCTGGCAGATTGGCGCGCTGGTCGCGGCCAATCCGGTCGGCAGCGTCGTCGAGCCGGCAGGCCGGCGGCTTTGGGCCGCGCCCTTCGAGCAAGCGAATGAGTTCGGCGGCGCAGCCAACAGCGACGCGAGGGCAGGCCGGCAACGGGACCTCGATCTCGACCTACCCGTGGATGGCCGGCTCGGCGGCCATACGTGTCTCGGCGTGGTCGCGACCAACCTTGCCCTCGACAAGGCGATGGCGCTTCGCGTCGCCATGATGGCGCATGACGGCCTCGCGCGGGCGATTCGCCCGGCACATACGCCGCTTGACGGCGACACCATCTTCGTTCTGGCCACCGGGGTCCTGGCCCTACCGGAACCGACGCCGCTAGCGCTTTCCCGGCTCGGACATATCGCCTCAGATTGCATCAGCCGCGCCATCGGTCGCGCGGTTTTTCATGCCGAGAGTCTTGGCGATTACCCCGGTTACCGGACATTCGATCCGGATAAAGCCTAATCGCACTTGGATGAAATCGGCGGCAACAGCGGACGGTTGCTCAGCGAACGTAAATCCTGACTTCGTCGCTCGGCACGGCCCGGCTGGTAGTCGCTGAAAGCGTCATGCGGTCAGCCGGAAGCCCCATTGCGATCAGGCTGCGGAAAACCTTGTCGACACTGGCCCGGGCGCGGCTTTGATGCATGGCGATCTGAGCTGCCGATCCGCGCCCCATCGCCACCGCCACAAGGTCGAATTTTGCTTGGGGCCGGCGTTTCAGCGCCTCATTCATCACGTTATAGAGCTGGTGCTGATAACGAACGGCCGGGCGATTGAAGTGAATGATCATAAGCGGCTGGCGACCGGCGAGGCTGGGCGAACTCGGCAGGCCATAGGACGTCGCCGCCACGGGTGATACCCCGATCTGCGACGCGCTTGCGCCATAGAGCTGGCCGT
This sequence comes from Ferrovibrionaceae bacterium, assembly GCA_046705265.1. GTDB lineage: Bacteria > Pseudomonadota > Alphaproteobacteria > Ferrovibrionales > Ferrovibrionaceae > JAJYTL01. Next base: position 34,859 of record JBJKQL010000121.1, read on the forward strand.
TCCTGATCGCGGTCGAGAGATGCGCCAAATTGACGCGCTCAGCCCCGACATAGGCAGACTGACGGCTTATTAGAGTATTCACGTCTTGCATCAAGCGATTAATGCCGATTTGCGTCTCCTCGGTCGCGTCGTGAAGTTCGACAAGACGCCGGTGATCGAGATCGACGGCACCAGAAACGCCAAAGGCGCTCCGCACCGCATGCAAGATATAAGAAGCGTTGGAAGACGTGCCGGCGACCTCGTTGCCGAGGCTGCTGACGCTTGCGGTGTCGCCGGCCAGCCGGTTAAGAGCAGCTTGCGCCTCGTTCCACTGATGCTCCACGATCGGATTGCCGGGCGTGGTGCCGATCTGAAGCCGGGCATCGATGGCCGCGACGAGGCCATGGTACAGCTCGGTATCCCGGACCACGCGCTGACGGAGCGTTTGGAACCGCGCAGCCTGGCCTGAGAGATCCTGGCGCAGCTTCAACAACTCGCGCTGCAACGCCGCCACCCGGTGGCCTACGGCCGTACCGGTCGAATCGCCGTTGATGGTAATCGCGCCGCCGCCGATCACGAGCGGCGAAGCGGCGAGGGCCGAGGCGGTGCTGAATTGCGGCGCCTCCGGCATCGGCGGCTCGCCTGCCGGCGACGGCGCCGGCCCCTGTTGGGCATTCGCTTGAACCGTCGGCTGTGCCTTCGGCGACTGCGTCGCAGGTGTCAGCTCGGAACTCTTTTGTGTTTGAAAGCCCAAGGCCGGCCAGAGCGTATTTTCGGTATAGGAACAGCCACCAAGAGCCAGGGCCGACGCAAGCAAAACGGCGACAGAAACACGACAAGCCATACCGGCGCCCTTGGTTTTATGATTATGAGCGGCGGTTGCCGATACGGAGTAGCGCCCCCCTGGCAACAAACACCGGCCCCCCAGACTAGTCAACGGACGGGCGCAATCTTAGCCAAAGTCGAATAGGCGAACAAGGAGCTTTTGCCCGCGCGGCAGGCGCGATTGCTCGCTCCTGACGCTGTGGATATGATGGGATTGTTGGGGGATGCTCGAGCGCAAAGCTTGGGAGGTTCGCCAATGCGGGTCGTGCGAGAGATCAAGATCGAATCGTGGTCCGGCCCCTATACTGCAGCGTGCATGGAGACCGCCACTCCGTCCCTGGAAGATGGCCTCATCCTATTTGCGCCGCATCTCGGATTTGCGGTGGAACCGCCGGAACAGCGCTTTTTCGATCCGGCGATAGCCGATGGCAAGGCGAAAAACATCAGCTATGATCCGGAAACTGGCGCCTGCCATGGCGTCCGGCTCAAGGGCAGCGACCTCGTCAACTTCAGCCAGATGATCGCCCGTTTTTCCGCCGGCACGGAGCAGCTTGTCCGGGATCTTTTGCCGCGCTATGCCGCCGACTTGATCCGGGCCCGGACGAGCTTCCGGCCGGCCGCCATCGGCCACCGCCGCATCTCCTCCCGTAAGGACGACCGGTGGCTGCATGTGGATGCCTTTCCTTCACGTCCGACCGGGGGGCTCCGTATTCTCCGCGTGTTTTCGAACGTCAATCCGGCCGGCCAGGCGCGCATCTGGCAGGTGGGGGAGTCGTTCGAGAATTTCGCTCGCCGCTTTTTGCCAAAGATCAAACTGCGGAGTGCCGCCTCGGCTTGGCTTCTACGGCGGCTCGGCAGCATCAAAGGAGACCGCAGCCCCTACGACCGCTACATGCTTGCTCTTCATGATGGCGCCAAGGCGGACCGCCTGTATCAGGCCGAAGCCCCGCGCGCCGAGATCGTATTCCCGGCTGGGGCGACCTGGATCGTGTTTTCCGATCAGGTGCTGCACGCGGCGCTCGATGGCCAGCACCTTCTTGAGCAGACCTTTCATCTGCCGGTTGCAGCCATGGCACATGAACAAAAATCGCCGCTCCGGGTGCTGGAGCGGCTGACCCGCCGCCGCCTCGCGCCGGCACCGCCAGACTTGCCATTAAAGCCTGTTTTCAGTAGTGTCCGCCAGCCGCGGGGGACGGCGACTTCTCCCTAGGCTGTCGCGTGAGCGCCGTTAGCTCAGCTGGATAGAGCACCAGACTACGAATCTGGGGGTCGGGAGTTCGAATCTTCCACGGCGCGCCAACTACTTAGCCAAACTTATCCACAGCCAAAATTCACCATAGGTAACGCTACAGGTAACACGGTCGAGCGGGAACGGCCCCGCCCCGGCTTGTTGCCGCCCCGCTTGACTCCATCGCCGCCCGAGGGCAGGCTGGTCGTGGTGCTCAAAACACCTACGGCGGAAGCCGCCCCCGATAGCTGGCGGTTTAATCATGCCCGCATGCCCCTGGCCGGGGATGGGCGAATAAAAGAGCCGCAAGGCGAATAACCCCGCAGGTCCGTACCTGTTTTGAGTCCCCGGCTGCCAGTGCCGCCCACTGGCGTTAAAGCTAGGGGCTTTCATCATGGAAAATCTCGACAAAGCGGTGCTGCGCTCGAAAGCAGGTGTCTCCGTTGTTTCCCTCGGCGCCAACAGGTTTAAGGTGATCTGGCGATTCCGCGAGCATCCAAGGACAGAAGAAAGCGCGCCGATGTCCCGCGACGACGCACTTAAAATGTACGAATCAAGTGTTCAACTCAGAATGAAGCACGGCTACTTCATTTGCGGCAATGCCGGCACGCATTAGATTTGCAGCCTAGATCACGCTGCCCTCGGCCCGGCCCAGCGCCGGGCTTTTCTTCGGCTCCGCCCGTCTCTTCGCTTGCCAGCGCCGGATTCTTTTCGCCAGCGCCAAGAGATCAGGAAGCCCGATCCCGGCCCGATCAGAGCGCCGGAGAAGCACTATAGGAATCGAGGAAATCGTGCCTCGACGATGGTGGCCGGGACGGTTGGATGTCTTAAAAAGATAGCCGATTGCTAATACCAAAGAAAAGGGGGCGGCGGCCCCGTACCGCTGCCCCCTCTTTTCGGCGGCCAGATAAGGGGAACCGCCGAAACTCAATTAGTGAAACAGGTTCTTCACGTCGGCTGTCGAAGATTTCAACAGTTCGTCCGCTTCAGCGTTCGCGCCGTTCTCAAGCATCTGCGCGATTCTCTGAGCCCTGAGGCTGGATTCCATCGTGCAGCTTGATCCGAGAATCCGTTCCTTTATCGCCGCCAGCGAGTTGCCGGCCTTCGCGACAGCGGCTTGCGCTCCCGTCGGAGGCGCGGCGTTGCGGCGGCCGAAAGCCCCGGCCCGAGACAGGATGCTGGTCACGTTTGTTTGCGGTGGCGACATAGTGAAATCTTCCAGTCCTCGACCCTTCGCCGGCGGCCGGTAGGACTTCTTGGCCTTCTCGGCCTCGGCCTCTTTGCGATCACGCGCCTCTTGCTCCTTAGCCTCGGAGTCCTCGTCCTTGCCCTCCATCCGGCGCTTCAGCTTTTTGTACTCGCTGCGGATTTCCTCGGCCGCATCGTCAAACTCTTTCCCTGAGTCCTCGTCATCCTGAGTCGAGGCGATGGCCTTGCCCATGGCGGCTTTGTAGAATTTGATTCGGGCGGCCGCCTTGCCGGCATGATGCCGCATATCTTCAGCGACGTCTTCAAGATCGTCTTCGTCTTCGGCGTCCTTGGCCCGCTCTTTTGTTTCGTCGAAGTCGTCGAGAATGCTGGCGAGTTGCCGCAAAGCATGGCGGGCATCTTTCAAGTGCTTCTTCACTTTGTCGCCGTGATCGTCGTCTGACTTGCTGACAAGATCGAAAATTGTCCCGGCGACGACCCGCAAATCGGCCTTCAGCTCTGTCAGGTCGTTGTCGATCGCTTCCGCCATGCCTGAATAAAGCCTTTGCGGAGCGCGTTGCGGTGCAGGCGATGCGTAGTCTCTGACGATTCTGGCAGCGCCTCGGCCGCTGGACTCCTGTACCGGGCCAACGGGACCGATATCGGCGAGATCGAGTGGGCGGTAATTCGCCGTCGAACGCGATCGCTCAAGGATGTCTTCGAGATTCTGAATAGAGTCGGAGAGTCGTTTCGGCGTCATTGTGTAAATCCTCTAGTTGGTTTGCAGCCGGGTGGCTGACTTCACTTTGACGAGTTGTATTATCGCGCCTGGACCTAAAAAACGTCTGATGCGCTTTCTCCGGACATAAAAAAAGCCCTGTAAACAGGGCCTAACTGAATGCTCAAAGAGCGGCGCGTCACCAATCGGAATCGTCTTCGTCGCGGCCCTCGGCCTCGATATCCTTCAATGCTTGCGTCAGCGCAGCGGGATCGACGTCCTCATCGGGATCAACCGCGATTCCGAGTCGCGCCAGCCGCTTGGCCGCGAACGCCACCGCGGCTTTGCGTTTCCGTTCCGCTAGTTTCCGTTGCCGCTTCTCAAGCCTAGCCGCGTCCATGGCCGCCCGGTTCTTTTCCCGCCAGCGGCGTTGGCCTTCCTTTTTGCGTTCCGCCCTCGTTTCTGGCGACATCGCGGCGTACTCGGCGGCGTTTAAACGCTCAGCCATGATCTCCCCCGGTAATCTCGGCAGAGAGTTGGGCCAAGAGTCGGTCACCTTCGTCGATGTGAGCCCTAAGCGCCTTGGCCTTCTCGCCCTTGGCGCGGGAAAGCTCGATCAGGTCCCGGATTTGGGTCGCCTTGATATTCAATCGCTCCAAGTGCAAAAGAATCTCTGTTTGCCACGCCAGCACGGGCGGTTGCTTCGGCTTCCGTGGCCGCCTCGGCTTAGGTTTCGGTGCGGTCTTCGTCTTCGTCATCGTAAAATTCTTCCGGCACCTGATCCTTCCACCGCGCCAGCCGTCTTTCGAGATCCTTCAAATTCGTTCGCCGTGTCGAGCTGATCGGGTCGGTGTCGGCTTTAGGGCGCCCGGAAACCATGGCGGCACCACACTCCCGCTCAGCCATCGGCAGCCGCCTCATCGGAGTCGCGAACCTCGGGATCAACCGCCTCGACGCCGGCCAGCCGGTCAGAGATCGCGCGAAGATGGGCCAAGTCCGAAAGGGACTCCTCGTCGAACTCGGGGAGTGCGGTCATCAAACGCTTAGCCTCGGCTTGTGCCGCCTCGATGGTGATCTCGTTGTGCCGAAGCGCTTTCGCCACTTCGCCAAGCCGATCGCCATCCGCCTGCATCGCCATGACCGCGGCGTGCTCCGCGTCCGACATCCTCATGAGCCGAGGCGCCACGCAGCGCATAAACTGAAAAAAATGCACCTGGTGGAGATTGTCGATCTCGGTGGCGACACGCTCACGGTTCTGCAACGCGGTCATTTATATAACCGACTCAGCTCGGCCACAGCCCTTTCGGCCACCGGGTCTCTCGGTGGCCTCGGTGCCTCGGGTTCCGGTTCTAACTTTAGGA
>JBJKQL010000122.1:0-3609 GCA_046705265.1 Ferrovibrionaceae bacterium
TCTTCGGGTCGGCGTATTCCGTCACCAATACCGGGATCAGGTTCAACAAGGATTCCGTGAACACTCAGTTGAACTCGCTCGACCAAATCGCCGCTTTTCTGATGACAGGAAGTCAGACATTTTCGGCGCTCTGCGCAGATTTCGGTGCCGGACGGAACTGCGCGTCATCGTCACAAGCGACACAATCGTCAAGTCAATCCGGTGACGTCACCGATATTCCCGCCCTCGAAAGCGGGTTCGGCAGCAACCTCGTGCTGCTCGGCTCGGAAACCGATCCGAATCTTTCCGTTCCGTTTAATTTCAACCACAGCATCTCCGACCCCGCGGACGTCATTCTGGTCGCCGCAGGTGATGCCGTTCCGGAGCCCGCCTCGATCTTCTTGTTTGGTGGGGGACTCCTGATTTTCGGTCTGTTCGCGTCCAATCGGAAGTCAGGCCGGAATTTCGAATAATTTGGCGGCCTGCCGTCGCAGTCGGGACTTTTCGAGGCCATCGCTGGCCTCGTATTCCTGATCCGGTTGCACCTAAGGGCGGTCATTTGTCAGGACTTGAAGTCAGTGGTTCCGCTGATTGCCTCCAAAAAATCGGACCTTGACATCGAGGCGGGGGGATGACCCGATCGGAAGACGGCGGAATGATCTCCGAGAAAGGAAGCGACTTTTGGCAAAGCGGCAGTTCGTTGAAACCGGCCCCGTCCCGGTGTTCGCTGCGGTCGACGGGGATCGTCCTACCGGAAGGCCGCGCCACCGAGTTTGCGACGATGCATGGGGCTTATCATGCGCCGTGGAACGAGATGAGCAGAAGCTTCAGGCTTCTTGGCGCCGAGCACACAGCCTTGCCTTCTCAACCGGCACGGTGACGCCCCAGAGTGTATTGAACCCGGAAATAAAGGCCGAATTGCGGGGCGCCTGGCCGGTCATGGTGCGAGAGAATGCGGTTGCGGAACGAAAGGCGGTCTATGCCGACGCACATGCTTCGCGGGCGATCGGATGGCCGCACGAGGCGGGGCGCATCTTGATCAGGTGGCTTAGGGATTTCGCCACGCATCCACAAATCATATACAGCCGCAAGTGGCGCACCGACGATCTCGTGGTCTGGGATAACGGCTGTGTCCTGCGCCGTGCGGCGGCCTATGACAGGGTGGCTCGCAAGCAGCTCATGCAGCGCATCACGGTTGAAGGGAGCGTGCCGATGATGGCGCGGCTGGGACGCTACGAGCTTGTCGGCGAATAGCGTGCCGGGGGCGGCGGATCGCGAACGTGTCGCGCTCGTGACCGGCGCGAGTGCCGGGATCGGGTTCTATACGGCGCTCGGGCTGGCTCATATCGGGTTTCGTGTGATCATGGCCGGGCGCGATCCGGCGCGGGTTGACCGGGCTTGCCGCCTGGTCATCGAGCGCTCCGGTTCGTCAATCGTCGAAACGGTGCTCGCGGATTTCGCCAGCCTCGCCGAAGTGCGCGCGCTGGCGGGGACGATTCTGTCGGGACATCAGCGGCTCGATCTTCTCGTCAACAATGCAGGCCTTATCGCGCCGCGCTCGCAGTTATCCGCCGACGGTTACGAGATGACGATCGCGGTCAACCACTTGGCGCCGTTCCTCTTGACCAACCTGCTCTTGGACCGACTGCGCGCCTCGGCGCCGGCCCGCGTCGTGACGGTCGCCTCGGAGGCCCATCGCGGGGCACGGCTCGACATCGGCAAGCTCACGGCGCCGGGCGATTGGACGCCGCTCAAGGCCTACGGCCGGTCCAAGCTATGCAATATCCTGTTTACCCGTGCTTTGGCACGGCGGCTCCCGGGCAGCGGGATCGTCGCGTGTTGCCTGCATCCCGGCGTGATTGCGACCGCGATCGGCGACCGCGCAGGACTTGCGGGATTGGGATGGCGGCTTGTAAAGCCGTTCCTGGTTGGCCCGGAAAAAGGGGCTGAAACCTCGCTCTTTCTTGCCACCACGCCGGAGCCCGCGCCGTTTCACGGTGCCTATGTGATCAACAAGCGTATCGCGGAGCCCGACCAGATGGCGCGCGATGACGAGCTTGGCGAGAGGCTATGGCAGGAAAGTGCCCGGCTCGTCAGGCTATAGTTGGTTTTCTTCGATCGAGTGCCGCGCTCCCGTCGAGCTATAAAACGGCGAGGATTCCGAGGTCGATCGGCGCCGAATGCAGCGAACCGTCGAAGGGCCGGGGGTTCACACTGCGGGACTTATTCACACAAGATCGAGTCTGTACCGCATGGTGGCGGGCGCGAGTTGCGGCGGCCTTGCCGCGATCAAATTCGAGGCACGTATAACTCGAGGCTCCGCATAACCGGTGTTGCCTTTAGCAGGCTGCCCAGCCTTCGCTGTAAGTCGGGCATGAAAGTGTCTGCCGCCTTGTCGGCGTCGTCTTGCGTCTGCCACACGCTGTAGCTGCCGTAATCGCCCGTTTCGAAATCCGCAAAGAATGAGACCGATTCAAAACCGTGGAGTGACGGACAGAACCTGCTCAGCTCGTCGGCGACCCGTTCGGCTGTTTGTCGCGTTCCCGGCCCCAATTTGAATTCGATAATCCGGACATGCATCCTTGCTTTTCGGCTCTTGTACGTGAAGGGAGGGTGTTCCGTCGCGGCCAGGAGCCCCATCTCGAAACTTAGTGTCGCCAACGAATGCATCGTCATGACTCCCTCCGCCGCTGATGCATTAAGCCCTTGCGTGACCCTCTCCGTAACACCGACGAGGTAATCCACTGCCGCTTATACGGTGCGGGCTTCGCACATGAACGAAATCCGAGCGGGGCCCTCCCGCAACGCCACAAACGAGTCCGACGGGCGTGCGGCCGTAACGTTACCCCGATGTACAGAGAAGCATGAGCCGAAGAGATACTGCGGACATCGGAATCATCGCGACTTTCCGGATAAGCGGGAGCGGCGAGAACCGAATCCGACAAGCAAGCCTAGGTTGGCTTCGCAAGCATTGTGCCACCTGAGATTCTCTATGTTTTTCAAGTCAGGTGACTTTTGGCCGCAATGGAAGTGTAAAGGATGCGGACAATGTAAGGATGGCGAACCAAGCCGCCGAAACGCCGGGATGCCGAAGTCGTAATGACAAAGCAGCAACTTAGGCGACTCACGGCCACTCGCGCCTGCGAAGGTTCAGTGTAAAGAGCAGGACTACGTTGAGGGCCGCGGTGAATGAGCGGCGCCAGATCTCCGCCTAAAATGCCGAGCGACGAAGCGGAGGGAGTGCCAGTCATCGGATTTGGCTTGAGATCGGAATCGCGGAGTGAAATGCGGTTCTACCCCGCATCTTCCCTGGAAAATCTGCTACCCCGGAAGACATAAGGCGGGATAATGAAACGGAAGCTTATTTCAAGTTTTCTTCGGCATAGAGCGATAGCTCAATCATGCGTTCGAGCAATTGGTCAGAAGGTTGGCCAGCAAAGTTCCGCAGCACCAGTTCCTTGACATAGAGGCGCACCAGATAACGAAGCTTGAGCGCTTGCTTACGCGACACGAAAACGAAATCGCGATGTCCGCTGTTGACAACGATGACGTTGCGGCCGGCATCGAACCGGGATCGCCACAATTCGCCCGCGGCGCGTTCGAAGGTATAGGCTGGCAACCCGCGGGAAT
>JBJKQL010000123.1:0-3069 GCA_046705265.1 Ferrovibrionaceae bacterium
CAACGAAAATACAAACCGCCTTCTGCGCCAGTACTTCCCAAGAGGGACGGACCTCTCGCACTTCTCCCAGGCTTACCTCGACAGAATCGCCCTGCGGCTCAATCAACGTCCACGAAAGACCTTGGGCTTCGAAACCCCTGCCGATAGACTCCAAGCAGTGTTGCTCTGACCCGTTGAACCCGCAAGGTCGAGCGGTCATTCACGGCATCACCATTGCCGGCGCCGCGAGGCGTTCCGACGTCGGTCCGCCAAGTTCCGGAATCTCCCTAACGTAGCCATTTTCGGCGATGATGGCGGCCACGCGGATTGCGCCATAGCGCCTCGCTCGACTGCTGATACATAACCAGCTCGTAGTGCCCATTGTGGATCTTGCGGTGACCCGGCACGGACTAGACCGACTGCACCACGGTCACGGTTCATGACCTGTTGATCTCTATCAAGGACAGTCTTGTGGCCCTGCAATAGTTGTAATCCAAGCAGCTGTAGGTTTCCCTGCATATCAGTCAATACAACCTGCGGCGGCGTTTTTCGCCACGAGGGTGGCGCGTGTTCCAGCATCGGCGGGGAGAATTGGCGGCGACGATGGAGAGACATTGATGCTTCTTTGGGCCTTATCGGCTGGCCTTTTTGTGCTCGCCACCATCTCCGGCATGCTCGGGCTTGGCGTCGCCTTCGCGGCTGTCCCGTTCCTCGGATTGTTCCTCCACGATCTCGTGCATCAAGTCCAGCCTTTGACCCTCCTGCTGAATGGCGTCACCGCTTTGTTCGCAATGATTGGATTTGCCTGGAGCGGCCACGTGCGTTGGAAGGACGCGATATTGCTGGCGGTCGTCACGACGATCGTGGCGCCCGGAGGGGCGTTGCTCGCCCAAATCATTCCGCAACTCTACATCTGGATCGTCTACTTCGCGGCTGTCGTCTTCCTCGCCGTCCGCATGCTGATGCCAGAAGCCGAGAACAAGGAAGAGGATGAAGACTCAGGGGCTGGAAACTTGAAGGGCGCTTTGCTGCTAGCTATCCCGATCTCGGTCTTGGCCGGCCTTTTGGGCATCGGGCCTGGATTCTTGCTCCTGCCGACGCTGATCCTGCTCGGCTTTCCGCCGAAGAAAGCAGCTGGGATCAATGCCCTGGCTGTGACTCCACCATCCTTTTCCGCCTTCATTCCGCACATAGCCACTGCAACGGTGGACCTCGAGCTCGCCGCCTGGCTGTTGATCGCCGGCGCCGTCGGCGCCTTCCTCGGCGCGCGAATTACCAGTCGTTATGTGCCGGGCGGCCGGTTGAAGCAGTTGTTCGGCCTGCTTCTTGTCGCCACCACTGCCTACAAGATTTACATGATGGTTGCTTAGCGCCGCACCGAAGAAGAGCATGCCAAGGCACGGAAAGTCGTAATTCACATTTCGGGTTTGGATCGGAAGCGAAAGCAAAAGAAGAGTCTGGATCAGCGTGGGCTGGCGGCACAGGTCACGCGGTCCAATTTTAGGCACAGACAGGGTGCCGGCGGCACCGGAGCGAGGCACACCTGATGAAGCTGGTGAAGTTGAAGCATGAGCAGCTTTCTTGGACGCCGGATCGAGGTTCTGAGCGACACCATCTTCGGGGTTGCGATGACGACGCCTGTCTACAGCCCGTTGGCGTTTGGGTGGAACGCAGATCCGGACAGCTGGTCGTCCGTTCTCACGCCGATGCTTCGTCCGACGATTGCAGTCGGCTGCAGTTTTCTTTTTTCCGGCATGTTTTGGGTCAGCCATCATCGCCGGCTGGCGCTTACTGAAGCAAGGAGCCAGCGCTTTCTCTTCGTAACCTTCGCCTTTCTGTTTCTGATTGTTCTTCTGCCGGTTCCGACGATCCTTTGGGGTCAAGACGGAATGATGCCGTGGACGGTTGAGCTTTACAGCGGCGATTTGGCGGCGATCGCATGCATCAACGAATGCCTTTGGGTGGCCGCAATTCTGGCTGCGCGGCCGCGGCGCTGGTCGCTCGCCGTCGGACCTGGGATTCTCGCGGCCGTCTTCCTGGCCACGGCGTGCGTCAGCATCGGCCAGCCGCGCCTTGGCCCGGTGCTCTGGCTAGCGACGTCGCTCGCGCCGATCACCGACGCTCGCCTTACGGGACCAAGTCTATGATACGCCGTCCATCGGCTCCGTCGATGAAACTTCGGCGCCGCGCTAAACATCGGAACAGGTGCCGAGATATCCCGCAAAGGAATGCCTGTTAGGTAAGGAGGGAAGAGGGTGTTGGAATACCGCGTTGCGGCCAGACGGATCGATACCCACGGCAGCAGAGCTACCTGTAAAGACGCTGAGATCACGCTCGATACCGATATGAATGGACGCCCCGACGCATTCAACCCTGCGGAGTTGTTCCTGGCTGCGATCGCCGCTTGCATTCTCAAAGGGATTGAGCGCGTGACGCCGATGCTCAGGTTCGACCTGCGGGGCATCGAGGTAAAGCTTCACGGGGTCCGTCAAGACAGTCCGCCGAAGATGATTTCCGTCGACTATGAGCTAATTGTCGATACCGACGAGGACGACAGACGGCTCGAGCTGCTTCATACCAATGTGCGCAAGTTCGGCACCATCTTTAACACGGTGGCGACGGCGACGAGGCTCGAAGGCCGCATCATGCGCGCCGTAAATGGTTGAGACTGGGGGCAGAACGGTCGAGGATCGATAGATGATTCGGTGAACTGTCTCGCTTCCGAAGGTCGGATTCGTAATCGTGATCAGTCCGCTCTACCTTGTTTCCATACAGGATTCACGAGGTTTCCAATGTCACGAATGTCAGATTTTAAATTCCCCTCTGCCTAACTATGAGAGGACTGCCGTCGAATGATCCTAAATCCGTGAGTTGACCGCGTTGGCGGCCGCAATTTTTTGCCGCTTTTCAACCGGCGAGAGTAGGGCTACGCCGGCGCGAGGCGTGGCGGCGGCGATAGCTGACGCCCCTTGAGCCATTTCCGCAGAGCGTGGCTGAGGATCCGGCACCATTTTTGATCCTGGTTCAACTGCTCCGCAGTTTTCGTGAGGCGGCTGAGGAAAGCGGCCGTCTTCGCGAGGGCAGAGGCGG
>JBJKQL010000124.1:0-4481 GCA_046705265.1 Ferrovibrionaceae bacterium
CCGCTTCGTGCTCCTTCAAAATCCCGATGATCTGTTCTTCCGTGAACCGCAAACGCTTCATCGTCCGTTCCCCTTTCCAGGTTCCGGACTCTACTCATTTTTGGAGGAAGTTCACGGGCTCAGGTCATGGGCAATGCGGCATCCGCGACAGGATATCTGCGTGATAGTGAAAATGTGGTGAAGAGAGCTACGGCTTGGGGTTAGTGGCGTCGACGGGCGCCGGGCTGCAGCGCGGGTGGGGCCTTTTCATCGAAAAGCTCGGCCAGCTTCTCCATCATGGCCCCCGCCAGCTGCTCCGCATCGACCAGCGTGACAGCGCGGCGATAATACCGAGTGACATCGTGGCCGATGCCGATCGCCACCAGTTCGACCGGCGAAAAATTTTCTATGCGTTCGATCACCTGCCGGAGGTGTCGATCAAGATAATTACCGGGATTTACCGATAAGGTTGAGTCGTCGACCGGGGCTCCATCCGAAATGACCATCAGTATCTTGCGCATCTCGTTCCGCGCCAAGAGCCGATCATGAGCCCAAAGCAATGCTTCGCCGTCGATGTTCTCCTTGAGAAGTCCTTCGCGCAACATTAAACCAAGGTTTTTGCGCGCGCGGCGCCAAGGAGTATCGCCGGCTTTATAAATGATATGGCGAAGATCGTTAAGGCGGCCAGGATTGGCCGGCTTGCCGCCGGCGAGCCAGGCTTCACGGGACTGGCCGCCCTTCCAGGCGCGAGTCGTGAAGCCGAGAATTTCCACCTTGACGGCGCAGCGCTCGAGTGTGCGGGCTAGAATATCGGCGCACATGGCGGCAATGGTGATTGGACGGCCGCGCATCGAACCCGAGTTGTCGATAAGAAGCGTCACCACCGTGTCGCGGAATTCGGTTTCCTTCTCCTGCTTGTAGGAAAGCGGTAGCACCGGGTTGGCAATGACCCGTGCCAGTCTGGCGGCATCGAGCATTCCTTCCTCGAGATTGAATTCCCATGTTCGACTTTGCTTGGCAAGCAGCCGGCGCTGAAGTCGGTTTGCGAGACGGCCGACCACGCTCTGCAGATGATGCAGCTGTTGGTCAAGCTGCTTGCGCAGGCGGCCCAGCTCTTCATCATCGCAAAGTTCGTTTGCCGGTACGACTTCGTCGAAGTGGAGCGTAAAGGCGTGATAGGGCGGCTCCTGATTATGATCTATCTGAAGGTTCGGGTAGGGTGGCCTTCGACCCTTTCCAGGTTCCTCGCCGGAACCCGCAATCTGCCTTTCGCCAGCCGTACCCGCCTCCGCGTCGGTGGCCTCATCGCCGGCGCCTTCTTGGGCATCGGAAGACAGGCTGCCGACTGCCTCCATGGCCTCGCCCGAGTCGGGCTTACCGTCACCCGATTCGGACGACTCGTTATTTTCGCCGTCGCCTTCGGATTCGTCATCTTCCCTATCCTGTCCGTCCTCAGCGAGATCGAGGTCGACGATTAACCGCCGCGCTAACTTGGCAAATTCACCCTGACTGTTGATGGCGGCCGAGAGACCGGCGAGATCGCCGCCTGCCTTTTCTTCGATCCACTCTCGCCATTGCGCAACCAGGGGCTCGGCCGATCGCGGAATCGGTGCTCCTGTCAGCCGTTCCCGCACCAGCAGCCCAAGAGCCTCCTCAAGCGGCGCTTCGGAGCGATCATGCACGCGGGCATAGCCGCGGGATCGGCAACGCTCCTCAAGAGCCGATCGAAGGTTATTCGCTACCCCCTTCATCTGTAAGGCGCCCAAGGATTCCACCCGCGCCTGCTCTACAGCGTCGAAGGCGAGCCTCGCGGTGCCCCCGGTCGGCAACAACCGATTGTGAAGCTTTTCGTCATGATGGCGAAGCCTGAGCGCCAGCGAGTCTCCCGTGCCGCGAAGACGTGATATCTCCTCCGCCGGCAGGTCGCGTGGCGGCACCGGTAAACGGACCCGTTTACCACGCAAGACGGGCGTCTCCGGCGCGAAATCAACCTCTACATCGGGCGTCGCGGCGATTGCTCGGACGGCTGCCGATAACGCGCGTTTGAAGATTTCAGCAGGTGTCTCGGGCTTGGTCACGCTGTTTCCAGCCTCACTTGTCGTCACACCATGCGCACGCTAGCGACGGACTCCGGCAAATCTTCTCCGAAGGAGCGCTGATAATATTCGGCTACCAGAGGCCGTTCGACTTCATCACATTTGTTAAGGAAGGTGACACGGAAGGCAAAGCCTATATCGCCGAAGATATTGGCATTCTCAGCCCAAGTGATCACCGTCCGTGGGCTCATGACGGTGGAAATGTCGCCTGCCATAAAGCCGGCGCGAGAAAGGTCGGCTACGCGTACCATCGCCGTGATCTTCTTCCGTCCGGCTTCGGTATCGTAGCTCGGTACCTTTGCGAGAACGATCGCAATCTCTTCATCAGCCGGCAAATAATTCAACGTCGTAACGATGTTCCAACGGTCCATCTGGCCCTGGTTGATCTGCTGCGTGCCGTGATAGAGACCCGTCGTGTCGCCGAGGCCGATGGTATTGGTGGTGGCAAAGAGACGGAAAGCCGGATGCGGGCGGATGACGCGATTCTGATCGAGCAAGGTCAGTCTACCCTCAACCTCGAGCACCCGCTGGATGACAAACATCACGTCCGGCCGTCCTGCATCGTATTCGTCGAAAACAAGCGCGGTTGGGTTTTGGAGGGCCCACGGTAAAAGACCTTCGCGGAATTCCGTTACCTGCTGACCGTCGCGCAAGACGATCGCATCGCGTCCGATCAAGTCGATACGGCTGATATGGCTATCAAGATTGACTCGAACACAGGGCCAATTTAGCCGCGCTGCGACTTGTTCGATATGCGTCGACTTGCCGGTTCCGTGATAGCCCTGGATCAGGACGCGTCGGTTGTACGCAAAACCCGCGAGGATGGCCAAGGTTGTCTCGCGATCGAATCGGTACGTCTCGTCGATGTCCGGAACGTGGTCGTTGGCAGTAGAAAAGCCCGGCACTTGCATATCGGTGTCGAGGCCAAAAACCTGTCGTACGGAAACCTGAATATCGGGTAATGCTGGCGTTTCTCGAGAAGTCATGCCCGATGGCTCAACGGATTTCATAAAGGTTTGCTCGCTTGTTTTTGAGGTGACCGACGCCCGCGTGCGGAAAAAATCAATTGTAACCGCGGGAGAGGAGATAGGTATAGGCCTGATTGATCCGTTTCAGGCGGTCCTCTGCCTGCTTGTTTCCGCCATTGATATCCGGATGGTAGCGCTTCACCAGTTGCTTGTGACGAGCTTTGATCTCAGGCCAAGTTGCTGTTGGTGGAAGGTCGAGGTTGGCGAGAGCCTGTCGTTCGGCCGGATCGACGGGCCGGGTCGGCGGAGCGTCGCGCTTAACCTGAAATCCGAAGCCGAAGGCCCGGCCAAGAACATCGGCCGCGTCGAACCATTCGATCGTGTTTTGGCCAGGATGGACGGAACTTGGTCCGAGGCGCCATGTCGGACGGTGCCAAGTTGCGTTGCCGCGCTGATAGGCTTCTATCTCCGCCTGACTCATGCCAGAGAAAAAGTCCCATGCCGCGTTGTAATCACGGATATGGGCAAGGCAAAACCAATAGTGGCCGTCCTCGGCGCGACGTGATTTTGGGGCCCTATATTCGCCGGCGCATCCGCATTCCGGGAAATCGCAGGGCCTTGCATCGGCGGCCGCAACGCCTTTACGGAGAGCTTGTCGATGAGTACGCAGCATGGATCAAATTATGAAATGTTTGCTCTCGGCTGGCAAGGCTTGCGCCCGTGGATTTTCGGCCCATTACAAGGGGATATGGCCGTTTTGCCTTCCCCCGCCAGATACCCATAGTTCTGCGGGCAATGAAGAGCGAGCGAAGTCTCGTCTCCCCATTCTGGATATATGGATAGATATAAGAGGTAAAGACGATAAAATCAGCACTTCGTCATGGTAATATTCGAGACGGATAAGGACGACTGCGTAAACGGCCCGGCCAATCAAGATCTTGCGTCCTCGGGTTGCGGTGGCCCGAAAAATGAAGGAGCTACAGAAATTACCGCTGGTAGGGAAGGGGACATGATTGATACCTGTTCTGGTCAGTGCCCAGGGGTTTGAGCATGACGACCGAACAAAATGCCCCAAGAAAGATGCCCATGGCGAATGACTATCAGCGTGCAACCCCAGGAGCCTCGATAGCGCAGTGCGGCCCACGCAACAAAAGAAGCCCCGCACAAGGGCGGGGCTAGTGAGGGTGCAAGGGAGAAGTCCAGAAAGCATAACGGCCTGCCACTTCGGGATGGGTGAGCATTTCGTGGCAGGTTTGAGCCGATTGTTTTACGCGTGATTTGATAATCTAATGTAATATAACGCTATTTTAACGTTTTCCACTTGACCTTTTGGTAGCGGATTTCGGGCGCAGAAGCCTTTTGGAAGGGCGAAGCCGGTTGCCACCAGCCGCCGCCCATGGCGACGAAAAGTCGCGCCGTGTCTTGATAACGCTGCGCC
>JBJKQL010000125.1:0-7583 GCA_046705265.1 Ferrovibrionaceae bacterium
AAACCTCCAACCCACAAACCAGAATCGGATCGCGGTGTAACAGACGTCACGATTCCCCGCGGCCTGTGTTCAAAAATCTGTATAGCCGCGCCATATCACACTAAATATGGTGAATAAGGCCGGCTAATCCGCAGAACGGGTCAACCATGGACACGAAGACCAAGCGTTGTGAAAAGGGCTTCGGTGCCGTTAGGGCGTCCCCGCGCAAATGTGTCGAACGAACGACACGAAAGCTTCAGCGATGTATCGGCCAGATTACGGCTCACCTTGGCTGGATGAATGCACGAACTACGGTGAACGGAATTCACTCTGGAGTGCCACTCATTATCAGATGTCGGTCCGCCCGATATCTCTACAGAATCACATGCACGTTTACGTATCCAGAGACAGAGGGATTTACCAAATCGAATTTTGCCAGGAAGCGGCGGCGAGCCGGCGGCGTTCATGATGTGTGCCGCAGAATTGAGCGCGGAATCGGGGATGCATTGCATCGCCCCCATTCATTTGAAATTTCACGTTCAGAATCAGTCGGAGTCCGTCGCCTGATCAAAAGGCTGCTTCGCGTGAAGGAGGACAAGATAGTGCGCCGTACTCTATGTCTCGTCAGCCTCGTCTTCCTGGCGACGCTTGGCGCTTGCGACAATGGCGTGACCACGATCTATGGCGAGGATAGGACGACGCCCTTCTCCCCACAGCTTATCTCCTATCTGACCCGCCGAGGCGAGATGCCAACTATCATCCGCGGAAACCCGTTTCGTCACGGGCCAACCGATGCCGGGGCAATCGCTGCAAGCCTGCAGTCGCCTGCCTGGTATCAGCCCTTCCGTTTCGACACCCGGACCACACCTGGGTCGTCCAGTGGGGAGTTTCTGGTATTGCTTTTTAATCCAGC
Source organism: Ferrovibrionaceae bacterium (assembly GCA_046705265.1). Lineage (GTDB taxonomy): Bacteria > Pseudomonadota > Alphaproteobacteria > Ferrovibrionales > Ferrovibrionaceae > JAJYTL01. The sequence continues at coordinate 893 of JBJKQL010000125.1, forward strand.
CGACCGCAGCTCAGGCGGCGACGAAGTCTGCCGCGCCCCCCAGGCCCAGCCGGTTCTCCCTGGCAGCGGACCGATCCGGCTCCAGGCGACGTTATGCCTCGGCAGTCACTATATCGCGCACCTTGCGCTTATTGGTATGGCGGCCTCAGGTCCGCAGGATCCGGAGTTCCGCCATATGATGAACCAAGCCCTGGTGACGCTTCTCTCACCTCTTATGAGCCAGAACAGCATCAACGGCCTCACTCCGTCCGGCGGCCATTTCTTGAAATAGACACCTGCTGCCTTCGTCACATCTTTTCGGCGGCCTGGCTCAGCGACTAACCACTACTCTCGAAGATCGGCGATAAAAATCCTCGCCGGCGAACCGGCGATGCTGCTCGATATGGTGCAAAAGATCCTCATGGACACCCCCTACGCAGCATCGCAATCTGCCGGAGACCCACCGTGTCAGACTGCTCCAAGATGGATCCAGCGTGAGAGCGTCGATGTGACCCCTCGCCATCGATTCGATTCCCTCGAGGCTGTTCGGGTCCAACCGATTCCTGACTGACGACCGTATTTCAACCAGCTTGGGCGCGCACCGCGGGACGATCCCGCCGCATCGCGACAAGCAAGTTCTTCCTCGAGAGGCGTTTTAGGGCGAATCAATTCCATCGCTATCGGAACGAAGCGAGCCGCGTTTACAGATCTCCTTCTATGGATGCGCGCTCTAAAAGGCCTAGACTGCGGGGAGGACGGGTGAGACCAGCCAATCCCCGCCCTTTTTCTTTCCCCGGGCATGAGCACATCAATCATTATCGCCTATGTGACCCGCCTGCGAAACAGCCAGCCTGCCACCGCGAGCGTTACAATCCCAATCACCGCCATCGGCCACAACTGCGAAGCGAGTTGTGAAAGCCCCGTTCCCTCCAGGAATACCCTGCGCACGATCACCAGGAAATACCGCATCGGGTTGACCAGCGTCAGATCTTGAATCCAGGTTGGCATGTTCGCGATCGGCGTCGCGAAGCCGGATAGAATGATAGACGGAACCAAGAACAGAAATGCGCCGAGGAGTGCCTGCTGTTGGGTCGCCGCCAGGGCAGATATGGCGAGCCCAATACCAGTGATGGAAAGGACATATAATAGAAGTCCGAGATAGAGCGGAAACAATCCGCCGCGCAGCGGAACATGAAACCAGAACACCGTGGCGGCAATGATAACGGAGGCTTCAATTCCGCCGACCAGCAACCCGGGCAGGCCTTTGCCCAACAGAATGTCGATCTGCCGGAGGGGCGTGACAAGCAATTGATCAAAGGTTCCCGTCTCGCGCTCGCGCGCGACCGACAGGCCTACTACTAGCAGAGTTTCTACCTGGGTTAAGAGCGCGATAATTCCGGGCACGATGAACCAACGCGAGGCCAGGGTGGGGTTATAGCGGGACCGCACGTCCAGAACCGCAGGCGGTCTGGGACCGCCATGTGCTCTGGCCCAGGTGAGCGAGAAGTCATTAAGGATTGTATCCGCATAGCCTTCGATTAGGAGTGCGGTGTTGGAATTGCGGCCGTCGAGGATCAGTTGTACCCGAGCGGGCCGATGGGTGAGAAGGTCGCGTGTAAATCGCCGGTCAATTACGAGAACCATCTCCACCTGCCGCGAGTCTATCAGCGCATTGACGCGGTGCCGACTATCCAGGTTCCCTTTCACCGTGAAGGTAGGCGAGCCCAAGAACAGAGCGACCAGATCTCGCGACGCTTGGCTGTGATCCTGATTATAGATCGCTATCGGAACGTGGTTGAGATCGAACGTCGCAGCGTAGCCAAACACCAGGAGCTGGATCAGCGGCGGACCGATTAACACCATGCGACTCCTGGGATCGCGGAGAATAGCCAGCAGCTCCTTCACAATCAACGCGAGAACCTGACGGCCCATGGAATTCAGTCCAGCCGCTTGCGTGCGCTGGCCCGCGCGAGGCCGAGGAAGATCACTGCCATCGTTGCAAGAGCGACAGCATTTGGCACGATTACAGACCAGATATCACCGGCGAGGAATACTGATTGCAGGATGGTGACGAAATATCGCGCTGCGACGACGTGCGTAACGATCTGAACCGCACGTGGCATGCTGTTGATGTCGAACACGAAGCCGGAAAGAATAAATGCCGGCAGAAAAGTGGTGATGATGGCAATTTGCCCCGCTACAAATTGGTTCCGCGCAACGCCGGAAATCAGCAACCCCATCCCTAGGGCAGCCAGCATAAACAGTGCCGAAGTCGCGGTGAGAACGAAGATCGAACCTTGCAGGGGTACTCCGAGCAGAAACACCGCCAGCATCACTGAAACAGCCATGCCGCCCATTCCGAGGAGGAAATAGGGAACCAGCTTGGCGATCAGGATTTCCCTCATTCGGACGCGGGTAACCATGAGCGCCTCCATGGTCCCCCGTTCCCACTCCCGGGCGATCACCAAGGCTGTTAACAGTGCTCCGGTAAGAGTCATGATCACTGCTATCAGGCCGGGGACAAGATAGTCCCGACTGCGGACGGCAGGATTGAATCGGACCCTTGGCTCGGCGTCGAGCAGCAAGGGCGACCTACCCCCAGATATTCTGGCGCGTGCCGAGAGCCAAGTGGCCCATACCTGCTGCACGTAACCTTCAATAATCCTTGCATTGTTCGCATCGACGCCGTTTACGATAACGCCGATCGGAGCATCCGCGTGCGAATCCGCAAGACGACTGAAATCGCTCCGCAGCCAAACGATGCCGTCCACGGTGCCGGATGCCATTGCTTGCTCGGCTTTCTGAATCGTAAGGAACTGGCGGGGCCGAAAGAACGGCGACTGCGAAAATTGGCTGACGAAGCTTGCCGTGAGCGGATCAGGCCGTTGCACCACCAGCGCCAGCGGAACATTGCGGGCGTCGAGCGAAACGCCGTAACCAAAGAGCAAAAGCAAGACCGCCGGCAAAATGAACGCGACGGCGAGCGCTGACGGGTCACGCCCAATCTGCATGAACTCCTTTCGCATGAGCCCGAAAAGGCGCTGAAGAGCCAGATTCATGCTGCCGCCGGCGCGGTAGCCGCCTCTATTACGGAAATAAATGCGTCCTCCATGGTGGGGTCCTGGTTGTCGGCGCGACGCGCGTCCATCTTGATGGCTTCCGGCGTGCCCTCGGTCAGGATGCGGCCTTGGGCCATGATCACCAGGCGGTCGCAGTATTCCGCTTCTTCCATGAAGTGTGTAGTTATCAATATGGTGACGCCTCCCTCGGCGAGGCCGTTGATGCGCCGCCAAAACTCACGGCGCGCTAGTGGATCGACGCCTGACGTCGGTTCGTCGAGGAACAGAATGCGGGGCTCGTGCATCAACGCACAGGCCAGGGCGAGGCGCTGTTTGAAACCGAGCGGCAAATCCCGTGCCGTGGCTTGGAGCATCGGCCGGAGATCGAACTCGGTCACCGCCCAGTCAATTCGTTCCTGTTGACGCGCCCCGTGGAGCTGATATGCACCGCTAAAGAATCGAAGGTTTTCTCGTACTGATAAATCGGCGTAGAGGGAAAATTTCTGCGCCATGTATCCGATATGCCTGCGTGCAGGGGCAGCGGCAGTGCGCAGGTCAAACCCAGCCACCCGTAGCTTTCCCTGTGACGGCGGCAGAAGTCCACATAGCATCCGGAACGTTGTGGATTTTCCAGCGCCGTTAGCGCCAAGTAAGCCAAAGATCTCGCCACGCCGAACCGTGAAGGTAACATCGTTCACCGCGACGAAGGAACCGAATCGGCGTGTAAGATGTTCGACGGTAATCACGGCCTCATCGGAAGCTGAGGGGGCGGATCCTCGTGGCCGCAGAGCCGTTGCGTCGCGTTCCATGATGCCGGTCGATGGCATATTCGGCTTGCGATGATTTTGTTGGGTCCGCAGCCTGGCGACGAAACTGTCTTCGAATCGCGGTGACGTCGGCGTGAATACCAAATCCGGCGCTTGAGATGCGAGCGTTGCTGGATCGGGGAGCACAGGGGTTTCGGTCACCAGCCGAACCCGGCTGCCCTGAATGACCGCGTCGATTACACCGGGGACATCCGCGAGACGCGCCTGTAATTGTCGTCGCCCAAGCGTGGCGGCGGCAAAGAAGCTGTGTCCTCTCATCTCGCTCGTGAAGGAGGCAGGCGGGCCACTCCCCAGCAGACGTCCTTCATGAATTAGCAGGACTGCGGTGCATCGCTCCGCTTCGTCGAGATACGCGGTGCTAAACAGAACCGTGGTGTGTCCCTCGCGGGTAAGGTGGTCGATGATCTGCCATAGTTCTCGCCGCGAGACCGGGTCCACACCAACAGTCGGTTCGTCGAGCAGCAGCAACTCAGGGGGGTGCACGAGGGTACACGCGAGACCAAGCTTCTGTTTCATCCCGCCCGACAGGCGGCCTGCCATGCGGGAGGTGAAAGGACCGAGCCCGGTCATATGCAACAGTTCGGCGTAACGCTCTTTGCGTGCTGCTTTGGGAACACCTTGGAGGTCCGCATAGAGGTCAAGGTTTTCCCGGACACTTAGGTCCTCATAAAGGCCAAATCTCTGCGGCATGTAGCCAAGCCGCGCCTGCACGGCAAGAGGATTGCGTGCGACATCGACGCCTAACGCGTCGACTCGCCCTCCGTCGGCCCGCAACAACCCTGCGATCAAGCGCATCAGGGTTGTCTTGCCGGCACCATCAGGCCCGATCAGGCCGGTTACAGCGCCGTAGGCCGCGGTCGCTGATATCCCGCCAACCGCCTGGATCTCACGCTTTCCGCTCCGGAAGCTGCGACGCACATTCTCCAGCCGCAACGCTGGTCCAGGATCAGTGGCCGGCAGCATTGCTCGGTCCGCATCCTGGCGCCGCCTGCGAGGCCTTTTGACGCAAGCTTATGTGAACAGTAGCCGGCATCCCGAGCCGCAATTCATCCCGCGCGTCGCACACGTATACCCGGAGTTGATAGACTAGAGCGGTCCGGAGTGTGGGTGTTTCTACAGTCTTCGGGGTGAATTCAGCTGTTGGCGAGAGGTACCCGATCCAACCGTGGTAAATCCTGCCCGGGTAACTATCGGTGGTGATCGTCGCGCGCATCCCGAGCCGGATACGGCCAAGCTTGGTCTCCGGCACATAAGCCCGGACCCACAGTGGGCTCGTCAGGGCAATCGTAAATACCGGCGTGCTGGGCGACGCCATATCTCCCGGCTCGAGAATCCGGTCCTCCACTACCCCATCGGACTTGGCATAGAGCTTGGTGTCGTGGAACTCCCTTTGTGCCAGAGCTACCGCTGCTACAGAGGCCTCATATGCTGCCCGGGCCGCGGCAATATCCTCCTTCCTGGGGCCCTTGACCGCCAGGATATAGGTCTGTTTTGCCGCCTCGTATTGCTTAAGCGCAGCGTCGAAATCCGCCTTGTCCGTGTCTCGCTTTTCAACGGAGGCGTAGCCCACGCTAGCCAGCCCAGCATAACGCCGGTAAAGTGCCTCATCGTTCAGATAAGTCACGCGGAGGGCGTCCATGGTTGCCTTTGCCTGTGCGATTTCCTCTGGCCGAGAGCCCGCGAGCAACCTGGCTAATATCTGCTTTTGGTTCCGCATCTGCGCCTTCGCCTCGGCGAGCCGTGCCGCAAATCGGGTATCGTCCAAGGTAGCGAGCAGCTCCCCTGGTTTTACTGTCGCGCCTTCTTGGACGAGGAGCGTAGTCACATGGCCGCTATCGTTGAAGGCCGGCTGGACTTCGCGAAGGTCAATGTTCCCGTAAAGGGTCAGCGTGTTGGTCACACTGGACGGCTTCCACTGGAGCCAAGCGTAACTGCCGCCCGCCAGGATCAGGATCGCGATCAGCATTAGCGCTATTCGTCTCTTCAACATGGCTAACAGCACCCGCAATCGAGCGCGCTGGTGACGACTTGGTCGAAACACTTGCCCGTATCCCAGGCGATAAAACGACGATCGTGGTTTTCTATCATCGCTGATAACGTCAGTCGGACTTGACTGCGCATAGCGAGCCGGAGGTCCGGTTTGGTTTCTTTACCTGCCTGATTTTCGTTGTCCGCGGTCATCACCTGTATCTCGCGGTCGGTGCGTGTGCTCCACCCCTAGATGCAAGAAATCAGCTTTTCTTCCCGCTCTGTGGGTGGCAGATTCTGCCAGCACTGCGGCCGGCCATGACAACACATGCTCCCAGGACCACGTCGCATTCTTGCACGACAAGCGCCCTTTTGATTCCCACCGCACGGTACCGATCGACTTGTTCAGAGGCATTGATCTCGATCAACCAGAGACGACGGGGACATACGCGAAAGAGGGAGTTCGAGTACGCGGCTTGGCATAGTTTTGCTGCTCCGGGAATCCCGTTGGCTCACGCCGCGCTGTGCTCTTGACAATCCAGGCTTCCAATCACGTCCGTGCGACACGAAGCGCGGGCGAAAGCCCGGCCTTCGCTGATCCTTGTCCTCGAACAATCCGGCCGCTTCGCCATGATCAACTATGCCACCCATCCATCACCGATCGTGAAAACCGTTCCATCAAATACCGTGACCGCGCTCAGGGGCGCACAAACTCCGATTCGTTATTTCAGCGTTTTCCACTTGACCTTTTGGTAGCGGATTTCGGGCGCAGAAGCCTTTTGGAAGGGCGAAGCCGGTTGCCACCAGCCGCCGCCCATGGCGACGAAAAGTCGCGCCGTGTCTTGATAACGCTGCGCC
>JBJKQL010000126.1:0-41276 GCA_046705265.1 Ferrovibrionaceae bacterium
GCGTCCGACGATCGACTTAACCCGGATGTTCTCCGAAAGCCCCGGGATCCCGGGCCGCAGGCAGCAGATGCCGCGCACCACGATGTCGATCTGAACCCCCGCCTGACTGGCGCGATAGAGCGCGTCGGTACTCCTGCTCACGCGGGTGAGATGATCCATCGCCGACAGCCCACCCTGGGTTGGACACTGCCGGACTGCCATTCGAGGGCGTTGTACAGGTCGGCCAAACAGAACATCAAAAATTCGCCGAGATTGGCCGCTGATATGGAAAGAAATCGAACGCGCGACAGCAAGGGATGGCACGGATTTTCCGCCTCCTCAAGGCCGCGGCGGCTCAGCTCGAGGCAGGACAGATCGCCGTCGAGAAACCGACGCGGTCCGTTGAGCTTACGGAATGTGATCCCGGGTTCTTCTGGTTTCCGAAGCGGCGTGACGCTGGGCCCCATAAAATCCCCATGCTGCTACCCTGCCTGCCGAAACTAGCGCCGACAACTCAAAATATGACGACTCGGTTACAGTGGCATAACATGTACGCGCACGAAGCGTAACTCCTGCAGCGAACGCTCACATTTTCAGGAAATGTTTGGTAATCGCACTGCGGCAGCTCAGTGAGGGAACTCGGCACCGTCGTGCTGCCCTCGGTATCACCGGGGCAGCTGATCAATGGTTAGCGCGCCCTAAAGGATTCGAACCTGTGCCCCCCACGCTTAGAAGGCATGCCCGAGGCCATATCGCTGCCTAATGCTAGCTGACACAAACATATGCTCCCCGCCTCAAAACTGCCGATAACAACTTGCTTCGTTGCACATCGTTAGGCAGGGATCTATGGGTCCGGCGGTCGATTTTTGAGCCCCGGCACTCCATCCGCGACAAATTCATCCGAAATTCCGCGTAAGCATCGGTAAAACTGCACTAATGCTTTGATATGATGACCTATCGTGGAATTTGGGGCGCGCGGGGGCTCGAGCGGTCGATTGGCCGCATTGTCTCAGGGTTTGCGGTATTTTTGCCGTAAGCATTATCGCCGTGCCGGCAGCGTCATCTTACCTCATTTTCATTCGCGTCCCCTGCGGGAGGGATATGTGTGGTAAAATTTGCTAGAAATTCCATAATATCAATGGCATGCGTGTGTGGAAAACGTGTGGGGAAATATCGCCACATCGCGAAGGAAAATCCGCCATGTACATCGAGCGCCGCAGACGAGTTTTCTATCTCGTTCATGACATCCCGGCCGACGTTCAAGGCGAGCTAGGAAGGAAGCGTTTCGTCGCTTCGCTCAAAACTCGCGACATGGCCCAAGCCAAAGTCCGCGCCGCTGCCCTGGAAATGCAGTGGCGCCTACAGATCGAAAATGCACGCAAGGGGCCCACCGGCCAATATATCCAAAAGGCTGGCGAATTCTGGCAGGGCCTCCTGGACAAAGCCGGCTCGGATGAAGAGCGTAAGGTGCATGAACAGGCTTTGCAGGCTGAAGCACAGAATCTCGCCTTCGACATCGGCGGTAACTTTACCCTCAAGGCCGGAAGCGGCGACTCCCTATTTGCGGGAGCCTCCACAGCGGAGAAAGAGCTTCCTGGCCATCAGGCCGCGGCTCGGCTAGTGGGCATTGCAACGGGTCGGCAATCGGAATTCACAGCCGCGATGGAAGATTTTCTCAAGCTCGCTCGCGGAACCAAAAAGTCGCTGACCATACGCCGTTCGACTTTGACCAAGTTCGGCGCTGAGTTTCCGTATATGGCCGACGTGGTGCGGCCTAAGGTCCAAGAGTGGATCAATCGCCAAGCGGCCGCCGGCAAGCAAACCCCTACCCTTCAACGGATGCTTGCGGAGCTTCGCGGATACTGGACCTACCTCTGGTCCATTCAAGCCGCACCCGACGGTGAGAGCCCATTCACGAAGCTGGTCCTGCCACAACAGGTCAAAAATGGCAGGGGCGACAAGCACCGGCCATTCGCTCCCGCCGATGTTGTGAAGCTATGGCGGGAAGCCTCTCGGCGTCATGATAGTGATCTCGCCGATCTAATCGAACTGGGAATGTATACGGGGGCTCGTATCGAAGAGTTGTGCAGCCTACCCGTCGCCAATGTGAACATACAGGAAGGTTGGTTTAAGATCGAAGATGCCAAGAGCCCGGCAGGAAATCGGCAGGTTCCCATTCATTCAAAAATGCATCCTCTCTTGAAGTGGCTTATCGGCAAGCGCACAAGCGGGTTTGTGTTCGCCGGCCTGGGCTCGAATAAGTATGGCGATCGATCGGCCACCATCGGCAAGCGATTCGGCCGTTTAAAGAACGATCTCGGCTTTGGGCCAGATCAAGTGTTCCATTCGATCCGCAAGACGGTGGCCACGATGCTAAAGGATGCGGGCGTGAGCGAGAGCCTTTGCGCCGATATTTTGGGCCATGAAAAACCCCCTGCCACATACGCGCTCTATAGCGGCGGCTCATCGCTCGGAACCAAAAAGGCCGCTATCGAGAAAATCGCCTACCTGGCTTAAGATAAAGTCGCAGTGAGATTTTGGGGGCGCCCGCATGAGCGATCATACACACCTCCGCCACTCGATTTTTATCCCATCACGAATGGATCGAATATCGCGTCAAGGACATCTCGTGCCGCTTCCCGCGCTGTGACGACAAGCATCAGTTCGTTCCTGCCTTCGTTCAATTCGAACCGCAGAAACGCACAGCATTCCTGTTCGCGGCGAACCATCTCCCGAACGTGGGTTGCGACGCGCGGATCATAGGTGAGGATCAGGAGCGCACCCTCCCGCCGGACACCTTGCAGCGAGGATCGGTTGACGTCGACAATCCAAGCAAGACGTTCTTGGTATGCGCCGGGACCCAATGTGCAGGCGATCGGCGATGGGGGCGATTTGTGCGCATCCATGCTTGTTCCTCAGTTCTTGACGGCCTGTATTGTCTGAAAGATAGAACTTCAAGTAGCTTGAGGTTCAAGCTCCAATTTTAGGAGTCGCGTGTGCCATGAACATCGGTGAACTTGCCCGGCGCACCCGCACGAATGCGCCCACCATTCGCTACTACGAAGAAATAGGCCTGCTGCCTGCTCCGGTTCGTCGCGAGGGGGGCCAGCGAACCTATGGCGACGGTGACAGCAGGCGGCTGACCTTTATCAGGCAATGTCGCGAGTTTGGCTATCCGATCGAGCAAGTTCGCTCGCTTGTCGCGCTGACTGAGGATCAAGATCGGTCATGCAAGGAGGCGCGTTCGATGGCGCAGGCACTACCTTAATGCGGTGCGAAAGAAGCTAATCGAACTGAAGGGACTTGAACGCAACCTGACTGATTTTATCGCGCACTGTGATGTTGTTCGTTCAGGCGGTCCCGGGCCGGACTGCGTGACCCTCCGGGACAAGGCGGACCCACACATGATTGCGAATGCTCGCCGACTCGGAGAAAGCGCCGGTGATCAAGACCGTGATCATGTATATCGCCGCCGCTGCGACGACGCCGATCATCATGATCTCTGATCGATACCACAATGGCGAGAGGCAGAGCCTTAGTCGCTACCGGGCTAGGTTGCTGATTCTGAGCGAAGTCGCTCCCTGAATCCGAGATGATGTAGCCCCTTAGGCGATTGGATAGGATGCCGCCGTTTGCAGCAATTACAGTTTCTCCTTTTGCGTCGAGGGAGAGGTTTGATGCCGAGGGAGAGGGTAGGAATGCGGAAGGTTCGGAAGATATTGCGGCTGAGCTTGAGGGCCGGCATGGGCGACAAGGCGATCTCGCGCTGGCCCGGCGCGATGGCCGCTACGACCGGCTGTTCCGAGTCCTTGCCGGCGTGCGACTCTTGATCCTGGATGATTGGGGTCTTGAGCCGCTCAACGCCGAAGCGCGCCACAATCTCCTCGAAATCCTCGAAAAACGTCATGGCCGCCGCTCCACCGTCGTCACCAGCCAAGTGCCGGTCGACAAGTGGCACGAGGTCATCGGCAATCCCACCTATGCCGACGCCATCCTCGGTCGCCTCGTCCACAACGCTCAGCGCATCGAACTCAACGGCCATTCCCTGCGCCGGCAACGGGTTACAAACGCGACCACTACGCAGCCAAAATCATGACGGCTGGGGATATGACGCTTGTCCTCTCGGACAAGCTTGGGCAACGCGCTCACGTTGCCTACATACCCCCAGCCTCCACCGCAGCCAAGGGTTCAATTAAACGAAAGGAAGATCGAGGACGGCACCACCTCGGTGCCAACTATCTCAACGCCAGCGCGGCACAGGTCCCGGAGGAGGGCATCATCTCGGTCCGCAGGGGGACTTCATCGAAATCCGCAGGCTAGGTGATAGCAATTTCCGCTTGACCGTGTTACCCGTCATGTTAGGTGCCCTATATCTAAGTTCCTAAGAACGCCAGATAAATGCTGGCGCGCCCTACAGGATTCGAACCTGTGACCCCACGCTTAGAAGGCGCGTGCTCTATCCTCTGAGCTAAGGGCGCGTTTTATTACTGGCGGCGGTCATACCGGAAATTGTCGGCATAAGATCGAACCGATGTGCGCGCGGCTGCCGGCATTTCAATCTCGTAGGCAATGCCGTGCTTCTTTGCAAACGCAACCGCCGCTTCCATGGTGTCGAAGCCAATTTGAAGCTGACCTCTGGTGTCAGAGGAGGCGGTCCAACCCATGAGCGGTTCGATAAAGCGGGCTTCGGCCGTGTCGAACTCGAGCCGCCATTTCTTCGTCTTGGCGCGTCCCGATTGAGTAGCGGTCTTGGCCGGTCGATAGATGCGGGCTGCCATGTCTTCTCCGTCGCTTGGCTTCTTCAATCTCTGAGATATCTAAATGGTCGGGGCGACTGGATTCGAACCAGCGACCTGCTGCTCCCAAAGCAGCCGCGCTACCAGCCTGCGCTACGCCCCGAGCGTCTGCATGCATCTTGGCATACACGAAGACGGGTCCCGGGCCAAGGTTTACCCTAAGGTGGCGGGTGGTCGACACGAAAAATGGTGCTGGGACGGGCGATCGGCCGTTCTCCAACTCGCAACAGGCCGTTCACGAAAGCGAGTCTTTCCGTCCGGCGTATAAGTTCGCCCTCGCCTTCGATCCAATCGCCGAGCTTGGCCGGCCCTAGAAAATCGGTCACAAGTCGGACTGTAGAGCGCGTCGGCCCACGCGCCGCCGCCACCCGCCCCAGTACCAAGTCGAGAAAGCTGGTGAGCATGCCGCCCGCGACCACGCCAGCTGAATTCAGAGGGTGCTCAGCCACGTAGAAAGCGCGAACCATGCGCGGGGCCCTCCCGCTTTTCATAACAGGGTGCCGTTGTGCCGGCCAAAAGCGCCGGAGGAAATGAACGGCGTGAAGCCCAGCGGGATCTCATCGTCCATTTTCAGGTCTCACGAATTTTGGGCCATTATTGGCGACCGCAGCCCGAAAGCGGCAGTCTAAGTGCATCCAGCCACCGCTTTGCCGAGCTAGAATCCTCGATGTCGCATATAGGTATAGATAAGATTTTTATATTATTAGATTAATTATATAGGAATGTTACTTAAATAATTTATTGAGCACTTTATCGCCGATTATGATATGTAGCCGCCGAGCCGTTCCGGCCGCCACTTCAAGCACTGCCTTCACCGGCTCTCCAGATGGGATCAGCCTGCGCGAGAGCGGTACCGTATTCGCTGCGATGTTCCGAATGGTTCCATCGCGGGCGATGAAAATCATATCAAGCGGGATGAAGGTGTTCTTCATCCACATGATGACATCGTGCTGACCTGGCCCTAGATCGAAAAGCATGCCCTGGTCAGGACCAAGGTGGCGTTGAAACATAAGGCCGCGCGCGCGGCTCTCCGGCGTCGCCGCAACTTTGACCCGGAAAGTGTGACGTCCGCTCGCCGTAATAATGATTACCCGCGAAGTGGGAAACGGCGCCGCCACCGCTTGAGGCAATGATGGCTTGAGCCCAGGAAGCCGGACACACAGGAGGAAAAAGGCCGCAACGGCCACGATACGGATACCGACGGCCGTTGCCTTGGCAAGGGCACGCCCCGTCACACTGCCCAAATCCGATCGTAATGCGTCCAAAAGAGGCGCGTTACGATCTCTGGATCTCCGCCACCTGGGGGCCTTTCGAGCCCTGGCCAATCCGGATCTGAACCACCTGCCCCGGCTCGAGTTCGCTCATCTCGGCGCGACGCAAGACCTCCATATGGACGAATACGTCCTGGGTCCCTTCGCCGCAAGAGACAAACCCGTAACCTTTCACGGGGTTGAACCATTTAACGGTGGCCGCGAGAAATTTACCCTCGCCTGCCGGAAGGCTGTGTATACTGGATGCCGCCGCTCGCGGTACCGGCCGCCTCACAGGCGACGAGGAGGAATCGAGTTCGATTACTCGCACCGCCTGCATGCCCTTTGGCCGCTGAACCGCCTCGCAGACGATCCCCGCGCCTTCCGGCACGCTGTCGTAGCCTGCATCCCGCAAACAAGACAGGTGGAGAAAGACGTCCCCCGTCCCATCATTCGGACAGATAAATCCGAATCCCTTTACGGCATTGAACCATTTGACGGTCCCGTTTATGACTACGGTTCCCGCTTGGATGTTGTCCCCAGCTTCGTGATTCATATTCATGTGTACGCCCACACCTTAGATAAGTAGTTAAGGATAGCATAAAAATGAGCCCCTTCCAATGTCGCATTCCGTCGCAGCAAAGCTGGACAATTACATGCTGCGGCGCACCAATTTGTTGTTCGAGGACGACACGGTTGGCGGCTGGAGACGTTTGACCGAGCCTGGCCCTCCAGCTTGAAGGGCTGCGAGTAGGCCGATACTGTCATCGCCCTGGCCCGGCCCGGCAAATGCGAAGTCGGATTAATGGAGAGCCGCAACATGGATATGACCGGCCAACAAACGATCCTGGCGTCTCGCGACAAGGTATGGGCCGCGCTAAACGATCCTGAAACCCTCAGACAATCAATACCAGGATGTCAGTCGCTCGAGAAACGCACTGACAGTGAGTTTATAGCCACCGTTGTCGCCAAACTCGGCCCGGTTAAGGCCAACTTCTCCGGCAAAGTGACACTCTCCGATATCGATCCACCGAACGGCTACACGATTCAAGGGGAAGGCCAAGGCGGCGCAGCAGGCTTTGCCAAAGGCGGGGCCAAAGTGGCGCTTCAGGACGATCCCGCAGGCACCCTGCTTCGCTATGAGGTGCATGCTGCGGTTGGCGGCAAACTGGCCCAGATCGGCTCGCGCTTGATTGACGCAAGTGCGCGGAAAATGGCCGACGACTTTTTCTCCCGTTTCAACCAACTGGTCTCGACCGCCGCCCCACCCTCCGCCGGGGAGGAAGCGCTGACTCCAGCGCCTGGGATTCCGTCCTCAGAGGAACCACCCGATGAATTGCCCGCGGCGCCAAGTAAAAGCCAAGCCGGACTGCCATCCTCGATCTGGATCAGCGGCCTCGTCATCATTGTCATCCTGCTTTTGATCTATTTCGGTATCTGGCATTAAGGCACAGTACTCTGCCCGGCCCGGTCTCGGTCCAGCGACGATGCGGTCCCTCATCGCGTGGCCGGCAAAGAGCCGTGCTGCGAGGGCAAAAATCGAGGTATGGCAAAAGAAAAGAATGTGACTTGACCCTGCGTGAACCTGGCGGGAAACTCAGTAACGGTGAACGTTGGCTTGACGGTGTCAGCGACGGCACGTGGCCGCAGCCGAAGAGCAGTGGTTTATAATTCTAAAGATTGGGGAGGATGTCATGCCGACCGTTTCGATGACGGTGAACGGGAAACCGGTATCGCGCGAGGTCGAGGACCGGACGCTGTTGGTGCAGTTCCTGCGCGATCATCTCGGCCTCACCGGCACGCATGTAGGCTGTGACACCAGCCAGTGCGGCGCGTGTGTTGTCCATGTCAACGGCAGAAGCGTCAAGTCTTGTACTCTTCTTGTCGCGCAGGCCGAAGGCGCCACGGTGACCACGATCGAGGGCCTTGCCAGCGACGGCAAGCTGCATCCGATGCAGGAAGCTTTCCGCCAACATCATGGCCTGCAGTGTGGCTTCTGTACCCCCGGCATGGTGCTAAGCGCGATCGATCTGGTCAAACGCCATCCCAATCCGTCCGAGGAAGCCATCCGCCACGGACTTGAAGGCAATCTCTGCCGCTGCACCGGCTATCATAACATCGTCCGTGCGGTTCAGGCCGCGGCAACAAACATGCGGGGGTAAAGACCATGGCTGAGACGGGCATCGGCGCCGCGGTCCGGCGCAAGGAAGACTTCCGTTTTCTAACCGGCAAAGGTCACTATACCGACGATATCAACCGACCAGGTCAAGTCTACGCGTATTTTCTCCGTTCACCCCATGCCTTCGCCCGCATCCGCAAGATCGACACCGACGCGGCCAAGGCTGCGCCCGGCGTCATCGCCGTCTATACCGGTGCCGACACGGCCGCCGGCAAGGTCGGCGGCCTGCCCTGCGGCTGGGTGGTAAAGGGTAAGACGGGGGAACCGCACAAGGCTCCTGCCCATCCGCCGCTCGCGGTCGATACGGTGCGCTACGTAGGCGACCATGTCGCCGTGGTGATCGCCGAGAGCCGCGCCGAGGCCAAGGACGCGGCGGAGCGGATCGTCGTCGACTACGAGGTGCTGAAACCGGTCATCGGGGTGGCCGATGCAATCAAGCCCGGCGCGCCGCAAGTGCATTCGGACGTGCCCGGCAACATCTGCTACGACTGGGAAATCGGCGACAAGGCGGCAACCGATGCTGCTTTTGCCAAGGCCGCGCATGTTGCCAAAATCGACCTGGTCAACAACCGCCTTATCCCCAATGCCATGGAGCCGCGGGCGGCGATCTGCGAATACGATGCCGGCATCGATTCCTATACCTGCTTTGTCACCAACCAGAATCCGCACGTCCTTAAGCTCATTCTTTGCGCCTTTGTCCTTGGTCTTTCGGAGAATAAACTTCGCGTCATCGCACCGGACGTGGGCGGCGGCTTCGGTTCGAAAATCTACTGCTATGCGGAAGAGACCGTGCTGCTATGGGCGGCACACCACGTTGGCCGGCCGATCAAATGGGCCGCGGAGCGCTCCGAATCCTTCCTCTCGGACGCTCATGGCCGGGATCACGTAACCCGTGCAGAGCTCGCGCTCGACAAGAATGGAACGTTTCTCGGGCTTCGCGTCTCGACGCTCGCCAATGTCGGCAGTTATCTCTCCACTTTTGCGACCGCGGTACCGAGCTATCTTTATGCGACATTGCTCGCCGGCCAGTACAAAACGCCCGCCATTTATGCCGAGGTCAAGACGGTATTCACCAACACGGCCCCGGTCGACGCCTATCGTGGGGCCGGCCGGCCTGAGGCCACCTACGTGCTCGAGCGCATCATCGAGGTAGCGGCACGCGAGACAGGGATCGATCGCGCAGAGATTCGTCGGCGCAATTTTGTGCCGCCTGATGCTTTCCCCTATCAGACGCCAGTCGCGCTTGCCTATGATTCGGGCAACTACGTCGCGGCGCTCGATCTCGCGTTAAAACACGCCGATTATGCTGGATTTGCTGCCCGCAAGGCGGAATCCGAGAAGCGCGGCCGGCTCCGCGGCATTGGCCTTTCGTGCTACATCGAGGCCTGCGGCATCGCCCCCTCGGCGGTGGTCGGCTCTCTTGGCGCCGGTGTCGGCCTCTGGGAATCCGGCCAAGTCCGGTTCAACCCGACCGGCAGCGTGACCATTCACACCGGAGCTCACAGCCACGGCCAAGGGCACGAGACGACCTTCGCTCAGCTCGTTTCCGATACGCTCGGCGTGCCGATCGAAAGCGTCGAAGTGGTGCATGGCGACACCGATAAAGTTCCGTTCGGCATGGGCACCTATGGTTCCCGGTCGCTCGCCGTCGGCGGCTCGGCAATAATGCATGCCTGTGACAAGATCATTGCCAAGGGCAAGAAGATCGCCGCGCATCTGATGGAGGCCGCGGTTGAGGACGTGGAGTTTTCCAAGGGCGTCTTCAAAGTCTCGGGTACCGACAAGAATGTCACGATGCAGCAGGTGGCCTTCACGGCCTATGTACCGCACAATTATCCAGAGGGCGTTGAACCGGGACTTGACGAAACAGCATTCTATGACCCACTCAACTTCACGTTCCCGGCGGGCACCCACGTGGCCGAGGTGGAAATCGATCCACAAACTGGAGCAACGGAGGTGGTCAAGTGGGTCGCGGTCGATGATTTTGGCAATATCGTCAACCCCTTGATCGTCGAAGGGCAGGTGCACGGCGGCATCGCGCAGGGGATTGGGCAGGCGTTGCTGGAAGGGTGTGTCTACGATGCCGAGTCAGGCCAGCTCCTCACCGGTTCGTTCATGGATTACTGCATGCCGCGGGCCGATGATCTGCCAAGCTTCAAGGTCGACATGACAAAGACGCCGTGTCCACACAACCCCTTGGGCGTCAAGGGCTGCGGCGAGGCCGGCGCCATCGCGGCGCCCCCGGCCCTCATCAACGCCGTCACCGACGCGCTCGGTATCATGCACATGGATATGCCGGCTACCCGCGAAAAGGTCTGGCGAGCCGCACAAAGTCAGCCACATAAGCGCGCGGCCGAATAAAGGCAGGAGGGAGAAGCGGTCATGTACAATTTCACCTACCATCGCGCGAGCACCGTGGCCGAGGCTGTCAAGTTGCTCGGCCAGGAGGCGGAGAGCAAGATCCTCGCCGGCGGTCAGACCTTGCTGCCGACCTTGAAGCAACGTCTTGCGCAACCCGCCCATGTGATTGATATCGGCTCTATTGGCGAGCTTCAGGGCATCAAGGTTTCGGCTGACAAAATCGCCATCGGCGCCGGAACACGCCACGCAGAAGTCGCGATCTCGGCCGAGGTCACGCGAGCCATTCCAGCCCTGGCCAAGCTCGCCGGCGGGATTGGCGATCCGCAAGTGCGTAACATGGGAACGATTGGCGGCTCGCTTGCAAACAACGACCCAGCGGCGGATTATCCGGCCGCAGTGCTCGGCCTTGCTGCCACCGTCCATACCAACAAACGGGCTATCGCGGCCGATGATTTCTTCAAAGGCATGTTCGAGACTGCTCTCGACGATCAGGAGATCATCACCAGCGTCGAGTTTCCGATTCCGCAAAAGGCCGGCTACATGAAGTTCCCGAACCCGGCTTCCCGCTACGCTATGGTCGGAGTCATGGTAGCGCAGACTAAAGGGGGGGTTCGCGTCGCCGTCACCGGCGCCGGTGCCTGTGTTTTTCGCTGGCAAGAAGCGGAGAAGGCGCTTTCAGCCCAGTTCGCGGCGAATGCGATCGAGGGCTTGTCCGCCAAATCCGACGGACTGAACAGCGACATCCACGGTTCGGCAGAATACCGCGCCCATCTGATCGGCGTCATGGCCCGACGCGCAGTGGCGGAGGCGGGCTGAAAAACCAGCCCCGGTTGGCCTGGCCGACGCATAACTCTGATGCCGAGGGGAGGCTCGCCTCCCCTCATTTCTTGCGTTAACGTACCTTGTTCTTTTCCTTTCCGCGAGGGACTTCTCTTGCCGCGGTGCAGATGTCGTCTTATGTGGTAGTGCTATGACCCATGCTCTTCCCGCTTCGATCGACGCCACTTCGGCGCTGCTCGAAGCTGGCGATTACCTCGCTGACCGATCGCTTGCCACCACCGTTTTTCTCAGCCTCACGATGCAGCGACCGCTGTTTCTCGAAGGCGAAGCCGGTGTCGGCAAGACCGAGATCGCAAAGGTCCTTTCGAGTCTCCTCGGCCGCCGATTGGTGCGGCTGCAGTGCTACGAAGGGCTTGACGTGGCTTCCGCTGTCTACGAGTGGAACTATGCGCGCCAGATGATTGAGATACGCTTGGCCGAAGCGGAGGGCATTCAAGACCGCACCCGCCTCGGCGAGGACGTCTTCTCACCAAGGTTTCTCATTGAACGGCCGCTTCTGCAGGCGCTCCGACTGTACGACGGCGAGCCGCCAGTGCTCCTCATCGACGAATTGGACCGTACCGACGAACCCTTCGAGGCTTACCTTCTTGAAGTTCTTTCCGACTTCCAGATTACTATTCCGGAAATCGGCACCATCAAGGCCCCGAAGTCACCCATAGTGGTCATTACGTCGAACCGGACACGCGAAATCCATGACGCGTTAAAGCGCCGCTGTCTCTATCATTGGGTCGATTACCCGGACGCCAAGCGCGAGCTCGCAATTCTCCGACGGAAGGTGCCTGGCGCCAACCAACGCCTCGCCCGAGAAATTGTCGGCTTTGTCCAGGAACTGCGACAAGTTGAGCTATTCAAGCTTCCAGGCATCGCGGAAACCATCGACTGGGCTCAGGCTTTGACCGCTCTCAACGCTCTCGCCCTCGATCCAACGGTGGTCAACGACACCTTGGGTGTTCTCCTGAAATACCAGGACGATATCGCTCGCATCCAGGGCAGCGAGGCAGCTGCCATTCTCTCGAGAGTGCAGTCGGAACTCGCCGCCGCCCCATCGTGAGCCAACCAAACCAGCCGGCGGCGATCGAAGCCGCACGTTTTGCCGACAATATTATGCATTTCGCCCGCGTCTTGCGGGCGACGGGTCTGCCGATTGGACCCGGTCGGGTGATTGAGGCGATCCGAGCTGTCGAGGTCGCCGGCATCCGTCGGCGTGATGATTTTTACTGGACGCTCCATTCCGTCTTTGTCAATCGGCGGAGCCAAAGCGAGCTTTTCGAGCAAGCCTTTCATATCTTTTGGCGTAACCCGAAAATCCTCGAGCGCACCCTAGGCCTAATGCTGCCGAAGATCGAAATTCCGCCTGATGAAGCAACGATGCCGCCAAACCGGCGCCTTGCGGAGGCACTCTTTCCGAACCTTGGAGAATCGGATTCCGAACGTGACAAGGAACCGGAGGAGATTGAGATTGACGCAGCCCTCACCTATTCCGGACGCGAAGTTCTGCAACGTATGGATTTCGAGACCATGTCCGCCGCTGAAATCGCCGAGGCAAAGCTTGTCATTTCACGGATGCGCTTGTCCTTTTTCAAAATTCCCACGCGCCGCTTTCAGTCATCTCCTTATGGCCGGCGAGTGGACATGCGGGCAACCCTGCGTTCTTCTCTACGTTCCGGAGGCGCGATTATTCAGCTGCGCCGCCGGGACCGCGTGACGCGCCACCCACCGCTTGTCATTCTCTGCGACATTTCAGGTTCGATGCGTCGGTATTCGCGCATGTTTCTTCATTTCGTACACGCTTTGACCAACGACCGCGATCGGGTCTTTACATTTCTGTTCGGGACTCGCCTCACCAATGTCACCCATTATCTCCGGTACCGAGACATCGACCTTGCCTTGGCCAAGATTGGGGAGGCAGTGCCAGATTGGGCGGGAGGGACGCGAATCGGCGCCATTCTCGAGAACTTCAATCGGGAATGGTCGCGGCGGGTGCTCGGGCAAGGCGCGGTAGTACTTTTCATTTCCGACGGGCTCGACCGCGACGCCGGCATCGGTCTTGCGCGCGAAATGGAACGACTGCACAAATCTTGCCGCCGTCTGATCTGGCTCAACCCCTTATTGCGGTGGGAAGGATTCGAACCTAAATCTATTGGTGTGAGGGCTATTTTGCCTCATGTGGATGAGTTCCGCCCGGTGCATAATTTGGAATCACTGAACGCTTTGGCAGAGGCCCTGACCGCATCGACGCCGCGGCGACCAGGGGGCCGTCAGGAGGTGGTCATATGACCTCAACAGCGATACAAATCCCGACACAAATATCTGAAGCCGACATCCTGGCTCAGGCGAAGGCTTGGAAGGATCAAGGCAAAGGCGTTGCAATCGCCACCGTGGTGCAGACCTGGGGCTCGGCCCCGCGGCGCGAAGGGAGTCAACTCGCGGTTGACGATACCGGGGCTTTCGTTGGATCTGTTTCGGGTGGCTGCATTGAAGGTGCGGTGATCCAGGAAGCGATCGAGGCGATTGCAGACGGAGAAACACGCCTCTTGGATTTCGGCGTCACCAACAGCCAGGCCTGGGAAGTCGGCCTCGCCTGCGGTGGTAAGATCCAGATTTTCGTTGAGCGCCTCGATTGAGGGTCTCCGATGCAGCAGACCCTCCTCGATCAATTGTTGAAGGACCGGACAGAGAAGGTCCCGGTCGTGCTCGCGACCAATCTCAAGACCGGAGCGCAAACGCTTCTTTATCTCTTTGGCAAGAAGGGATCAAAGGGATGGCCGCATGAAGTTGCCGAAGCGGCGCGGATAGCTCTGCGGCATGATCGTTCGGTAACGGTCGAGACCGCCGAAGGAGCGGTCTTTATCAATGCCTTCAATCCGCCGCTTCGACTCATTGCTGTTGGCGCCGTGCATATCACTCAAGCGCTCGCGCCTATGGCTGCCCTTGCCGGTTACGAGGTGACGGTGATCGATCCGCGTAGCGCTTTTGCCACCGAAGCACGCTTTGGGCGGGTAAGCTTGCGCACCGACTGGCCGGATGAGGCAATGGCGGACTTGAAGCCCGACCTACGCACCGCCATCGTCACCTTGACGCACGATCCGAAGCTCGACGATCCGGCGCTTGCCGCGGCACTTCGTTCGGATGCTTTCTATATCGGCGCTCTCGGATCGAGGAAGACCCACGCCGCCAGGGTCGAACGATTGCGGCGCCTTGGCTTCAGCGACAACGAACTTGCCCGCATCCATGGACCGATTGGACTTTCGATTGGCGCCAAGTCACCAGCCGAAATTGCAGTCTCGATCCTTGCCGAGGCCACCCGTGACCTTCGGCAGGAGGCCGCATGATTTTTGGTGCCGTAGCCATCGATGACGCGGAAGGTGCAATGCTCGGCCACGGCCTCAGCGCGGGCGGCCGCAAGTTCAAAAAAGGTCATCGCCTTAGCGCAACGGATATCGAAGCGCTGCGCGCGGCAGGAGTCTCATCCGTGATTGCCGCGCGCCTTGAACCCGGCGATGTACCCGAGGATCAAGCGGCTGAAACGGTTGCCAAAGCCGTCGCAGGCCGTGGCGTGCGTGTACAGGCGCCATTCACCGGCCGGTGCAACCTCTATGCGGATCGGCGCGGTATCGCCGTCGTCGATGGCCGGCGCGTCAACCG
This sequence comes from Ferrovibrionaceae bacterium, assembly GCA_046705265.1. Lineage (GTDB taxonomy): Bacteria > Pseudomonadota > Alphaproteobacteria > Ferrovibrionales > Ferrovibrionaceae > JAJYTL01. The sequence goes on from JBJKQL010000126.1 coordinate 15,051, forward strand.
GTTAAATGCACTCGATGAGGCCATTACCCTCGCCACCATCCCACCTTTCGAGCTCGTCGCTGCCGGACAAATGCTGGCAACCATCAAAGTCATCCCCTTTTCCACCTCCGCCGAGGCAGTGCAGCGCGCGGCAGGCATCGCGACCGCCGAGCCGCCAATTATGGAGGTGGCGGAATTCATCTGCCACCGCGCTGGCCTCGTAGTAACTCGTCTGCCTGAAACCAAGGACAGTGTGGTCGAAAAGACCATTACCGTCACTCGCCGACGGCTTGAGGCCTTGGGAAGCGAGCTCACCACCTTCGCTAGTTGCGCTCATGACGCCACAGAACTCTCGCGACAGGTTCGGAATTTCCATGAGCAAGGCCTTTCACCGATCCTAATTTTTGGCGCCTCTGCCATTGTCGATCGCCGCGATGTGATTCCGAGCGCGATCGAAATGGCGGGTGGCAGTATCGACCATTTTGGCATGCCAGTGGATCCGGGTAATCTTCTGTTGCTCGGCCATATTCGTCACGCGCCGGTCGTCGGGCTTCCTGGCTGTGCGCGTTCACCGAAACCGAATGGATTCGATTGGGTATTGCAACGCTTGCTCGCCGGCCTACCGGTTCGCCGCGCGGAGATCGTTCATCTTGGCGTCGGCGGGCTTTTGATGGAAATTCCAAGCCGTCCGCAACCACGCGAAGCCAAACCAATTCTCTATCCCCGCGCCTCACGGATCGCAGCACTTGTTCTCGCTGCTGGCCGCTCGCGCCGCATGGGGCTGAATAAGCTGCTTGCGCCGATTCAAGGTCAACCGATGGTAACCCATGTGGTTGACGCGCTGCTCGCTTCCTCGGCGCGACCTGTAATTGTCGTTACCGGCCATGAAGCGGAATCCCTCCGCGCCGCGCTGTCTGGCCGCGACGTAACCTTTGTGCACAATCCGAACTATGCGGACGGTTTAAGCACGTCCTTGAAATCCGGACTCGCAGCCCTCCCGAAAGGATGCGATGGCGCGCTGGTCTGCCTTGGCGATATGCCGAAACTCCGCCCTCCCCACATCGATCGGCTAATCGCCGCCTTCAATCCCGCAGAAGGCCGCGCCATCTGCATTCCGACATTCTTGGGAGAGCGCGGCAATCCCGTGCTGTGGGGTGCCGACTACTTCGCTGAAATGCAGACCGTAAGAGGCGACACCGGCGCCAAGCACCTGATCGGCATATATGACGATCAAGTCTGCGAGATCGACATGGAGGATGACGCGGTCTTGCGCGATATCGATACGCCTCAAGCCCTAGCTGATCTTGAGACCTAAAGCATGGCCTTTGACGTTACCGCGCTACGGCGGTCCTTCCCTATTCTTAATCTGAAGGTTCACGGCGGGCCGCTGCATTACCTCGACAATGCGGCAACGAGCCAGATACCGCTCGCGGTCCTAAATGCCCTCGAGCGGCACGAGACCACAGCCCGAGCCAACATTCTTCGCAGTGTCCATTTCCTGGCCGAGGCTGCGACCGAGGCGTATGAGGATGCCCGCACCGCGCTCGCCGAGTATATCAACGCCTATTCATCTGAGGAGGTGATCTTCACTTCGGGTTGCACCAGCGCGATCAATCTTGTCGCTCATAGCTTCGGTGCGCGCATGAACGCGGGGGACGAGATCGTAATTTCGCTTCTCGAGCATCATAGCAATATCGTGCCCTGGCAGCTTCTCCGTGAACGCCGCGGGGTCGAGATCAAGGTCCTTCCGGTGACTGACGAAGGCCGTGTCGATCTCGGTGCGCTTGATCGTATCGTCACGCCGCGGTGCAAATTGATCGCTGTCACCCATGTCTCTAACGTGACCGGCGCCGAGACAGACGTCGCGCCGCTCGTTGCCGCGGCGCGTGCGGTTAATGCCAAGATCCTTCTCGACGGTGCGCAACGGGTGCCACACGGCCATCTCGACGTGCGGACACTCGGCGTCGACTTTTATGCCTTTTCCGGCCACAAAATGTTCGGACCAAACGGCATCGGAACGCTTTGGGGCCGCCGCGACCTTTTGGCTGACATGCCACCCTTCATGGGCGGCGGCGAAATGATCGAACACGTGACCATGGAAAAAGCTACTTATGCTGTCCCCCCGCACCGCTTCGAGGCCGGCACGCCGCCGATTGCACAGGCCGTCGGCCTTGGCGCCGCCACAAGATGGATTCAAGGGCTAGACCGTCAGGGTGCGGAGAATCATATGCATCGCCTGCTGGAACGCCTTCTCGATGGTCTTGGACAGGTCGCCCCCGCAAAAGGCCGCCTGCGCATCGTTGGGCCAAGTAGCCTCCAATCCCGTTTCCCAGTGGTTTCCTTTGCCATCGATGGCGCGCATCCGCATGACATCTGCCAAATTCTGGATCAACATGGCGTCGCACTTCGCGGCGGCCATCATTGTGCACAGCCGCTGATGGAAGCCTTCGGTGTCGGAGGAACAACGCGGGCAAGCCTCGCATATTATAATACGGTCGAAGACATCGATGCGTTCTTGGCCGGTCTTGACGATGCCCTTCGCCGGCTTCTTCGTTGATTCTCGGACATTCGATTCAGCAGTTCTACGATGAACGATGATATCTACCACATCGACCTTATGCGGCTCGCGGCAGAGGCCCATGGCGCAGGCCGACTCGACACACCCGATGCCACGGTCACACTAAGCAACCCGCTTTGCGGCGATCGGATAACGATGGACATTACACTTCATGATGGCAAGATTTCAGCCATAAGTCATGATGTGAGGGCCTGCGTCCTCTGCCAAGCGGCGGCATCACTAATCGGTCGTCGCGCGATCGGACAGTCTCCGGAGGCGCTGCGTAGGATCACGGAGCAGGTTGAGTTGCTTTTGAAGGGAACCGCAAAGATTGAAGGCGATTGGCCGGAAATCGCCGTCTTCGCTCCAGTCGCCGGCCGCAAAAGCCGGCATGTTTGCGTCCTTCTACCCTTCCGCGCGTTAACCCAGGCCACCGAGGCGGCAGGAACAAAAGCCTAACGCCGAATTCGCTGCCTAATCGATCAAGCGATGACCGAGCACAGTCTCGAGATCAACGATCGCCTGGTCAGAGCGCGAGACCTTAATCGTCCTCATGCCCATTTCGCGCGCCGGCTTTAGATTGATGCCGAGGTCGTCAAGAAACACCGCTTGCGCCGGCTCGATTTCCAGAAGCTCACACGCGATCTGGTAAAATCGTGGCTCAGGCTTGCGTATACCGACCTTACTCGATTCGACAATCACGTCGAAGAGCGTGCTTATTTCTTCAACCGCCGCCGCGAGCTCGGTGCTTCGCGCCATCGCAAGGCCGGCCCCGGCCGGCATATTGTTGGTGAGGCAGGCGGTCCTGTAACGCCTGCCGACCTGGCGTAAGGCTTCGACCATTTCTGGCTGCACCTCGCCACTGATGAGGCGGAGAATATCGCCACCATCGACGCGGTGGCCCACGGCCTCTGATTCGTCGCCAAACAGAGTGGCAAATTGGGTAGCCTCGATCTCATTTCGCTCAAGTCTTGCCCAGGCATTGTCATGGGGATTGCGGGCATTGACACTACGGATGAAGTCTTTTGGCAGGCCACGCTCTGCCTCATATCGGTTAAATGCCACGAAAGGACTCGACAGAATGACGCCGCCAAAATCCCATAAAACGGCCCGTATTTTTGGTTCGACGTCCATAAACAGTCCTCAGATCACGGATAAAGACCGGATTGTTATCTGGCTTTTTTCATCGTCATGCAATGCTTGACAGAATATTTTCTGATACTTCTCCCGCGACGGCCTCAAAGGTTGGATTGCCAAGGCCGTAGCGCTCACTTTCCTGCAACATTTCCAGAGTTGAGTGCGCCGCATGTGAAATGGCGGCAAGCGCAGGTGGAGTCGGAATCGGCTGGACCAATTCTGGCGCCGCATCCAATGCCGCCGCCAGAATGGCCGCAAGCGCCGTATACGGACGATCTTCAACTCCCGTGGCTTGAAAGATGCCAACGGCGCGATCCGCGATCAACTGCGCAATAAGATCCACCACAAAGTCAATCGTGATCGGGGCAAGCCGCATATCCGAGAAGGCCTGAACCGGGCGGCCCGCAGCAAGGTCACGACCCCAATTCCGCAGCAACGGAAGATCAGCAGAAATCACCTTGCTTAGCCGCAGCACGGCACCACCTGTCCCGAGTACCGCATCTTCCGCTTCTGCCTTGTGACGGCCATAGACTGTGTTCGGGCACGTTGCCTCGCCTCGCCCGCGCAAAGCGCGCGAGCCATCAAAAACCTTGTCGGTCGAAATATGAAGAACGCGTGTACCGTGTCCAGCAAACTGTTCGGCCAGACGCCTCGGGGCCATGGCGTTGATTTGTCGGCTCTGTTCCGGGTCGCGATCACAATCACCGAGCCGTGCGAGCGCCGCAACAATTACGGCGGCATCAAACCCGCCAAGATCAGGCCATGAACCAGGGTCGGTCAGCTCGAGTCTGAAGCCGTCGGGTACCCGCCGGTGCGTGGCCTGGACGTCAAATCCCTTCTCTGACAGGCTCCGGACTAGCCTCGCGCCGATCAGCCCCCCGCCGCCAACAATAAGAACGCGTGAAGGACGCGCCTTTCCCACTCGTCCCCACCAACCCTCAAGGGCACCGCGGCATACAACACAAAGCGAGATAGTAGTGTGCCATAGAAAGGAATCCCGTATGCACCACTTCGTCGTTCATCGAGAACAGAAAGACGTTCTGAAAATGGTTTTGTAACAACACCTTCAGGTCTTCACCCTGTTTGCAATTGATATGGCCCATACGACTCTGTAGCGAGGCATAGGTCTGGGAGTTGAGCGACGGCATACCAATGATGGCGACGCCTTCCGGCTTTAGAGAAGCGGCGATGTTGCCAACAAAGCGTCCCTCGTCTCTGGGCTCGATGTGCTCGAGAACGTCAAGACTATAAGCGCCATCGAAAGGCCCTGCGTAAGGGCTCTCCAGCATGTCGTGAACCGCTACATCGAAGGCCCACCGCGGCTCCATTCTCTCACAAATATCCGCGATAAAGACCGGATCAAAGTCGATCGCCGTAACCCGACCGACGGCAGCTTGCACGATGCGGGTCGCAAAGGCATCGGCACAACCAATCTCGAGAACCCAACCCAAGCCGGACAGCATCCGCGACACGAACTTATATCGGGCAAGTACGAAGGCAAGGCGCTTCGGATCGTCGTGCCATACCTGGTTGGTCATCAGACCAAGGCGCGCCCGGCCGTGAGCCTCCGAAACTTCCAGGCAAGCCTCATATTGCCGTTCCTTGGTACGTGCTTCGGTTTTCATGCCTGTTTACTCGAAATAGATGAAGCCATAGTCGCCCTTGTATCCTGCCTGGGCAAAGGTCCACTCCCACTCCGCCGGGGTCATGAACGCACGGCATGTAAGCTGCCAATAGAGCAAATTCACCTTTTCGTGCTCATTCCGATAGGATTCCACGGTGATATATTGTGCCCCGCGCGCCACGCGGTTGATCTCACCAAGAGCCGCATGCAGATCGTAGTTGTAAAGATTATGAAGTGTGTTGAGCGAGACAACGAAATCGAATCTCTTGTCATCGTAGGGCAACGCCGTCGCAGAACCATGATCCAGGAACGGTCGCACTTCTTCCTTGGCATTGGCGATTCCATAGGCGGAAATGTCGATTCCTTGCACCTTCACACCAGGAAGAAGCTTAGTAAACTCATAAAGTAGAAATCCTTTGCCGCAGCCAACGTCGAGAATTCGCATCGTTGGCGTCAAATCGTAGTGACGTATTATCGCTGCTGCGACATCATGCCACCGTCCATCATAATGGTAGCCACCATAGCCGAATTGCCGCTCACCATCCCAGTATTCGGCGCCGAAGCGCCCCGCCACCTCCGCGCAAGCTGCCTTATCCGCACCAACAACGCGTCCAATGTAATCCCGTTTCGTCGACTGGTGGACTCTCGTGATAAAATCGATCTCGCTCATTGCATCATTTCCGAGGGGACCGACTGCGTAGCCAAACGGTCCACCATAAAAATGTCCTCGAGTTCCGCAACATCAGCCCAGTTCGAGATCGCCATGTTTTCCAGCGCCCCATGCACGGTGCAGCCTCCGGCAAAGATGCGCTCATAGAGAGCGCGGCGGCGTACGGCCCGCTCGGGCAGCATGAACAGGCTATAGCAAATGATACCTTCGATTTCCGATAGTTCCCGCATCACGGTTTCCAAAATCAGATAGGAAGCCGGCATCGCATATTCAGTAGCGCTCAAGAGATAAGTCATGTGGTGTCGCGCTGCGTAGTCGCGCACGACAAGGTTCTGCACCTGCTGCGGCTGCGTCAGCCCGCGCACGGGCCGGCTTGCGATATAGCCGCGATAGCCGCGCCGGTTACTCATAAAGACCCTCAGGGAAACGATAGGTCATGCCGAGCCGAGTCGCAGGCCGTATCGTGATCGGCGTAAAGAACTCTCCGAGGCGCTTCCCCGCATAAGGGCTGAATAAGCTTTTGAAACGGCAATTCATCGACCAACGGGTTTCCGGCTCGTGGTTTACGGCGTTGCCGTGCATCAAATTCTGGCTAAACAACAGAATATGTCCAAAGGGTACCTCAAGCCACTTTAAGTCGGGTTCTATAGCGGCAAAGATGTCGTGTTCACTCTTTCCCTGAAAGCGACCGAACTCGGCTTCGATACGGGCGCCCGTGGCAGGTGGCAGCAGAAACATACTCTTCGTCCGCCGGCAGTCTACAAGCGGGAGCCAGGCCACCACTTCAAACGGCGAGTCGCCATCCCAGACATCGGCGTGCACTGGTAAGAGCGAGCTGGCATCGTCCGGCATCTGAATTGACAGGTTCAGCCGCCGCTGCATCACCAATTCGTTGCCGACCAAGGCACTAAGTGCCTGCCGTGCAAGACCGAAATAGAGCGGCCGAAGCCATGGCAGGGCGTTTAATCCTTCGATTACGTAGAGACGAAGTGCGTTCAGTTTTTCGACTGTGACATGGTGGTGGATATGGTTGAGAAATACGTCCTCGTCCGGCAGCGTGTACAGTCCGAGATGTTCGAGTGCGAGCCTCGCAGCGGCATGACGCAAGCGCCGCAAGCCGGAGATGTCCTCTACCGGTAGAATAACGTGGCCTTCCGCGAGAAAGCTTTCGGAGAGCGTCGTTTCTTCTGGCTCAATGAAGCGCGGCACCGCTTCCTTGACGGGTGCGTTCACGCCGCTTCCCTTCCCATCAGGCGGAGAACACGAGCCACCAGGAGCGCCGGCGAAAGGCCAAAGTGGTTCAAAAGATCGTCCTGGCTGCCGTAGCGATCTGGAAAACGATCGGGAATACCGAATCGATAGAGCGGTGGCATGCGTCCTGGACGGCGATCGACAAGGAGTTCCATAACGGCACTGCCAAGACCGGTGGGCAGCACATGTTCCTCGACCGTAAAGATCGTTTCGACTTGCGCAGAAAGCTCAAGAATGATTTTTTCGTCTAGAGGCTTTACGGTAGGAAGATGCAGGACGCCACAGGAGACTCCTTGTGCGGAGAGACTCTCAGCCGCGGCGACAGCGCGGCCGCTCATAACTCCTGTCGCAATAAAGAGACAGGTGCCTACCGGGCGTAAGAGGACGCCACGGCCGATGGCGCTCGGATCGTCAGCCGGTGTCACCAAGGGATCGCCACCCTTGGCAAGGCGGATATAGACAGGCCCTGGCACATCCACTGTCTGCGGCATGAGCCGCCCCATCTCCTCCGCATCAGCTGGCGCGAGAACTGTCATGTTCGGCAGAGCCCGCATAATGCCCATATCCTCGATTGCAAGATGCGTGGGTCCAAGTGGTGCGTAAACCAAGCCGCCGCCATTTGCGATCAAGCGGACTGGCAGCTTGTGAAAGCAAAGATCAACGGCAACCTGCTCGTAGCAACGGCGTGTCAGAAACGTGGCGATCGTGTTGACATAAGGAATAAATCCCTCAAGCGCGAGCCCAGCCGCCATGCCAATTATATTTTGCTCGCTAACACCTTCCATGAAGAATCGTTCCGGCATTTCACGATGGAAATCTTCAAGCGTGCCGACGCCAAGGTCCGAACCGATAAAGACCACGCGGGGATCGCGCCGGGCGAGTTCCAAGACGCTGTTCAGGCTTCTTTTGCGCATCCTCTAGTCCTCAAGCTCACGATAAAGGGCGGTGATTTCTTCCGCAGCGAGATTGGATTTGTGGTGCCACTCCATGTTATTCTCGGCGTACGATATCCCTTTCCCCTTGATGGTATGCGCGATGATCGCGTTTGGCCGATTACCTTTGGCGAAGGGGATCTCCCGCAAAACCATTCTCAAGGCTGAAACATCATGGCCATCGACCTCTCGAACGGCGAAGCCGAAGCTTTGCCATTTGTCCACAAGCGGCTCGAGATCCTGTACTTCGGCAGTCGAGGCATATGATTGGTGCCTATTGTAATCAACGATGATGGTGAAGTTATCGAGCCGATGCTTGGCTGCACACATCGCCGCCTCCCACACCGAACCTTCGTTGATTTCGCCATCCCCGGTAATGACAAAAACGCGCCATTCGCGCCCCTTCAGTCGCGCCGCCTGGGCAAGACCAAGGCCAATCGAAGGGCCATGACCAAGCGCACCGGTCGAGGCTTCGACGCCAGGAACCTTATTCGCATCAGGATGTCCACCGAGAATGCCGTCAAAACGGCAAAAGCGGTCGAGTTCCGAACGCGGAAAATACCCCTTGTCCGCGAGGATGGCATAGAGGCCAAGGCAACCGTGACCCTTTGAAAGCAGAAGGCGGTCCCGCTCTTCCCACACCGGATCGTTCGGATCGTGGCGCAGCACGTCGTCGTAAAGAACGCGCAGAAGTTCAATCGCCGAAAACGCAGAGCCAAGATGGCCCCGGTTACCCCCTCGCAGACCATCGATTGCGAGACGGCGGAGGTGTCGGGATCGCTCATCAAGCGGGGGCGGCTCTGGTGTAAAAGCTGCCTCGGCACGGGCCAGCGCCGTCGTGAAGAAGTTTGTATTAGCCGTCACTCGGAATCCCCCCGTTGCCTATCGCCAGCCGTGCGAGGAGCCGTTTCGCCTTCTCAAGTTGACGAGAGGCCATCGCCTCCTGATCTTCGGCTCCGGCAAAGGCGCGTCGGTGCCATCGCTCGGGTAGAAATTCGTTTAGAAGTATCGCGACCCAGCGCAGGCCGAACAGCGTATAGAGCAGTCTCAGGCGTAGTGAAAAGGCCGGATCGCCGGCAAACAATGCTTCCGCGCCGAGGTGGAACCGTCTCTTTTCCGCTGATCTAAGGTGCATACCTGGATGCAACAAAAAGTCAGCCACGAGTTTTACCGGGTCATCCCAGCCGAAGTATTCAAAATCAACAAACACGAGCCGCCGGTCGCCGGTGCGAAGAGCGTTATGAAAGCCAAAGTCGCTCGGCGAAAGGGTTTGATAGGCCGAATCCAACGGCACGCCGAAGTCCATGCCCGCATCGCCAAAACCTCGCTTGGCCGTCGCTGTATAGATTGCCAATAGCGGTGCAAATCTCCCTTCAAGAAACTCCGAGAGCGATGGTTTCTTTTTCGCCGCTCGCCGTAGTCGCGAAAGACGATTCTCAATCTGATCGACCAGCATATCGCCCGACAGACAGGCCTCAGTCGCCAGGCGTAGCTTCCGTGCATCGACATGTGAGGCACAATGTTTCAGATCACCAATGAAGGTCAGAGCCGCGTCGATATCCCGCGATCCGACACGGGCGACAGGCTCGCCATCCACCCAGGAAAACAATGCGCAGGCCGTCGTGGCGTCGCGCGCCATAAGTCGCGGCACCATGCGCAAACCTTGACGCCAAAGAAAGCTCAAGCCCTGGCATTCTCTGCCGATTCGATCGCGAGAATCATCACGGTCACGGAGATAGACCTTTAGCGCGTAAGCAGAGCCGTTTTCACCCTCTACCCGGAACAGGCGGTTGTTGCCACCGCCTCTGACCACAACAAGGCGGCGGACAGGCGTATCGGCCAAGGCTGATGCGGTCGCGGCAAGTGCCGCGAGGTCAGGCATGGGCGCGACTGGCAAAGACATAATCGCTGATTCCGTCCCAGTCGCGAAAGCGGATCCACCCGCCCTGCTCACTCGTCGAATCTTGCTGCGGCGCGAAAAGAATCGCCTTGACGTCGCTTGGAAACCCCGGTTCCTCAAACACCTCCGGCAGGTCATCGATGAAATGGCTACAGCCAAGGGTGGATATGCGGGCGACCTTGGCTTGCCGTGTCGGCTCAAAATAGACTTGCTCCGGCCTAAGTCCGAGGCCAGATTCCGTAAAGAACCCCTTATTCTCCATCCACCGCAACGCCACTGCACAGTGATCCGTCCCAGTCTCGTCCACAGGCGAATGTCTTGTCTTGTGACTTACGATGCGAACGGGAATGTGCGCTGCCCTGCAGCGCTCCAGAAAAACGTCGACGCCCTTTATAAGCTCCGCCTCAGCCATACGCTGGCCATAGACGAGTGCCTGCAGACGTTGCCATTGGCCCTCACCGGCCTCGCCCTTGGCACGAAGGGCATCACGCACACCTTGCTTGCTGGTCGCGCATGATTCAAGCAGACCAAGTTCTTCGGCCGATGCGGTGAAAAGGCGATCATAGCCGGCAACGGTGTTATCAAAATCGATGCCGATCAACATGCGCCTTCCCATCCCAGCGGAAGACCTAAGCCTATGCTTGTGATCGTAAAAAAATGGTTTATGGTCACCCGTCGACGACGACGAATTCTTGCGTCCGATGCGCAATTTCCGCTCGTTCAGCAACATCGCCATAGCCGCAGGCAATATCGAGGATTGCATGCAGGATCGCGAGGTGCGTTACCTCGACGAAGCCATAGGAATGATCTGAAATATAGAGGTTGTGATCCCCCAACCTGCGAAGCCTATTGTTCCCGGCGAAGCCACTGAGGGTTATCACCGTGGCTTCGATCATGCGCGCGGCAATCGCTGCGTTCAAAATATTCGGTGAATTTCCCGACGATGAAATCGCGACCAGAACGTCATTTGGACGGCCTAGCATCTCGATCTGTTTGGCATAGACGTTTTGATAGCCTAAATCGTTCCCAAGGCACGTCAACGCTGCTGCGTCCGTAAAACAGATGGCGCGAAGATTGCCGTTCTTGCTGAAATCGATTGCCATGTGGCTCGCGATTGTGCTTGAGCCGCCGTTGCCCACGAACATGACCTTGTTGCCGGCTTCATGGGTAGCCCGAAAGAGTGCGATCATTTGCTCGAAGAAGCATTCGAGCGTCACCTCGCTCCCCGCCCGGTCGGTAATTCTCGCCGCAAGTGGCAAGTCGCGCAGATTGGTGAAATAGCGCTCCAGACGCTGCTTCATGCTGTCCTACTTCAAAAACGCCGTGAGAAACTTGACCAGCGGCACCTTTTCCACCGAGCGTCGGTGTCCAACGATGCCGACTTTAAGGGCCCCAACAGCATTGCCGATAAGGCCGGCAACCTCCATCGGTGCGCCAGCGGCAACGATTGGTGAGGTAATGGCAAGGAATGCGTCCCCTGCGCCTACCGTATCTACCACTTGCTTGGTGAAGGCCGGGACGTGATGAAGGCCATCAGCCTTATCATAAGTCAGACAGCCGTTTCGCCCCTGGGTCACGATCAAGCGATTGGTTCCGAGCGCCGGCGCGAGGCGTTCCTCGATCATGCTTCCAAGGTCGCTGAAGCGGTCGTGAAGTGCGAGACGGGCTTCCGGAGCATCGATGCAAACATAGTCCGCGCGGGGATATTTGGTGACCAAATTATAGCCATGGTTGGCGCTATTTGACTGCGCATTGACGGCAAGAAACGGCGCGTTTTCGCCAAGGATTTTGATCGTGGAATCGGTGATCGTTCCGTGGCCGAAATCCGTGACAATGACGACGTCGGCATCGCGTATCTTACGTAAGACGACTTCACCGAGTTGCCGCTCAACTCGTCCATTCAGAGGCGTATCGTCAAAGTGATAAACTTCGAACAACTTCCTCATATGGCCTGGGTCCACGAATCGGCATTTCCGCGTCGTCGGTATGTTTGGACGGAACAGAAAATTGCATGAAACGTTCGGTTTTAAACTCTTGCGAATCAAACCTTCATAGCTTTCTTTCTCACCGAGTACACTGACCACTTCAACCTCGGCACAGAAGTCAGCCACATGATTCGCTGCCGCTATGACTCCGCCGGCAAAAAGTTCGCGCTGTTCAAACTTGGCCGCGATCATGTTCTCTTTTGGGGTCTTCCCCATCGGGACCGTGTATTGGTACTCATCAACAATTGCATCGCCCACAAGAACCACGCGCTTATCGGCGATGCGATCAAGCGCGGCGAGGGTCTGCCCCAGCATGTCAACGGCGCGAACCCGGGCGAGATAAGCGTTCACCTCGGGATCGAAGACCGCTAGATGACGGTTGATCAGGTTCGACGACGAATAGGTAATTTCCTCGGTAAAAACGATTTTGCCCCCGTAGCTTTCAATCACTCGGCGCTCGTCAGCAATTTTCCCGGTAATGTCGGACTCATCGTCTTTGTAATCCGAGCCCTTGACGTAAATGTCGGGGCGGACGAGATGTAAGACCCCCTCGGCGCTCGGCCACTGGCTGATTGCGACATAGTCGACGCATTCCAGTGCCGAGATCATTTCAGCGCGAAAAAGTTCGGGGAAAACCGGACGACCAGGGCCCTTGTTGACATGACGGTCGGTGGTCACAGTCACGAAGAGGACATCGCCCTCGGCGTGAGCCGCTTCAAGATGACGGATATGGCCCATATGGACCAGATCGAAACAGCCGTGAGCCAGCACGACGCGGCGGCCTTCGCGCCGGCACACCTTGGCGATTTCGGCCAATTCGTCCACGAGCTTAATTTTGTCTCGAGCACGAAGGTTGCGTTTGGGCACCACCATCGGGGGCTCGCCTTCGGTGGCTTGGCGAAGCGGCGTGACCGTCATATCTCCTGACGCCTCTGTATTTTACCCAACATTATGCGCTCGCCGGCCATTTTTCCGGGCCGGCAGGGCCACGCCAGCCTCAACGAGGCTAACGACGGATTCTGAATTGGCTCGCTTAAGATTTGGTAAACTAGCCCCCCGATTCGAAGGGGTGCTCAAATATGTCTCCCCCCATTGCGGCGCTCTTCGGTTTAAATCGGATTTAATGATTCGCCGGCCATATTAGGGGCGCTGGCGCAAGGAGATTTTCGTTATGAGTACGAGTTCGATCCCATCCCTGTTCAACATGGGCACGCTCTCGTCCTATTACGGAACCGGCGTGTCCATGGGCACCGACCTTTTGGGGCAGGCGCTGCAACAAGAGCAATCATCCGGCACTGCGCAGCAGACAAACACCGGCGCACTGGCGCTGCAATCAGCGACCCCGATTTCGGCGTCGTTGTCCGGCTCATCTTCCGGTCTGGATAGCGTGCTCAGCAGCTATTATTCTTCAGGCGTGTCCATGGGCACCTCACTCCTCGGCGAGGTCCTGGCACAGCAGAGTGGTACGTCAACCTCATCGAGCACCGCCAGCAGCCCGGCTAACGGCGGCAACCTAGCGACCGGAACCGCTGCTCCGCCCTGGACCACGTCCACGCCAACGCCCCTGACCTCGGAGACCGTATTTCAAGATGGTTCGCAGCCGCTGATCACCACGCCGCCGCCTGGCCAGTCCGGTGCTACCGGCGACATCAATAATCTCTTCTCCCTCTATGGTGGGCTCGCGAAGCTGCAGCAGCTTGCCCAGTATGCAAGCACGGATCCGAATTCCGATCCCTTGCGGGGGTTGATCAATCAGCAGTTCCAAACTCTGCTTGGACAATATTATGCGTTTTTCAATAACGTGCAGTTCAGCACGGTGAACGTTATCCCCGGTATCGCCAATTCTTCTGTCAGCTCCTCCGTTACCCAACCCTCGACGCCCACGAGCTATATCGGCGGCATGGTGGCGAGCGACCCGACGCAAGCCATTTCTGGGCTGAACACCAGTGAATCTTTTAACATCACGATAAAAAACGGTAATTCAACGACCGCTGTACCGATCAATCTTTCGCAGGTAAGCGGCACTCTCAACCTCAACAATATCGTCAAGTACATCAACTCTCAGCTTTCCGCGGCCGGAGTTGGAACGATTTTCGAAGTTAACCAGACGGGTGTGTCGCAATATGGCATCCAAGTGGTGCCGGGAACCAATGAAACCGTGTCGCTCAGTCCCTCGGGCTCGGCAAGCTCGCAACCCGCCGTTTATGTCACCAGCACTGCCGGTGGCGGTCCCGATTCCTATGGTATCTTGCGCAAGTTCGACGGCCTGTCGAGCACCTCGGCAACCCAAGAATTTCAGAACAACATCAATGCCGATCCCGCGCCCGTAACCAGCTCAAGCGGCAGTTCGTCGACGGGCAATTACGATCCATCAACGCAGGCACTTGCCACGGCAACCGACGCAAACGGTAATGTCTATGTCGTCGGCACCACCGACGGCAACCTCGCCGGCCAGGCTAATAACGGCTCTCAAGACGTCTATCTGCAGAAATTTGACCCTACGGGAAAACTGGTATGGAGTCAGCTCCTGGGTGCGACCGGCGCGGCGAGCGGCTATGGCGTCACGGTCGATTCCAGTGGTAACGTCATCGTAACCGGCAATACGACGCAGCCACTTAACCCCGATAGTGTCAGTTCTTCAAGCAGCGCCTTCGTGACGAAATTTGATTCCACCGGCCAACAGATCTTCACCTATCAGTTGCCGACCGCGTCCCCGACCACCGGCCTTGCGGTTACCACCGATTCCTCAGGTAGCGTCTACGTTGCCGGCCAGGTCAACGGCACCGTCGGCAGTGGCGCCACCTCTGGCGGTGGCACGGACGCTTTCCTGACCAAGCTGAGCTCGACTGGAACGCTCGACTACAGTCAGCAGTTCGGCGGCAATGGCAATCAGAAAGCAAGCGGCGTCGCCGTGGACAGCTCTGGAAACGTATATGTTCTCTATAACAATCAAAGCACTGGCAACGCCTATCTCGCGCAATTCAGCGGGTCCAGTGGCACGATGAATTATGACACCAATCTCGGCACGGTCGGACAGGGAGGCGCCAGCGCCCTTGCACTCGACGGATCCGGAAATATCTATGTCACCGGCTCGACATCCTCCGGTGGCCTAAATGGCGCCGTACAGACCGCTTATGCCGGCGGCACGGAAGCCTTCGTCAGCCAAGTTAACGCCAGCACCGGCGCCGTGAACAACGTAAGCTACATCGCCGCCAATAATGGATCCGCCAACGCCGCGGCAACCGGCATCGCCGTCAATGGCAGCACCGTCTACCTTTCCGGCACCACCAATGGCGCTCTTTCCGGCAGCAGCTTCGTCGGTACCGCCGGCAATAGTGACAGTTTCCTTGCTACCGTCGATGGCAGCACCGGCGCCGTCACCAACGTCCAGCAATTTGGTGGTACCTTTAGCGAATCTGGAACGGGCGTGGCCTTCGCGAGCGATGGCACGTCAGTTCTCACTGCGCTTGGGCTTCCAAATGACACTGTTCCACCACCTTCTTCGACCTCCATCACGTCCTTGAGCGCGGCACGTGCCGGCGATAGCTTCCAGATTTCGGTTAATGGCGGCGCCCGGCAGACGGTCACTCTCGGAACCACCGATACCCTCGGTTCTCTCGCCACCGCAATCGACCTCATTCTCGGCAGCAATGGCACTGCCCAGGTCGTTCAGTCCGGTAATAACAGCTCGCTCCAGATTACAGCCGCTGCCGGCAACAAGATCACCTTCTCGACGGGCCCGACGGGCTTTGATCTCTTAAAGCCTCTCGGAATTACCGCCGGATCGATTTACGGGCCAACAGTATCGAGCACAACCGACACAAGTTCGTCCAGCTCGAGCACAAACTCGAGTGCAGGGCCGATCCCAACACAGTCCCAAATTGACCAAGCACTATTCGGCGGGTCGCCCACCTACACGCCCCCGACCGCCGGTAGTGCCAGCGCAAATTCAGCCGATTCCACCTTCGCGCTCGGGATCAGCCAGGGCACAGATGTCTTGACTCAACAGGACGCCGGCAATGCGCTGACCTTGATCAACGGCGCAATCGCCCAGGTCGAGGCCGCTTACCAGTACATCACCCAAGGACCGCCGCCGCCGCCTCAGGCCTCAACCGGCACCGTACCCGCCTATCTCTCGGCTCAGCTCGCGAGCTATCAGCAAGCGTTGTCCGCGGTGCAAAATGGCACCAACGAAAGCGCCTCGACTTCGCTCGCCGGACTCCTTACGACGATCGCCTGAACCGCCCCGCATCCTTGTCGGCGACGGCGCTACCAAACGCAGCTTGGCAAGGACCACCGCAGGGGTAATCATGGCTGCTTGATCGGAGGGTCTCCGATGAGCATCCGCAATCTCGACCGCATGTTTCGGCCCGCGTCGATCACCGTCATCGGCGCCGATGAAGATCAAGCGAGTCCGGCGACGCTGGCAATTCGGAATCTTCTGGATGCCCGTTTTGCCGGCCCTATCCTACCCGTGCATCCGAAGCATCGCTCCGTCACCGGCGTGCGCTGCTATCCCGAGATTTCGGCCCTGCCGTTTGCTCCCGACTTGGCCCTGGTCTCAGCGCCGGTGGTGGGTCTGCCTAGACTAATCGACGAGCTTGGTCGGAGCGGTTGCCGAGCGGCAACACTTTTGCCAGCAGCCGGTACAGATTGCTTACCGAACTTTGCTCTTGACGACATTTTCCCCGCTTTGCTTGATGCAACGAAACCTTATCGGCTTCGGATTCTGGGACCCGCAACAAGCGGATTTCAAGTTCCCGATCTCAGGCTCAACGCCTCGATCGACGCAACGGCCGCACGACCCGGGCGCTTGGCATTTGTCAGCACGTCGATGACTCTGGCTGCAACCGTTCTCGATTGGGCGCAAACCCACGGAATCGGCTTTTCCCACATCGTTGCGCTTGGCGAAAGCATCGATGTCGACTGCGCAGATCTTCTCGACTATCTCGGCGCCGATCCGACAACACGCGCCATCCTGTTCTATATCGAGGAGGTTACGCGCGCACGGAAATTTCTTTCCGCAGCGCGCGGAGCGGCACGCAACAAACCCGTACTCGCAATCATGGCACAACTCGCAGAAGGAAAACCTTGGAACGCCGAAACATCGACCATGGCGGCAAAGCGCGATGAAATCTATCGTGCCGCCTTTCGCCGTGCCGGAATTATCCGCGTCGGTTCGGTGCCAGAGCTATTCGAAGCGGTCGAGACCTTATCATCATTGCCAAAGGTCTCAGGGTCACGGCTTGCACTCCTGGCCAACGGCCGTGGCCCGGCCGCGATGGCGGTTAATCATCTCCTTGCTCAGGGGGGAAACCTTGCGGCGCTCGATGGCTCGACTCTTGATAAACTCCGCGATCTGTCCGCTGTCGGCTTCAATCCGGTCGACCTTGGGCCTTCCGTCACGGCGCGTCGCTACCGCAACGCCTTGAAAGCGCTTCTCACCGATCCCTCCACTGACGGCGTTCTCGCGCTTCTTGCGCCGCACAGCGGAAACATACCAACCGCAATCGCCGATGGCCTGATTGCCGAACTGGCAACCAGCGAAGCGGTCGCACGTCGCAAAAGCATTCTACCATGCTGGCTTGGTGGCGAAAGCACAGCCCAGGCTCGCAAGCGTTTCCGTGAAGCAGGACTGCCAGCCTATGAGACGCCAGAAAGCGCGGTTCGCGGCTTCTTTCATCTCGTCGAGCATCGCCGCACCCAAGAGCTTCTTATGCAGACGCCACCAGCGGTACCGTCCGGCTTTGACCCTGACCGCGATACAGCGCGGCACCTGATTGGGTCCGCTCTCAAGGCCGGTCGCGATGCGCTGAGTGAAATCGAAACCAGGGTCCTGCTTGCAGCGTTCGGCCTCGCGGTTGTACCGACACTGATTGCAACGACCGATGACGCGGCCGCCAGCGCAGCCACCCGGCTCGGTTATCCGGTCGCGCTGAAGATTCTTTCACCGGACGTACGGCATAAGACGCTGGTCGGGGGCGTTGTGCTCGATCTCGAAAAACCACGCGCCGTGCGCCGCGCCGCCCGAGCGATGCGCGAGCGCATGCGGATATTGATGCCCGCGGCTCGGATCGACGGTTTCATCGTGCAGAAAATGGTGCGTCAGGCCGGCGCCTTGGAGCTTTATCTTGGCATCGTCCAGGATGCGACCTTCGGCCCCTTGATTCGCTTTGGCCGCGGCGGCGTCGGGGCCGAGCCGCATCGCGACCGTGTGACCGCTCTTCCGCCGCTTAACATGGGTCTCGCGGAGGAGCTGATCGCGCGGGCACCGATTGCCGCCGTGCCATCTACCGTCCATCAAGCCCTCGCCCTTACTCTGGTCCAGGTCTCACAGATGATTATCGATTTGCCGGACCTCAGGGAACTCTCGATCGATCCTCTGCTCGTCCATACCGAAGGAATCGCAGTCCTGGACGGCCAGGCTTTTGCAGCACTCGCGGGAAGGCCGGACCGCGAACGGCTTTCTATTTCACCTTATCCACAGAATCTTGTGGAGGAAGCGCATTTACCTTCGGGTCGTGCCGTCCTGCTGCGTCCGATTCGACCGGAGGATGAGCCAGCGCATATGGCGTTCTTTCACGCCCTTAACCCGGAAGACGTTCGCTGGCGTTTCTTCGGCTTCGTGCGCGACCTCAGTCATGTGCAGATGGCTCGCTTCACCCAGATCGACTATGACCGCGAAATGGCCTTCATTGCGACCGCACCCAATGCCACAGGCGAGCCAGAAACCTTGGGGGTTGTGCGGACGGTAACCGATTCAGCCAACCAGCGCGCCGAGTTCGCGATCATCGTCCGTTCCGACATGAAAGGCCAAGGGCTTGGCTCGGTGCTCATGTACAAGATGATCCGCTACACGAAAGCACGGCGGACACCCCTTCTGAGCGGTCAATTGCTGGCTGAGAACCAGCCCATGCGCCGGTTTCTGGCCGGTTTTGGTTTTAAGCTGCATGCGCTACCTGAGGACCTGCAGGTGATGGAGGCGACACTCAATCTCAAGAGCGAATTATAATATATTGATTTATAATATTTTTTAATTAACAAAGGCGCCGCGCGACGCCTCCCCCTTGTTCTCAACCTGGGACAGGGCCGTAGGCAGATTCCCAGAACCATTGACCGGCAATTGCCGTCACACTCTTGCCAAAGGGTAAGCGCTCCTCGATCGCCTCTCTTGGCGGATCCTCTTCCACTGGAGGCTCAAAGCTCGAGGCAGAGGTTGTCAGGGGATTCCGGCGATACCGCCGAGAAGGGAGCCAAGTTCGCCGTGAATCACCATATCCGCGATACCATCGAGCGGGGTCGGTTCGCGATTGATGATGACGAGCCGAGCGTCGTTTTCCTTTGCCAGAATAGGGAAACCGGCGGCGGGATAAACGACCAGCGACGAGCCAAGCGCAAGAAATAGATCGCAGCTTAACGTGGCCGCCCTTGCTTGTTCCATTTCCGGTTCCGGCATTGGTTGGCCAAAGGAGATCGTCGCCGTCTTCACGAAACCGCCGCAGTCCAGGCAGACGGGGCCCTCGCCGCTTTGCCGGAAAATGTCTCGCACCTCGGGAATTTCGTAACGGCGACCGCAGGAAAGGCACTTGGCATACGTGGTATTCCCATGAAGTTCGATGACACTCTTTGCGGGAATACCTGAGTCCTGATGCAAACCATCAATATTCTGCGTAATGACTGCCTGGACGATGCCACGCCGGAAGATTTCCGCAATTGCGCGATGGCCATGATTAGGCCGGGCGGCGGCAAGCATTGGCTCCAAGGCGAACCGGCGATGCCAGGCCTCACGCCGCATATCCTCGGAGGTAAGGAAGTCGGCGAAGTCGATCGGACGGTTTTGCGTCCACCATCCACCGGGACCCCGAAAATCGGGGATGCCGGATTCCGTGGAAATGCCCGCGCCGGTGAAGATAACCACCCGACGGGCGCCCTCAAGCACTCTCCGCAAGGCTGCGACATTCGCGCCGCTTGCCATTTCAGCAGCCATTTTGTAAATCAGCGAAAAGACTTACATTTACACTCTTATGGGCGTGCCCAGTGGTTCTTACCCAGGCCCTCCGCGATCTTAGCATCCCAACAGCCGCCACGCAGTGGCCTCGTCCTCGCTTGGCAAGGCGAGGGAACAGTTTTTTCTGATCTTACCATCGTTAATTGGTCAATCGGGATTTGATTGTGACGGCGTATGATGAGTCTCGCTCCTCATGAGCCGGGACCAAGACCGATGACCAGGCTGAGGGATAACGAGATAGGTTGATGCGAAGATTTCCGAAAGCGTCGGTCTCGCGGATCGAGGCCGCTAGATTGTGCACCGTGGCCGCGTTGACAGCGACGGTCGCCCTCAGCGCGTGCCACAAGGAGAAGAGTGCGGCAAATGTGCCGCCACCGCCGGTGCGAGTCGAAGCGGCACAGGTTTCCGTCGGCCCGGTTGACCATGTTCTCAGCACCGTCGGCTCGCTCGCCAGCCCACAGGACACCATTATCGCTCCGCAGATCGCGGGCAAGGTCATCGCTCTCAACATTCGGCAAGGTCAGTTCGTAAAGCAGGGAACAGTGCTCGTTCAACTCGACGACGCACTGGAAAGAGCCGCCCTACAGTCTGCCGAAGCTGCCTTTGTCAACGCCCAGCAGATATACCGGCGTGATCGACAGGTGGAGCAGAGCGGCGTGGTCTCTACGCAAACCGTCGAGAGCGATCTTGCTACCATGCACCAAGCGGCCGCCGCTGTCGATCAGGCCGAAGTCAACCTCGATTATACCCGGATCCGCGCGCCGTTTTCCGGTGCGCTCGGCCTCCGCCAGATCAGCCTCGGGGCGTATCTCACACCAGGTCAGGCGATTGTCGACATCCAGCAAATGAATCCGCTCTATCTCAACTTTACGCTGCCGCAAGGGGACGTCACCAAAGCCCGAGATGGGCAGACCGTCCGTCTGGCGGTCGCCGGCTATGATAAGACCTTTGATGGCATGGTAACCACTGTGACGCAGGGCCTTGCCGTTGGATCGCGTTCGCTCACGCTTCAGGCGACCGTGCCGAATCCGAAATTTGAACTGAAGCCCGGGATGTTCGCCACCGTCGATCTCGTCACCGGCGTGGAGCCAAAGGCGATCCTTATTCCTGCGCAAGCCGTCGTGCCGGAAGGGCAGATCAATACGGTCTGGACAATCGGACCCAATCAAAACGTGCAGAACCGTAAAGTCATTCTCGGTGCCTATCAAGGTACAATGGTACAAGTGCTGAAGGGTCTTAAGCCGGGAGATATTGTCGTTACCGCAGGCGTCCAAAAATTGCATCCCGGAGCCAAAGTCGTCGCTTCGCACTACGAACCGATAACAAATCCAATGCTCAACCTTTCGAGTGCAACCTCAAGCGCGATGCCCCCTTCCCTCGCGAAAGGGGGAAATTCCGCTCAATGATTCTTTCCGACGTTTCCATCAAGCGGCCGGTCCTAGCCTCGGTCATCAGCCTGATCATCATATTGGGTGGCGTCGCGGCATATTTTAACCTCCCGATTCGCCAGTACCCAAACATCAGCCAGCCCGTTGTTTCCGTCACTACCGACTATATCGGAGCCAGCCCCGAGACGATCGAGGCCAAGGTGACCTTGCCGCTCGAGGAAAGCCTGACTCAGGTCGAGGGCGTACGCGACATTCTTTCCTACAGCTCGTTCGGAGAGAGTTCGATCGATGTTGAGTTCGTCAGCAGACGCAATGTCGATGCGGCCGCCCAGGACGTGACCAACGCCATCGATCAGGCCATGGGAGAACTACCAAATGATTCGAACCTGCAAAAACCGGTCATCAAGAAAGTCGGCACCACTACCGCCCCAATCATGTTTCTCACGCTTCAGGGAAAGAATTATTCTCTTGAGCAATTGACTGAATATGCGCAAGTAATCGTGCAACGACGCCTGCAGACGTTATCCGGCGTTGGCAATGTGATCGTCCCAGGCGCACGCGAGTGGGCGATCCGCGTCTGGCTCAATCCTAAAATGATGGCGGCTCACGACGTCGACGTCTCCGATGTCGTCAACACGTTGCAACAGAACAACGTTCAGCTGCCGGCCGGACAGATCGAATCGAACGCGCTGCTGTTTAACGTCAACACCCCCAACGGAGAGATGATCAACCCGGACCATTACGGTGCGCTCGTAATCAAGGAGGTGAACGGGGCGCCTGTTCGCATCCGCGACGTCGGCTGGGTGCAGCTTGGCGCGCAGGATTATACCAGCCTCGTGCGCCTTAACGGCAAACCCGCAGTCGGCATCGGCATTATACCCCAGTCAGATGCAAATTCTCTCGCGATCGCTAAGGAAGTGGACGCCGCACTTCCCGGCATACAGGCAGCACTTCCCCGCGGGGTTAATCTGACCATTGCGGTGGACAAAACGGAATATATTCGGGAATCACTCTCGGAAGTTTATCACTCCCTCTTCATCGCCTTCGGGCTCGTTGTTCTCGTCGTACTATTTTTCCTGCATACTTGGCGAGCCACGCTAATTCCCGTCCTAGCCATTCCGGTTTCTATTATCGGCACGTTCGCCGGTATGTGGGCCTTGGGTTTCTCGATTAATACTCTGACATTGTTCTCACTCGTTCTTTCCATTGGGCTTGTGGTCGATGATGCCATTGTTATGCTTGAGAACATCTATCGAAGGCAGGAACTTGGCGAACCTCGGCTGCTCGCAGCGATCAATGGCGCGCGCGAAATCGGCTTTCCGGTCCTTGCAACCACGATCTCCCTGATCGCGATCTTTATTCCGCTTTCGATGATGCAGGGCTATATCGGCAGTCTTTTCCATGAATTTGGGGTCTCGGTCGCAATTTCAGTCGCGATCTCCGGGCTCGTGGCGTTGACTCTCACCCCCGCACTCTGTGCGCTCATCTTGCGGAAGTCCGAACCGAAGGGGCTATTTAAGTTAAGCGAGGGGGGATTTCGGGCCCTCCACCGAGGCTTCGGACACCTCGCGACGTGGTTGGTTTCGCATAAAAAGATTATCGCTCTCGTCATGATTGGAAACATTGCGCTTATGATCGGACTGTTCGTATTTCTGCCGAAGACCGTAGCGCCGGTCGAAGATCAAGGCATTTTTTTCGTTGATGCCAAGGCCCCCCAGGGGTCGAATATGTGGTTCACATATAACAGTATGAAGAAGATCTTTGCAGCGGTTAAAACGCTGCCGCCTATCATTTCTCATGTATTTCAAGTCATTGGACTTCCGCTGCACGGGCCGGCCACCCAGAATGAAGGTCTGACTTTCATCAGGTTGGTGCCATTCGATCAACGCAGCATCAGCCAGATGGCCATGGCAAAGATGCTGAACGCCAAGATCAAGAATATCCCTGGCGTCCGGGCCTTCGCAGTCAATCCGCCGTCGCTTGGCGAGGGCTTTACCCAGCAGGACCTTGAGTTCGTCGTGATGGGACCATCACTCCAGAAACTTGGACAAATTGCTACCGAATTGACGAAAAAGCTTCGATCAACACCTGGCATTATCAATGTCCAGACCAATCTCGCCAACGAGACCCACCAGATAACGGTCTATTTCAACCGCGAACGGGCGGCCGACCTCGGCATCCCAATTCAACAAATCGCCCAGGCGCTTGAAGTTGGCCTCGGGGGCGCCGAAGTCAGTAATTTCGTGATGGATACGAACTACTATTACGTGATGGCGCAGTTCTTCCCAAAATATACCGCTTGGCCGGGCGACATTAAGAACATCTACTTGCGCACGGCCTCTGGCCAACAAGTGCCTCTTTCCCAACTGGTGACGCTTCATGTCGGTTACGGACCCGATATTATCAATCATTATGATCTCCAGCGCGCGTTCACCCTGGGCGCGACGGTGACGTCACCACTTTCCACAAATCAGGCCCTAAGCATCGCCGAGCACGACCTGAAGCAGATTCTCCCCACTGGTTACCGATGGGCGCTGTATGGAGCGACTCGCGATTACGCCCGGGCCTCGCAGTCACTCGACCTAACCTTCGCCATCGCGCTGATCTTTATCTATCTCGTTCTCGCGGCCCAATTCGAGAGCTGGGTCCACCCACTGACGATCATGCTCGGTGTGCCGTTCGCGCTCACGGGGGCCCTCCTTACTCTCTGGATCAGCGGACAGAGTCTCAACCTCTATAGCGAGATCGGGATCATCATGTTGATCGGCCTCGTCACCAAGAATACTATTCTGTTGGTAGAGTACACCAACCAGAACCGTGCTCGCGGAGCTCCCATGGCCCAGGCGGCGATTGACGCGGCGAAGGTCCGCTTCCGCCCCATCGTGATGACCACCATGACCATGATCATGGGCAGCCTTCCGATGGCCATTGCAAGCGGCGCAGGCGCGCAGAGCCGCCAGCCCCTTGGCCTCTCCGTGATCGGCGGTCTTGCATTCAGCACAATGTTCGTCTTGGTGGTGACCCCTGTATTCTATCTGCTGATTACGTCGGCTGCGGAACGTCTCGGATTCAAAACCCTCCCGCCCAAAGTCGAACTGATTCCCGTTGAAGCAGAGAACGAGATGCGGGAAGCCGCTGAATGAACAGAATCCGGGTGGGGGGAAAGTGGCGGCGACGGCGCCTCAGCCGGGCTGCGCTTGCCTGTGGCGTCCTCTTCCCGCTTCTTCTTGCCGACTGTGCGTTAGGTCCGAACTTCAGCCGTCCCGCCGCACCCGCCGTAGAGGGCTATACGGCGACCGGCGTACCGATGATTCCAGCGCCCGGAGCCAGTGAAACGGCGCAGCACCTTGTTCTCGGCAAACAGATAGCCGGTGAATGGTGGGGGCTTTTCCATTCCCGATCGCTCGATACCGTCGTTCAACGGGCGATCACCGACAACCGGTCGCTCGCCGCCGCGAAGGCGACGCTTGCGCAATCTCGCGAGGTGGTGAACGAAGCCCTGGGTGTGCTCTACCCGACGATCGATCTCCATGCTTCGGTTGAGCGGGAGAGAATCCGGTTTGGTTCCGGCAATGTAAGCGCCCCGCTTAATCTCTATACGATCGGTCCTGCGGTCAGTTATCCGCTTGATCTTTTCGGTGGCGCCAGACGCTACCTCGAACAGCAGGAAGCCCTCGCCCGCTATCAGAACTACCAGCTCGCCGCCGCATATCTCACCTTAACCAGCAATGTCGTCACCGAGGCGATCAATCTCGCGGCCGCACGAGCCGAAATCAAAGCGACCAAAGAGATTATCGCGAGCGACCAGAAGAATGTGGATCTGGTACGGATCGAGCTCAAGGCCGGGAGGGTGGCCGAGACGGATTTTCTCACGGCCATCAGCCAACTCGCCAGTGACCGCACCCTGCTGCCTCCCTTTCTCCAACAAGAGAGCCTGGCCCGTCACGCTTTGAGCACACTGGTGGGAGAAACGCCGGAAGGCTGGTCACCGCCCGATTTCGACCTCAAAGCTTTCGCGTTGCCGCAGTCTCTCCCGGTCAGCCTGCCATCCTCTCTGGTACGTCAACGGCCCGACATTTTATCAGCGCAAGCAGAACTGCACGCGGCGAGCGCCGCGATCGGCGTCGCGACCGCCGAGCTCTATCCTCAGCTCACCCTCTCCGCCTCCCTGTCGCAGGACGCACTGACCCCGGGCAAGTTATTCTCGGGAGCGAGCACGGTCTGGTCCATTGCCTCCAACCTCGCGGCTCCACTCTTCCACGGTGGCTCCCTGGAGGCCCAACGCCGCGCAGCCGTCGATGCCTATCGCGCCGCCCTTGCTACTTATCAGCAGACGGTGTTGCAGGCGTTTCAGCAAGTCGCCGATGTGCTTCAAGCGCTTGCCCACGATGCGGAATTGCTGCGAGCGGAGCATCGGGCACTCAGCTCCGCCAAAATCTCGCTCGCCCTTACGCGCGAAAGCTATGCTGCGGGGCGCACCAGCATCATCAACCTACTCGACGCGGAACGCCTTTACCAACAGGCGCTCCTGGGCTATTTGAAGGCGGAAAGCCAGCGTTACGCGGATACCGTTCAACTTTTTGCTGCCATGGGCGGCGGCTGGTGGCATAAGATTCCAGTCACGAAGTCCGTGAACCTGTGCTCGTTTTGCGCGCAACTCATGCCAACATCGGCCAGCCAGTAATAATCGGAAGCAAAGCCGTGAGTATCGCCGTTACCCATTCCGACCGCGCCTGCCTGCGATCGCTCCGATTCTGCCGGAAAGCCAGCCGTCGCGGCATCACCCTCGCGATAG
>JBJKQL010000127.1:0-116990 GCA_046705265.1 Ferrovibrionaceae bacterium
GTGGACCTATGCGGCACTGTTTCAATTCCTCAAAGACCCGCAGAAAGTCGTGGTGGGGACCAAGATGCCCTTCCAGGGCTTGCCGAGCGCCAAGCAACGCGCCGACGTGATCGCCTTCCTCCGAACCTTGAGCGATCACCCGGAGCCACTGCCCAAGGCAAAGTGAATGACAGCCGCCGGGGCGAGGCAGGCGTGAGCGCGGCCTCTCCCGACGGCCTAATCGCCTTCGCGGAACAGCTTGCGGACCTCGCCGCCAGCGAAATCTGGCCTCGCTTCCGTCAGCGTCTTGCCGTTGACCGCAAGGCCGATCAAAGCCCGGTGACGGTAGCCGATCGCGCCGCCGAAGCGGCCATGCGGCGGGCCATCGAGAATCGTTTTCCCGACCACGGGATCATCGGCGAAGAGCATGGCAGCGTACGGCCGGAAGCAGATTACGTCTGGGTTCTCGACCCCATCGACGGCACCAAATCCTTCATCAGCGGCATCCCTCTCTTCGGCACCCTCATCGCGCTCCTGCACCAAGGCCAACCGCTCCTCGGTATCATCGCACAACCGATCAGCGGCGAACGTTGGGTCGGTGCCGCCGGCCGGCCAACGCTTTTCAACGGCAAGCCGGCCGGAACGCGCCGCTGCCCGTCGCTCGCCGAAGCCGTTCTTTTCGCCACCAGCCCCGAGCTTTTTCAGGATCGGGACGGCGAAAGCTTTGCCCGCTTGCGGGCGGCTGTCGGCCTCGTCCGCTATGGCGCCGACTGTTACGCCTATGGCGTTCTGGCGGCAGGGTTCATCGATCTGGTCGCCGAAGCCATGCTGAAGCCTTACGACTTCGCAGCCCTCATTCCCGTGGTGGAAGGCGCCGGGGGCCGGCTGACTGACTGGTCGGGACGTCCGCTCTCGCTTAAGAGCGATGGCCATGTTCTGGCGTCCGGTGATCCCGGTCTGCACGAGGCGGCGCTCGAGCGTCTTAAATCCTGAAGCGGAAACGCGTGTGGCACGGTTTGCCGTCGTCCTTCTTCTCGCCGCCCTCCTCGGCCCTTGGGCGGCCCCTGCCGCCGGCGCGGCGGCAAAGCCCGTTTCCCGCGCCGAGACGCTTACGGCGCTCTCCCTCGTCGGGAAGCCGAAATATCCGCCGGGCTTCAGCCATCTCGATTACGTCAATCCGAAGGCACCGAAAGGGGGCACATTGAGGCTCGCCAATGTCGGCGGGTTCGACAGTCTCAACCCATTCATCATCCGCGGCAATGTGCCGCCGGGCTTGGACCGTGTGTATGAGACCCTCATGACCTCGACGCCAGATGACATCTCGTCTGAATACGGGCTGATCGCGAAAAGCGTCGAGATCGCGGCCGACCGAACCTGGGTGATCTTCAACCTCAGACCAGAAGCCCGTTTCGATGACGGCACGCCGGTCACCGCGGCCGACGTGCTCTGGAGCTTCAACACCTTGAAACGGGAAGGCGCGCCGCAGTATCGCTTTTATTACGCCAATGTCGCGAAAGCAGAAATGTTGGGGCCGGAACGCGTGAAATTTGTCTTCTCTAGCCAGGCAAACCGCGATCTGCCGGAAATCCTCGGCGAGCTTCCGGTCTTGTCGAGGCGTTATTTCGCGACCCATGCCTTCAGCCGCACGACGCTCAAGCCACCGCTTGGCAGTGGCCCCTATCGGGTAACCCACGTCGACCCGAACCGCTCCATCACCTATACGCGTGTCGCCAACTATTGGGGGCGCAATCTTCCAATCAACGTCGGGCGCTATAATTTCAACCATATCCGTTATGAATCCTTCAGCGATTCCACCGTGGCGCTTGAGGCGTTCAAAGCTCATACCTACGACTTCCGTATCGAAAACGTGGCCAAGAACTGGGCGACGGCCTACGACTTCCCGGCCTTGCGAAAGGGTCTGGTGATCAAACAAGAGATACGCGAATGGCGGCCGAGCGGCATGCAGGCCTTCGTTTTCAATACCCGGCTTGCCAAATTCGCCGATCGCCGCGTGCGCGAAGCGATTGCCGACGCCTTTGATTTCCAGTGGGAGAACAGGCACCTTTTCTATAATCAATACACGCGCACCAAGAGCTTCTTTGCGAACTCCGATCTCGCGGCTAAGGGGCTGCCCTCAAAGGCCGAGATCAAGCTTCTCGCTCCTTTTCGCAATCGGCTGCCGCCGAATCTTTTCACCGAGGCTTTCGAGCCCGCCGCGACCGACGGCTCCGGCAACGACCGCGACAACTTGCTAAAAGCCGCGCATCTTCTGGCTGAAGCGGGATGGCATGTGCGTGGCGGCCGCCTGATCGGACCCGAAGGCCAGCCGTTTCGTATCGAATTCCTTCTCGTCGAGCCGGAGTTCGAACGCGTAGTCGCGCCCTTCATCCAGAACTTGAAACGTCTCGGCATCGCGGCGCGAATGCGCCTCGTGGATCCGGCACAATACGAAAACCGGCTGAACAGTTTCGCCTACGACATCATCGTCGCGGTGTGGCCGGAATCGGAATCGCCGGGCAACGAGCAGCGTAACTATTGGACCTCGGCCAGCGCCGAGCGGCCAGGCAGCCAGAACTATGCCGGCATCCACAGCCCCGTGGTGGATGCTTTGGTAAACGACTTGATCGACGCCCCCAACCGCGCGGCACAAGTGACGGCAGCGCGCGCGCTCGACCGGGTACTGCTGTGGAGCTATTACGTAATCCCGCAGTGGCACCTCACCTTCGACCGCATCGCCTACTGGAACGAATTCGGGAGGCCCAAGACACCGCCCAAGTACGGTGTCGATATCGATGCCTGGTGGTATGCGCCGCGGAAAGCAAGGCTAATCCGCCAGGACGAGGGCGCCGGGCAGAGGTGAGCCACAACCGGACAAGGCATCTGTTCGTAATACGCGGGCAGCCGTGCGGGGTCGGTTGCGGGCTGCTTCTTTTGCTTGCCGTTATGGCGGCGGGACAGGCAAGGGCCGCGTCAAGCTATGGCCTGTCGGCTTTCGGCGACCTCAAATACGGACGTGGTTTCAAACACTTCGACTATGTTAACCCAAAGGCGCCGAAAGGCGGCGAGCTGCGCCTTGCCGAAATCGGCAGCTTCGACAGCCTCAATCCCTTCATTTTGAAGGGCAACCCGCCGGCGAGCCTCGCCGGTGCCGGGCTGGCACTCGGCGGGACCGCTTTCGTCTATGAATCGCTCATGGAGCGCGACGAGGACGAACCCGACGCACTATATGGTCTGGTCGCGAAAAGCATCGATCTTACGGCCGGCCGGACAAACGTGCGTTTCGCCCTTCGCCGCCGCGCCCGTTTCCACAATGGTGAACCAATCACCGCGGCCGACGTGATCTTTACCTATCACGCTCTGACGACGGAGGGTGATCCGCGCTACCGTTTTCTCTATCGCGGCGTCACGGACGTCACGGCGAACGGGCCGGAGCACGTGACCTTTCATCTCGCACCTGATGCCGACCGCAACTTGCCGCTGTTGATTGCCCGCATGCCGATACTTTCGCATGTTTATTTCTCCAATCATCCTTTCGATCGTTCAGGCTGGGCGCGAATTCCCGGCAGCGGTCCCTATCGCATCGGCAGGGTCGTCCGCGGTCAGACCATTGTTTACGATCGCGTGCCCAATTACTGGGCCCGTGATCTGCCGGTGATGGTGGGGCAGGACAACTTCGACCGCGTTCGCATCGATTACTATCGCGACCGCAACGCTGCCTTGCAGGCCTTCTTCGCCGGCGCGTACGACTTCCGACAAGAGAACACGGCCAAATCTTGGGCAACTGCATATGACACCCCGGCGGTCAGGGACGGCCGCATCATCCGAGAGGTGTGGAAGGATTACCGGCCTGCTGGAGTCCAAGGATTTTTCATTAACACCCGGCGCGCCAAATTCGCCGATCGCCGCGTGCGGGAAGCGCTTGCCGACGCCTACGACTTCCAATGGGAGAACCAGCATCTTTTCTACGGCCTCTACAAGCGGACGGAGAGCTATTTCGACAATTCACCCTATGCGGCGAGCGGCCTTCCTTCCGCGGCCGAGTTAAAGCTTCTCGATCCCTATCGCCGCAGGCTACCAAAACGAGTCTTTACCGAGGCTTTTCACACGCCAAAAAGTGGCCGTCGAGGCTATGACCGGGTCAATCTGCAACGGGCGCGATCTCTTCTCGCCGCAGCGGGCTGGCGGGTGCGGGACGGTCATCTTGTCGATCTCAAGACCGGAACGCCGATGCGAATACAATTCCTGTTGAATGAGCCCGTTTTCGAGCGCGTCGTCGCTCCCTATGCGTTCAATCTTCACCGTCTCGGCATCGAGACCTCTGTCCGGCTTGTCGATAGTGCGACCTATGAGAACCTGCTGAACAGCTTCGACTACGACATTATTGTCGTCCGCTTGCCGCAGCCGTTGACGCCCGGCGCCGAACAGCGCGCCTATTGGGGATCTACAGACGCCGAGGTGCCAGGCACTCTCAATTTCGCCGGCATTCGGAACCCCGCGGTCGACGGCCTGATCGACCGGCTGGTGCAAGCGAAAAGCCGCCAAGCGCTCAAAGTTGCAGCCCATGCCCTGGACCGCGTGCTTTCCTGGGAATTCTACATCGTGCCCCATTTCTACAGCGGCACCTATCGCATTGCCTTTTGGAACAAGTTCGGCCGGCCGAAAATCCGCCCGCGCTACAGCCTCGGGGTCGTCAACACCTGGTGGTACGTGCCCCGCCTTGCCGCTATGCTCAAAGCGGGCTCGGTACCGCCCGCGCCGCCGCGACCGCACCTGCCGTAATTTTAGAAGCGCACCGGATGCTCGCATATATCGTCCGCCGTATCCTTCTTATGATCCCGACGTTATTCGGAATCATGGTGATCAATTTCGCCATCGTGCAGTTCGCGCCGGGCGGCCCGGTAGAACAATTGATCGCAAAGATTCAGGGCCAGGCGGGCGCCGCCACGTCACGCTTTGGCGGCGGGGGCGGCGAAGTGGCAGGATCAGCCGGTGCCGCCTCAGTCGGCCAGCATTTCGGCGAAGGCAGCGGCTACCGGGGTGCCGCGGGGCTCGACCCCGCATTCATCAAGGAAATCCGCAAGATGTACGGCTTTGACAAGCCGGCGCCGGAGCGGTTTCTGCTGATGATGCGGAACTACCTCGAGTTCCACTTCGGCAACAGCTATTTCCAGGACCGGCCGGTAGTCGATCTCGTAGCCGAGCGCCTGCCGGTTTCGATCTCGATCGGTCTTTGGACCACGCTTCTCGTCTATCTTATTTCGATTCCGCTCGGTATCGCCAAGGCAGTACGTGATGGCTCGGCCTTCGATGTCTGGACCTCGGCGGCCGTGGTCGTCGGCTACGCCATTCCTGGCTTCATGTTCGCCGTCTTTTTGGTGGTGATGTTCGCAGGCGGCAGTTTTCTCGACTGGTTTCCGCTCCGCGGCCTGGTTTCAGAGCATTGGGCGACCTTTAGCTGGCCGCATCGCATCTTGGACTATTTCTGGCACATTACGCTGCCAATCACGGCGCTGGTGATTTCCGGTTTTGCAAGCCTCACACTTCTCTCCAAGAATTGCTTTTTAGACGAGATCAACAAGCAGTACGTAATGACCGCGCGAGCCAAAGGTTTGACCGAGCGGCGGGTTCTCTACGGTCATGTCTTCCGTAATGCCATGCTGTTGGTGGTGGCGGGCTTCCCACAGGCCTTCCTTGGAATCCTCTTCACCGGTGCGCTTCTGATCGAAGTCATCTTTTCGCTGAACGGACTCGGCCTTTTGGGCTTCCAAGCGGCTATACAGCGCGACTATCCGGTGATCTTCGCGACGCTCTACGTCTATACGCTGCTCGGCCTCGCCCTCAATCTCATTGGCGACATCACTTATACGCTGGTCGATCCGAGGATCGACTTTGAAACGCGGACCACGTGAGGCCTTGGTGAGGATTCTTCCTCGTCGGATCGAATTCAGCGCATTGAGCCGACGGCGGTGGCGAAACTTCAAGGCCAACCGCCGCGGCTATTGGTCATTGTGGATTTTTATCGTCCTCTTTGGTCTGAGCTTGTTCGCCAACTTCATCGCCAACGACCGGCCGCTTGTCGTCCGTTATGATGGCCATTGGTACTTCCCAGTTCTCGTCAACTATCCCGAGACCACCTTCGGCGGCGTGTTCAAGACCGAGGCCGACTACCGCGACCCATATGTCCAGAAGGAAATCGATGCCAAGGGTTGGGTGATCTGGCCGCTCATTCCCTACAGCTACGACACCATCAATTTCGGCGTGAAAGGTCCAGTACCCTCGCCGCCTTCCCTGCAAGACTGGCTCGGGACCGACGATCAGGGCCGTGACGTGCTGGCGCGGCTGATCTATGGCTTCCGCCTTTCGGTGTTGTTCGGCCTCACGCTCACCTTCTTCAGCTCGATCATCGGCGTCGCGGCCGGCGCCGTGCAGGGCTATTTCGGCGGCCTTGTCGATCTCTTGTTCCAACGCTTTATAGAAATCTGGTCCGGCCTACCGACGCTTTTTCTCCTCATCATCCTCTCTGCCGTCATCACGCCGAACTTCTGGTGGCTGCTCGGCATCATGCTGCTGTTCAGCTGGATGGCGTTAGTCGGCGTGGTCAGGGCCGAATTCCTCCGTGCCCGCAATTTCGATTACGTCCGGGCGGCACGCGCGCTCGGCGTCGGCAATATCAAGATCATGGCGAAGCATCTTTTGCCAAACGCCATGGTGGCGACGCTCACCTTTTTGCCATTCATTCTCTCGAATTCCATCACCACGCTGACCTCGCTCGACTTCCTCGGCCTCGGCTTGCCTCCTGGATCCCCCTCTCTCGGAGAGCTTCTGGCGGAAGGAAAATCCAACCTGCAAGCGCCCTGGCTTGGCCTCACGGCCTTTCTCGCTCTCGCCATCGCCCTCACCCTCCTCGTCTTCATCGGCGAGGCGGCACGGGACGCCTTCGATCCCCGGAAAACACTGCGATGAACACCAGGGAAACGCTCGTCGAGGTCAACGACCTTTCGGTCGCATTTCGGAGTGACGGCGGGGAAAGCCTCGCCGTCGACGGGATCTCTTTCGATATCGCCCGCGGCGAGATTTTTGCCCTCGTCGGCGAGTCGGGTTCGGGAAAGAGCGTCACCGCGCTTTCCATCCTGCAACTTCTGCCCTATCCGCAGGCTCACCATCCCAAAGGCTCGATCCGCGTGCTGGGGCAGGAAATGGTTGGCGCCAAGCCCACGGTATTGCGCGAGATGCGCGGCAACCGGGTATCGATGGTGTTTCAGGAACCGATGACCTCGCTTAATCCGCTGCACACCGTCGGCCGTCAGGTAAGCGAGGTTCTCTTCGTGCATAAACGCCTGAGCCGGCCGGCGGCGCGCGCCCGTACCATCGAGCTCCTCACCCAGGTCGGACTCCGCCATGCGGAAGGGCGGCTCCAGGCCTATCCGCATCAGCTCTCGGGGGGCGAGCGCCAACGGGTCATGATTGCCATGGCACTCGCGAATGAGCCCGATCTCTTGATCGCGGATGAACCGACGACCGCGCTCGACGTCACCATCCAGGCGCAGCTTCTCGCGCTGCTCAAGAACCTACAACGGCATTCCAACATGGCCCTCCTGCTTATTACTCACGATCTCGGGATCGTGCGCAAGCTCGCCGATCGGGTCGCAGTGATGACTGAGGGAAAGATCGTCGAGACCGGACGGCCGCGGGATGTCCTGATGATGCCACAGCACCCCTATACACGGCACCTGATCGGGGCCGAACCGAAGGGCCGGCCGGCACCCGTTGCCCCCAATGCGCCGACGATCCTTAGCGCCGACGGCATCCGCGTCTGGTTTCCGATCAAACGCGGCGTCCTCAAGCGCACGGTCGGTCATGTCAAGGCGGTCGATGGCATCTCGCTTGAGATTCCCGAAGGCGGCACACTCGGAATTGTCGGCGAATCGGGTTCGGGCAAGACCAGCTTAGCCTATGCCCTGCTTCGCCTTCTGAAAAGCGTGGGACCGATCTGTTTCGCTGGGCGGGATATTCACGGTGCCTCGGCGAAAGCGCTTCGGCCGTTGCGGCGTGAGATGCAGATCGTGTTCCAGGATCCGTTCTCTAGCTTGAGCCCACGGCTTTCGGTCACTCAAATCGTCGAGGAGGGCCTCCTCGTCCACCGCCTCGGCGGCGATCGAGCCGCGCGGCGGAAGTTGGTCGCGAGTGCGCTCGAGGAAGTCGGTCTCGATCCCGCGCTGCAGGACCGCTATCCGCATGAATTTTCCGGCGGGCAGCGGCAGCGCATCGCAATCGCCCGCGCGCTTGTCTTGAAGCCCCGGTTGGTCACGTTGGACGAGCCAACCAGTGCACTCGATCTATCGGTGCAGGCACAAATCGTCGACCTCCTGCGCGATCTGCAACGTCGCCACCAGCTGACTTATCTTTTCATCAGCCACGATCTTCGCGTCGTGCAGGCGCTGGCCCACAGGGTCATCGTCATGAAAGCCGGTAAGGTGGTGGAGCAGGGATCGACAGAAGCGATCTTCAACCGGCCACAACACGCCTATACGCAAGCGCTCCTCGCCGCCGCACTCGACCTCGCCACTTTGGACGAAAAGGCGCTCGAAGCCTGAGCACCGTGCGGCTCCTTCAGGCGTGCGGCGGATAACGCTCGGCGAGAAGCGCAAAGAGCGCCCGCATCGCCATCGCCTCACCGCCCACGGGACGACCAGGCCTCGCCCTGGCATTCCAGGCATAAAGATCGAAATGAGCCCAGACCTTGGCCTTGGCGACAAAATCCTGAAGGAAGAGCGCGGCGGTGATAGCGCCGGCAAAGCTGCCCTCGCCGACGTTATTGATATCCGCGATCTTGCTTTCCAGCATGGCGCGGTAAGGCTTATAGAGCGGAAGCCGCCAGTGCGGATCGTGCTCGGCCATGCCGTGGCGGGCCAGTGCCGCCGCGAATTCCTCGTCGTCTGTAAAAAGCGCCGGCAGGTCGGGACCGACCGCGACCCGCGCCGCGCCGGTCAAGGTTGCGCAATCGATCAGAAGCTCTGGCTCTTCGCGGTCGCCTTCGGTTAAGGCATCGGCCAAAATCAGCCGGCCCTCGGCATCGGTATTTCCGATCTCGACGGTGCGGCCGTTGCCGGCGGTGAGCACGTCGCCAGGGCGAAAAGCGTCGCCTGAGACCGCGTTGTCGACCGCCGGAATCAGAACCCGAAGGCGAAGGTCGAGCCGCGCCTCCATGATCATCTGGGCGAGCCCGAGCACGGTCGCGGCACCGCCCATATCCTTCTTCATCAGCGCCATACCGGTTGCGGACTTGAGATCGAGACCGCCGGAATCGAAACAGACGCCCTTGCCGACCAGCGTGACCTTGCGGCCGTTGTCGGGTCCCCAGCGAATGTCTATAAGAACCGGCGGCCGCGCCGAGGCGCGGCCGACCGCGTGAACCATGGGAAAGCCGTCACGCAAAAGATCGCGGCCCGTGGTCAGGGCGACGGTCCCGCCATGACCCTTGGCGACGCCGCTTGCGGTCGCCGCGAGTTCAGCCGGGCCAAGATCGGATGCCGGCGTATTGATCAAATCCCGCACCATGACGACGGCCGTTACGGTCCGCAGCACAACAGCACGATCGGCGGCTGCCGGCCAAGCGAGACACGCCGCAGGCTTGTCCGGACCATGGCGGTAGCGGAGAAATCGATAGTGGCCGAGCTCAAAGCCAAGGGCGGCTTGGCTCGCTACCCGGCTATCGGCAAGATAGGCCTGCGTCGGCGCCAGACGATAGGCGCCTTCCGGCAAGGCCGAAGCGAGGCCGGCATAAGCCCAGAGATCGCTTTCGTCATCAATGCCGAGCAGAACGCCGGCAAGCTCGCCACTGGGGCCTGGCAGCAACAAGGTCTGCCCCGCCTTGGCTTCGAAACCGGCCTTTTCGCTCCAGGTTGCGTGGACCCGTGGCTGGACCTTGCGCCAAGCGGAAAGATCATCTGGTTTCAACACCATGACCGGCACGGCTTCGCGATCTTCCTCGATCAAATGCAATTCCACGGCACTCATCCTCTTATCTGAACCTATCTCAATTGGTTGACAATGGACGAAGCCATCGCGGCAGGAAAGACCCGAAACCAGCTTGCATTATGCGCCCGGATCAGGCGAGATGCGAAAAACCTCGGACGTATCCCATGAGCGACCTTCGGCTCGTCATTGGCGACAAGAACTACTCGTCGTGGTCTCTTCGCGCCTGGTTGATGTTGAAAATGGCCGGGTTGCCGTTCGAGGAGATCAAGATCAGCCTTCGCCGTCCTGATACGCTGGCCGCGATCCGTCGCCATTCGCCAAGCGGCAAGGTGCCGCTTCTCTATGATGGTGACTTGCGCGTCTGGGAATCGCTCGCAATCGCCGAATATCTGGCGGAGCGAGTGAGGAAGCCGGCACTTTGGCCGGCCGATGCCACAACGCGCGCCATGGCGCGCGCTGTCAGCGCGGAAATGCACGCGGGTTTCGCGAATTTACGTCGCGAGTTC
This sequence comes from Ferrovibrionaceae bacterium, assembly GCA_046705265.1. GTDB lineage: Bacteria > Pseudomonadota > Alphaproteobacteria > Ferrovibrionales > Ferrovibrionaceae > JAJYTL01. The sequence goes on from JBJKQL010000127.1 coordinate 10,464, forward strand.
CCGATGGACTGCAGGCTGCGCGAAAAGAAACTGCCAGAGGGAGACGCGGCAACGGATATCGCCCGCGTCACCGAGATCTGGCGCGAGTGCCGCGAAAGATTCGGCAAGGATGGGCCATTCCTTTTCGGAGCCTTCAGCCTTGCCGATTGCATGTTCGCCCCCGTGGCGAGCCGTTTTCTCACCTACGACGTTGTGCTCGATCCGGTGTCGAGCGCCTATCGCGATGCCGTCCTCGCGCTTCCAGCCATGCAAGACTGGATACGAGAAGCGGCGGCCGAGAGGTAACCAGCCAATGGCGAGTCCCGTTCCGGTCCCGATGCGCACCGGAGTCAAAGCCCGCCCCGTGGTCCAGATTCTACCAGGCCGTGGTCAACGGCTTCGTCACGGGGCACCGTGGGTATTTTCGAATGAGGTCGACTTCGGCCTGGAGCTGCGCCGCCTCGTACCTGGCACGCTGGTCGATCTTCGCGGCCCGACGGGCCAGGCCTTCGGTACCGCGAGTTTCAATCCTCATTCGCTGATCTCGGCCCGCCTTTGGACGAAAGAAGCGGCGGAGGCGATTGACCGCGCCTTTTTTACCAAGCGTATCCAGGCGGCGCTTGATTTGCGGCAACGGTTCTTCTCGCGCCCTTATTACCGGCTGGTTCACGCTGAAGGCGACAGGCTTCCCGGGCTTATCGTCGATCGCTATCGTGATGTCCTCTCGCTGCAAACGAATACCGCGGGCGCCGAGGCGCTTTTGCCCGAAATCGTGGCTGCACTCGACATCGTTCTGGCGCCGACGGCCGTATTGTTGAGGAACGACTCGCCGATCCGTGCCCTGGAAGGCCTGCCAAGCGAAACCCGCGTCCTCAAGGGCGTGCTAGAACGGCCGGTCGAGATCATCGAAAACGGCGCCCATTTTCAAGTCGACCTTTTACAGGGGCAAAAGACCGGCTGGTTCTACGATCTCGCTTCAGCCCGGACAATGATCGCGCCCTTGGCCGCAGGCGGGCGGATGCTCGACCTCTACAGCCATACCGGCGCTTTCGCGATCCAGGGTGCGCTAGCGGGCGCCACCGAAATCGTGGCTATCGAGCGATCCGAGGCCGCAATCGCGCTTGCCAGAGAATCCTCAATCCTCAACGCGGTCGCCGAACGTTGCCGATTTGAAAAAACTGAGGTCTTCCCGGCGCTGGCGGCGCTCAACGATCAACGCGCCCGCTTCCAACTCGTGGTCGCCGATCCGCCGAGCTTCGTCAAAGCGAAGAAGGACTTGCCAAGCGGCATCAAGGCCTACGGCAAGCTCACCCGTCTCGCGACGCCATTGATTGCTCCCGGAGGGTACTTCTTCATCGCCTCTTGCTCCCATCATGTCGTGGCGGAAGCGTTCGCTGCTGAGGTCGTCCACGGGCTACAACAAGCGAAGCGAAGCGGTCGTGTTCTCGCCACCGGGGGGGCGGGGCCAGATCATCCGCTCCATCCGGCCTTGCCCGAAACCGCTTATCTCAAGTGGCAACTGCTGCAGATCGACTGAACCGAAGAGCGCGCGAGCAGCAGCGTTTTTTAAGCATCCCAGAATTTATGGACAAATGCGCGAGACCATGCGCATTTAATGGCCTTTCCTGTGGTTTATCATTTGGTGGAATTTTTACGTTACGTCTCTGAGAAGAGTGAAAGATTGACACCCCCGGCGCGATCGCCGAGACGATGAGGAGGACTTATTCGTGGCGCAGACATCCCATTCGCCCCGCCAGACGGCATCGGCCGGCATCGCCATCCTTGGCGAGATGAAATCCGGCTTTGACACCATCCTGACGCCCGATGCGATAAATTTCATTGTCGGGATCGAGCGCAAGTTCAGAGCCGAACGAAACAAGCTCCTTGCCCGGCGAGCCGAGGTGCAGGCCCGCCTCGATGCCGGCGAAAAACCGGATTTTCTGAGGGAAACGAAGGATATCCGCGACAAGGATTGGACCGTTGCCCCGCTGCCGAAAGATCTTCTCGATCGCCGGCTTGAGATTACGGGCCCGACCGATCGCAAGATGGTGATCAATGCCCTGAACTCGGGCGCTTCGGTTTTCATGGCTGATTTCGAGGACGCCAACACCCCAACCTGGACCAATCTGATCGAAGGGCAGATCAATATCCGTGACGCCGTCAACGGCACCATCACCTATGACGACCCGGTGACCGGCAAGAACTATCGCCTCAAACCGAAAACCTCCGTGCTCATGGTACGGCCCCGCGGCTGGCACCTCGATGAACGTCATGTCCTGGTCGATGGCGAGCCCATGACCGGCGCCTTTTTCGATTTCGGCCTCTATTTCTTCCATAACGCGAAGAGGCTCCTTGCCAATGGCAGCGGACCCTACTTCTACCTGCCGAAGCTGGAGAACCATCTGGAGGCACGCCTCTGGAATGATGTCTTCCTCCATGCCCAAGCCGTGCTCGGCGTGCCGGCCGGCACGATCAAGGCGACGGTGCTCATCGAAACCATTCTCGCCGCCTTCGAAATGGACGAGATCCTGTGGGAGCTGCGCCAGCATTCGGCCGGACTGAATTGCGGCCGCTGGGACTACATCTTCAGCTTCATTAAGAAGTTCAGCGCTGATGATTGGGCGGTATTGCCGGATCGTGGCGACGTCACCATGACCTCGCATTTTCTGCGTTCCTACAGTCTCTTGTTGATCAAGACCTGCCATCGCCGCAACGTCCACGCCATGGGCGGCATGGCGGCGCAGATTCCTATCAAAAACGACCCGGCGGCGAACGAAGCGGCCCTGGCCAAGGTTCGCGCCGACAAAGAGCGCGAAGCCAGCGATGGCCATGACGGCACCTGGATCGCCCACCCTGGGCTGGTATCGATCGCCAAGGAGATCTTCGATCGGCTAATGCCTGAGGCCAATCAGATCGCACGCAAGCGCCAGGACGTCGTGGTCAGCGCCGCCGATCTGATCGAGGTTCCAAAGGCAAAGATTACCGAGGCGGGATTACGCCAAAACATCAATGTCGGTATTGGCTATATCGAGGCTTGGCTCCGCGGCACGGGCTGCGTGCCGCTTTATAACCTGATGGAAGATGCCGCCACGGCTGAAATCTCCCGCGCGCAAGTCTGGCAGTGGCTACATCACAAATCAAAGCTCGACGACGGGCGCACGATCGACATTGAGCTCTGCGACCGCCTCATTAAAGAAGAGATGAAGAAGACCAGCGACATGGTCGGCGAGGTGCGGTTCAGGCAGGGACGCTACGGCGATGCCGCGGCCATCTTTCGCAAGCTGATTGCGACGCCGAGCTTCACCGAATTCCTAACCTTACCCGCGTACGATCAGCTGGTGGCGGAAGGGGCCTGACTCGGCAGGCCCCGCACGCAATCAAGGGAACAGAGACCGGCTCGAAAGTTCAGGCCGGCCTTTTCTGTTGTCCCCCCTCTGATCGAGGCCGGGACTGCCGTATTTGATTCGGGGCTAGCGATCGACGCCGGCCTCCCGTTGACCAGCGGGCTCGCGATAGATGAAGCCATAGGTCGGATCGGCTGCACCGAAGCCACGAGCCTTCGCATTCCACACCTTGACCGCGCGCCAGGAATTATCGGCCGAGACGTCGAGCACTCGCGAGGTGTGGCGAGGCCCCTCGTCCGGCCAGTGGGCGTGAGCAACAATGATTTCCCGATGCGAGAGGATGCGCTCCACCACGGCGACATGGCCAAGCGGCAGCCGCCGGGTGCTCCGCCACACGAGCACCGCCCCGAGCCGTGGCCAATGGCCGCGCGGGTAGCGGCCATCCGCGCTTCGCCACCACGTCCAGGCGTTGCCGCGGAGAGCGATGCCGGAAACTCGGCGAGCATAGGGAACACATTGAAGAGTCGGGCGAACCGAGGCCTGCCCCGGTGCGAGAGGGGCGGGCGCAACCCTAGGCAGCGTCTCGCAGCCGGAGAGCGCCAGGATCACCATCAGCGGATAGAGGCTGCGAGAGAGGCGCCACCTTCTTATCACCGCTCGCTCTCCCAAAGACCGCGAAGGAACGGCACACGGTTGGCGCTTGAAGTCCAGACTCGAATCCATGGCTCCCGATGGGACATCGACCGCAGCGGCGATCGCGTCAGAGTCGGTTGACCAGCTCGATCTTATAGCCGTCGGGGTCCTCAATGAAGGCAATCACGGTGGTTCCATGCTTCATCGGGCCGGCCGGACGTGGGATTTTTACCCCAGCCTCGGCAAGCGCATCGCAAGTCGCATAGACATCGGCGACACCAATCGCTACATGGCCGTAGGCCGCGCCCATGGCGTAGGGCTCCTTCTGGTCCCAGTTGTAGGTCAGTTCCAGAACTGCGGTGTCCTTTTCCTCGCCATAGCCGACAAAGGCATTGGTGAAGCGGCCGCCCGGGTAATCATTGCGGCGGAGAAGCTTCATGCCAAGAAGTTTGGTATAGAAGTCGAGCGAACGGTCAAGGTCTCGCACCCGCAACATTGTGTGCAAGAGGCGGCCCTTCACACCGGTGGCAGTAACGGGTGCGGCGGCGGTTTCGGTGGTCGTGCTCATCTCGTTCCTCCTGACGCTCTCAAGTTCGTGGCAATATCGCGATGCATTTCCCTTGTTATCCAATTTGGCCGTTATCGGCGGCGGCGCGGCCCTTGCGCAATGACACGCAACACCACATCCGCTGCTCGCAACGACGGTAGCTCGCCGACTTGGCCAAGCGCTGCCATCGCCGTGCGGGCCAGTTCATTTTGCGCCGTTCGCTTTGCCGGATCGACCATTATCTTTTCAATTTCCTGAGCCACAGTTTCCGGCTCGCACGCTTCCTGCAGCAGCTCCGGCATCACCGGCTGATCGAGAACCACATTGACAAGACTAACATAGCGAACCTTTAGAAGACGCTTTGCCAAAGCGGCACTCAGGGAATTGATCCGATAGGCAATTACCGCCGGAACGCCCGCCAGGGCAAGTTCGAGCGCGACGGTCCCTGAGGCTGCAAGCGCCACATTAGCGGCCGCCATCGCGTCGTATTTCTCGACGTCACTGGTCACCACGATCGTCGGGAGCGGAAAACTTCGCGCCGCCTCGCCGACCTCGGCGGCAACCGCAGCAACCGTCGGCATGACCGCGGCAAGTTGCGGGCGGCGCACGGCAAGACGCTTCAGAGCTTCGGCGAAAATCGGCAAATGACGCCGGATCTCGCCGACGCGGCTCCCCGGCAGCACGGCAATCAAGGGCTGCTCCGGCTTGAGGTCATGGCGTTCGCGGAAGTTTGCACCGGAGCCACGGCCCGCCCCGCTTTCCACCACCGGATGGCCGACGAAGGTGCAGGGCAGCCCAACGGCCTCGAAGTACGGCGGTTCAAAGGGCAAAAGCGCCAGCAGATGGTCGAGAAAGCGCGCGATCTGTGCTGCCCGCCCGGGACGCCAAGCCCAAACGCTAGGCGCCACATAATGCACAAGCGGGATGCCTTGACCCTTAAGCCGGCGGCCAAGATGGAAGTTGAAATCCGGCGCATCGATCGTCACCAGCACATCCGGCCGTTCGCGGAGAGCGAACTTGGCGAGCTTGCGGAGCCTCGCAGCGAGATGCGGAATCTTGGGCAATACCTCGATTAACCCCATGGCGGTGAATTCATCCATGGGGAAAAGGCTGGTCAGTCCTTGTTCGGTCATATGAGGGCCGCCGAGGCCGACGAAATCCACGTCGCCCATGGTACGCAGCCGCAAGGCCACCATCAGGCGCGCACCCAGGACATCACCAGAGGGCTCCGTGGCCACCAGCATGACGCGTCGGCGATGGCCCGTGGCGTGGGCCGAGATCTGGCCGGGAATCAGTGCCTCGGTCAGATCGCTCATGGTCTTACACGATTTCGCTTGCCGGAATGCCGTAAACGAAAATCCCCGCGGCATCGGCCGCCGCGACCAGCGCAGCACGATCGAGGATAAGAGTGTGACCAGATTCGACAGCAAGACCTTTTAGGCCGGCCCTGGCCGCGTTCTCCACCGTGGTCAGGCCGATTGTCGGCAAGTCAATCCGGCGATCTTGCTGGGGCTTCGCGAGTTTGACCAAAACTCCCCCGGTGCCGACGGGCTTGAGGGCGACGCAGCGCGCGATCAGCTGATCGGTACCCTCGGCAGCCTCGACGCCGAGCACTTCGCCGTCGCGGATCACTGCTGCTTGACCGACATCGAGGCGGCCAAGCGCCTGCACCACCGCGATGCCGCGACGGATATCCGCGAGATCGGCGGCATCAGGGGGGATCCGGCCTAGGGGCCCTTCAGGCGCATAAAGCCAACCTGCGACATCACCGCTGCCGAGCACCCGAAAGCCTTGCTCCTCGAGAAAATCGACGAGGACCCTGAGCAAGGCATCGTCGCCGCGCCGCGCCGCCGCAACGACCCGGGGCAGAAGCTTAATCCCCTGCCAATCGGGCCGCAGCCGACTGAAGGCCGGACGGGCGACCCGCCCGGCGAACACGACATCGGCGCAGCCGGCGCCACGCAGCGTCGCAATGATCTTTCCTACCGCGGAAATGTCCAACTTGGCGCCGGGCCAAGGACGGCGCGTCTCAGTATCGGCCGCATCCGTGAGTTCGATCAGAAAAGGATCGCGGCCTTCGGCGGCCGCCGCTGCCGCCAGTTGCTGCGGAAGCGCGCCGCCGCCGGCGATGATCCCGAGTCTAGGCGGCTTCGGCATCCGGTTGCGGTTGGCAAAGACCGCGCGAGGAAGGTGTCCGGATGAAGGTGATCAACTCCTGCACCAGCGGACTGTCGGGAAAAAGCTGAGCCACGTCGACCATGCGTTCCTGCATGGTGCCCTCTGCAGCGAACAGGAGCCGATAGGCGGTGCGAAGGTTGTGAATATCGTCGCGCGAAAAACCCCGGCGCTTCAGACCGACGAGATTGAGGCCGTTCAAATGAGCGCGGTTCCCCGCAACCAGGCCATAGGGAATGACGTCCTGCTCGATCCCGGACATGCCGCCGATCATTGCGTGACGGCCGATACGGACAAACTGGTGCACCGCTGAAAGTCCGCCGACGATCGCGTAATCGTCGACCACCACGTGACCACCCAGCGTGCCGCCATTGACGAGAATGACGTGATCGCCGAGCTGGCAATCGTGTGCCACGTGGCAACCAGCCAAGAACAGGCAATGATCGCCGACCTTGGTCACCATTCCCCCACCGCGCGTACCAGGGTTCATGGTCACGTTCTCGCGAATCACGCAGTGACGGCCGATGACCAGTTCCGACCGCTCGCCATCGTATTTCATGTCCTGTGGCGGATGGCCGATGGAAGCGAACGGAAAGAAATGGCAGCGCTCACCCACGCGGGTGCGGCCAGCGAGCACCACATGGCTTTCCAGCACGACGCCGGGACCGAGTTCCACCTCCGGACCGACCACGCAGTAAGGGCCGATTTTGACCCCGTTCGCGAGTTTCGCCTTGGCGTCCACCACCGCCGTGGCATGGACCTCCACCGTCATTGGTTCCTCCTACTTATCCAGGATCATTGCGGCGAAGCTAGCTTCGGCGCACAAAAGCTCGGAAACCATGACCTGACCCGCAAATCTCCATACGTTGCCGCGGCTTTTTTCCTTCGTCACATGGACGTGCATGGTATCGCCCGGTGAGACAGGGCGACGAAAGCGGGCGTTGTCGACGCTCATAAAGTATACCAGCTTGCCTTCCGCATCTGGGCCGAGTGTATGAACGACCAACACAGCCGCAGTCTGCGCCATGCTTTCGATGATCATGACGCCAGGCATTACCGGCTGACCGGGAAAATGCCCCTGAAAGAACGGTTCATTGATGGTGACGTTTTTGATTCCAACAGCGCTCTCACCGGGCACCATATCGACCACTTTGTCCACCATCAGCATCGGATAGCGATGGGGAATCATGCGCATGATGCGGCCGATATCGGCGACGCCGACCTTGTCGGCCCCCGCGATCTCAGTCATGTCCTTTGCTCCCTTCCCTCGCCATGCGCCGCACCATCGCGATCTGACGGAAGACTTCCTTAATCGGTCCCGCCGGACTGCCAAAGACGGTTTGGCCGGCCGGCACGTCGGTCATCACGCCGGCCTGCGCCGCAATCTGTGCGCCATCACCGATCTTGAGGTGACCCGTGAGGCCGGCCTGACCACCCAGGGCCACGAAGTTACCGAGCTGTGTCGAGCCCGAGATGCCGACTTGCGCGACGACAATGCATTGCTTCCCTAAGCAAACGTTGTGCCCAATCTGCACCAAGTTATCAATCCATGTTCCAGCCCCGATGATCGTATCGGGACCGGAGCCGCGATCAATCGTGGCATTGGCGCCAATGCGGCAGTCATCGCCGATCAACACCCGGCCGAGCTGCGGCACCGGCACAGGGCCGGACGGATCGGGGGCAAAGCCGAAGCCGGACTGCCCAATGCGGGCGCCAGGCTGAATGGTGACGCGATTGCCGACCCGGCAATGGCTAAGCGAGGCCAACGGCCCGATCTCGCAATCACTGCCAATTTCGACATGAGCGCCGATCACTGCCTTGGCGCCGATCGCCGTCCGCGCGCCGACCGATACTCCCTCGTCGATCACCGCGCCAGGGCCGATCTCGACATCTTTGGCAAGTCGTGCCGAAGCCGCAACCACCGCCGTCGGATGGATGCCTGGCCGCGCCGCTGGTCGCGGATAAAACGCTTGCGCGACAAGGGCATAGGCCTTGTAAGGTTCAGCGCTAAGCAGAAGCCGGACGCTCGCCGGAGCCTTTCCGGCATGCTCCGGTGCGACGATGCAGGTCCCCGCTCGGGTCTGGCGAAACGCGCCGAGATAACGAGTATTATCGAGAAAGCTAATGTCGCTCGGTCCCGCCGTATCGAGTGGCGCGACGTCCTTAATCATCATTTCAGGGTCGGCATCTGCCGCCAGTACCGCCCCGCAGATTTCCGCCAAATGCCCGAGACGGTGCGGTCCCTGCCTGGCAAAAAAACGCGGATCGGCCATGGCTAGCGCTCTCTCCCGCTATTTGACACCCAGCGGACCACCATTCAATCTCCGAGGCTCCTGTTCCGGCGGCAACTTGACGCCGGCAGTTGAAATTCTGACCTGCGGAAGTTTTTGATTAAGGACCTTCATTACCTCAGCCGTGATCTCAAGCGAGGTCTGGCTAGCCACGATCTGCTGCCGGTCAATGACGACGCCAATATTATCCTTTTTCATGATATCAGTGACGATCCCGATCACCACCTTGCCGATTTGCGTGCGAGCGTTCTGCATGGCGGCATCCATCTCGCCGTTACGCTCTTGCACCAAGTGCTGCGCCGCGGCGACTTCATGCTGAAATGCTTGGCGGTGTTTATCGAAGTCCTGAGCGGAAAGCTTGCTCTGCTCCTGCACCAGCTTATCGCGCTCCGCGCGCAGCTTGCTTTCGGCCGAAGCGATTTGCGTTTCATAGCGCTTCTGCAATACGGCAAGCTGTTTCGCCGCGCTGCGGCCCGCCAGCGAGTCGCGCATGAGTCGCGGCACATCGAGAACGGCAATACGCGTCGGGCCCGGTCGTGCGGCAGCCACCGCCTGCGGCACACCCGCGAATAGAATGCTGGCCGCCATCACGGTGCCAGCTAAGATCGAAAAATAACGAAAGCTCATCATGGGATACCTTGCGAAAAGTTGAACCGAAGGCAGCTCAGAAGGCAGTGCCAAAGCTGAACTGGAATACCTGCGTTTTATCGGCGCTCTGCTTCAAAATCGGGAATCCGAAGTCAATTTTCATCGGACCGAAAGGTGATTGCCACGACAGGCCAAATCCGGCGGCGACACGAGTGGCACGCGAATCAAACAAATGGGGACCTGACTGATCAATTCCAAACAGGCTTCCCGCCTGCGTAAACACCTGCCCCAAGATACCAAATTCTCGCGGCAAGCCGATAGGAAAAGACAGTACTACGGTACCCGTGTAATACTCGTTACCGCCAAGAGAATCACCCGTCGAGGTATCGCGCGGACCAACTCCGCCATCGGCAAACCCGATGAAACTCTCGCCGAAATTCGTACCCCCAAGGAAGAACCGATTGGCGAGGCGGACCGGCTGTCCGATGCCATGAATGTACCCGCCTTGGATTCCTGCCTCGATCACGTAAGGCGAGACAATCGGGAAATATTGCTTATAGCTGGCCGTGGTTTCAAGATAGCGGATGCTGCCGCCGAGGCCAGCCACGCTTTCCGTAATCTTGGCGTCGATCCCTTTTGTCGGCGCCATGCGATCGTTGCGCGTGTCGTAGCTCAAGGTGTAGCCCAAGGCCGAGGTAACGGTACTGCCGACTTCCGCCTGAATGAACGGCGACGCGGTGCTCGGCACGCTCGAAATCACGTTCTGGGTGAGTGAATAGTTGAAACCCTGGCTCACATGTTCTGTTAGCGGATAGCTCAACCCGAGCGAAAACCCGGTCGCCCCCTCATTGTAATTAGACTGGAATTGATAATTGGTGCTCTCATGATAGACATTGACGCTCGCGGCCATCTCTCGACCGAGGAACCAGGGGTTCGTGAAGCCAATGTCAGCGAACGACCTGCGTATGGAAAGCGCAAGATTGGCCGATAACCGATCACCGGTTCCAAGAAGATTGGCTTCCTGAATGCCCACAGTTCCGATGACGAGATCGGTGGTGGAATAACCAGCGCCGAACGTCAGTGATCCGGTCGACTTTTCCTGTACGTTGACGTCGATCACCGTCTGATCCGGATGAGTCCCTTCATGCTGGCTCACGTTGACCTTGGAGAAGAAGTCAAGGCGGCGAATACGACGGATCGATTCCCTGAGCTTGGCGGTATTGAAGGCGTCACCCTCGACCAGCAAGAATTCGCGGCGGATGACGCGATCCAACGTCATAACGTTGCCCGTGATATTGATACGCTGCACGTAGACGCGCGGGCCGCGATTGACCACGTAGGTAATGCCCATGGTGCGGGTCTTGGCGTCGCGGTGGGCCTCCGGCTCGACATCGACGAAGGCGTAGCCCTGAGTACCAAGCGCATTCGTAATTTTCTCGATGCTTTTCTCCACCAGCTCCGCATCGTATGTGTCGCCGGTTTTGGTGATAATTTCCTTTTTTAGGGCGCCGATATCGACGTTCGGGATACGGGAGGTGAGATCGATCTTGCCGAATTTATAGCGGTCGCCCTCATGCAGGGCGAAAACGATATTGAAGCTCTTTTCATCCGGCGCCAATTCCGCGACTGCCGAAAGAACACGGAAATCAGCAAATCCGTGATCGAGATAAAAACGGCGAAGACGTTCGCGATCGACCGAAAGGCGATCAGGATCGTAGGTATCGTCGGTGCTCAATATCCGGTACCAGCGCCACTCCTTGGTGGCCAACTGCCCGCGCAACTTGCTCGCAGGAAAGCTCCGATTTCCGATGAAACGGATGTGGCTCACCGTCGTAAGGCTGCCCTCATGGATTTCAAAGACGATGTTGACGCGGTTCTCTGAAAGGTGAATGAGCATCGGATCGACGGTGGCGGCGAACCGACCGCTGCGTCTATAAAGCTGTATGATCCGACGTACTGCCGCTTCGACGCGCGACGGGGTGTAAACGAGGCGCGGGCGAAGATTAATTTCGGATAGCAGGTTCTTGTCGTTGAGATGATGATTTCCCTCGAAGGCAATGCGATTGATGATTGGGTTCTCGGTCACCTTCACCACCAGAACGTCGCCCTCCTGCTTCAGGTTGACGTTGGAAAATAGGCCCGTGGCAAACAGTGATTTAAGCGATTCATCGATCAGTTTCGGATCGAACGGATCACCGACGTGGATTTTCATATAGGACAGCACGGTAGCGGGTTCGATGCGCTCGGTCCCCTCTATCTTGATCTGGGCCACCCGGCCGGTTTCCGCGGCACGCAGGTTGCCAACAAACAATCCCGGAATCACGCAAAGCGTGACGATGAAAATCACAATCTTGATCACACGGCGCAACTTGGCCCCCCGCGGCACATGTGCTGGCCTTGACGCGAGCCGTTAGGAAAAAACCCGCGTAAGAAAGGACACGACGTGTAGCTGCACCAGGTCGTTCCAGGTCGCAAACACGAAAATCCCCAACACCAGTATCAGGCCGAGACGGAACCCATATTCCTGCGCCCTAGCATCCAATGGACGCCCACGAACCGCCTCCAAGGCATAGAACAGAAGATGCCCCCCATCGAGCAAAGGGATGGGAAACAGATTGATCAAACCGATACTGATGGAAAGCGTGGCGATCAGCGCCGCGAGCGCCCCGATGCCGAGCTTGATGACGGCGCCCGAAACCTCGGCGATGCGTAGCGGACCTCCAAGTTCACGACCCGACTCCCGACCGGTAAGAATGCCACCAAGATAGCTCATAGTGGTCGCGGTCACGCCCCAGGTCTGGGCGACCCCGCCTTCAAGAGCGGCTAGCGGCGCGAGTTTGACATATTCGGTACGGTTGGCGGCAAGAATGCCGATCTCGCCCACGGTCTCCCGCCCGCCGAAGCCGTCCGGTATCGTGACCCAGCGCGGCGTCACCGTAAGGTCTGTCGTACCACCGTCGCGGCGCACGACCACTTTCAGCGGGATGCCGGCATGCATAGTGACGATGTTGCGAATATCGGAGAAGCCGTGAACTGGGGTACCACCGATTGACAGAATTCGGTCTTTGGTGAGAAAGCCCGCCTGGGCTGCTGCGCTCCCCGGCAGAACCTTGCCCACGACCGGCGGCGTGAAGGGACGGCCAGCAGTGGCAAACAGCGCCGCATAGACGACGGCAGCGAATATGAAGTTTGACGCCGGGCCTGCAAAAACGATCGTCGCACGCCGCCACAATGCTTGGGTAGCAAAGGCGACCTTCGCTTCCTCACCATCGAGCGGCCGTTCCGCCGGGCGGCTTGAGGTGGCATCGTTATCGCCGAAGAACTTGACATAGCCGCCAAGCGGAATGACAGCAATTTTCCAACGTGTGCCTTTGCGATCAGCCCAGCCGATCACCTCAGGTCCGAATCCGATGGAAAAGACGTCGATCTTAACTCCATTCAGGCGCGCGATGATGTAGTGGCCCCACTCGTGGACGAACACGATAACCGTAAGCACGACGGCAAAGCCGACGGCGTGCTCAGCAAGACTAGAGAGAAAGGCCATAAGCACCACCTCTAATGCCTCGAAGACGAGGACGTTTCGCCCCCCTCGGGGACAACGTTAGTCCGCTCACCGTCCGGCTTGCACTCGCTAGCCAGGCCATCCAATGGCTCCGCCGCCAATGAGAACTACGAGCGCAAGGACCGGCGCCGCGAACATCAGACCATCAAGCCGGTCAAGAACCCCGCCATGACCGGGAATCAAGCCGCCCGAATCCTTCACGCGAAAGCGGCGCTTCAACGCCGATTCGACAAGATCGCCGGCCTCCGCCGACAGCGCAACCAGAGCACTGACCAGAACCCAGCCGATGAGCGGTGTCAAGCGACCGAGGATCGCCGCGACCCAGCCTGCCGTCGTGGCGAGTAGTACTCCCCCCAACAGGCCAGCCCAGGTCTTGTTCGGGCTGAGACGAGGCCAGAGCTTCGGTCCACCGATCATCCGCCCGAGCGCGAAGGCGCCCGTATCGGTAGCCCAAACTACGACAAAAAGCCAGACCACGCCAAGCTGGCCTATCAAGGCGTGGCCGCGAAGCCAGATCAACGCAATGCTCGGCAAACCGACATAGAGGACACCGAGAGCCGCCCATCGCGGCGTTCCGCCCGAGGCCGAGGCGATAACGGCTGAAGCCGGCGCGGCCGCGATCAACACGCCGAAGGCCGAGACAAGTTCGCCGAAACCCGTAAGAAGCAACGCCGCGACGAGCAGCGCGCCGCCCGCGAGCGTACCGCGATCAATCGGCCGCCTGGATACCATGCGATGCCATTCGCAAAGCATCAGAAGCGCGACTCCGATGACGAGGCCGTTAAGGAGCCAGCCGCCGACCCATGCCGCCGCGAGCGCGATTGGAATCATCACTAAAGCGGATGCCACGCGGAGATAGAGCGAGTCGGAGCGAGCTTCAGCCACCGAAGCTCGAAGCCCCATAGCGGCGTTCACGTCGGTAGTATTCGTCGAGTGCCGCCAAGAGGTTTTCCCGGGAGAAATCCGGCCATAGCGTGTCCATGAACACGAGCTCGGTATAGACCGACTGCCACGATAGGAAATTGCTCATGCGTCGCTCTCCGCTGGTGCGGATGAGGAGATCCGGATCAGGTATATCGCCGGTATCGAGGTAGCTGGCAAAGAGATCCTCCGTGATTTCCGCGGGAGCCAAGCGGCCCGCCTGGACCGCCTCGGCAATGGCGTGGACGGCGTTGACGATCTCGCTCCGTCCCCCATAGTTCACCGCCAGAATCATGGTCAACGCTTGATTGTGACGGGTGTGGACCTCCGCGTTCGAAATCAGGGCGCGGACGTTCTCCGGCAATCGAGAGCGATCACCGATTACGCGCACACGGACATCGTTTCGGTTGAGTTCGGCGACTTCCTTTTCCAGATAGAGACAGAGAAGCTCCATGAGATCGCCGACCTCGGTCGGCGGCCGCTTCCAGTTCTCGGACGAAAAGGCGTAAAGAGTGAGATAGGAAATGCCAAGATCACGGCAGGCGATGACGACATCTCGTACCACCTCCGCACCGCGCTGGTGGCCGGCCGCGCGCGGCAAACCGCGCGCCTTCGCCCAACGGCCGTTGCCGTCCATGATGATGGCGACATGCACCGGCGACATCGGCGCCAGTGCGACAGATGACGTAGGCTGCATCAAGCTCAAACCTGCATGATTTCCTTCTGCTTCTGCGCGAGAGCCTGATCCACCTTGGCGATGGCCTCGTCGGTGAGGCGCTGAACCTCTTCGCTCCACATTTTGTGATCGTCTTCGCTTACTTCCCGGTCCCGCTCCATCCGCTTGAGCTTCTCCATGCCGTCGCGGCGGACATTGCGCACCGCTACGCGGGCGTGCTCGGCATAGCCGGCCGCAACCTTGCCAAGCTCGATGCGGCGCTCCTGGGAAAGATCGGGAATTGGCACACGGATGAGCTGCCCCTCAGTTACCGGATTGAGCCCGAGGTTAGCGGCGCGGATCGCCTTCTCCGCAGCCTGGACATTGCCGCGATCCCACACCTGAACGGTAAGGAGCCGAGGATCGGCGACATTCACGGTTGCCACTTGGTTCAATGGCATATCAGCGCCGTAGGCTGAAACTACCACCGGCTCTAGCAGACTGATCGACGCTCGCCCCGTACGGAGTCCCGAGAACTCATGGCGCAGCACTTCAACCGCCTTCTGCATGCGATGCTCTATGTCGTCTATGTCGAAGTCAGCCACGGCCTACGCGCTCCCCGAGTTTTGCCACGGGTTCCTTGTCACTGATGATCGTGCAGTCCTCGTGCGTGCACAAGACGTGCGCAAGTCCTCCCGGTCGATGAATCGAAAAAACCAAAATCGGGATTCTGTTTTCCCGCGCGAGCGAGATGGCAGAAGCGTCCATGACCTGGAGGTCACGCGCCAGCACCTCAAGATAACTCAAGGCCTCGTAGCGAACCGCGGTGGGGTCCTTCTTCGGGTCGCTCGAATAGACACCATCGACCTGGGTCCCCTTGAGCAGCGCATCGCAGCCCATTTCCGCGGCGCGAAGCGCGGCCGCCGTATCGGTGGTGAAGAACGGGTTACCCGTACCGGCGGCGAAAATTACGACTCGGCCTTTTTCCAAATGACGCACGGCGCGGCGACGGATATAGGGCTCACAGACGCTGGTCATCGGAATCGCGGATTGTACCCGCGTCTCGATACCCATCTTCTCCAATGCATGCTGTACCGCGAGCGCATTGATCACCGTCGCCAGCATGCCCATGGAATCGGCGGCGGCGCGCGCCATCCCCTGAGTCGCACCGGAGACGCCGCGGAAAATATTGCCACCCCCCAAGACCAGACAAAGCTGAATGCCAAGCGCGCAAGCTTCGCTCACGTCCCGGGCGATGCGGTCGACCGTCCGGAAATCGATTCCGTAATCGCCCTCGCCCATCAACGCCTCGCCTGAGCATTTGAGAAGTACTCGGCGGTAAAGTGGTGCGGCCATGGCCATTCCCGAAGCTGCACGCGCAGATTGCCGCAGTGTATACACTGCGGCTTTAAATAACACTTTACACTATTGCCTGGCGGCAAGAAACCGCCGGGCCTCCCTTAACCAGCCATCTTCGCCACTTCTTGAGCGAAATCGTCCGTCGGTTTCTCAATGCCCTCACCCAGAGCGAAGCGGACGAACCCGCTCACCCGAACCGGGGCCCCAGCCCGTTTGGACGCCTCTTCCAGAACCTTGGACACACGCGTTTCACCGTCGATCACGAACGTCTGATCAAGCAGCACCACTTCTTCGAAGAACTTACGGAGCCGTCCTGTCACCATCTTCTCGACGATTTGGGCCGGCTTTCCCGAGGCCTTAGCCTGTTCCATGTGGATCGCCCGCTCCCGCTCGACCACAGCCGGATCGAGCGCTTCGGCGGTGACCGCCAGAGGATTGGCAGCGGCAATATGCATGGCGAGCTGCTTGCCGACCGCCTCCAGAACCTCTGAATTGCCAGCCGACTCGATACCAACCAGAACGCCGATGCGGCCGAGACCGGGCCGCACCGCGCCATGAACATAGGAAGCGACCACGCCTTGCGCCACCGCCACTTGCGCCACGCGCCGAAGGGAGATGTTTTCGCCAATCGTGGCGACCGCATGAACGATTTCCTCCGCAACGGTGCGGCCGGTGCCGGGAACAGCCGCCTTGGCAGTACGCTCGACATCCCCTTCAGCGCCAAGCGCAATCCTTGCGATGGCCGCCGCCAAGTTTTGGAACTGTTCGTTGCGGGCGACAAAATCAGTTTCGCTGTTGACCTCGGCCATCGCGCCGGTATTGCCCGCGACCGCGACGCCGATCAGCCCCTCCGCCGCTACCCGTCCGGCTTTCTTTGCGGCCGCCGCAAGGCCTTTGGTGCGCAGCCAATCAACCGCAGCTTCAAGATCGCCCCTGGTCTCGGTTAGCGCCTTCTTGCAATCCATCATCCCCGCGCCGGTTCTGGCGCGCAAATCCTTGACCAGCGTGGTGGTTATTTCAGCCATTGCAAAACCTCACTAATCCTACTCGATAGAAGCGGCAGGTCTTGCCTCGCCGGTGCCGGAGGCAAACGCCAGCTCGTCTGCCGGCAAATCGGCGGCTTCGCCGACATCACCGCCCTTGGCGCCGACCTCGGCCTGCAGGCCGTCGAGAACAGCACGCGCGAAAAGATCGCAATACAGCGAGATGGCACGCAGGGCATCATCGTTACCCGGCACTGGAAAGTCGATGCCTTGCGGATCCGAATTGGAATCCAGGATGCCGATCACCGGAATGCCGAGCTTACGCGCTTCAGCCACGGCGATGTCTTCCTTGTTGGTATCGATGACCATCAGAATGTCCGGCAGCCCGCCCATATCCTTGATGCCGCCGAGCGCTCGTTCCAGCTTGTCGCGCTCGCGTGTCAGGTGAAGAAGTTCCTTTTTGGTGAAGCCGAGGGCTTCACCGGCGAGCTGTTCGTCGACCTCGCGCAACCGGCGAATGGAGTGCGACACGGTCCGCCAATTAGTCAGCATGCCGCCAAGCCAGCGGTGATTCACGTAATACTGGCCACAGCGCTTGGCGTTTTCGGCCACGATCTCGGAGGCCTGACGCTTGGTGCCAACAAACAGCACCCGCCCACCGCCGCCGACAATGTCGCGAACCGTCTCAAGGGCCCGGTAGAGGAGCGGCACGGTCTGCTGCAGGTCGATGATATGGATGTTGTTACGGACGCCGAAGAGGTAAGGCGCCATCCGGGGGTTCCAGCGGTGCGTCTGGTGACCAAAATGGACGCCGGCTTCAATGAGCTGGCGCATCGTAAACGTCGGGAGGGACATCGCAATTCCTTTTCCGGTTGGACCGCCGCGGGCAGTGGCCCCTAAGGGCACCGGAACGACCGACCGGCGACATGCCGGCAGCCGCAAGCCCGCGTGTGGTTTGTCTCGGCGCTTGATAGCGCGCCCTGGGCCGCAAAGCAAGGCCAAGAAAAGCCGGGGACACCGGTCGCCGCGGACAAAAAATCCGGGCCGGCCTCAGTGGGCCGGCCCGTTCCACTCTTTAGCCGAAAAGGTAAAGATACGCAGATTACTTCTTCTTCATCTCCTTAACCACGGCCTTGTTCAGGCTGTAAAGGCCAACGACGCTGCCCTCGGCAAGAATATGCCCCTCCATCGCCTTCAGAGCGTCCGGACCGGTGAAGTCACCGCTTACGCCCAGCTTTGGGATGTCGAGCGCATAAACGGCAAAATGATAATGATGCGGAATGGCATCGTTCCACGGCGGACAGGGCCCGTCGTAGCCGCCATATTCACCCTTCATCTTGGGATCGGAAGCGAACCAATCCGTGTAGCTGTTTATTCCCTGCAAGCCATATTTCGTGGGACCGGGCTTCTTACCATGGGGGGTGACGCCCTTGGAATCGGCGGCATAAGGGATATGTCGGATGCGGGTCGGAATATCGACCAGAACCCAATGATAGAAATTCACCCGCGGCATCGAGGCTGGCAGCGTGGTGCCCTTTTTGTTTACGTTGGTGCCAACTGAGGGTACGTCGGAATCATGCACGATAATCGCGTAAGACTTGGTCCCGGGCGGCCCTTTCGACCACCAGATCGCCGGGCTCCGGTCGAGGCCGAGGCCGACCTCACCTTTCCGGTTAAAGGCGCAGAAGGCCAGTTTCTTGGCGACGATGCCGCCGGGCTTGACACCGCCGACCCGTACCTTCAAGGCGGCAACGGCCGCGCGCGCCGGCGCAGCCGGCGCCGTCAGCATGAACGCAAATCCCGCCAGAGCGGGTAACATACTGAACGCAAAGCTCTTTCTTATAAACATTGGGTCCCCCTTATGTCTTTGCGAGTGCTGGAGAATATCTGCCTGCGACAACGTTACCCGTCTGTTTGCGGGCAATCGACATCTTAACATCAACTGGCTGCAGCCGATATGGCTACCCCCGTGGCCCAAAGACCAACCAGCGGCGGCAGTTTACTTCAGACCTCGTGAACGCCGATTACGCCCGGAATATCGCGCAGTCCGGCCAATACGGGAGGCGAAATAGCGAAGCCGCCCGGAAGCTGAAGGTCGACCTCTTCATGTCGAACCGGCAAGCATAGGCTAAGTGTGACCAGCCCTCGTCCTCGGTCACTCCGGGACAAGGCTTCTTTAAGGAGCGGGAGTGGATCGGGTCGGTCAACCACGATGCGGACGCCGGTCGCGGCTTGCGCGGCGGCGCGATCCAAGCGATGGACTGCCTGCGCGGTCATGCGCAGCTGATCGCTATCCCGTCTCGCCTCGACGACGAAGAGGACGGTCTGGCCGGGTTCCAGAAGCTCGCGGTGGGCCGAAAGGACTTCCGAGAAAACGGTAACCTCGAACATGCCGCTCGCGTCCGACGCCTGGACGAAGGCAAAGCGGCTACCGCGGCTCGAGATGCGTTCCTGACGGCGAAGCACGACGCCGGCAAGGCGAACACGCATAACGCTGCCATTGACGCCCCGCGCGAGATCAGCGGCGGGGGTAACCCCGAGCCGCTGCAGCGCCATGCCATAGGCAGCCAGCGGATGGGCCGAGAGATAAAAACCGATGGCTTCGAATTCAGGCGTCAGACGCTCGACGCCGGGCCAATCCAGCACCTCCGGCAATGTCAGTACGGCATCGTTTGATCCCGCCTCGCCGAAGAGATTGTTCTGGCTCGAACGACGCTCGGTTGCCGCCGCAGTGGCATGACGGAGAATGATTTCTGCACCCTCAAAAACCCGGCGGCGATTGTTATCAAGGCTGTCGAAGGCTCCGGCCTTGATAAGATTTTCGAGTTGGCGCTTGTTCATCCACTGGGGATCGATGCGGGCCGCAAAATCGGCAAGCGAGCGAAACTCCCCGTTGGCCGCGCGCTCCTCGACGAGATGGGCCATCGCACCCTCACCCACGTTGCGGATCGCCGCCAACGCATAGCGAATGACCAGCCCCGGGGCTTCCGGCTCGACGGTGAAGGCGACGCCCGAACGGTTGATGTCGGGCACGCGCAGCGCGATGCCAAGGCGGCTCAGCTCCTGGCGATAGAAATCGAGCTTTTCGGTGTTGGCGAGATCGAGGCTCATCAGCGCGGCGAAAAACTCAACCGGCCGGTTAGCCTTAAGCCAGGCGGTTTGATAGGCCACCAGGGCATAGGCCGCGGCATGACTCTTGTTGAAACCATAGCCAGCGAACTTCGCAACCAGCTCAAAGATATATTCAGCCCGCTCGCGCGGCACGTCATTGCGCTCCGCCCCTTCGACGAAGCGGGCGCGTTGCGCCGCCATCTCGGCCTGGATCTTCTTGCCCATGGCCTTGCGCAGGATATCGGCCTCGCCCAGGCTGTAGCCGGCGAGGACCTGCGCGATCTGCATCACCTGTTCCTGATAGATGATGACGCCGTAGGTTTCCTTCAGGATCGGTTCCAGAGCAGGATGGAGGTAGTCCGGCTGCTCCTCGCCATGCTTGCAGGCGATGTATTTCGGAATATTTTCCATCGGCCCGGGCCGATAGAGCGCGTTGAGGGCGATGATGTCCTCGAAGGTATCGGGCTTGAGATGCCTCAGGACGTCGCGCATACCCGAACTCTCAAGTTGGAACACGCCGACCGTATCGCCGCGGGCGAGCATGGCGAAGGTCGCTGGATCGTCCAAGGGCAGTTTGGCGAGGTCGAGACCGATTCCCCGCTCGGCAAGCAAACAGCAAGTACGGTCGATCACGGTCAAGGTCTTGAGACCGAGGAAGTCGAACTTCACCAGTCCCGCCGCCTCGACGTATTTCATCGAGAACTGCGTCGCCGGCAGCGGCGCCCGCGGATCGCGATAGAGCGGCACCAGCTCCATAAGTGGCCGATCGCCAATGACGACGCCCGCGGCATGGGTCGAGGCATGGCGATAGAGGCCTTCGAGCTTCAAGGCAATCTCGATGAGGCGCGCCACGCTTTCATCATTGTCGCGTTCCTCGCGGAGCCTGGGCTCGCCGTCGATGGCCTGGGCAAGGCTCACCGGATGGGCAGGATTGTTCGGCACCATCTTGCAGATGCGATCGACCTTGCCGAAGGGCAACTCGAGCACGCGGCCGACATCGCGCAGCGCCGCGCGTGCCTGCAAGGTACCAAAGGTGATGATCTGGGCCACCTGGTCATGGCCATATCTCTCCTGCACATACCGGATCACTTCATCACGGCGTTCCTGGCAGAAGTCGATGTCGAAATCGGGCATTGATATGCGCTCCGGATTCAGGAAGCGCTCGAACAGAAGGCCGAAGCGAAGCGGGTCGAGGTCTGTAATCGTGAGCGCCCAGGCAACCACCGAGCCAGCGCCCGAGCCACGGCCGGGGCCGACGGGTATGCCCCGCGCCTTCGCCCATTGGATGAAGTCCGAAACGATGAGGAAATAACCCGGAAAGCCCATTTTGTTGATGACATCGAGCTCATAGTCCAAGCGCTCGCGATAGCGCGCCGCCTTATCACCCGTGAGCGCCGCCGCCGCCTCAAGCCGCGCCTCGAGCCCAGCCTTCGCCTTGGCGCGCAACAGCTCGCCTTCGTCGCCAGTACCGAAACGCGGCAGAATGGGCTTACGCTCTTCCGCCATCACCGCGCAGCGCCGCGCAACGACAAGGGTATTGTCGATCGCCTCTGGCAAATCCGCGAAAAGGGTCCTCATCTCCTCGGCCGATTTGAAGCGGTGTTCGCGGCTCAAGCGGCGACGGGCCGGGTTGCTCAGCGTCATGCCGTCGGCGATGCAGAGCAGGACCGCCTGTGCCTCGAACATTTCGGCGTCGGCAAAATAGCAATCGTTGGTGGCAATGAGCGGAAGCTTGTGACGATCCGCGAGATCGAGGAACGCGCCCTCGGTTCTGGCCTCAACCTCCAACCCGTGGCGCTGAATTTCCATGTAGAGACGGCCCGGAAACATGGCTATCAGGCGCAAGAGTAACGCTTCCGCAGCCGGCTCCTGGCCCTCGGCGACCAAGCGGCCCAGTGTACCGCGTGGCCCTCCAGTCAAGGCAATCAAGCCCTCCGAATAGCGAGCGAGCTTCTCATACCCGACATGTGCCGGCTCACCCGGCGGGGTTTCGAGATAGCCAAACGAGCTCAAGGCAAGCAGGTTCTGGTAGCCGGTCTCGTCTTGGGCCAGCAGCACGAGGGGATCGGGCTTCGGCTTGCGGCCACCGCGGAGTCCGGAGCTATTGGCATCCTCCCCACCGAGCGCGATTTCGCAGCCGACGATCGGCTGGACACCGGCCTTTGCCATGACACGGCTAAATTCGAGAGCGCCAAAGAGATTGCCGGTATCGGTCATGGCGACGGCCGGCATAGCCTCGTTCCGGCAGCACTCGGCGAGCTCCTTGACCCGGATCGCCCCTTCCGAGAGGGAATAGGCAGTATGGACGCGAAGATGAACGAATCCGGCGTGCGTCATGGCCGTCATGCATGATTGACTAGGATGTTTTCAGAATGCCACGAAGCCTAGCCCGCGTCATCCGGAACGAACAGGAAACTTCGCAGCGCTTGGGGGTTGCATCAGCAAGACCCCCTGGATTTTGCTCTTTTGCTCGGCGTCTCTACCGCTTTAACCTGGCATCAGAAGTCCGTCTTCGAGCCGCAGCGTGCGGTCAAGCCGGACGGCGAGTTCGCGGTTATGGGTAGCAATCAAGGCGGCGAGACCGCGTTCTCGGACAAGCCCGATGAGCTCGTTGAAGACGGTCTCGGCCGTGCGGGTGTCGAGATTTCCGGTTGGCTCGTCAGCGAGTAGGATCTTCGGCTCATTGGCGAGCGCACGGGCGATGGCGACCCGCTGTTGCTCACCCCCCGAAAGCCGCGCTGGACGGTGGTGCAACCGGGCACCGAGGCCAAGGCGGTCAAGGAGCACGGTGGCCCGAGCCTTAGCGGTGCCATTGCTGTGACCGGCGACAAGCTGTGGCAGGACGACATTCTCGAGTGCCGAGAAATCCCCCAGGAGATAGTGGAACTGGTAGACAAAGCCGATGAGTTCCCGCCGACTTCGAGTCCGCTCGGACTCGGCCATCGCCGAGGCGGGGCGCCCCGCGACCATCACTTCGCCGCCGTCGGCACGGTCCAGCAATCCGGCGATATGAAGAAGCGTCGATTTGCCGGCACCGGAAGGGCCGATCAGCGCCACGATCTCTCCCGCCCGAATCTTGAGCGAGGCGCCGCGCAACACCTCGAGCCGGTTCTGTCCCTGCTGATAGGTGCGCATCACCCGGTCGAGCACGAGCCGCTCACTCATACCGCAATGCCTCCACCGGGTCGAGGCGGGCCGCACGCCAAGCAGGATAGAGCGTCGCGAGAAAAGAAAGGACAATCGCCATGGCAACGACCGCCGCGACCTCCGCCGGATCGACCTTGGCCGGCAACGTCGAGAGGAAATAGATTTCCGGATTGAAAAGATTGGTGCCGGTCAGGCCCTGCAACCACTCGCGGATGGTCTCTATATTGGCACAGAATAGCATGCCCAATCCGAAGCCGACCACCGTGCCCAGCACGCCGATGGTGGCGCCGGCGATAAAGAATATACGCATGACACTGCCTCGACCGGTCCCCATAGTACGCAGAATGGCAATATCGCGGCTCTTGTCTTTGACCAGCATGGTAAGGCCCGACACGATATTGAAGGCGGCAACAATGATGATAAGGGTGAGGATGAGGAACATGACGTTCCGTTCCACTTCGACCGCGTTGAAGAAGGGCGCGTTCGCCTGCTGCCAGTTGTAGATGCGATAACTGCCGCCGATCCGTTGGTAGATCGCTGCCGTCGCAGCCCTCGCATCGTCGGGATTATCGAGCGAAACCTGGATGCCGCTTGCGTGCCCGCCCATCTGGAAATATGTCTGTGCCTCCGATAGCGGCATGAAAACGAAGGTGGAATCGTACTCGTACATGCCGACGTCGAAGAGCGCGACGATGCGATAGCTACGGATGCGGGGCACCATGCCGATCACGGTTGCGGCGCCTTGCGGAGAAATCAGGGTAACGCGATCGCCGACGCGAAGCCCAAGGCGGGCGGCGAGCCGGTCACCGATCGCAACCGCGTCCGAGCCTGAGAAATCCTTAAGCGAACCCGCGACGATCTTGTGTGCGACCAAGGTTTCTTCTCTAAGATCGGCCGGCGCGACGCCACGCACCAAAGCGCCCGTTGCAGCGTGGTTCGCGGTCGCCATCACTTGGCCCTCAACAAGCGGGGTGACCCGAACGACGCCCCTTACGCCGCGGATACTGGCGACAAGCCGCGGATAATCCGCAATTCCCTGTGCACCGGCCTCAATCGTGAGATCGCCGTTCAAACCAAGGATGCGCTTCAGAAGCTCATCACGGAAACCGTTCATCACCGACATCACGATGATCAAGGTCGCGACGCCGAGAACGATGCCAAGAAACGAAAAGCCGGCGATTACCGAGACGAAGCCTTCGCTCCGTCGGGCGCGGAGATAGCGAAGGGCGATTATCCATTCGAAGCGCGCAAAGGGCATAGCGATCCTTGCTTAAGCCGATACCGCGGCGGCGCGCGCCCCGGGCAGAAACGAATAATGCCGCCGCTCGCTGAGGCCGCAAGCTGCGGTCCGCAAACGGTTACCCTCATCCCGTGATGCGGGCAATGGCCGCTTCGGGTGAAAGCTCCTGGCGCTCGCCCGTCGTCCGCCGCTTTAGTTCGACCACGCCAGCTTTGGCGCCACGAGGGCCTACGGTGATAATCCATGGCAGGCCGATCAGATCCATGGTGGCGAATTTCGCACCGACGCGCTCCTTCGTATCGTCGTGCAACACGCTAAGACCCGCGTTCATGAGCTTGGCGTGGAGATCGTCGGCGAAGGCCGCGCAGGCGGCATCGTCCGGCCGCAAATCGATCAACCCAACCCGGAAAGGCGCCACGGCCTCCGGCCATATGATGCCGTTCTCGTCGTGGTTCGCCTCAATAAGGGCGCCAACAAGACGTGAAACGCCGATGCCATAGGAGCCCATATGGACGATAGTCTCCTCGCCATCCGGCCCCGCCACCATCGCCCGCATCGGGCCCGAATATTTCGTGCCGAAATAAAAGATATGGCCAACTTCGATGCCCCGTGCCTCAATGCGTCTGTCATCCGGGATGGCGCGGAAACGAGCAGCGTCGTGCTTCTCTTCAGTGGCGGCATAAAGGCCGGTCCAATCGTTGACGAGAGTTCCGAGATCGCCGTCGTAATCCACAGCCTCGCCGAGAATGTCGCGATCGACCAGATCCTTGTGGCAATAGATCACGCTCTCGCCGGTATCCGCCAGAATGATGAATTCATGTGATAGGTCGCCGCCGATCGGCCCCGTGTCGGCCATCACCGGCACTGCCTTGAGCCCTAGCCTGGCGAAGGTCCGGAGATAAGCGACAAACATGCGGTTATAGGCGCGCACGGCGCCGACGCGATCGATATCGAAGGAATAGGCGTCCTTCATCAGAAATTCCCGGCCCCGCATGACGCCGAAACGGGGCCGCACTTCGTCCCGGAACTTCCACTGGATATGATAGAGATACTTAGGCAGATCGCGATAACTCTTGATTGAATTTCGAAAGATATCCGTTATCAATTCTTCGTTGGTGGGGCCGAACACCATCTCGCGTTCATGCCGGTCGCGGATGCGGAGCATTTCCTTGCCGTAGTCGTCATAGCGGCCGCTTTCGCGCCAAATCTCAGCCGGCTGCATGGTCGGCATCAGCAGTTCCTGGCAGCCGGCGGCGTCTTGCTCGGCGCGCACGATCTCCTCGATCCGGCGTAGAACGCGGAGCCCCAGAGGCAGCCAAGAATAGATGCCCGCAGCCGATTGGCGCACCATGCCCGCACGCAGCATCAGGCGATGCGAGACGATTTGTGCCTCACTGGGGTTTTCTTTTAGGATTGGCAGAAAATAGCGCGACAGCCGCATGTTCCATCCCGGCGGGCACAAAGTTCCGCATTTTTAAGCGCTGGGAAGAGGATTGGCAATCGCGGCGTGGCCTTCTTGCTTAGTGGGCATCGCTCACCGGCGTTTCGCCTTGCTGCAAGCGGCGCGGGCAGCGGCCGTCGCTTGTGGACCAAGCGGATGGCCGTTCAGGCTCACCTCACCGTTATCGAGTCCGATCCGGATGCGACCTTCCCGAATTTCCGAAGCCGAGAGAATAGGCGGCACGGTCCCGCCTGAGACTTGCCCCAGGAGCGTCCGGAGATCGATGACTATATCGCCAAGCGGCGGCGGCGTACCGCCGACGTCGACGGACGCGACCGGCTGGCCGTTGACGTCGACGCCAGGCACATAGGCCGCCCCCGGCACCGGCGCCGGCCCTGCCATGAGCGCGCGGCATTCTGCGGCGCTGATAACCGCCTTGGGACGACTTGGCGCAGCCAAGGCCCCAGAAGCCGATAGCAAGCCGGCAATCAGAATTAACGTCGGATGAAAGCGCCCGTAGGGCATGAACGAAGCCTACGCGATCTATCTTAAGCCTTTGTTACATGCATTTTTCTGCCGGTTTTTGAGGCTTTGGCCCCGTAGAGTGCAGACTCGCAGATTCTTGATGACGAACGGCCCGCTATACGATATCGTTCCCCGTGACTTGAAAAAAGGGGCGTTGCGGACGCAAGCAAAAAGCCCAAGTCCAGGGGGGGTATACAGAGAAAAATAAAAAGACGGAAATAGGATCAAATCCAGAACCGTCGAAATAATAAGGCTAAATTGGCCCTATTAACAGCAAGACCCGCAGGGTCTTGCTTTTGTTTTGAAGACCCTGACAGTTTCCGAAGATTGGGACGCCGAATACTATTCGGATATTTGTCGCTCGTTCAGCCTAACCGGGTGACCGCAAATAACTCACACTTGCTCGATTTCAATCAGCGTCCCGGCGAAATCCTTCGGATGAAGAAACAAAACCGGCTTGCCATGAGCGCCAATCCTTGGCTCGCCGCCACTTAAAATACGGGTGCCATGCGCGCGCAGGCGATCGCGGGCGGCGGAAATATCCGCAACCTCGTAGCAGACATGATGGATGCCACCTGAGGGATTGCGCTCAAGAAAGCCGGCGATCGGCGATTTCGCCCCCAACGGATGCAAAAGCTCGATCTTGGTGTTGTCGAGTTCAACAAAAACCACCGTCACCCCATGTTCGGGTTGATCGAGCGGCGCCGAGACCTTGGCGCCGAGAACATCGCGGTAGAGTGCCGCCGCCACCCCGAGATCGGGCACCGCAATAGCCACGTGGTTGAGCCGACCAATCATGCCGAAACCTCGTTCAGCGGCCGGGCCACGCATCCAGAGGTACCGAGCCGGACGACCTGCACTTCGATCAGAGGCCGACGGCCGGTCATTGCCTTGATCATGCGTTGAACCGCGATCTGCGCCGCCTTGCCAATCTCTCCGTCGTCTGTCGTCGCTGTACTCGGGAGCCGTGCTACCGATGCCTCGACCGCCTCTTGCACCGCTGAGCCAAGCGCAGCCGATTCTCCTTCCGCGACGCCAAGCAACACGACGCGCGCCGGGGCCACCAGACCGCCATCTTGATCCACCACCAGCACCACCTGGGCGACGCCGTTATACATCAGGCGGCGGCGGCGGCGCATCAGCTCGCCTCCGACCGACACCAGCGTCTCGCCTTCGACGGCGAGGCGCCCGGCCGGCACTTGCTCGACGATGCGAGCCGGGCCGGGCGCGAGTTGCAACAGGTCGCCATTCTGAACCTCTACCGCCTCTGGCACCTGGAGGCCGCGAGCGAGCGCCGCGTGCTCGCGCACGTGGCGCGCTTCGCCGTGGACGGGGACGGCGATCCTTGGCCGTATCCAGCGATACATGGTGGCGAGTTCTTCCCGCGAAGGATGACCCGACACATGGACGAAATGATCGCGTTCGGTCATCACCTCGATTCCGCTCTTCACGAGGCGGTTATGGAGGGCATAAAGGGAGCGCTCGTTTCCCGGAATGATGCGGGACGAAAACACTACGAGATCACCGGGGTCGAGCGCGACTGCGGGATGGCTACCGTTCGCGATCCGAGCCATGGCACCACGCGGCTCGCCTTGGCAGCCGGTGCAGAGATAAAGCACCTTGTCCGGCGGCAGATAGCCCGCTGCGCGCTCGTCGACGGTCTCAAGATCGGTGAGATAGCCGTTCGCCTGCGCCGCTTCGGTCACGCGCTGAAGGGCGCGTCCGACGAGAACAAGATGCCGATTGAGCGCCGCCGCCACCTTAGCCACCGTGTCGATGCGGGCGACATTGGATGCAAAGGTGGTAATGGCAATCCGTGTCGTACGCTCCCTTAGGAGCTTCAAGAGGCTCGTACGCACAGCACCTTCCGAACCCGATTGGCCGGGGCGGAAAACATTGGTGGAATCGCAAACCAACGCCAGCACGCCGCCGTCGCCGAGAGCATTCAATGCCTCGGTATCGGTCACGGGGCCGATCAGCGGCTCGGGATCGAGCTTCCAATCGCCTGAATGCAGCACCGTACCGAAGGGTGTATCGATCACGAGCGCAGTCGATTCCGGAATCGAATGGGTAATCGAGAGAGCCCGCACTTTGAAAGGGCCGAATTGCATCACTTGCCCCGGCTCAAATTGGAATACTGGGGCCTGATCGCTGAGTCCGGCATCTTGAAGTTTGCGTCGAAGGAGTGCCGCCGTGAACCCAGTAGCATAGATCGGGCAGCGCAACCGGCGCCAGAGATGCGGCACGGCACCCAGATGATCCTCGTGCGCGTGAGTCAGGACCAAAGCGAGAAGGTTGTCGCGGTCCGCCTCGATAAAACTGGGGTCGGGGACGATGACGTCGATCCCGGGCAAGGTCTCATCGGCAAAAGTGAGACCGAGGTCAACCATCAGCCACTTGCCGCCACAACCGTAAAGGTTGAGGTTCATGCCGATCTCGTTGGCACCGCCGAGCGGCAAAAACAGCAGGCGATCCTCCGCCGCAACCGTCGCGGTCATGCCGCGCCCTTTCCGCTGTTGCGGCGATAAATCTCAAAAAGCCCCCGCATCGTCAGATCCGGCGCCCAATGCTGGATGACATCCGTCGCGCCGCGAAATATGGGAGCAAGTCCGCCGGTTGAGATCACTGTCATCGGCGCCTCCCATTCATGGCGGATGCGCTGCACCAACCCCTCAATCAGACCGACATAGCCCCAATAGACTCCGGACTGCATACAGGCAACGGTATCGGTGCCAATGATACTTTCAGGTTTCTTGATGGCAATACGTGGCAATTGCGCAGTGCCCCGGTGCAGCGCCTCAAGGCTGAGATTGATACCAGGCGCTATGGCGCCGCCCCGATAATTGCCGGCCTCGTCGACGACGTCAAATGTGGTTGCTGTGCCGAAATCAACGACGATCAAGGCACCCGGGAAACTCTTATGCGCGCCAACGCTATTGATAAGACGATCGGCGCCAACTTCGGTGGGGCGGTCGACCAGGGCCTTGATTCCGAGATCCACGCCAGGTGCGCCCACGACGATCGGCTCACCGCCAAAATAGCGCTGACACAAGGTCGTGAGGTTAAAGAGAGACTGCGGCACCACCGTGGCGATGATCGTGTCGGTAATACTCTCCAGAGTGAGCTTCTCGAGCGCCAGGAGCTGGCTCAGCCAGACCGCATATTCGTCCGCCGTGCGCCCGCTCGAACTTTGGGCACGCCATTCGCCGACCAGCCGTTGGCCATCAAACAAAGCAAAGGTGAAGTTGGTGTTGTTGGCGTTGATCGCTAGAAGCATGTTTGGTCCCAAGACACCGCTGATCATATTATAGCGCGGGGAACACATCGCCGGCGAGAATGCGTTCGAACGTGCCATCAGCCTTGGTCAAAACAAGCGCGCCCGATTCGTCGATGGATTCGAAAACACCCTCGATTACCCGATCGTCGAGACGAACACGGATCGGCCGCCCCAGCCCTTTGGCACAACCAAGCCACGCCGCACGAAGCGGCGCGAACCCCTCCTCTTCCCAGCGCGGCAGCCAAGCGGCAAAACGGTGGATATACGCCTCCAACACGGCGGCTATGTCAGCGTGTACGCCATGTGATGCCAGGGAGGTTGCGGGGTATTCGGTCCCAGCCGGCGCGCTCGCCACATTGATACCTACACCGACCACGATCCATCGCACCAAGCCGTCCGTTCCGCTTAAGGATTCGAGTAAAATGCCCGCGCACTTCGCGTCATCGATCAGGATGTCGTTTGGCCACTTGCAGGCAACATGCCGTGACGCGGGAAGGAACCCGGCCAATGCTTCCGCGACGGCAACCGCGGTGAGGAAGGAAAGCTCGGTACCCTGCGACGGCATGAGTTTGCGTGGGCGAAGCAAAAGCGAGCTATAGACGTTGCCGGGCGGCGAAACCCACGCGCGGCCTCGCCGACCACGCCCGCCCGCCTGCGCGAGTGCCCAAACCAGGGTCTTGTCACCAGCGCCCTGTTCGGCGAGGCGGCGCGCTTCGTCCATCGTGCTTGTGACCCTCCTCCGCGCGACAAGGTGGAAGCCAGGTGGCATGGTTAGCGGATCTCCGGTAGGAGCGCCGATCGCCATGCGCTAATGGAGCAGAGCAGCGGCAGCGGCCTGGGCGCTGTTCAGGAGCGGCGCCGGATTGGCGAAGAAGAACAGCGTGAAAACCCCGGTGCAGAGCAGCACGGCTGCCATCTTGCGTGTGATCGATCCGGCCAACGGCTCGCCCGCGGCGTCGAAGTACATCACCTTGACGATGCGGAGATAGTAGTAAGCGCCGACCACGCTCGACAGCACGCCAAGAATGGCGAGTGTATAGAGGCGAGCGTCGATCGCTGCCATGAAGATGTAGAATTTGCCAAAGAAGCCGGCGAGTGGCGGCACGCCAGCAAGTGAGAACATAAAGATCGCCATCACCAGAGCCACTGCAGGACGCTGCTGCGAGAGCCCCGCGAGATCATCGATGTTTTCGGTTTGACCGTTCTTCCGTCGCATCAAAAGAATGACGGTGAATGTGCCCAACGTCATCGGCAGATAAATCGCGAGATAGATCAGAACACCGCGGATCCCCTCGACGCTCCCGGCGGCCAGGCCGATCAACGCATAACCCATATGGCCGATCGAAGAATAGGCCATCATGCGCTTGATGTTGCGCTGGTTGATGGCCGCGAAAGCGCCGAGAAACATGGAAGCGATCGAGATCAGGACGATAATTTGGCGCCACTCCGCAACGACGTGGCCGAAAGGCACCATCATCACCCGAATGAAGAGCGCAAAAGCAGCGATCTTCGGCGACGCGGAAAAGAACGCCGTGACCGGCGTCGGGGCACCCTCGTAGACATCCGGCGTCCACATATGGAAGGGCACCGCCGAGATCTTGAACGCGAGCCCGGCAACCAGGAAAACGATGCCGAGCAGAAGCCCGATCGACACCGGCCCGCCCTCGACCAAAGCGGAGAGGTGGCTGAAGTTGGTGGTGCCCGAAAAGCCGTAGATCAAGGAGCACCCGTAAAGCAGCAGCCCGGAGGCCAATGCGCTGAGAACAAAATACTTAAGCCCAGCCTCAGTGGCCCGCAACGAATCACGTTCAAAAGCGGCCATGACGTAGAGCGCCAAGGACTGCAATTCGAGGCTGATGAAGAGGGCGATAAGATCGTTCGCAGTCACCATCATCATCATGCCGGTGGTTGCGAGCAGGAGGAGGATCGGAAACTCGAAGCGCTCCACGCCCTGAAGTTGGAAATAATCCAGAGAAATGATCAGGCTAATCGCCGAACCGATCAGGATCAGGGCGTTGAGAAAGGCAGCAAACCTCCCGGTGATGAAGAGACCGGAGAATCCTATGATGGTAGCGTCCGGTCCGGCGAGCACCAAGATGAAAGCAACGACCAGGGCGACTAGGGCGAGCGCCGCAACCAGCCGCGCCGACTTCTCACCAAGGAAGGCGCCGATAACGAGCAGGGCGAGCGCCGAAAGCGCAAGAAAAATCTCAGGTAGCGCGGCAGAGGCATTACCAAGAGCGGAAATGATCATCGCACTATCCTCACTTGGCCGCGAGCGTAATCGGGCTCGGGCCGGATGCCAGCGCAAGTTCGTGCTGATGGATCAATTGTGCCACCGAAGCGTGAAAAACATTGAAGAAAGGTTGCGGATCAATGCCAATCCACAAGGTCAGGAAAATAAGCGGCGCAAAAATCGCGACTTCTCGCGGATTAAGGTCGAGAATGTTCATCAGATCGACTTTGGTCAAGGCGCCGAAAATGATCCGGCGATAGAGCCATAGGCTGTAGGCTGCACTCAAAATGATGCCGGTCGTCGCCAAGGTGGCGACCAAAGTATTGACGCGGAAGGCGCCGACCAGGGTCAGGAACTCGCCGACGAAGCCAGAGGTCGCCGGCAGCCCGATGGTCGCCAAGGTAAAGACCATGAAGACGAGCGCATACTTCGGCATGCGATGGACAAGGCCGCCATAGCGCGCGATCTCGCGGGTGTGCATGCGGTCGTAGACAACACCAACACAAAGGAACAAGGCGCCCGAAACGATGCCGTGGCTGATCATCTGCAACAACCCCCCATCGATTCCCTGAAGGGTCAAGGTGAAAAGACCCATGGTGATAAAGCCCATATGGGCGACCGAGGAATAGGCGATCAGCTTCTTCATGTCCTCCTGCATCAGGGCGACGAGGGAGGTATAGATGATGGCGATCACGCTCAAGGTGAAGATCAGGGGCGTAAACGTCGCCGTCGCGTTCGGAAACATCGGGATCGAAAATCGCAGAAATCCATATGCGCCGAACTTCAAAAGAATTCCCGCAAGAATCACCGAGCCAGCGGTTGGCGCCTCGACATGCGCGTCCGGCAGCCAAGTATGCACGGGCCACATCGGGATCTTAACCGCAAAGGAAGCAAAGAAGGCCAGCCAGAGCCAAGTCTGCAGCGTCGGGTTGATATGGGTATGGAGCAGCACCGCGATATCGGTCGTGCCGGTTGCGAAATAAAGCGCCAGGATGCCGAGCAGCATCAGCACCGAGCCGAGCAGCGTATAAAGGAAAAACTTGAAGGTGGCGTAGATGCGCCGCGGCCCGCCCCACACGCCGATGATCACGAACATCGGAATCAGGCCGGCCTCAAAGAAGAGATAGAACAGCAGAAGGTCAAGAGAGCAGAACACCCCGATCATGGTCGTTTCCATGACCAAGAAGGTGATCATGTATTCCTTGACTCGGCTCTGGATCGAATCCCAGCTCGCCAAAATGCAGATCGGCGTGAGAAAGGTCGTAAGGAGGACGAACAGCATCGAGATGCCGTCGACCCCAAGGTGATAGGTGAAGTTGTTTTCGCCGATCCAGGGGTGGTTCTCGACGAATTGGAAGCCCGGGTTCTGAGGATTGAAGTTGATCCACAGCAGCAAACTCACCGCGAAGGTGATGAGGCTCGTCCACAGCGCCGCGTAGCGTGCCGATTTCGCAACCGCGGCCTCCTCGCCATGAAACAGAAAGATGGCAGCGGCGCCGATGAGCGGCAGCACGATGAGGGTGGATAGGAGCGGCCAAACCACCATGGCTCAGATCCCCATCGCGTAGAAATAGAGGCTCATCAGAATCACGACGCCAATCAGCATGGCGAAGGCATAATGATAGAGATATCCACTCTCAAGCGCGCTGGCACGTCGCGCCAAGAGGCGGGTCGAGGTCGCGAGCCCGTCCGGCCCAAAGGCGTCGATCACCTGACCATCGCCCGTCTTCCACAGGAAGCGGCCCAGTGCTTTCGCCGGCCTGACCAGAAGAAAATCGTAGATTTCGTCAAAATACCACTTGTTTAGCAGGAACTTATAGAGCGTCTCCTGGCTCTCGGCGAGAGCCGATGCAACGCCGGGCTGGCGGATATACATCTGATAAGTGACGGCGATGCCAAGAAGCGCGCCCCCAAGCGGTAGAAGCTTCGCCCAAAGCGGCAATGATTCGAGGTGAGCCAACGCGGTGTGCGTCGGCAGCACCACCAGCGAGTGACCCCAGAAGGCGGCCCAATGGTGGCCGATCATCGGCCCGACGAAGATCATGCCGGCGAAGGTCGCGCCGAGAGCAAGGCCGAACATCGGCACCTTCATCACCATAGGCGATTCGTGCACATGCTCCATCACGTGATGATCCGCGCGTGGTTTTCCATGGAAGGTGAGGAAGATGAGACGCCATGAATAGAACGCGGTCAGAAGCGCCGTGAAGGTGCCGAGCGCGTATGCGTAATAGCCTACCGAGGTGCCGGCCGTAAACGAAGCCTCGATAATCGCGTCCTTGGAATAATAGCCGGCGAAGAACGGAATGCCAGCGAGCGCCAGAGAGCCAATCCACATCATCACGTAGGTGAACTTGATGCGACTGGCGAGGCCGCCCATCTTGCGCATGTCCTGCTCGTCGCTCATGGCATGAATCACTGAGCCGGAGCCGAGGAAAAGGAGCGCCTTGAAGAAGGCGTGGGTGACAAGATGGAAAACCGCCACGGGATAGGCGGAGATTCCGGCGGCGAAGAACATGTAGCCGAGCTGCGAGCAGGTCGAGTAGGCGATGACGCGCTTAATGTCGTTTTGCACCAAGCCAATGGTCGCCGCGAAACAACAGGTTGTCGCGCCGACCACGGTCACCACTTCAAGCGTAAAGGGCGCGTATTCGAACATCGGGGAGAGGCGCGCCACCATGAATACGCCGGCGGTCACCATTGTTGCGGCATGGATCAGGGCCGAAACGGGTGTCGGCCCCTCCATCGCATCCGGCAGCCAAGTGTGAAGCGGCAATTGCGCCGATTTGCCGACCGCACCAAGGAAGAGCAGAAGCGTCAGAGTGTCGAGAATATCGACGCGGTGACCGAGGAAAAGGAAAGTCTTGCCGGCGAAGTCGGGCGCTGCCGCGAAAACGGCCGAAAATGAAATCGTATGGAAAATCAAGAACACGCCCATGATACCCAGGCCGAAGCCGAAGTCGCCAATGCGATTGACGACGAAGGCCTTGATCGCGGCGGCATTGGCCGACGGCCGGTCGTACCAGAAACCGATCAGGAGATAGGACATGAGCCCGACGCCTTCCCAGCCGAAATAGAGCTGCAGGAAGTTGTCTGCCGTCACCAGCATGAGCATGGCGAACGTGAAGAGGCTTAGATACGCCATGAACCGCGGCCGGTGCGGATCCTCGTGCATGTAGCCAATGGAATAGATGTGCACCAGCGCGGACACGGTGGTCACGGCGAAGAGCATGACCGCGGTAAGCTGATCGTCGCGGAGCGACCAAAGAACCTTGAACTGACCGACGTCGATCCAGGTGAAGAGCGGCGCGATCACGACGTGACCGAGAAGCGCGACCTGCCACAGATTGATCCAGGCGAGGATGGCTGAAATCGAGACCAGAACGCTGGTCACGAGATCGGCTCCCCGGTCGCCGATCTTGCGGCCAAACAATCCGGCGATGACGGCGCTTACGAACGGAAGAAAGACAATGGCGATAGCGAGCACAGGGTTAGCCTTTCATCATATTGATGTCTTCTACCGCGATAGTGCCCCGATTGCGGAAGTAGATGACGAGGATAGCAAGCCCAATCGCCGCTTCGCCGGCTGCAACAGTGAGAATGAACAATGCAAAGACCTGGCCGACAAGATCGCCGAGAAAGGCGGAGAAAGCGACCAAGTTGATGTTGACGGCAAGCAAAACGAGTTCTATCGCCATCAAAATGACGATAACGTTTTTCCGGTTTAGGAAGATGCCGAAAATGCCAAGCGCGAAGAGAATCGCCGCCACCGTCAAATAATGACCAAGGCCGATTGTCATAGACAGCCTTCCTGTTGATTGTCCCGGTTCATACGCCCTGGCCGGGTTTGACTTTTTCCAGCACCACCGCATCGGCTCGGCGGCGCCCGATTTGCTGGCCGGGCTTCTGGCGGCGCACGCCGGGACGCGTCCTCAAGGTAAGCACGATGGCGCCAATCATGGCGACGAGGAGAACAAGACCCGCCGCCTCGAAAAGATAGGCATATTGGGTATAGAGAATTCGGCCCAAGGCGACGGTATTCGACAGGCTGCCCGGCGTCGGCGCCATGGCAAAATGCGCCGCGGACGGTGAGATAACCCAGGAGCCGATGACGAGCAGAAGCTCGACCAGAAGGATCGCGCCGACCAACCCGCCGATCGGAAGATAATTAATAAGGCCCTGGCGCAGCTCGGCGAAATTGATGTCCAGCATCATGACGACGAAGAGAAATAGCACTGCCACCGCGCCGACATAAACGATGACCAATATCATCGCCAGGAATTCTGCCCCAAGCAGCACGAAAAGGCCCGCGGCATTGAAAAAAGTGAGAATCAGGAACAAAACCGAATGCACCGGATTCCGCGCGGCGATGACCATAAAGGCGGCAGCGACGGTGATGGCCGCGAACAGGTAAAACGCTACCGCCTGGACGATCATTGCACCCCCCGCGTCCCGCTCACCGGTACGGCGCGTCGGCGGCGATATTGGCGCCGATTTCGCGCTCCCAGCGATCGCCGTTGGCGAGCAGTTTATCCTTGTCGTAGAAGAGCTCCTCGCGGGTCTCGGTGGCGAATTCGAAGTTTGGCCCCTCGACGATGGCATCGACGGGGCAAGCCTCCTGGCAGAACCCGCAATAGATGCATTTCGTCATGTCGATGTCGTAGCGCGTGGTGCGGCGGATACCGTCGTCTTGCCGCGGCCCGGCTTCGATGGTAATCGCCTCTGCGGGACAGATCGCTTCGCACAACTTACAGGCAATGCAACGCTCCTCTCCGGTGGGATAGCGGCGGAGGGCGTGTTCGCCGCGAAAGCGCGGACTCAACGGACCTTTCTCGAACGGATAATTGAGCGTTGCCCGCTGGCGGAACATGTAGCGGAAGGTCAAGGCCATTCCCGCTACAAGCTCGCTCAGAAACAGGCTTCGCGCCGTGCGATCCAGAAACGCCATATCACACCTCTCAACCTCCCGGCCGGAACCACCGACCGATCGCTGGCTACCTTATTCATCGGCCACACGAAGGCAAGCGCCTCACGCTGGCAGCCAACCGAAGACGAGTAACACGCCCGCCGTGAGCACCAGCCAGAACAGCGAAAAAGGCAAAAACACCTTCCAGCCGAGCCGCATCAGCTGGTCGTACCGATAACGCGGGAAGGTTGCCCGCACCCAGACGAAAACGAAAAGCAGGACGACAATCTTGATGATGAACCAGAGCGGCCCTGGAATCCACGTAAACGGAGCGATCGGCAGCGGCGGCAGCCAGCCGCCGAGGAACAGGACCGTCGTCGTGCCGCTCATCAAAATCATGTTGGCGTATTCACCGAGAAAGAACAGGGCGAACGGCATCGACGAATATTCGACCTGATAACCGGCGACGAGTTCGGCCTCGGCTTCTGGCAGATCGAAGGGGTGACGATTGGTCTCGGCCAGCGCCGAGACGAAATAGATGACAAACATCGGAAAGAGCGGCACGGCAAACCATACCGTCTTCTGCGCCTCCACGATGGCCGAAAGATTAAGGGAGCCGGCGCAAAGCAGCACTGAAATCATCACGAAGCCGATCGACACCTCATAGGAGACCATCTGCGCCGCCGAGCGCAGGGCACCGAGGAAGGCATAGCGCGAGTTGGAAGCCCAGCCCGCCATGACGATACCGTAAACTCCGAGTGAAGAGATGGCGAAGAGATAGAGAACACCGACGTTGATATTGGCGATCACCATGCCGGCATCGAAGGGAATCACCGCCCAAGCGATCAACGCCAGGACAAAAGTGATCATCGGCGCAGCCAGAAACACCCCTTTGTTGGCGCCGGTTGGCAGAATGGTCTCCTTGAACAACAACTTGACCGCATCGGCCCAAGGTTGCAGCAGGCCGAAAGGGCCGACCACGTTCGGCCCTTTGCGAATCTGCATCGCCGCCATCACTTTCCGCTCGAAATACGTGAGATAGGCAACCGCGACAAGAAGCGGCACCATGACGGCAAGAATCTCGCCAACGACGATGGCGCCAGGAATCAGGTAACCGTGAACAAAATCGAGATTAGCCATGGGTACCGGTCGCCTTCTCGCGCCGCGCCACGGCCAGCGCACTGCATTCCGCCATGACCGTGGAAGCCCGGCAGATCGGATCCGTGAGAAAATAGTCGCCAATCGGCAACTCGAAGGGCACGGCAGTCACCGTCCCGACGGCACCAAAATCGCCCCAAGGCGCGCGTTCAACGGCTTCCAGCTTGGCAAAATGCGGAGCGACCGCGGCAAGCCTAGTTCGCACCGCGCCAAGATCGTCATAAGGCAGCGGTGCACCCAGGGCTTCCGAGAGGGCTCGCAGGATCGCCCAATCCTCGCGCGCCTGGCCCGGCGGCGGGACCGCCTTCTGACCGCGCTGCACCCGGCCCTCGGTGCTGACCCAGGTTGCGTTTTTTTCGGTGTAGGCCGCTCCCGGCAGGATGACATCGGCGCGATGGGCTCCCGCGTCTCCGTGGGTGCCCTGATAGATCACGAAGGCCTTGCCGAGCTTCTGCATGTCGATTTCATCGACGCCGAGAAGATAGAGCACCTCGACCGTACCCTCTGCCGCACCCTGCAGAACGCCATCGCGATCGAGTCCTGCCGTCCCGGGGACACATCCGAGATCAAGTGCCGCGACCCGCGCCGCCGCGTGATGCAGCACGTTGAAGCCGTTCCAGTCTTCACCAATCATACCGGTGGTCTCGGCGATGCGCCGCGCGAGCCCGAGGATTATCGCGCCGTCGGCGCGCGCGAGCGCCCCCTGCCCCAGAATCAACATTGGATTTTTGGCTTCGCGCAGGATGGCAGCAAAGGGATGGCGGCCCTCGGCGATGGCGGCAAGCAGCTTCGGATCGTTGCCGAGTTCCTCGACCGGATAGGTAAGATCAAGCGCGGGGCCGATATTGGCGACCGGGATACCGGAGGCGATCCACCGCTTGCGGATGCGGGCGTTGACGAGCGCTCCTTCTACGCGCGGATTGCTGCCGATCAGCAGGACCGCGTCGGCTCGCTCGATACCGGCGAT
Organism: Ferrovibrionaceae bacterium; assembly: GCA_046705265.1. Taxonomy (GTDB): domain Bacteria; phylum Pseudomonadota; class Alphaproteobacteria; order Ferrovibrionales; family Ferrovibrionaceae; genus JAJYTL01. Next base: position 49,506 of record JBJKQL010000127.1, read on the forward strand.
GGTGGTGTTGAATAGATAGGCGCCGCGCGGCGAAGCCGGAAGCTTGGCACCATCTTGCCGGGCGTCAAGATTGGCAACGCCAAGGTTTTGCATCAAATCCTTCAGCGCAACGATCGCCTCGGCATCCACAAGATCACCAACGAGAGCGGCGATCCGCTTCGGCTCAAGTCCCTTGAGACGGCCGGCGATGGCCGAGAACGCTTCGGCCCAAGTCGCCGGCTTGAGCTTGCCATCACGACGTACATAAGGCTGATCGAGGCGTTGGCGCTTCAAACCATCATAGGCAAAGCGCGTCTTGTCGGATATCCACTCCTCGTTGATATCTTCATTGAGGCGTGGCAGCACACGCATCACCTCGCGGCCGCGAGCATCGACGCGAATGTTCGAACCGAGCGCGTCCAGGACATCAATCGATTCCGTGCGGCGCAACTCCCATGATCGGGCCGCGAAGGCGAAAGGCTTAGAGGTCAGCGCGCCGACGGGGCAGAGATCGATGACATTGCCCGAAAGCTCGGAGCTCACCGCGTGGTCAAGATAGGTCGTGATCTCCATATGCTCGCCGCGGCCGATCAGACCGATTTCCGGCACCCCCGCAATCTCGGTGGCAAAGCGGATGCAGCGCGTACAATGGATGCAGCGCGTCATCACGGTCTTGATCAGGGGCCCCATGAACTTTTCGCGCACGGCGCGTTTACGCTCGCGCAATCGGCTCGTGTTGTGGCCATAGGCCATGGTCTCGTCCTGAAGATCGCACTCGCCGCCCTGATCGCAGATCGGGCAATCCAGCGGATGATTGATCAAAAGGAACTCAAGCACGCCCTCCCGCGCCTTCTTCACCATCGGCGTGTCGGTGTGAATCACCATGTTTTCGGCGGCCGGCATCGCGCAGGACGCGATTGGTTTCGGCGACTTTTCCATCTCCACCAGGCACATGCGGCAATTGCCTGCGATCGAGAGCCGCTCGTGATAGCAGAAACGCGGGATTTCCTTACCTGCAGCCTCGCAAGCCTGCAGAACCGTCGAGTTGGCGGGGACGGTAACCTCAATCCCATCAACAGTCAGCTTCGGCATGCCAACTCACTCCCAGTTCCAGCCCCGTTCACGCCGCGAGCCCCGGCTTGCGGGCATCGATCCGGCGCTCGATCTCGTCTCGGAAGTGACGGATCAACCCCTGCACCGGCCACGCTGCGGCATCGCCAAGCGCGCAGATCGTGTGTCCTTCGATTTGGTAGGTAATATCCAGAAGCTGGTCGATTTCGGCCTTTTCGGCACGGCCTTCCACCAACCGTTCCATGATCCGCCACATCCAGCCGGTCCCCTCGCGGCACGGCGTGCATTGGCCGCAACTCTCGTGCATGTAGAACTTCGAAAGACGCCCGATCGCCTTGATGATGTCCGTCGACTTGTCCATCACGATCACGGCGGCGGTGCCGAGACCGCTTTTTTCAGCACGGAGCGAATCGAAATCCATCAATACGGTGTCGCAGATCGACTTCGGCAGAAGCGGCACCGAGGACCCGCCGGGAATCACCGCAAGAAGATTGTCCCATCCGCCACGGACGCCGCCCGCATGACTCTCGATCAATTCACGCAGCGGGATACCCATTTCTTCTTCCACGTTACAGGGCCTGTTGACGTGGCCCGAGATGCAGAAGAGCTTGGTACCGGTGTTGTTTGGCCGGCCGAGACCGGCAAACCATGAAGCGCCGCGGCGAAGAATTGTTGGCACGACCGCAATGCTTTCGACGTTGTTCACCGTCGACGGACACCCCCAGACACCAACGGCCGCTGGAAACGGCGGCTTCAGGCGTGGTCGCCCGGGCTTACCCTCGAGGCTTTCAATTAGCCCCATTTCCTCGCCGCAGATATACGCACCGGCACCGCGGTGAACATAGATATCGAAATCGTAGCCGGAACCGCAAGCGTTCTTGCCGATCAGCCCGGCATCGTAGGCCTCTTTCACGGAGATCTCGAGCCGCTCGGCCTCGCGGTAGAATTCACCGCGCACGTAGATGTACGCCGCCTTGGCGTGCATAGCGAAACCGGCGACCAAACACCCCTCGATGAGCTTGAAGGGCTCGTGGCGCATGATGTCGCGGTCCTTGCAAGTGCCGGGCTCGCTCTCATCCGCGTTAACGAGAAGATAAGCCGGACGTTCGCCGGACTGTTTCGGCATGAACGACCATTTGAGACCGGTCGGGAAACCGGCGCCGCCCCGACCGCGCAGGCCTGAGGCCTTAACCTCGTTCACAATCTCGTCCGGCCCTTTGGCCAGAAGGTCCCTGGTATTGCTGAAATCGCCACGCCCCAAGGCAGCCTTCAAATGCCAGTCCTCGAAGCCATAGAGATTCACGAAAATCCGGTCCTTGTCGCTTAGCATGTCATCACCCGCCGGACGAATCGGAGAACTTCAAGGTTGTTGGCCCACCGACCGGTGCCGAGGTCTGGCGGTCAATCTGGGGGCCGGTCTTAGGCCCCTCGCCGCGCTTTAGCGTTTCGATAAGGCGGGCGGTGGATTCCGCGTCAAGGTCTTCGTAGTAGTCGTCGTTGATCTGCACGACAGGAGCATTCACGCAGGCACCAAGACATTCAACTTCCGTCAAAGTGAACTCGCCATCCGCCGTGGTCTCGTTCATGCCAATGCCGAGGTGCTTCTTGCATGCCGCGATGATTTCGTCCGAACCGCGGAGCCAGCAAGGGGTCGTGGTGCAGACCTGCATGAAATGACGTCCAACCGGCTTCAGGTTGAACATCGTATAGAACGTCGCAACCTCCATTACCGCCATATGCGGCATCTTCAGGAAGTCGCCGACATAGCGCAGTGCCGGTTCGGGCAGCCAACCGCCGCACTGCCGCTGTGCGATGTCCAGAAGTGGCAAAATTGCACTGCGTTGGCGTCCCTCGGGATACTTCGCAATGATCGCTTTCGCCTTATCCAGGTTCTCCGCGGTAAAGGCAAAGGGCTTGGCGACATCATTCCGGGGGATTGTCGCATCTGTCATCGGTCGATCTCGCCGAAGACGATGTCAAGGCTGCCGAGGATCGCTACCGTGTCGGCCAGCATATGACCCTTGCAGAGAAAATCCATTGCATGAAGGTGCGGAAAACCTGGTGCCCGGATCTTGCACTTGTAAGGGCGATTGGTGCCATCGGAAACGAGATAGACGCCGAATTCCCCCTTCGGAGCCTCGACCGCGGTATACGTTTCGCCGGTCGGCACGTGATAGCCCTCCGTATAGAGCTTGAAGTGCTGGATCAGCGCCTCCATGGAATTCTTCATCTCGGCCCGCCGCGGCGGCGCAATCCGGCGGTCGGAGACCTTGACCGGTCCCGCCGGCATCTCTTCTAGGCACTGATGCATGATTCGAATCGACTGCCGCATTTCCTCGATACGGCAGAGATACCGGTCGTAGCAATCGCCGTTACGCCCTACAGGAATGTCAAAATCGATATCCTCATACACTTCGTAGGGCTGCGACTTGCGCAAATCCCACGCCAAGCCGGTGGAGCGGATCATCACGCCCGTAAAACCCCAGGCAAGCGCGTCGGACTGACTGATCTTGCCGATGTCGACGTTGCGCAACTTGAAGATACGGTTCTCGGTAAGAAGTTCCTCGAGTTCATCAAGGAACTTCATAAACGGGTCGCAAAAAGCGTGAATATCCTCGGCCAGGCCCTTCGGCAAGTCTTCCTGAACGCCGCCCGGGCGGAAATAGGCGGAATGCAGCCTGGCACCCGAGACTCGCTCATAGAACTCCATCAACTTCTCGCGTTCCTCGAAACCCCAGAGGAGCGGCGTCACCGCGCCAACGTCCATCGCCTGGGTGGTAACGTTGAGGAGATGGTTGAGAATGCGGGTGATCTCGGAAAACAGCACGCGGATGTATTGCGCCCGCTTCGGAATTTCGAGTCCGAGGAGTTTTTCCACCGCGAGAGCGAACGCGTGCTCCTGGCACATTGGAGAAACGTAATCGAGCCGGTCGAAATAGGGTACCGCCTGGAGATAGGTCTTGTATTCGATGAGCTTCTCGGTGCCACGATGGAGGAGCCCGATATGAGGATCACAGCGTTCAACGATCTCGCCATCAAGCTCCATCACGAGCCGCAACACACCGTGCGCCGCCGGGTGCTGCGGCCCGAAGTTCATCGTATAATTGGCGATCTGTACTTCGCCCATTACTCCTCCTTCTCCGCCTTCTCATCGCCTGGCAGAGCTCGGGTCATGCCCTCCCAGGGGCTGAGAAAATCGAACGTGCGAAATTCCTGGGTCAGGGTGACCGGCTCGTAAACCACGCGCTTCTCCTCCTCGTCGTAACGCAGTTCGACGAAGCCCGTTAGCGGAAAATCCTTGCGCAGCGGATGCCCTTCGAATCCATAGTCAGTGAGGAGCCGGCGGAGGTCAGGATGGCCAGAGAACATCAGCCCGTACATGTCCCAGACTTCGCGCTCGAACCAGTTGGCGACAGGGAACACCTCGACCACTGAGGGAACCGGGTTTTCCTCGTCGCAGGCGACTTTAGCCCGGATGCGCCGGTTGTGCCGGAGGCTTAAAAGATTGTAGACCACATCGAAGCGCTGCGGTCGTTCGGGGTAATCGACAGCCGTGATGTCGATCAACTCGCGAAACAAACAACCGGCGTCGTCGCGAAGAAAGGTCAAGACGTCGACGATATCGGTCGCCGACACATCGATCATCAACTCATGGTGCGCCACCCGGAAGGCCGTTACCTGGTCCGGCAACGACTCAACCAGCCGGGCGCCCAGGTTGCGCAAACTTTCATCCTTCCCCATCGGCCTTCCACTATTCCGAAACCTCACCGCGTGAGCGAGCCTACGCGGCGAATCTTTTTCTGTAGTTGCAAGATGCCGTAAACCAGAGCCTCAGCCGTCGGCGGGCAGCCTGGCACATAAATGTCAACCGGCACGATGCGATCGCAGCCCCGGACCACCGAATAGCTGTAATGATAATAGCCGCCACCGTTGGCGCAGGACCCCATTGAAATAACATACCGAGGCTCCGCCATTTGATCATAAACCTTACGCAAGGGCGGCGCCATTTTGTTGGTCAGGGTCCCGGCGACGATCATCACGTCAGACTGACGCGGGCTCGCGCGCGGCACGACCCCGAACCGGTCGAGATCATAGCGCGCGGCATAGGCATGCATCATTTCCACCGCACAGCAAGCAAGACCGAACGTCATTGGCCAGAGCGAGCCGGTGCGTGCCCAGGAAACCAGTTGATCGAGCTTCGAGACGATGAATCCCTTATCGGCAAGTTCGACCGAGAATTCGGACGGAAGATCGTGCGTGAGCGTCGGGGGCGCGGCGCCACTAGGCGATGAAACAGTCACTCCCACTCCAGGGCTCCCTTCTTCCACTCATAAATGAACCCGATCGTGAGCACGCCGAGGAACGTCATCATCGACAAAAAGCCGAAGAGACCGATCTTCCCGAGCGTAACCGCCCAAGGAAACAGGAACGCAACCTCAAGGTCGAAGATGATGAAGAGAATCGCCACGAGATAAAAGCGGACATCGAACTGCCTTCGCGCATCCTCGAACGGCGCGAACCCGCATTCATAAGCGCTCAGCTTCTCCGCTTCTGGATTCTGTCGCGCCATGACGTAGGAAGCAAGAACGATGATGCCGGCAAGGGCGACGGCAACGATGAGAAAAATCAGAATCGGCAGATATTCGCGGAGCAACCCTGGCACCGACGTTTCTCCTCTTTCCGCTCTCCTGTTTCCGCCCCTTGCAGCGCGCAGCACGATTCAGCACGCGAAGTTTGCGGCATTATAGGCATCGGCACCGGGGATGCAAAGGCCAAGCTCGCGCCAAATGCCGATATTTCAAGGCGATGAGACACGGGCTTGAGCCTTGGCTCGTTCCTCGGGCTGGCGGGAGTGACGGGGCTCGAACCCGCGACCTCCGGCGTGACAGGCCGGCGCTCTAACCAGCTGAGCTACACCCCCGAACCGGAGCGGCCCGGTGTAGGGGCAATTCGCCTGTCCTGTCAAGCCGCACCAGAGCCGATGCGCGTGAGAACCGAAGTTTATTTTCGAAACTCTGGCCCTTCGAAGCTAACATGGCGCGCAACCCGGGCGTGGCAACCCCGAGAATCCAAGTCGTGCCCAAGAATTACGCAAACCGGAATGCAAACACGGATGCGACCCTTAGACCGACAAACCGGGCTCCGGACCAATCCGGCAACGGGCCGGTTTTTCGGGTTTCGTAGGGGGACGAGGCCTGAAGCGAACAAAGCCTCGCCGAGATGGGAGACGTCGCGCAAAAAGCGCCAGCCCGCAAATTGCGACAATGGGGCGACCCACTCACTCGCTTAATCGCACCCACCCCTGGCAGGGCGGACGCACGCAACCTGATATTCGAAGGATGCTATCGTGGTGCAGTTGGCCTTAACACCGCACCTGAGCCTGCTTCCGGAGAATGACGCGAATGCAGGCCGTTTCGAGCCGTATGGGCTCGCCCAGCAAAGCCTTCCACCGAAGGTAGATTGTAAAGTACCGTATTCTAAATACAATATGCGATTCTGCCATTAGAATTGAACCGGTGTATCAAAAACGCGGCACACGGCTGCCGGCACCCCCGCAAAGAATAACGAGACGGGCCACGTTGGCCGGCCGGGCTGACACGAAAACAGCCCATCTTATCATAATGTTACGCAGGATAATCACGTTTCGGACATCATTGTCGGCGGTGCCATTTCCAATCTGTACCGTCTGAGGCACTGATCCCCCTGCCGAGACTTCCAAGCCTACGGCGATTCTCGGTCAACGCATGGCCGAGTCTCCGCCCGGGCCCCCGGCCACTCACAATCCGGTGATGCTAAGGAAACGAGACACGCTGCCTCTCTTCCTGCCGCCGACCAGTCGGATTCTCATCTGGTCGCAACCTCACGCCAACGCTCAGGGCATCCTCGCGATGCTCCTCGCCGGCGATAATCCCTCGATGAGGGGAAGCCGTAGCGAGCGCGCTGCAGTGAATGATGGTGGGCAGTGAGGGGCTCGAACCCCCGACCTCCTCGGTGTAAACGAGGCGCTCTCCCAGCTGAGCTAACTGCCCCTCACTTTCGCGCCGGCCGCGCCTTGTCCGGCGACGCAGTTTAGCACGAATGCCAAAGCCGGCTCGATACCGGCCCCGGCGCTTTCGAGACCGTCTTCGATTATTCTACCTGATAACCACCCTGAGTTTGTATCTCGTCCGGCGGTGACATACCTTTGATGACACCCGCGGTGAAACGTCATCACGCGTAAATCCGGCACAAAAACGAACCGGCCGCCTGGACAGGCGGCCGGACGAATGCGTAACGCGGCGCAATCTTAGTTCAACGCATCCTTGAGAGCCTTGCCGGCCTTAAACTTCGCCTGACGGGACGCCGCGATCTTGATCTTCTCGCCCGTACGCGGATTGCGTCCTTCAGAGGCCGCTCGTTTGGCAACCGAAAACGTACCAAAGCCGACGAGGCGCACCTCACCTCCCTTTTTCAGGGCAGAGGTAATCGATTCGAAAACGCATTCAACCGCCTTTGTCGCATCGGCCTTCGAGAGATCGGTCTCGTCGGCGACGCGCACGATCAGATCGTTCTTATTCACCTCTAGCCCCCCTTCCCAAGATCGCGTAATAAAAAATGTCGAATATAGAAAACCGATCCTCGCGATACGGGTGTCACTCTACCCGTGGCCCGCGCTCTCCGTCAAAAGGAAAAAGCCCCGGTTTTCCTATATTCCGTCGGGGTTTCCCCCGAGGCATTGTCAATGCGTGATCAGACTATCGCGCGCTTCGGGAGGCGTAACACCGGCCGGCTTTTTGTCGTCGTCTTCATCGCTCCACTCGATCGGCACGAAGGGGCGAATCAACGCTTGGCGCAGGACCTCGTCCACCGTCGCGACGGGAACGATCGACAGGGCGTTTTTCACGTTGTCGGGAATATCGGCGAGGTCCTTTTCGTTTTCTTTCGGAATGAGCACGGTTTTTATGCCGCTCCTAAGGGCTGCGAGGAGTTTCTCCTTCAAGCCGCCGATCGGCAATACCCGGCCACGCAATGTAACCTCTCCGGTCATGGCGATATCGCGGCGCACCGGGATTCTGGTCAGCACCGAGACGATCGAGGTGACCATGGCAACGCCGGCCGAAGGCCCGTCCTTCGGGGTCGCGCCCTCGGGGACGTGAACGTGAATGTCACGGTGTTCGAATACCGTCGGCTTGATGCCGAATTCCACAGCATGAGCTCGGACATAGGAGCGTGCCGCCTGCACCGACTCCTGCATGACATCGCCGAGCTTGCCGGTGATGGTCATCTTACCCCGGCCAGGCAGCATGACTGCCTCGATGAGCAGAATTTCACCGCCGACCTCGGTCCAGGCGAGACCTGTGGTAACGCCAACCATGTCCTCAAGCTCGATCTCGCCGAAGTGGTATTTGCGCACGCCGGCGTATTTCTCGATGTTCTGCGCTCCGACCCGCACCCGCTTGGCTTTGTTCGACATGATTTCTTTGACTGCCTTGCGCGCCAAATTGGCTAGTTCGCGCTCAAGGTTGCGGACGCCGGATTCGCGGGTATAGAAGCGAATGAGGTTGCGCAGCGCTTCGTCCGACACTTTCCACTCGCCGGCCTCAAGACTGTTGGCCTTCCGTTGCTTCTCGATCAGATGCCGTTTCGCGATTTCCATCTTCTCGTCTTCGGTGTAGCCGGAAATGCGGATCACTTCCATGCGATCGAGGAGCGGCTGGGGAATGCGGAGCGTATTCGCGGTACAAATGAACATCACTTCCGAAAGATCGTAGTCGACCTCGAGATAATGATCGTTGAAGGTGCTGTTCTGTTCGGGGTCCAGCACTTCGAGCAGAGCAGATGACGGATCGCCGCGAAAATCGGTTCCCATCTTGTCCACCTCGTCGAGGAGGAACAGTGGATTCGTCGTCTTCGCCTTCTTCATCGATTGGACGATCTTGCCCGGCATCGAGCCGATATACGTCCGCCGGTGGCCGCGGATCTCGGCCTCATCGCGAATGCCGCCCAAGGACATACGGACGAAATTCCGCCCGGTGGCCCGGGCAATCGATTTGCCAAGCGAGGTCTTGCCAACGCCCGGCGGGCCGACCAAACAAAGAATCGGACCTCGCATCTTGTTTGTGCGGCTCTGCACCGCAAGATACTCAAGAATTCGCTCCTTGACCTGTTCGAGGCCGTAATGATCGTCGTTCAGGATCTTGCTGGCGTTGCGGATATCGCGCTTGATCTTGGAGCGCTTTCCCCAAGGAATCGACAGCATCCAGTCGAGATAATTGCGGACTACCGTGGCTTCCGCCGACATCGGCCCCATGGTGCGCAGTTTCTTGACCTCGGCCAGCGCTTTCTCACGTGCCTCCTTCGAAAACTTTGTGTGTTTGATGCGTTCCTCGAGCTCGGCGACTTCGTCGCGTCCGTCCTCGGTCTCGCCGAGTTCCTTCTGAATGGCCTTGAGCTGCTCGTTTAGATAGTACTCACGTTGCGTCTTCTCCATCTGGCGCTTGACGCGCGAGCGGATGCGCTTCTCGACCTGAAGAACGCCGATCTCGTTCTCCATCAGCGAATAAATGCGTTCGAGGCGTTCCGCCACGCTTTCAATCTCGAGGATTTCCTGCTTCTCCGCCACTTTGAGCACGAGGTGCGACGTCACGGTATCGGCGAGCTTCGATGGATCCTCGATTTGACTTACTGAAACCATAACCTCGGGAGGAATCTTCCGGTTGAGCTTGACGTATTGCTCAAATTGCGAGACCACCGAACGGGCCAAGGCCTCCAGTTCACGGGCGTCGGTATCGCGCTCATTCACGACTTCGACCCGCGCCTGGAAGAATTCTGTGTTGTCGGTATAGCCGAGAACGCGGGCACGCCGCACGCCCTCAACCAGCACCTTCACCGTCCCGTCGGGAAGGCGCAAAAGCTGCAGCACCGACGCGAGCGTGCCGACGCTATGAATGTCGGCTGCCTCCGGATTGTCCTGACTCGCGTTCTTCTGAGCGACTAGGAGAATCTGCTTGTCGTCCTTGACCACATCCTCAAGCGCCCGCACCGATTTCTCACGCCCGACAAAGAGCGGCACGATCATGTGGGGAAAGACCACGATGTCGCGAAGCGGCAGAACGGGATACGTCTGCGTAGCGGGAGATTCCATTATCGGCATATTGCTAAAATCCTGCTGGTTCGGGCCGCCTGATCTGCCACCCGCTACTTACGGGAACTTCCGTCAAGTGCTCAATCCGTCGGCCGTGTCAAGCGCCGGTCCCGACATCCTGACGACGGTCGGCATAGATCGAGAGCGGCTTTGCCCGGCCCTCGACAACTTCCTTGCTGATGACGACCTCTTCGACACCCGCCATCGAGGGCAAGTCGTACATAGGGTCAAGCAGGATGTTTTCCATGATCGAACGCAGGCCCCGGGCACCTGTCTTGCGCAAGATCGCGCGCTTTGCGATCGCACCCAAGGCGTCGTCTGAAAATGTAAGGCGAACATCCTCCATCTCAAACAAGCGCTGATACTGCTTGACCAACGCGTTCTTCGGACGCATCAGAATGTCGACCAGCGCCTGCTCATCGAGATCGGTCAGCGTCGCAACCACCGGCAACCGCCCGACAAACTCGGGAATCAGGCCAAACCGCAACAGATCCTCGGGCTCGACCTCGGCCAGTATCTCTCCGGTCTGGCGTTCGTCAGGCGCCTGGACATTGGCACCAAAGCCGATCGAGGTGCCCTTGCTGCGGCTCGAGATGATTTTTTCAAGACCCGCAAAGGCTCCCCCACAGACGAATAGGATATTCGTCGTGTCGACCTGGAGGAACTCTTGCTGCGGGTGCTTGCGGCCGCCTTGCGGCGGCACCGACGCGATGGTGCCTTCCATAATCTTCAAGAGCGCCTGCTGCACGCCCTCGCCGGACACGTCGCGGGTGATGGAGGGATTATCCGATTTGCGGCTGATCTTGTCCACCTCGTCGATGTAGACAATACCGCGCTGCGCCCGCTCGACGTTATAATCAGCAGCCTGCAACAGCTTGAGGATGATGTTCTCAACATCTTCGCCGACATAGCCGGCCTCGGTAAGCGTCGTCGCATCGGCCATGGTAAATGGTACGTCGAGGATGCGCGCCAGCGTCTGGGCCAACAGCGTCTTGCCACAACCTGTCGGACCAATCAGAAGAATATTCGACTTCGCAAGCTCCACATCGTTGTTCTTGGTGGTGTGATGCAGGCGCTTGTAGTGGTTATGAACCGCGACCGAGAGAACCTTCTTCGCATGCGACTGACCAATCACGTAGTCGTCGAGGACGCGGCGGATTTCGCTTGGCGAGGGAACGCCGTCACGGCTCTTGACCAGGGTGCTCTTGTGCTCCTCGCGGATGATGTCCATGCAAAGCTCGACACATTCATCGCAAATGAACACCGTCGGCCCCGCGATGAGCTTGCGGACCTCGTGCTGGCTCTTGCCGCAGAAGGAGCAATAGAGCGTGTTTTTCGAGTCGCTGCCGCTTAACTTCGTCATGGGAACTCCCCGGCTCGAATCCCTGGCACGATTCTAACCTCGCCCAGAGAGAAGAAACAACCGAAAGTCTCGCCCGCAAGCGGCCTTCGCCCGCACGGGCCGGTGTGGCCTGCTTTCTGCCTGGTCTGGCACCGCGACCGGCCGTTACGTCCGAGAGGCCCACCATAGGGCCCTACGCCCAAAAAAGCCTTAACGCCCGTCCGGAAGGACACACTCAGCCTGCCGCCGGGGGCGTTTCAGGCGGCTTGGGTGCGGCATCCGCTGGCGGGCGTTCCCTCACGACCTCGTCCACCAGACCGAACTCCTTGGCGTCCTCGGCAGTCATGAACCGGTCACGATCCATCGCCGCCTCGATCACCGAGAGGGGCTGGCCTGTATGCTTGACATAAATGTTATTGAGCCGGGCCCGCAAAGCAAGGATTTCCCGCGCATGAATCTCGATATCTGCGGCCTGGCCCTGGGCTCCGCCCGAAGGTTGGTGGACCATGATTCGCGCGTTTGGCAAGGTAAAGCGCATACCTTTTTCGCCTGCTGCGAGCAAAAGCGAGCCCATGGAAGCGGCTTGACCGACGCAAAGCGTTGACACTTTCGGCCGGATATATTGCATCGTGTCGTAGATCGCCATGCCGGACGTAATCACCCCGCCCGGTGAATTAATATAGAAGGCGATGTCCTTGCTCGGATTTTCGGCCTCAAGGAAGAGCAGCTGAGCAACGACGAGACTGGCGACGCCGTCATCCACCGGCCCGACCAAAAAAACAATGCGCTCCTTTAGGAGCCGCGAATAGATGTCATACGCCCGTTCGCCACGGTTGGTCTGCTCGACCACCATGGGAACGAGGGTATTCATGTAAAAATCGCCCATATCTCTCATCGCCGAACCCTCGCTCTGGCGCCGCAGGAATTGCCGCGCCCTCTCCAGCCGTTTACCCCGGGCCTGCTCAGTCCTTGGCCGCTTTGGCCTCCTCCTCGCTTGCTGCGGACGCTGCCTCGGCCTCGGTGGCCAGAGCGGAAAGCACCGGCGCCTCGTCGGCTTCCATCGCCTCCAGCGCCTTGATGAGCTCCTGCGGTGAGGCCGTACGTTCTGTCACTTCGGCCATTTCAAGGATGAAGTCGACCGCCTTATCTTCGAGGATCGGAGCCCGCAAGCGATTAGCCGCTTCCGGATTATTCCGGAAATAATCCATCACCTGCCGTTCTTGGCCGGGAAAGCGGCGGGCTTGTTCCAACATCGCCCGCGTCAGTTCCTCACCCTGCACCTCGATGTGGTTCTGCCGTCCCACTTCTGCAAGTACCAAGCCAAGCCGAACCCGCCGCTCGGCGAGCTGGCGGCATTCCTGCTTTGCCTTCTCGGTGGAGGATTCGCGGGCAACTAAAGCCTCTTCCGATCCGGACTCCTGCACCAGCTGATCCCAAATCTGCTTGAATTCGATTTCGACCATGCCCTCCGGGACCGAGAAGTCGTAACGTTCGGCGAGAAGGTCGAGAAGATTCCGCTTCAAACGGCTTCGCGTCATTTCACCGTATTCACGCCGAAGCTGCTCGCGCACGGTATTGTGCAACGCCTCCAGGTTGTCGAGGCCAAAACGCTTTGCGAACTCGTCGTCAATGACGATTACCGCCGGCTCGCGCAGCTCTTTGATGACGACCTCGAACTCGGCATCCTTGCCCGCAAGTTCAGCGTTGCTGTACGTCTCGGGAAACCGCACTTCGATATTGCGCGTCTCCCCTGGTCTCGCGCCGATCAACTGTTCAGTGAACCCCGGGATGAACCCACCTGAGGCGAGGGCCATCTCAAAATTCTCAGCGCTACCGCCCTCGAAGGCGGCACCGTCGATCTTGCCCGTGAAATCGACCAGCAGCGCATCCTCGGCCGTCGCCGCCCGCGGCTCCCCCACCGGCACGAAAGATTTTTGCTGTTCGGCCATCCGTCTTAAAGCCGTCTCGACGTCCTCGTCCGCCGGCTCGGCGAGAAGGCGTTCGAGCTTCAAGCTGGAGAAGTCGCCGGGCGTGAATTCCGGAAGCACTTCGAAGGCAAGCGTATATTCGAGGTCGGACCCCTCGTCAAAACGCGTCACCTCGACGTGCGGCTGCAAGGCAGGCCGAAGGTTGCGCTCCTCCAACGTCTTTTGGGTCGAATCCCGAAGCGCCTCTTCAAGCACCTCCCCCATCATCGATTTGCCGTATTGGCGCTTCAGAAGGCTGGTCGGCGCCTTGCCCGGCCGAAAGCCGGGCACGCGAACGCGGCGACTTAGCGCCGTGAGCTTGGTGGTCATCAGCCGATCAATGTCGCCTCGGTCGACAACGACCCGATATTCGCGTCTCAGCCCTTCGGAGCTGGTCTCGGTCACTTGCATGCTCTGCTCTTTCTCATCTCGCCGACGGCGGCGTCCTCGGCAGCGGCTTCTCGCGAACTATACTGTTTTCACGGCGACACACCATCCGGAATGCATGATGCATGCCGGAAAATGGTGCGGGCGGAGGGACTTGAACCCCCACGACATCGCTGCCACCAGGACCTAAACCTGGCGCGTCTACCAATTCCGCCACGCCCGCCCAATGACGCGCCACCCCATTCGCCGCCCAGGGTCCCGCCGGGCGGATGTCTATAGCACACGGGATTCGGCCAGCACAACGGAGCCAAGCGAGCGCCCCTTCCGCCACGACATCGCGCCAGACGTGCATCAGGCGATCATGGCGTAAGAAGCCGGACCACCTGGGGATGCGCCGCGATCCGCCCCTCACCGCGATACGCCTCATGGTTGCTCTCGATCCGGTCGGACCGGTAGCGGTAATTAACCATGATCCCGGCTGATTGGCGGAGACCGTTGATCGAGGTGTCGCCGAGCCAGTTCAGGCGCTCGATCTGGGCACCGTTATTCAGATGAAAATGGGCGACCCGGTCAAGCGTTCGGGAGCCACGCTTCTCCTCGATCAAATAGCGGGCGCAAAGCCGCATCAAGGGTGTCTTCAACGCTGCCGCGACGGCCGCATCCCCCGGCCAGTCAGGTCTATCAAGAAGCGTTAACAAGGCCGCCGGACCGCCTTCGCGGTCGTCGGTCACGGCGCTGAGGGCCTGCGTCTCTTCCGCGGTCAAGAGCATGGCAGCGTCAGGGCCCTGCAGCTCCTTGGACAGCCAGGCACGAAAACCCGGTATCGGCGAGAGAGTGGCAAAATACTTCAAGCCAGGCAGATCCGCGGCCAGGGTCGCGACGACCCGCTTGATGAGAAAGTTGCCGAAACTTACGCCCGCAAGACCTTTTTGGCAGTTCGAGATCGAGTAGAAGATCGCCGTGTCGGCGCTCGTTACGTCCTGTACCGGCGCATCCTCGTCAAGCAGCGCCTGTACCGAACCGGCCATGCCGTCAACCAGCGCAACCTCGACAAAAATCAGCGGCTCGTTCGGCATGCGCTCGTGAAAGAAGGCAAAACAACGGCGATCGGATTCGAGCCGATTCTTGAGGTCGCGCCACGACCGAATTTCGTGCACGGCCTCATAGTCGACGAGTTTTTCGAGAAGCAATGCCGGCGATTCCCAGGTAATGCGCTTGAGATCGAGAAAGCCGACATCAAACCAGCTGGCGAAAAGCTCGCGCATCTCCTCCGCCAGCGCGGAAAGTTCGGGCTCCGTGTTGTCCAGCCGCAGGAGGTCGGCCCTCAAATCAACCAGGAACTTGACCCCCTGCGGCAAATCGGTGAATTGACTGAGAAGCTTGATCCGCCGCGGCACCAGGGCGCTCCGCAGCCGGGATTCGGCCACCGCCTTCTCCTTTTCAGAAGCAGCTTGCCCCCAGAGCGCAATCTCCTTGGTCAAAAGCGCGCGATCAACTCCATGCTGGAGGGCGAGAAGCCTCAGGAAGCGAAGGCGTCCTTCAGAGTTGAGGCCAAGATAGATGCGGCCAAATTCGGCCGCCTGAGCCCTGGCCACGACCTCGCCACCGCGAGCTTCATACCAAGACACGATCTGGCGCTCGAGCCGAGAGCGGTCGTCTTCCGGAAGGTCCGGCCGGTAGGCGCCACCCCAGGCGACTCGTGCGGATTTCGCGACGTCTCGGAAGGCCCGACCGAGCCGTTCCCAGGTGCGATCCCAGAAGCGAATTTGCGGGGCTTCGTTCATCGGTCGAGTGTTGTCCAAGACCGCAGATTTCGCAAGAGATGAAGCGTATTAGCGCCGGCCTTGTCGGCTTCGAACGAACGTTTTTGGCAGCTCGCTATAACGTTGGCCGCTCTTTGAGGCGGCGCAGAACCTGCGGCAAGATTTCGCTTAAATCTTCGGCAATCAGTCCGGGGCCGAAGGCCTGCCCCGCCTCGCCGTGGAGCCAAGCCGCAGCCGCAGCCGCCTCAAAGGCCGGCATGCCTTGGGCCAGAAGCCCGAGCACAAAGCCGCCAAGCACGTCGCCGGCACCTGCGGTGGCTAGTTCCGGTGGCGCATTATCGTTGATTGCGGCACGGCCGTCGGGTGCGGCGATGACCGTATCCGGCCCCTTGAGGAGGACCACCACGCCAGCCTGCCGGGCCGCCGCCCGGGCGCGGGCAAGCTTGTCACCCGATGCGTCAAAAAGTCGCGCATACTCACCTTCATGGGGGGTTATCACCACGCCCCCCCGAACGGCACCAAAAAGCGCGTCGCGACAGTCGGCAAAACTGGTCAGGGCATCGGCATCGAGCACCACCGGCCGCGCCGTCTCAAGCGCCGCTAGCACATTGGCCCGGGTGGCTTCGTTGACCCCATTGCCCGGACCAAGGAGAACAGCATTTCGCCGGGGGTCTTCTAAGAGCGCCTTAAGGCCGGCCTCACCTTCGAAGCTCAATGTCATGACGGCGGTAAGCTGTGCCGCGAGAACCAGAAGCGCCGACGGCGGACCCGCGACGCTGACAAGCCCGGCACCGACACGAAGCGCAGCCCGCGCCGCGAGCCTAGCCGCGCCCGTGGTGGCGGCGCCGCCCGAAACCACCAAAGCGTGACCGCGGTGGTATTTATGGCCGCCGGTGCGCGGCCAATGGTAAGCCGGCAGCCACAACTCGGGACCATTCGCGAACACACTCGGACCAAGCATCGAAAGCACCGTCTCGGGGATGCCGATGTCCCGCGTGACCACCTCACCCGCAAGGCTTCTCCCGGGAAAGAGAAGATGGCCGGGTTTGCGGCGAAAGAAGGTTACCGTAAGAGACGCCTGAACCGCGGGCCCGGCAGCCGCGCCGCTGTCGCCCGCCACACCGCTTGGGATATCGACCGCGATGATGGGAACTTGGCTCTTGTTCGCTGCCTCCACCACCTCCGCCACGAGACCGGAAAGCGGCCGCGCGAGGCCGGCGCCGAAAAGCGCATCGACGATAAGTTCAGCGCCGCCGAGCGCCGATGGCGCAAGAGGCAGTATCTCGCCTTCCCAACGCGCCGCCATGGCCGCGGCATCGCCCTTTAGCGCGGCAACTGGACCGAGCAACGCCACGGCGACACGATAGCCCGCTCCCTTCAGCTGGCGGGCGACCACAAACCCGTCGCCACCGTTGTTGCCCGGGCCGCAGAGCACCGCCACCGACAGCGGCGGGAAGCAGCGCTGGATCTCCTCCGCCACAGCCCGGCCGGCGGACTCCATGAGGTCAAGGCTCGGTACGCCGCTTTCCGACGCAAGCCGATCCGCGGCGTAGCATTCACTAACCGTGAGAAGCTCTGATTCGACCGCCACCCAAGCCCTCATCCACTCCTAGCCATGCAACATTCTCACCTCAGGCGCGCGCCGCGGCAACTTCCATTGAGGGAGCCGGATGTTATGATCCTGCGGCATGGCCTCTGCCCCAATTTGGCAAGGCATTACGGGGTCGGTACCAACTTATATGTCTGAGGCCAGAGCGGATTTCCTTGTCGTCGGCAGCGGCATCGCCGGAGCCTCGGCGGCCTACGAGCTTGCCGCCGAGGCGCGGGTGCTGGTAATCGAGCGTGAAAGCCAGCCGGGCTATCATTCGACCGGGCGTTCCGCCGCGATCTATTCCGAGACCTACGGAAATGGCACCATCCGGGCACTCACCACCGGCAGCCGCGAATTCTTGCTGCATCCGCCGGCCGGCTTTACCGATCATCCGCTGTTGAAGCCTCGCGGCACCTTGATAATCGGCCGAGCCGACCAACGGGAAAAGCTGATCCGGGTGTTTGACGATTGCCGCAGACTTGTGCCCTCGATCCGGCTCCTTGAGCGCCGGGACATTCTCTCTCGCGTGCCGGTGATCCGGCCGGATGAGGCCGCGTTCGGCGTCCTTGAACCAGATGCCATGGATATCGATGTCCATGCCGTGCATCAGGGTTTCCTGCGCGGGCTCCGGGAACGCGGCGGCATGGTTGTCACGCACGCGGAATGCCTTCGTGCGGAACGCCGAGACGGTTGCTGGCGCGTACAAACGGCGGCCGGCATCTTTACCGCGCCGGTTGTGATCGATGCCGCTGGCGCCTGGGCTGAAGCCTTCGCCACTCTTTGTGGCGCGGATCCGGTCGGCCTGGTGCCGAAACGACGGACGGTGCTGATCTTCGCGCCGCCGCCAAACCTCGCCATCACCGACTGGCCGCAGGTGATCGATATCGACGAGACCTTCTATTTCAAGCCCGAGGTCGGGCGCATTCTCGCGACTCCAGCCGACGAAACGCCGACCATGCCCTGTGACGTGCAGCCTGAGGAGATCGATGTCGCGACCTGCGTTGATCGCATCGAACGGGCGACGACGCTGAAGGTGGCGCGAGTCGAGCGGAAATGGGCCGGCTTGCGTTCCTTTGTCGCCGACCGCACACCGGTGGTTGGGTTCGATCCCGCGATCGAGGGATTCTTTTGGCTCGCCGGCCAAGGTGGCTATGGCATCCAGACCTCATCCGCGATGGGCCGCACGGCAGCCGCCTTGGCCCTTGGGCGCGATATCCCGGTCGATCTCGCTGCCCTGGGCGTCGGCGCCGCGGCACTCTCGCCTGTCCGCCTCATGGCGGGCGCGGCCCGCCAAGGTACCGCTTAAAGACGGCGGGTTGTCCGCCATCGACCATTAGCCCATCGCAGGCGATACCACCTATGTCGAGGGCGGCGGCCACTACAACTCCTTACCATAGCGGGAAACATTGCGTTCTCGGCTCCCGGGCTTGCCCTGCCATCGCCCGATCCCATTTAAAATAGCGGAACCTACGTGTTTAGTTCCAGCATCGGACGGACCGTGGCGAGTCTAAAATCCCGCCACGCATGGCCGCCGAGGACTTAGGGCTGGGAACGCCTTTCTCGGCGCGCCATCCCAGCATAAAATGTCAATCGCCTTTCTGGAGGAGGCAATGAAGCAACCGACGGTAAAATCGGTGAAGGTCGAGCCCGCGAAAGGCACGGCGCCACAGCCGGCAGCCGATGATTCCGTTGATTCCGTCATCGCTCCCGAAGGGGAGGGCAATGGAACGATCAGCCGTCCCCAGGCGGTCATGCAACGCCCGGCGCTCCGCCTCAATGGCAAAGTTCAGCACTCCGTCATCGACCCGGTGGCAGAAGAAACACCGGTCGCTCTGGTTTACAATGGCATCTCCCATGCGGTGATGATGGCGACGCCGGCCGACCTTGAGGATTTCGCTTTGGGTTTCAGCCTGAGCGAGGGGATTCTGACGAAATCTACCGAGCTTTACGATATCGAAGTTCGGGAAACGTCCGCCGGGCTGGTGGTCGAACTGGAGATCGCTACGTCCCGCTTCGTCCGGCTTCGCGAGCGCCGCCGGAGTTTGGCCGGACGCACCGGTTGCGGACTTTGTGGAATCGACAGCCTCGACGAAGCCGTGCGGCGGGTAACGCCAGTCAGTTCCGACGTCCGTGTGCCACTGGCCGCCCTTCACCGAGCACTGGCCGAACTTCCCAGCTGGCAGGCATTAAATCGGAATGCCGGCTCGCTGCATGCCGCGGCCTGGGCAAATCAAGAGGGCGCCATTGCCGCCGTACGCGAAGATGTTGGCCGGCATAACGCTCTGGATAAGCTGATCGGCGCCATGGCGAAATCCGGCACCGACACAGCGCAAGGTTTCGCGCTGCTGTCGAGCCGACTCAGCTACGAGCTGGTCCAGAAGGCGGCCGCCGCCGGTATGCCGCTTGTCGTCGCGATCTCGGCGCCGACCGCGCTCGCGCTCGACATGGCAGAGACCTATGGTATCACCACCATAGCGCATGCCCGCGCCAACAGCCTGATGGTATATACCCATCCCGAGCGCCTGATTGAGTGACATCCTGCGGCAGCCCTTGGAATCTGCGGCAAGCGATACATATCGACGTGTTCTGCTTCTGGACTCGGCCGACACAATGGAAATGGAACTGAACTCACGCCCCATGCCGCAATATGCCGAGTCGAATCGTGCCTGGCTGACATATGCCGAAGCGGCTCCTTGCCCCAATCCACCACTCATGCCATCAGTCACCGAAGCGAGGACAAGGTGAAAAACAAGGCCGGTAAGGCGGGTAAACTGAAACCGCCCGCGAAGCCGTCGCGCAAGGCGGTGGTCCGGGAAGTCGCCGAAGCCATGTGGGAAGAGCCACCGGCGCACCTTGGCGGGGCTTTTTCAAAGATGCTGGTCCGCCCCGAAACCACGGGCTCCCGATTGGTGGACTACAGAATATCGCTCTATCAGCCGCGTGCCTATGTCGCGCCGCATGCTCATATGGTCCAAGAACAGGTCTACCACGTTCTCGACGGCGAAGGCTTAATGGAAATCGACGGCAAGCGACAAGTGGTCCGAAAGGACACCGTCATCTTCATCCCGCCCGGCGTCGTGCATGCAATCTACAACACTGGCGTCACCGATCTCCGCTTCATCGTGGTGACTACGCCGCCGGACGATGAAGAAACCGGCCGCCCCCGTTAACCGAACGGTGCCGCCGTTGCCGTCTTCAAAGGGACATCGGCGCTTGCGCCATCTGAGCCGGGCGGGGCACATCGCGCCGGACCATTTCGTCCAAGCGGCTGACCCTGCGATAAAGGCGTAGGCTTTCTTCCCAAAGCGCGATGAGATCGCTCGGAAGTCGCGTCGGATCGCGGCCCCAGGACTCATTGCAGAAGCCGATGCCCCGCAGTTCCGGCGATGCCAAGGCCGCGGATTTGGCGCTGATTTCGCCAGCGTGAACGGCGCGCTGATAAAGCAGCCACACCATCATATAGGCAATGCGACTGACAATGCGGGATGATTCAAGACTATAAGTGATACGCGTTGCGGTATCGAGACGCCGCTGCGCCGAGGCGCCGGCTCCAATCAGATAATCACGGGTACGGGTCGCAAGCGTAATCGCCTCATCGTATGTGCCTGAGAAAAACCGCGTCGCCGCCAAGCCGCTCGATTGCTCCTGCTTCACTGGGGTCCCCTCGCGTTCCGCGCTCATCTGGACCGCAATTGTTACGTTTTATTGACCATCTCGCAAGCGTCGAAAAATTGCCTAAGCATCTGAATGCAAAGCACGGTTAACGACGGAGACCCGTTATCTCGCTATCCGCGTCAAGGCCCTATTAACCATCCGGGCGGCGCCGCCAACGCGTTCGCTGGCACCCAACAATCACACGTCACGTAATCTCAAAGATGGCCTCGACCTCTACCGCAACGCCGCGTGGTAGCGCATTGGTGCCGACCGCGGCCCGGGCGTGCTTGCCCGCCTCGCCGAAGGCTTCGACCATGAGGTCGGAGGCACCGTTGACCACTTCGGGCTGGCCGGTGAAATCGTCGGTCGAACGAACGAAGCCGCCGAGGCGGACACAGCGCTTGATGCGGTCGAGATCACCGCCAAGAGCCGCCTTCGCTTGGGCCAGGATGTTGACAGCGCAGAGCCGCGCCGCCGCCTGCCCTTGTTCGACCCCAAAATCCCTGCCAAGAGTGCCAATAAAGGCAAGCCGCCCGTTCTCCACCGGCACTTGCCCCGAGACAAAAAGAAGCGAGCCACTTACGACGAAGGGCACGTAGTTGGCGGCCGGAGCCGGGGCTACCGGCAATTCCACACCCTTTGTCTTGAGACGCGCCTCAACTTTTCCCGCCATGATCCCTTCCTTCGTTCACCACCACGGTTCAACATAACAAATCCGGACGCGCCTGTGCCATCCGGTCCGTCCGGTCATTGCACGATGACGGGCTTCGTGATGACCGCGCCTCAACGGATCGGGGCCCACAACACATCTTCGATCCGGTCGGCGGCACAAGCCAGCATCACAAGGCGATCGAAGCCAAGCGCGATCCCGGCAGCGGACGGCATGCCAAGACGAAGCGCGGCAAGAAAATCGTCATCCATCGGATAGGCAAAGCCGTAACGCGCCCGTTTTTCCGCCGCGAAATCTTGAAAACGGCGCGCCTGCTCGTCTGGATCGCAAAGTTCTCCAAAGGCATTGGCGATCTCTAGTCCCGCGACGTAAAGTTCGAACCGCTCGACGAGGCGGGAATCTTCGGGCTTGCGCCGCGCCAACGCGCCTAAAGGCAACGGAAAATCACACAGCACCGTCGGATGAGGATGGCCAAGATGCGGCTCGATCTTCTCCAGGACGACGCGGAAGAAGAGATCGTCCCAACGGTCGTCGATATCGCTGCGGAAGCCGGCGTCCGTCAAGGCGCGACGCAATACCGCCACCTTGGGCGCACCGTCCGGCGACAGACTCGCCATCAGGTCGATCCCTGCATAGCGGTCAAAGGCCTCGGCAACGGTAAGGATGGCGATTGCCGCTGGATCGGCCGTTTGACGGTGCCAATGCAACAGGCCATCGCGCCCCGCCGCCTTGACGGCGAACGCCAGAAGATCGCGGCATTCGGCAATCAGCTCGCGGTAATCGGCGCCCGGACGGTACCATTCTAGCATGGTGAATTCCGGCGCATGGGTCGCCGAAGCCTCGCCGTTCCGGAACACCCGCGCGAACTGGAAGATCGGCCCTGAACCCGCGACCAGCAGTTTTTTCATGGCAAGCTCAGGGGAAGTATGGAGATAACGCGCGGTGCGTCCACCCTCAGGCGTTTGCCATTCGGTGGCGAAGGCGAAAAGATGGGGTTCCGACCCCGGTGAAACCTGAAGCGCGGGCGTTTCCACTTCCGCATAGCCTCGGGCCTGGAAAAATCGGCGAATTTCGGCCTGCAGGCGGCCCCGAACCTCAAGATTCGGGCGACGGCCGGCGAAGCGTTCAGGGTGCCACCAGGGCATGGAGGGAGGCATGGAAACCTTTGTCGCGACAACCGAGGCCGGCGTTGTTCAAAGCCGGCCCGCCTGCTAATTTACCGGTCCTTTCGTATCCATCAAAAGGCAAAGCTTCGGCGATGAAAGTCAATGGTAGTGCCCTTCGTGCCGGCAATGTGATCGACCACCTCAACCGGCTCTGGATCGTGGTCAAGGCGCAGAACGTGACCCCAGGCAAGGGGGGCGCCTTCATGCAGGCTGAACTCCGGGACATCCGCTCCAACACCAAGCGTGACGAACGCTTCCGCTCGACCGAGCAGGTGGAGCGCGTAAGCCTGGACGATCGCGAATACCAGTTCCTCTACCGGGAAGGCGATCACTATGCCTTCATGGACGTGGAGAACTACGAGCAGATGTCGGTGCCGGTGGAGGTCATCGGCGAGCAGGCCGTTTTTCTCCAGGAAGGCATGAAGTGCAATATCCGCAGCTTCGAAGGCCGGCCGCTTGTCGTGGAAATGCCGGCAACGGTGGTGATGGAGGTGACCGAGACCGAACCGGCCGTGCGCTCGCAAACAGCCGCCGCATCCTACAAACCGGCAAAGCTCGAGAACGGCGTCCGCGTCATGGTACCGCCGCATATCGCCTCCGGCACAAAAGTCGTCGTCAATATCGCCGACGGCACCTATCTCGAACGGTTCAAGGGCTGAGGGCCGGACGCGCGATCAAACGAGGAAATCGAGATTGCCCATCGCCATCCCTTTCCGCCGTGATCTTGACTTCAGCTATGGTGAGGTCCGGCATCTCAGCCCGTTAGTGCGTCGCGTGATCGCCGAGAACCCGAGCCTCTTCACATTTCACGGCACCGGCACCTACATTGTGGGCCGCGGGGACGTGGCAATCATCGATCCGGGGCCTGCCCTCGAAAGTCATGTGGCGGCACTGCTTGACGCGATCAAGGATGAGAGCGTAAGCCACATCCTGATCACGCATACCCATCGCGACCATTCGCCGGCAGCGGCGGCAATCAAACAAGCAACGGGAGCCAAGACCTACGCGTTCGGGCCGCACCCGTCGTCCACGGACGTCAGGGTTGAAGAAGGTGGCGATCACGATTTCGTGCCCGACATCGAGGTCCCGCACGGTGGCGTGATCGAGGGGCATGGCTGGACGTTCGAAGCGCTGCACACGCCGGGGCATCTTTCAAATCACCTCTGTTTCGCTCTACGTGAAGAGAACGCCCTGTTTTCCGGCGATCACGTGATGGGCTGGTCGACCTCGGTCGTCTCGCCACCTGAGGGCGACATGGGCGCTTATTTCGCTTCGCTCCGCCTCGTCCTCGAACGGAGCGAGCAAATTTTCTACCCCACCCACGGCGCGCCGGTGGCAGAGCCGAAGCCCCTCGTAGCGGCGCTGCTTGCCCACCGCGAAGAGCGCGAACAGCAGATTCTGGAATGCCTGAAGGACGCCGCAAAGACGATCCCCGAAATGGTCGCGGTCATCTATCGCGACGTCGACCGGCGTCTCCATGGCGCTGCCGGCCGCTCGGTCCTCGCCCATCTCCTGCATCTCGCCGAGACCGGACAGGTCCGGGCGGAGGGCGAAACCCCGGAAAGCACGCGCTACCGGTTGCTCTGATCCGCAGGTCTCGTCCGGCCTTCGGCGTTATTCCGCGGCGTCCGATGTCGTGGGCAGCCGATAATCCTTGAAATCCTGCCTCAGCTTGGTCTTGAGTAGCTTGCCGGTCGCGGTATGGGGCAACTCGTCGACGAAAACCACATCGTCCGGGAGCCACCATTTGGCAATGCGGCCTTCGAGATATTTCAGCACGTCATCGCGGCTGACCTCGGCGTCCTTCTTTCGAACCACCACAAGTAGCGGCCGTTCCTGCCATTTCGGATGGGCAACGCCGATGACCGCTGCTTCCTGCACGCCGGGATGACCAAGCGCTTCGTTTTCGAGATCAATCGAGCTGATCCACTCGCCGCCCGATTTGATCACGTCTTTCGAACGATCGGTGATCTGCATGAAGCCATCGGCATCCAGGGTCGCGATATCGCCGGTGTCGAACCAATTTTCCCTGTCGACGATCTGACCGCCTTCGCCTTTGAAGTAGCTCCGGGTGATGCAGGGACCGCGTACCATGAGGTGGCCGAAAGCCTTGCCGTCGCGCGGCAACTCCTTGCCGTCGTCATCGACGATCTTGAGGCCGACCCCATAGACCGCCCGCCCTTGCTTCGATTGAACGTCGAATTGTTTTTCAATGTCGAAACTCTTCTGTTTTCTCAGGAGATGACCCGCGGTCCCGATCGGGCTCATCTCGGTCATGCCCCAGGCGTGAATCACGCGGGCGCCGAAGTCGTCATGAAAGCGCTTGATCATGGTGCGCGGTGCCGCCGATCCACCAATTACGACCCGCTCAAGATCCGGGAGCTTTAGACCCGGGTTCTGGTCGGCATACTGGAATAGCATTAGCCAGACCGTCGGCACGCCCATGCTGAGCGTCACGTTTTCATTCCGCAGCAGCTCACAGATGTTCTTGCCGTCCATCGCCTGGCCAGGAAAAACAAGCTTCGCGCCACACATCGCCGCGGCGTAAGGCATGCCCCAGGCGTTGGCATGAAAGAGCGGCACCACGACGAGGACGCTGTCATGGCTCATCACGCCGATGGTATCGCCCATGCAGACCATAAAAGAATGAATCACGGTCGAGCGATGAGAATAGAGCACCCCCTTCGGGTTACCGGTCGTGCCCGACGTATAGCAAAGCGAGGAGGCCGTGTTCTCGTCAAAGATCGGCCAAGTGAAATCATCGGTTTCAGCGCCGATCAGTCTTTCGTAACAATGGACGTTGCGAAGCTTGGTTTCGGGCATATGCGCGGCATCGGTCATGACCACAACGCCCTTGACCGTTTTCAGTTTGTCGGCGATCCGTTCCAAGAGCGGCACGAAAGTAAGGTCGACAAAGAGCAGTTTGTCCTCAGCATGATTGATGATGTATTCGATCTGATCGGGAAAGAGCCGCGGGTTGACCGTGTGCAGCACAAAACCGCTGCCGGAAACGCCGTAGTAGATTTCGAAATGGCGGTGCGTGTTCCAGGCCAGCGTACCAATCCGATCGCCGAATTCAACCCCTAAGCGCTTCAGCGCATTGGCAAGCTGCTTGGCACGCCGGCTGACCTCGGCGTAGTTGCTGCGGTGAATCGGTCCCTCGATGGTTCGGGTAACGATCTCAGTATCACCGTGGTAAATTGCCGCATAATCGATCAACGACGAGATCAGGAGGGGCGTTTCCTGCATAAGTCCGCGCATCGTTTTTCTCCCAGAGCCGAAACGCTTTTTATAGTCGGCAGAATAGAAGGAAGGCCAAGGCGGGTAAAGGTTTCCCTTACTTCACGGCCGTCTCAGGTAGCGCAATTAATCTGAATTCACCCGTCATTGCAGACCCTTAGAGCCATCGGGCCAAGCCGTCGCGACAAAGGCGTGAGCTGACACGGCCAGCGTTTCGCTTATGCCACAACCGCCAAGACCTTTGCCGCGGCCTGCTCGCCACTGAGCCAGGCACCTGCGAGCGTTCCTGTCATTCCGTCATGGCAGGCTTCGCCGGCAAAGACGAGGTGCCCATCGCCAAGCGGCTGGGCGAGCGTTGACCGGGCCTCGGCCTGACCTGGACGCGCGTAGGAATAAGCGCCGCGGATCCAGGGATCCGCATCCCACCGCGTTACCAGCCGCCCGCCGCCGGAGAAGACACGATCGACCCGGCTGCCGAATAGAGCGCGAAGTTGATCGAGGGCAAAAGCTTCGACCGCCGCCTCTCCTTCGGCCACGAGGTGCCAAGCGGTGCTACCGCCGATCCAACCCTGCACGTAGTCGCGACCGTAAGGCCAGCATTGAAAGGCCATGGTCGGTTCGCCGCTCCGCCCGATCCTGCGGATGACTGAGCAGTGCGGCGGAAGGTCGAGCCGGTCCGCCATCGTCGCGCGCAACACCACCTTGGTCGCAAGACCCATGGGAAGCCCGACCATCGCTTCGCTTGTGGCGTCGGGTAAGACGGGAGCGAAAGCGATGCCGCCGCTCGCGAGAACCCCCGTCGAAACGGTGACGATCACAGCCGAGGCGTCGACGGATCCCTTTGGCGTCGTGATCCGCACATGGCCATCTTTTTTTTTCCATTCGATCCTTGTCGCGGCGGTGTCGAACCAGATGTCGAGGTCCGCCCGGAGCCGCCGGGTCACGAAGGCGCCGATCCCGCCGTCAATGACCAGGTTGGTTCCGGAGAGTAAATTTCGCCGCCAATCGCGGAGACTCAAGAATTCGGCGTCGACAGCGCAAACGATGGAGCTTTCCCAGGTCTCGACCGTGATTGCCCAACAATCTTCAGGCAGCTGCCTGGCGACTTCCGTCATCGGAAGATCGGTCACGCTCGCCGCAGCGAGCGCATCGGCCGCCACCGCGAAGCGGCGCCGGGCGGCATCCCATTCCGCTGCGCCGACCACGTCGGCAAGCCGGCCATCGATAAAAATCCGCTGACTCCGCATATCCGCGGCGCGAAGCAACCGCTCACCGGCCGCTTCGGCGATGCCGACCAGCGGATTTCGCTCCGCAGCATGCAGCCAGATCGCGCCCAGATCGAACCACAGGCCGCCAGTCGCTTCGGGGTAGGCGGTGCGAGCCCTCCCGCCGATCTCTGTCGCGGCTTCCAGCACCACGACCCGCCGGCCTGCCTTACGCAACCTGTGTGCCGCGCCGAGTCCGGCAAGCCCGGCGCCGATCACCACCACATCGCAATCGCTCATAGCATCCTCAATGCCGAGGGAGCGTTGCCCGCACGCTCTGAAGCGAAATGCGCTCCCAGGCAGCGACAAGGACCAAGATCGTGGTCACGCTGGCGCCATGCGGTAGAATGCGGGCATAAGGCACGGCGCCGACGAGAAGCGCAACCAGCAGAAGGCCAACAAGATGCGAAAGCTGCGGCCAACGTCGCTCTGATATGATCCACTTGAACATAATCACGCCAAAGAGCTAGAGCGCGGGCCCGCCAAGGATCGCGGTGGCCGACGCCGCATTCGCCGGCTTGGCCGGGAGCCGCAAGCATGAGATCGTCAGCCGCCGCGGCAAGAATGACGCCACCGGCAGCCAGAACATGAAGATAGCTGTAGACAAGCGCAGCGACACGGCCCGGATCGGAGGCTCGAGTTACATGCCGGACTCCCCGCTCGGCCCCGGTGTCGAAATAAATCCACCATAGCGCGATGCTGCCGACGAAGGCCGCGATAAAGGCACCGACGGTGACAAAAGACCAGGCGCGTTCGGTGAACGCAAGGCCGGTATCAAGAACGGACTCGCCGAGCGCGATGATGATGAAGAGCGCGCAACGCTCGCCCACGTGACCGCCCTCAACGGTCCAATGGCGGGTCAGGAAGCGGCCAAGACCAGGCGTCCAAAAGCGGACCGAGGGCGCTGTGTAATCGAACGCGAGCGCGACCATCCAAAGCGCGAATCGCGCCGGCCCTTCCGCCGCCCCGCCTGCGATCCACAACATCCCGCTGACGGAGAACCAAGCAAGGATACGCTGCATGTTCCGCGTGAGATCCGGACTCCCAGGTCCGATCGCCCATAGCGTGAATAGCGAGCGGCCGATCTGCATTGCGACATAGGCTCCAGCGAAATAAATCCCGCGGGAGCTGAAGGCCTCGGGGATGGAAGTCGAAAAAACGAGGCCGAGGAGTATCAGCGGAAGCAGCGCAAGACGAACGGGCGGTACATCCGGATCAAGCCAATTGGTGAACCAGGCAGTATAGGACCAGACCCACCACACCCCGAATAGGATCAGGCCGGCCTCGATCGCGCCGGCAGGTTCGAAATGAAGCAAGAGAAAGCGTGACAGTTGCGTCACCGCGAAGACGAAGACAAGATCGAAGAATAGCTCAATATTGGTGACGCGGCTGCGTTCGTGTTCACGGCGCGGACGGCGGTAGCCTTTAGTGGAACCAAACCGCCTCATCTGCCGCGCCCTCGTGCTATTCCGGTCACCGGCCGGATGTGATTCTTCAGACCATCTGGCCGCTCACGACGCTGATACTGTCCGCCTGCCCCGCCGCGGCAGGCGGGTTCAGGGGGCCGATTCTCGCCAAGGGAAGGCTTTTGCGTCAAGCAAGAGCGGAAGGCCGCCGCTGCCCTTGGCGGCGGCGCCAATCCTGCCAGCAATAGTAGATCAATGGAATAATGAAGAGCGTCAGCGCCGTCGAGGCGAAGGCGCCGAAGATCAGCGAGATCGCGAGTCCGCCAAAGACCGGATCGGAAATCATCACCGCCGAGCCGAGAATGATGGCGAGCGCAGTTAAGAGGATTGGGCGCAGGCGCACGGCGCCGGCCTCCATCACCGCCTCCTCAAGCGAAAGCCCCTCGGCGCGGCGCACGATGATGAAGTCGATCAAGAGGAGCGAGTTCCGTACCACGATGCCAGCGAGCGCGATCACTCCAATCATCGACGTCGCGGTGAATGGTTGATGCATTGCCCAATGGCCGGGAAAGACGCCGATAAGAGTGAGCGGAATGGCGCCCATCACAACGACCGGCATGAAGAACGAACGATAATAACCGACGAGGAGCAGATAGATCAAAAGTAGAGCGACGATGAAGGCGGCGCCGAGATCGCGGAAGACATCGAGGGTGAGCCGCATCTCGCCGAGCCAAAAGAGGCTGTACTGGGCAATATCGTCGGGCTGCGCCGGGAAGAAGCCGAGATTGCCGACGTGAAGGCGCTGACCGTCAGCGAGCGGCAGGCCGGACAATGTCTTGGTCAAGGCAACGACACCATAGACCGGGCTCGAACGCAGCATGTGGCCGGTAACATAGGCCACCGGATGCTGGTCACGGGTATAGATCGGCTGGTCGGCCGCGACATGCTCGACATGGGCGATCGAGCTAAGCGCCACAAGCCGCCCGTCCCGGTTCGGTAGATAGATGCCATCGAGCGCACTGTCGCCCGTGCGCGCTGGCCGCGACAGGCGGAGAATGATCGGCTCCGGCTCGCGAGCCGCCGCGACATGCACGGCCCCGACCCGCTCTCCGGCGAAATATGTCGTGAGCGCCGACGCCACTGCGGTCGGCCTGAAGCCAGCCGTGGCAGCCGCCTCCGCATCCACCGCCACGCGGTATTCCTCGATCCGGTGTGGCACCGAACTGTCGACGTTGATCATGCCATAAACACGCGGATAGAACTTCTTGCGGATTTCTTCGGCGAGGCGGCGAAGCGTTTCATAGTTCGGGCCGTAGAGTGCCGCCATCATTTGTGAGCGCACCGGCGGTCCGGGTGGCGTTTCACGAAGCTTGATCCGGGCATCGGGGAAAGCGGCGCGCACCGGAGCCAACGCCGCATAAAGGTGTTGCGCGATCTCGTGTGAACCGATGCTACGGTCATGCTTGTTGATTAAATTTACCCGTATCTGCGCGAAATCCGTGCCGGTGCGAAAGGCGTCGCCACGCACCATGGCAGCGAAGTCCTCCGGCGCGGCCTCGCCGAGAAAGGTCTGGTAATTGGTGACATAGGGATTGCGGGCGAGCACGGTGGCGACCGCCTCGGTGACGCGGCCGGTGTCTTCGAGCGCGGTACCGGCCGGCGTATCGATCTCGAGCAGAAGCGTGTTGACATTATCATCCGGCAGCATCTTCAAGCCGACGCCGAAGACCGAAAGCGGCCCATTGACGCCGGAGGGGCGCATGAACTGCCACATTGGCTGCAATAGTGCGGCAAAAAGAAGGAACGCCACCGCGCCCAGGAAAATCCGCCGTCGGCCGGTGTTCCGCAACAGGGGATGAAACAATCTCAGGTAGCCGGCGCGCAACCAATCACGCGGTTCTTCTCCACGTTCCTCAAGGGTCGCAGCCTCCGCCGCGGCCATTACGCGAAGCGCTTTCCGTCTGAGCCACCGATAGGCGACATAGGGCACCACCGTATAGGCGATGAAGAGCGAGGCCAGCATGGCGATCGGCGCATTGAACGGAATCGGCCGCATGAACGGGCCCATCATGCCGGTGACGAAGGCCATGGGTATCAAGGCCAGAATTACCGTGAAGGTCGCGATGATAGTGGGCTTGCCAATCTCGTTCGCCGCCGCCACCATGAGCCGGCTGAAATTTCGTTGCCGTTCGTGATGCAGATGACGATGGATGTTCTCGATCACGACGATGCTATCATCGACGAGAAGCCCGAGCGAGAGGATCAAGGCGAAAAGCGTGATCCGGTTGATGGTCTGGCCCGCAATCCAGCCGACGCCGAGTACGACGAAAAGAATGAGAGGGATCGAAAGCGCGACGACCGATGCCTCGCGCCACCCGAGGAAGATCAAAAGAATCAACACGACCGCGGCGATCGAAACTCCGAGATGTTCCATCAGCGTATTGACGGCATCGTTCGCCTTGGCACCGTCGTCACGGGTGACGGTCAAGGTCACGCCCTGCGGCAGCGCGTCCTGCCTGATGGTCTGAAGTTTGGCCAGAACCGCGCTCGCCACCTTGACACCGTTGGTGCCCTTCTGGCGCGCAATCGCGATGGTCACCGCAGGCTCGGGCATGCCGACCTGAGGCCCGCCTTTTGCCGCAGCACGGCCAAAAGCTAAGAAGGACCGAACATTGTCGTCGGCCGGTGCAGTTGTCACCGTCGCGACATCCCGGAGGAAGACCGGCCGGCCGTTCTCGACCCCGACGACGACATTGCCGACATCCGCCGCATCGCCGAGCGCCGCGGAAACCCGGATCGGGTGCTCTCGCCCGCCGCTCACCACGCTGCCGGCGGCGCGGTCAATATTGGCGGCATGGATTGCCGTCGCGATTGCCGCCGGACTCAAGCCATAGCCCGCGAGGCGCGCGGGGTCGAGCCAAACGCGGACCGAGCGTGGGGCCGCCCCTTGGACCCAGGTCTTGCCGACGCCAGGCACGTCGCGGAGCTGTTCCAGAACATGCAACGCGACATCCCTGAGCGTGTCCGGCGTGGCGTTGGCTGCGCTTAGCGTCAGGGTCAAGATCGGCACG
Source organism: Ferrovibrionaceae bacterium (assembly GCA_046705265.1). GTDB lineage: Bacteria > Pseudomonadota > Alphaproteobacteria > Ferrovibrionales > Ferrovibrionaceae > JAJYTL01. The sequence continues at coordinate 81,202 of JBJKQL010000127.1, forward strand.
TCGTAAAGGCTGAGAAGCTGAATTAGGGGCGGCGCCGTGCCTGGCGGAATGCGGTTAAGGTTGCTGTTGACCTGGTTATAGACCTTGACTAGGCTCCGCTCCTCGTCCTGGCCGACACGAAAGCGCACCGTGACGACGGCAACATCATCCCGCGCCACGCCGTAGGTGTGGTCGACACCGGGCAAGGAACCGAGGAGCGCCTCGAGCGGACGCACCACTTGGTTCAACATCTCCATCGCGCTGCTGCCCGGTCGCTGCACAGTAATGTTGACGACCGGCACGACGATATCCGGGTTATAGGTGCGCGGCGTCAGCAGGATCGCGAGAAGCCCGAAAAGCGTGGTCGCCAGAATGATGAGCGGTGTCAGCTTGGAATGCAGAAACGCATGGGCAAATTTACCCGCGATATTCAGCTTCGGTCGATGAGGGGGGTTAATCACGGCGCGCGTCCGTGCCGGCGGCTTTCGGCGCGGCGGCTCCGGGCTCCACCAACCTGTCATTCACGAGGTCCGCGGTTGGCCTCGCGATCACCATCTCACCAGCGGCCAAACCGGCCGCGACCGCAACCTGCCCATTTCGGCTTTGACCGGTCCGGACGAGACGAAAATGCGCGCGATGATCCTTGTCGACGACAAAAACACCGACCAGTCCCGCCCGTTCGACTACGGCCGCTGCCGGCACCGTAAGCACCCGCACACGGCCGAGCGTAAGGCGAAGTTCGGCATAAGAGCCAAAAGGTGCCGTGGCACGGTCTAGGAACCACAGCTTAATGAGATGCGTGCGGGTCTTGGGATCGGCAGCGGAGACAACGCGGGTGATGACTGCGGGCAAGGCTGCGCCGTTGACCATCACCGTGGCCTTATCGCCGACCTTAAGTGCCCCATAGGTCGCGGATCCGACATAGGCGCGAATTTCCGGTTTGTCGCTCGCGATCACAAACAAGGTCTGACCCGGCGACACAAAGTCGCCGAGCCAGACCTTCTTCTCGGCGACGGTCCCGGCAAAGGGAGCACGGATTTCCGCGTACTCCAGATTACTTTTCGCCATCGCGACGGCAGAAGCCGCTATCGCGACCGCCGACTTGGCGGCCACGAAGCGACGCTCGGCTGCTTGATATTGCTGCTCCGAGCCGGCTTCAGCGCGATAGAGGACCCTGTATCGGCGTTCATCCGCGCTGGCCTCCTTCAAGGCCGCGGCTGCGGTGGCTGCGCGGGCCTCGGCTTCGGCGAGCCGCGCGCGGGCATCGGTTGCACCGACCTCGGCCAATAGAGCCCCTTGCCTTACCTCCGCGCCGGCATCGACGGTCACCCGGGTTACCCAACCGCCGGCGCGCGACGCGAGCGCCGCGGTATCGGCGGCACTTACGGTGGCGGGAACGCTCACGACCTTCGGCCATGCAGCCTCGCGCACGACCGCCATCGGCACCCGCAACGCCGCCGCAGGGGCAGACGTTTCGGCTTTTCCGTGGCAACCCCCAAGGAGCAGCGCCGAGAGGGTCAGGATCAGGTATCGAGAAGAAAGAGCGAGCGCACGGTCCATCTTGTCACCCTCACCCCCTGAACGCAGCGCCGTCATCCCCGATCCCACCGGATCGGCGGCCCTTAAGATGACTAGGTGCACTTCGGCCATGTCGGCCGCAATTTAGGGTTTTCCTTAGGGTTTTCCCGTATGCGCGCGGCCGCGTGGTCTGGCTATGAGGAGCGCTTGACAACATGATCGATCAGGCCTCATAGTTCCATTATTCAATCATTCAATTATACGATTGAATATGACCTCGCAGAGGACCGATGTCAAGCTCACACGCCCGCCAAACCCTGTTTGCCGAATTCGCCTCCGTCGCTGTGGCCTTGGCCCATAGCCACCGCCTCATGCTCTTGGAACTGCTGGCCCAGGGAGAGCGCGACGTGCAGCATCTCGCCGCCCTCACCGGCCTCCCAGGCGCCAGCGTGTCACAGCACCTGCAGCGGCTGAAGGCGGGCGGCTTGGTGATGGTGCGGCGCGAGGGGCGGCGGCAAGTCTACCGCTTGAGCAACGACCATGTGGCGGATCTGGTGAGCGATCTGGAGAAGGTCGCGGAATCCTGCCTTGCCAGTATCGGCAAGCGCGTGGACGAAGCACGGCGCGCAACCGACGACTTGCCGGCGATTTCCATCGCCGAGCTTGCCCATCTTCTCGACGCCGGCAAGGTCCAGATCGTCGACGTGCGGCCGCAAGAGGAATACGCAGCCGCGCATATCCCGGGTGCTCTCAATCTGCCTTTCGAGGCAATCGACAGCGCCGGGGACATTTTGCCGCGGAACCGTAGCGTCGTCGTTTATTGCCGCGGTCCCTACTGCGATCTCACCTTTGACGCAGTTCGGCGTCTCCGCCGCCTTGGCTACGACGTCCATCGCCTCGACGACGGCGTGCCGGCATGGCGCCGCGCCGGCCTGCCACTTGACAGCGGCCGTGATCCGGCCCTCCTAGCCCGATAATGGCGAATGGCCTGCTTCTCGCACCAAGCGCAATGTCCTCCCTTGCTCTGACACCCCCTTCGCTCCAGGTGGCGCTGAATTTGCCCAAGAGTTGTCGCAACCAGCGAAGCAGTTGATACTCGGCCCGCCCTGTCGTCGACTGATGCTGCCTGCAGGCCAAGTTCAGCATGCCGATGCATGAATCCTCGGGAGATTTCGATGGCCGATGGTGCTTTGGTGCTGTTTTCCGGCGGGCAGGATTCAACCATCTGCCTCGCCTGGGCGCTCGAGCGATTCGAGCGGGTGGAAACCGTCGGCTTCGACTACGGCCAGCGCCACCGCATCGAGCTCGATTGCCGGCAGCACATTCGCTCAGGTCTTGCCGAAATCAAGGCCGACTGGGCAGCCCGTCTCAGCGAAGATCATACGATCGCACTGCCGGCACTCGGTCAAATTTCCCAGACGGCGTTGACCCGAGACACCGAGATCGAGGTGACCAGGAGCGGACTTCCCAACACCTTTGTGCCGGGCCGAAACCTTATCTTTCTTACCTTCGCGGCAGCGCTCGCCTATCGGCGCGGGCTGAAGAATATCGTCGGCGGCATGTGCGAAACCGATTATTCCGGCTATCCTGACTGCCGCGACGACACCATCAAAGCCATGCAGATCACACTCAATCTCGGCATGGAACGACGCTTCGTTCTCGACACGCCTCTGATGTGGATCGACAAGGCAGCGAGTTGGAGACTCGCAGATCATCTTGGCGGCTCGACGCTCGTAGAGCTCATCATCGAAGAAAGCCACACCTGCTACCGTGGCGAGCGGGGTAAACGCCACGCGTGGGGCTATGGCTGCGGTGGTTGCCCGGCCTGCCGTCTCCGCGCCGAAGGTTATCGCCGTTTCCGCGAAACGTCGCCGGTTTGAACCGCACGCCGCATTCCGCTGGCCGATGCAAGACGCCTTATTCTATTCTTGTGATGCGGTCGGGTGACGCGGCCCAAGAATTCGTAAGCAGGGGACGGAAATAGGATGACGGACGTAGCCGATGTCATCGTGGTCGGCGCCGGGCTCGCGGGGCTGGTCGCGGCGAACGAGCTTGCTGCGGCCGGGAAGCGAGTCCTGATCCTCGACCAAGAGGGGCCGCAGAACCTTGGCGGTCAAGCATTCTGGTCCTTCGGCGGTCTGTTCTTTGTGAACTCGCCTGAGCAGCAGCGGCTCGGCATTCGAGATTCCTATGATCTCGCGCTACAGGATTGGCTCGGTACCGCCGGCTTTGACCGGGCTGAGGATGCTTGGCCGCGGCGCTGGGCGGAAGCTTATGTCGACTTCGCGGCCGGTGAAAAGCGAGCTTGGTTGCACGGTCTTGGCCTTCGTCTTTTTCCGATCGTCGGCTGGGCGGAGCGCGGCGGCTATGGCGCGATCGGCCATGGTAATTCGGTACCGCGCTTTCATGTTGTCTGGGGCACGGGGCCAGCCGTGGTCGCTCTCTTCGCCAAACCCGTCAAGGCGGCGGAGACCGCAGGTCGCGTCACCTTCAAGTTCCGCCATCGCGCCGACGAAATCACACGTACGAATGGAAAAGTGGATGGCGTTCGCGGTGCCGTTCTGGCACCGAGCGACGAGCCGCGCGGCATCGAAAGCGGGCGCAATATCGTTGGCGACTTCACTTTCAGGGCACAGGCCGTGGTCGTCGCCTCCGGAGGGATCGGGGGCAACCCCGACCTGGTGCGGCGGAACTGGCCGGCGCGTCTCGGCACCGCGCCGAGGCGGATGGTTACCGGCGTGCCGGCGCACGTCGATGGCCGCATGATGGCGATCGCGGAAGCGGCCGGCGCGCGACTCATCAATGGCGACCGGATGTGGCATTACGTTGAGGGCCTGCACAACTGGAACCCGATCTGGCCGAACCACGGCATCCGCATCCTGCCCGGCCCTTCGTCACTCTGGTTCGACGCCCTGGGCCGCCGGTTGCCGGGTCCGCTTTGGCCCGGATTCGATACGCTTGGAACGCTCGGACACTTGATGAAGACCGGCTATGACCATTCCTGGTTGGTCCTCAATCAGAGCATCATCCGCAAGGAGTTCGCGCTTTCAGGCTCGGAACAAAATCCCGATCTCACCAACAAGGATTGGCGGCTCGTCTTGCGCCGCGCCCTGGGTCGCAGGGCCCCGGGGCCGGTCGAAACTTTCAAGGAAAAAGGCGTCGATTTCATCGTACGCGACAATCTTGCGGATCTCGTCGGCGGCATGAACACGTTGACTGATGAACCGTTGCTCGACGCCGGACGGCTGAGGCGCGAGATCGAAAGTCGCGATCGACAGATCGACAACCCTTATTGCAAGGACATGCAGATCGCGGCGCTGCGCCAGGGTCGGCGCTATCTTGCCGACCGGCTGGTGCGCATCGCAGCGCCGCACCGGATGCTTGATCCAAAGCATGGGCCCTTGATCGCAGTCCGTCTCAGCGTCCTGACGCGGAAGACCCTGGGCGGCCTGGAGACCGATCTCGAAGGACGTGTCCTTGGCATCGACGGCAAGATCGTTCCCGGCCTCTATGCCGCCGGCGAAGCTGCGGGCTTCGGCGGCGGCGGCATGCACGGCTACCGCTCGCTCGAAGGCAGTTTTCTTGGCGGGTGTCTTTTTTCTGGCCGCAACGCAGGCCGTGCCCTGGCCAAGGCGGTCATCTAGACCGCCATCGCGGGACTTACCGATTGCGCCTTAAAGCACCGGCCGTGCCCACGCTTCGCGACCCCCGATCACGCGCGCTTGTAGAGACCCATCAGGGTCGCCTTTTCCAAGGTATTAAAATTCAACATAAAGCCGACAACGGCCGGCATGGTCTCGGCGGTGATTTGCAAGGCCGGTTGCTTGACTGCGAAAACGGTGAAGATATAGCGGTGCGGATGGTCGCCCTGCGGCGGGCAGGGGCCACCATAACCCGGTTGGCCGAAATCGGTGCGAGACTGGAGTGCGCCTTTCGGCATCAGGGCGCTCGCCGGATTGCCGGCATCGAGAGGCAGTTCGGTCACCGTCGCCGGCAGGTTCGCCACCAGCCAGTGCCAAAAGCCGCTTCCGGTTGGCGCATCGGGATCGTAGCAAGTGAGCGCAAAGCTTTTGGTGTCGGCAGGAGCACCTGACCATTTGAGATGAGGCGACTTATTCCCGCCAGCACAGCCAAAGCCGAAATTCGCCGACAGAATGTGATCGGAGGCGAGATAATCCCCATCCTTGAAACTGTTGCTTACGAGCGTCAACGCCATTCTTTCCTCCTCGATGATATCCGCCCTTGTCTCTCGCGATCTGCTCATGGTGGGACGGAGCGCATACAAATTGCAATGAACAAATGCAAGCCCGCCGTTGTCAGCGGCATGGGCGGCATAATCGACAGGATCGGCGACGCCGTGTTAGGCTCACGGGCATTCTCGCGCGACGGAGGTGGCGCTCATGTCCTACGACTTGGCAGCATTCATTACCGACACCCGCGCTGCGCTCAAGGCCAATCCGGGGCCGGCCGGCCGTGAAAAGGTCCGCCAAGCGCTTGAACGACTGCTGCAAGACGAGGATTTCCTCACAACGCATTGTTCCGAGGCGACGCCGCCTGGCCTTTATCGCCTTCATGACGATGCGGAGCTCGGCTTTCAGATTCTCGCGCACTTCAACAAGGGGGCCCGCGTGTCGCCGCCGCACGATCATGGCCGTTCATGGGCCATCTACGGCCAAGCCACGCTTTATACCGACATGAACGAGTGGGAACGCACCGACAACAGCGCCGACGCTGACAAGGCAGCGCTCAGGCTGAAGCGCTCTTACAGACTGATGCCGGGACAGGCCGGAATTTTCCAGGACGGCGATATCCATTCCATCGACTATCCCGAAAATGCGCGTTTCATCCGCGTCACCGGCGCCAATCTGGATGAGATCGACCGCGTGAAATTCGACCTCAAGACCGGCGCGGTAACCCGCATGACGCGCCAGCAGGCCACCTGACACCCGGCCAAAGGATCCCGCGTAACCGAATTGACGGACACGACCAAACTCTCCGCCACTGCGCTCAAGGCCATGATCGGCGATGGTGCCGAACTGGCCATACTGGACGTGCGGGAGGAATTGATCTTCGCGCGATCTCATCTCTTGCACGCCCGCTCCGTCCCGTTGAGCCGCCTTGAGCTGCGGTTGCCCGTCCTGGTGCCGCGGCTCGGCACGCAGATCGTCCTGACCGATGATGGTGACGGGCTAGCGGCGCGGGCCGCCGCGCTGCTCACGCGATACGGCTACAGCGGCGTCGCCATGCTGGACGGCGGTAATCCCGCCTGGACCGCAGCCGGCTTTCCCCTCTTCTCGGGCGTCCACGTTCCGAGCAAGGCCTTCGGAGAAGTGGTTGAGCATGCCAGCGGCACGCCGAGCATCGATGCCGCCGACTTGGCGCGCATGATCGATGGCGGCGAGGACGTCGTGGTGCTCGACAGCCGGCCATTCGATGAATATTCGCGCATCTCGATTCCGACTGCGATCGACGTGCCGGGGGCGGAACTCGTGCTCCGGGCGGCCGATCTGATCCCGTCGGCGGATACAACGGTGATCGTCAATTGCGCCGGACGTACACGTAGCATTATCGGCGCGCAATCACTTATCAACGCCGGCTTGCCGAACAAGGTGATGGCACTTAGGAACGGCACCATGGGCTGGACTTTGGCGGGCCTTACTCCCGATCGCGGTAAAAACCGTCGCACCGCTTCGGGGCCACCTTCCGCCGAGGCGCTCGCTTGGGCCAAGACAGCGGCAAATGCGTTCGGCCAGCGCTTGGCGGTGGCGCGCATCGACCTTGAAACGCTGGAACGCTTCCGCGCGGAAAGCACGACACGGAGCCTTTATGTCTTCGACGTGCGCGATCCGCGCGAATACGAGGCCGGACATCTGCGCGGCGCGCTTTCGGCGCCGGGCGGCCAGCTGATTCAAGCAACCGATTATTACGTCGGCACGCTTAATGCACGAATCGTCCTCATAGACGATCTCGAGGTGCGCGCAGTGATGACCGCCTCCTGGCTTATTCAGATGGGCTGGAGCGAGGTCTTCGTACTGGTCGCGGCAGGCGAGGAAAAAGGTGCAGCCGCGCCGCCGCCGCTTGGCTATGCCCCGCGGCTGGAAAGCCGCCTCGATGCCGCCACGCTCGCCGCACGTATCGAACGGCAGGCCGTGACGGTGATCGATCTCTCCTTGAGCCGCGACTATCGCCGCGGCCACATTCCGGGAGCGTGGTTCGCGATCCGCTCGCGTCTTGATCGCGCTTGGCCAAAGATCGCAGCGAAGGGCCCGATCGTCCTGACCTCGGAAGATGGTATTCTCGCCAATCTCGCGCTCGACGAGGCCAGGGCGCTCGCCCCGAATGACGTGCACTACCTCCAAGGCGGCAATGCCGCCTGGACGACGTCAGGCCGTGCTCTCACCACCGATAATCCGCGCCTTGCCGACGAGCCGGCGGATGTCTGGCTCAAGCCCTATGAAAGAGGCGGCAGCCAAACAGCTGCAATGAACGAGTATCTTTCCTGGGAGGTCGACCTGATCCACCGCGTTGCCGAAGACGGCAGCTGCCGCTTCGCGCCGCTGACGGCAAAGAAATAGCCGCCATCTCACGCACGCGTTATTCCGGCACACCGGCCCTTCGCAACGCGCCCAGATGGCGTTCCTGATCGGTCGCGATGGTGTAGCGAAGCCGATTCGCGTAGGTCGCGACGGTGAAAGCTGGATTGGCGCGCAACGCCGCCGCTACGGCGGTCTTCGCTTCCGTTTCCTTTCCGAGCGCAGCGTAGCACGCCGCCATGTCGGCGAGATGTTCGGCCCGCGGAAGCACAATTCGCTTGAAGGCATCGAGCGCTTCCTCATAACGGCCAAGCACCAGCCGCGCACGCCCTAAAAGATGCGCCCGAACGTGGGCATCATAGGGATCGAGGCGCACGGCCGTCTCCAACATCGCGATGCCCTCCTCTGCATGGCCGAGCCAAGTCATAAGCTCTCCCCGCTGCGCGACAAGCCGGGGATCGTTGGGATTCAGGCGATAGGCGCGATCCTGGTGCAGCTTGGCCTTTTCCCAATCACGGTTATACATCGCGACTTCGCAGAGGATGCGGTTCGCCTCGACATCATTCGGGTCGATGCGATAGGCGGTCTCCACCGCCTTCAATGATTCTTCCCACAATCGGTCAGGCGTGTCGGTGAAGCCGCGGGCCATCGCCTGGCCGAGGGTACATGCCTTCCAGGCATGGGCCGGCGCGAAGCTCGGATCGAGCGTGATCGCCTTTTGCAGAAGATCGAGGGCCTTGGCGTTGTCCTCCTTGGTAAATTTGTGGTGATGAATTTTCGCCGCCAGCACCAGTTCGTAGGCTGCCATGTTCTCGGGCGGCTTGCGCGTCAATTGCTGGCCTAAGGCAGACTCAACGCGGCCCGGCAGAATCGCGACGATGGAACGACAAAGTTCGTCCTGCAATTCGAAAATATCCGAAAGCTCGCGGTCGTAGCGCTCCGCCCAGATGTGCTCGGCTGTCGCGGCATCCACTACTTGCACGGTAACGCGCACCCGATTTCCGGCCTTGCGGACGCTGCCCTCGACGACGTATTTGACGCCGAGATCGCGGCCGACCTCAGCGACGTTCACCGCCTTATCCTTATAGGTGAAGGCCGAATTACGCGCGATGACGACAAGGTTAGGAAAGCGCGAGAGCGCCGTAATGATATCCTCGGTAATGCCATCGGCGAAAAAGCCCTGCTCGGGATCAGCCGACATATTGGCAAAGGGCAAAACGATGACGGAAGGCCGTTCAGAAGCCGCGGCCCGCCGCTCACCGATCGTTCCGGCACCAACTCCCGACTCGGCCGCTTCGACATGATAGACGGAGACCGGCTCGTCGATATTTTTGAGCTGCTGCACGCCGCCGTCGACGAACATCACCTGGAGCTTGCGCTTAACCTCTCCGTAAACCTTGCTCGAGAGACAGATGCCGCCGGGCCTCGCCAGGGCTTCGAGCCGAGCCGCCACGTTGACCCCGTCGCCGTAGAGATTGCCGCCGTCGATGATGACATCGCCGATATTGATGCCAACGCGGAACTGCATCGGCTGACGATCGGCGAAATGCGCATTGCGTTCGCTGAGAAGCTTCTGAAATTCGAGGGCGCACATCATGGCATCGAGCGGGCTTGCGAATTCAACGATGACCGAATCCCCCGCACCGCCGAAAATCCGGCCATGATGAGCTTGAACGCTGCCCTCAATTATGGCGCGACATGATTTCAAGGCAGCCAGCGTGCCCACTTCGTCCTCGCCCATCATGCGGCTAAACGAGACCACATCGGCGGCAAGAATGGTGGTGAGCTTGCGCTCGATCGAAGACATGCGGATCGCCTCCAGGGTCGCGGCTAGAGGGCGGCGCGGGGCCAGCTCTATCGACGCTCATCATACACCAATCTGGAAAATCCAGCCCCTCACGGGCGTTCATCTTTGCGTGATCGCCTGCGTGGAAGCAGGGACGCGCCCCGCCTGCGACCCAGCGGCTTGCCGCCACCAACTTGTCGTCGAAGGGGAGCGTGATATCCTGCGCGCAACCTAGCGATAGAGCGTGAGACGCGCCATTAGGGAAGAACCGCATGGTGGAGGGTGAGGTCGCGCAAGCGGCAGAATGGCTTTTCCCAGCCCGCCGCGAGCTTGTCGAACTGCCGTCCGAGAATTTCGTTCGTCCCGACGTCAAGCGCGAAGTCGGGATCGCGCTTGGCGATCCGCTCGATGAGGCCGGCTTCCACTTTGCGTAAGGGACCGAAACCCCGCGTGAGGGGATAACAGAATAGGGAGTAAGAGGATGCGCAATTTCACGCCGGATACCTTGACGGAGGCGGCCGTAGCGCGGCTTTCGGGCTGCAGCGATACCCGTTTCAAGGAAATCATGGAGAGCCTCATCCGGCATCTCCACGCCTTCGTGCGCGAGGTAAAGCTGAACGAGGAGGAATGGTTCGAGGGCATCCAATTCCTCACCGCCACGGGGCAGAAATGCGACCGCGACCGCCAGGAGGTCATCCTGCTCTCGGATGTGCTTGGGGTCTCCATGATGGTCGATGCCTTGAGCCACGGCAAACCTTCAGGCGCAACGGAATCAACCGTGCTCGGGCCGTTCTATATTCCGGGTGCCCCCGAGCTTGCGACCGGCGCCAATATCGCGTATGGCTCGCCCGGCGAGCCGACCGAAGTCTCCGGCCACGTGTTTGATCGCGACGGCAAGCCCATCGCGGACGCCGTGCTCGACGTGTGGCAAACTGCAACGAACGGGCTCTACAGCATCCAGGACCCCGAACAGGATCGTTATAATTTGCGCGGCCGGTTCCGCACCGGCCCCGACGGACGCTACGCCTTCCGCACAGTCAAGCCGGTGAGCTATCCGGTGCCGACGGACGGCCCGGTTGGGCGCATATTGGATGCCATGGGCCGCCACCCGCACCGCCCTGCCCATATTCATTTCATCGTCTCGGCGCCGGGCCATCAGACTCTCACCACCCACATTTTTGCGGACGGCGATCCCTATCTCGACACCGATGTTGTCTTCGCGGTGAAGAACTCGCTGGTCGTCGATTTCAAGCCAAAGGCCGATGGCAAGGGCCTAGCCGCCGTTTACGACTTTGTGTTGGCGCCGAGCCACTGAGACGAGCCATTGAGAAAAGCGCCCCCGATTCTTGGACAAACGACATCGGCAGGCCATCCAACGGCCCGTTCTTTTCTACCCCGCCGCGAAGAACACCGATTGGGTCGAAGCAAGGAATCGCGAGGCGGCCGCCGCGCTTTATGACGGTCTGTTTCGTGATTGACCGATCATCCTTCGATAAGCCATGCCCCTGCGGCAAATATCCCGTTTTTGCGCCGAAACGAAAATCTGGAGAGCGCTTTTACGCCACCACCTCAGAATGCTTTGCGCACGGTGAGGTTGAAGCGGTATGGGCCGCTCAAGGGATGCTCGCCCGCTTTCAGTGGCGCGACGCCGTGAAATACGCGCCGTGCCGACCCACCCCAGACCACCACGTCGCCGTTTGAGAGTCCGATCCGGCGCGGTCGATCGGCGCGGCGTGAACCACCGAAAAGAAACGTCGCCGGAAGGCCAAGAGAAACCGAAACGATGGGAGCGGTGAAATCCTGCTCGTCGATATCCTGATGAAGCGAGAGCCGGGCCCCTGGCTCATAGCGGTTGACCAAGCAGGCATCGGGCGTGAAACCGGGAAAACCCGCAATCGCGGCGGCGCGCATCGCGAGATCCTCAAAGACATCCGGCATCGCCGGCCAAGGCCGGCCACTCAAGGGATCCAAAACATCATAGCGGTAGCTTCGCTGGTCGGTGATCCAGCCCGCGGCACCGCAATTCGTCATCGCCACCGACATGCGGTATCCACCCGGCGTGACCATGTGCCGGAACGGCGCGACCTCTGCCACGTCAAGGATCGCCGCCACGAGCTCCGGCGCCAAAGCCGCAGCGAATCCGCGAAGCAGCATGGCACCTTCCGTCAGCGTCTGGCTCCGCGCCTTCGCCTGTTCATCGGCCGCGAAACGATCCCTCCTTGGCAAGGCCGCCATCATCGTCTTCAGCCGGCCTCGCGGTCGAGAAGCGCGCGTTTCCGCACAATACCCCAACGATAGCCTGAAAGCGCGCCGTCACTGCGCACCACGCGATGGCAGGGAATGGCGACCGCGATGCGGTTCTCCGCGCAGGCCCGCGCCACCGCGCGCGCGGCCTTGGGTGCCCCAATCCGCTCGGCGATCTCCGTATAACTGACCGTCGCGCCCGGCGGAATATCGCGCAACGCCTGCCAAACCCGTTGCTGGAATGCGGTGCCCTGAATGTCGAGCGGGAGCGCGAGGCCAAGCCGCGGTGCTTCGACAAAGCCTACCGCCTTGGCAACCCATGCCTCGAACGCTGCTTCGCCGCCGATGAGCTTTGCCTTGGGAAAACGATCCTGCAGATCGTGCACCAGCACTTGTGGATCGTCACCGAGAGAGATCGCACATATTCCCTTTTCCGTCGCCGCGACCAGTATGGCACCGAGCGTGCAAGCCCCGACCGCGAAGCGAATAGCCGCTCCGGCACCGCCGGCGCGAAAGCAGGTCGGTGTCATGCCAAGGAGATGAGAGGAAGCGGCATAGAACCTGCCGCTCGAATTGAAGCCGGCACCATAGATCGCGGCCGTTACCGTCCGGCTTCGCGGCAACTCGGCGCGTAACCGCCGAGCGCGCGCCGCTGCGCCATAGGCTCTTGGTGTCAGCCCCATCACCGCTTTGAAGACACGGTGGAAATGAAACCGGCTGAGGCCAGAGGCGGCGGCCAAGGCGTCAAGACTTGGAGTTTCCTCCGCCGTCTCCATCATGCGGCAAGCCCGACCGACCACCTCCGCATAGGGCTGGTCCCGGGCCATATCCGGCCGGCAACGCTTGCAGGGACGAAATCCCGCGCACTCAGCTTCCGCGGGGCTTTGATGAAAGCGCACGTTCTCACGCCGGGCGCGGCGCGCGGCGCAGGACGGCCGGCAATAGACCCCGGTGGTGCGCACGGAATAATAGAAAATCCCGTCCGCCGCCGGATTGCGGTCAATCACCGCCGCCCAGCGATCTTCGTCACTCGTAAAAAGCGAGGTGGTTTGGGTTCCCTCGACCGGCATGAAGGCCATGATCTTACTCCTTTCCAAGGTCCGTGACGACAGGCTTGCCACTGCCGATCTTGGCGAAACGAGAATACGAATCACTCCGGTTCTTGCGGCGCAATTGCCGCCGCACTCAGACCCTCTCCGCCTTCTTCTGCTGCCAATCCGCTAGGATCTGCCGGGCATCATTCGTTTCCGGATCCATCGCCGAGGCGTGGCGCGGTTGCCTTGCGGTCAGCTCGATCACGTAACCGTTCGGATCACGAAAATAGATCGAGTGGATGAAGCCGTGGTCAATGACGCCCCGCACCTCCTGTCCCTCGGCCTTGCCCTTCTCCAACATGCTAAAGAGCGTCGGCTCGTCTACTTCGAGAGCGATATGAAGATCGAAATCATGCTGATCCTTGAACACGAACGGCCGGTCCGGAGCTTCGAAAAAGGCCAAAAACGAGTCGTTATCCATCCGAAAAAAGATATGCAATACATCGGTGCGGCGGCCGGTCTTGGTCTCCTTGATGGTAAGCGCACCGGCAAACGGAAGACCGAGGAAATCCTCATAGAAACGCCGGGTTTCCTCGGAATCGCGGCAGCGGTAGGCATTGTGGTGTAGACCCCTGATCATCGCATCCGTCTCCTTACCTGAGCTTGCAACTTGGCAGAGCCTGTCACTTTTTAGCATATAGGGTGCAAAATGGTGCCCAAGAGGTTCCGTCGTTTCGGCTGCCGTGCTCGGCCTGCGGTCAGAGGCATGCCAGAATAGGAGGAAAAAATGAAAATCGAGCCTGTGGATTTCCGTGTCGCCGAAGGCGCCAAGGTGGCGCTCAAGAAATGGCCGACCCAGGTCAAGCCGATCTATAAATCGAAGGCGGAATACGAGACCCTGCTGCAATCCCATATCGGTGAACTGAGCCAGCTTCAGCACCTTCTTTACGCCGCCGACCGTCATGCCCTTCTTCTCGTGTTCCAGGCTATGGACGCAGCCGGGAAAGACGGGGCCATCAAGCACGTGATGTCGGGAGTCAATCCTCAGGGGTGCCAAGTGTTTAGCTTCAAGCACCCGAGCGCCACCGAATTGCAGCACGATTTTCTCTGGCGCACGATCCAATGTCTGCCGGAGCGCGGTCGAATCGGCATCTTCAACCGCTCCTATTACGAAGAGGTGTTAATCGTTCGCGTGCATCCCGAGATATTGAAGAGCGAAGGCGTTCCTGACGGCGAACATAACGAAAAGACCATCTGGTCGGAGCGCTATCGCTCCATCATCGATCTAGAGAACCATTTGCATCGTAATGGAACGCGCATCGTCAAATTCTTCCTTCATCTGTCGAAGGAGGAGCAACGCAAGCGCTTTCTTGCCCGCATCGACGAACCGCAAAAGAACTGGAAATTCAGTCTCGCCGACATCACTGAACGGCAGTTCTGGAAAGACTACATGACGGCCTACGAAGCCTGCTTGAGCGCCACCAGCACGCGTACGGCACCATGGTACGTTATCCCGGCCGACGACAAGGAAAACGCCCGACTGATCATTTCCGAGATTGTGCTCGACGCGCTGCGGTCCTTGAAGCTCGCCTACCCGAAGCCCGACGCCGCGCGACTCAAAGAGTTGAAAGCGATTCGTCGCCGACTTGCCCAATCAGAGCGCTGAACGCGATGCGTAGCGAACACGCCGCGAGATGTCATCCGCCCTAGCCTTGCACCTCGGCAATGACGCGGGTCGGTCCGGGCGCGACAACCCGGCGGAATTCAGGATAGGCCGGCTCCCAGATCTTGGCCTCGATCGCAGCCTCCAAGCTTTCCAGCGCGCTTGGTAGGGCCAGTCTCTCTGCCTGGGCCTGCCGCGCAACGGCAACGGCAACAAGGAATGAAATGCGGCGCAATTCCACCAAGGGTGGAAACAAATTTCCCTTTGGGTCCGTTTTAGCCGGCGAGAGATCGGCGAGCGCGCGCGCTGCGGCAAGGAACATGCCGTCCGATATATGGCGCGCCTTGGCGGCAATCGCGCCAAGGCCAATGCCCGGATAAATGTAGGCATTGTTGGTCTGATCGATGCGGAAGGACCTGCCGTCACGCTGGATCGCGGGCATCGGGCTACCGACGCCGATCACAGCCCTCCCCTCGGTCCAGGCCATCAGATCCGCAGCCATTGCCTCCGAACGCGACGTCGGATTCGACAACGGAAAGATGATCGGCCGCTCCACATATCCGACCATCTCACGAATGATCGCCTCCGAAAAAGCCCCAGCTTGGCTCGACGTGCCGATAAGGACGGTGGGACGCACGTTCCGCACGACCTCGGCAAGACCGATATGTCCTTTCGAGCTCTTGGCCCAGCCAGCGATCCGGGTCGCCGGCTGGGCGAAATCCGCCTGAAAAGGCTGCATGTTCGGCGTGCCCTCAACCAATAGGCCATCGCGATCGATCAGGTAAAAGCGGCTTTTCGCTTCCGCTTCCGGCATGCCCGTCTCCACCATGGCGCGGAGCAGCAGGGCGCTGATTCCAGTACCGGCCGAGCCAGCACCGAGCACCGCGATCCGCTGCTCCTTCAAAGGCACGCCGGTCACGTTGATCGCGCTGAGCAGGGCTCCGACCGCAACCGCCGCCGTTCCCTGGATATCGTCGTTGAAGGTGCAGAGCTGGTTGCGATAGCGCGCCAACGTTCGGTTCGCGTTGCCAGTCGCGAAGTCTTCCCAGTGGAGAAGAACATGGGGCCAGCGCTCGCGCACAGCAGAGACGAAGGCATCAATGAATTCATCATACTCCGGCCCACGCACGCGTTCATGCTTCCAGCCGATATAAACCGGATCGGCCAAGTTCTCCTCGTTATCGGTGCCAACGTCGAGAAGAACGGGCAGCGTCGTGCAGGGGTGGAGTCCCGCGCAGGCAGTGTAGAGCGCGAGCTTCCCGATCGATATCCCGATGCCACCCGCGCCTTGATCTCCGAGACCGAGAATACGCTCGCCGTCGCTCACAACTATGACATCCACGCGGTCGAAACGCGGCTCGGCCAGAATGCGGCGGATGCGTTCCTTCTGCGGCATGCTGAGGAATATGCCCCGCGGCTTGCGAAAGATGTGACTGAAGCGCTGGCAACCGAGGCCAACCGTCGGCGTATAGACGATGGGCATCATCTCCTCGATGTTGCGCGTGAGGAGCGCGTAGAACAGAACTTCGTTGGTATCCTGAAGTCCGCGCAGGAATACGTATTTTTCGAGATCGTCGCTAAGCGCGCGGAACGCCCGCAAGCGCCGGCTGACCTGAAGATCGATGGTCGTGACATGCGGCGGTAACAAGCCATGCAGACCGAATTCATCGCGTTCGGCGTCTGTGAAGGCGGTGCCTTTGTTGAGTAAAGGATCGTTCAAAAGCTCGTAGCCACTGAGCGAGGTCTCTACGTATCGCCGAAGGCTCGTCGACGTCCTCGATGACATTACGCGCACCCTTTTCCTATGCACCCTGGAACAATACACCAATCCCCCTGCCCTTGCAGACCCACGGCGATCAAGGAAGTCACCAGCGGAGACGAAAACAACTCTCATACGTTGGAGACATTCCAGTTTCGAGACGTGAATTAAAGCCGGAACCGTATCGTTCCCGCCGAGGCTCGCCCGTTCCGGATCGACGTTCCATCGCCCCTCTTTGGCGCATCGGCGATCCCGACACAAGCGAAAGAGGGTGCCGGCGAACAAAATCTAGCCATTCCGCATGCTGCCGACCGGTCCGAGGACCAAATTTCCGGCGCCTTACTGGGCGGCGGCATCGTCCAGGCGGAACAAACGTGCCGCTTGGCTTCGACAAGCCGACGGCAACGTTGATAGCGGATCGTTACCCCATCGTCGGTCGGATCGACCATCGCGCCGATGCATTTGGCCACAGATACCGGTGTCTTACTTTCTCTTCTTGCCTGATATGGCGGGCGCGCCTATGCAAGACAAGTTGCCACGAATAGGGATATCGGTTTTCGCGATGCGCCCTCGCTCCGATAACCGCGCGGGTCGTCTTCTGAAAACGATCCTGCGGCCGGAGAAATTGCGGCGCCCATCCAAGATCAGCAAACCAAGGAGAAAGTACATGGTCGAACGTATGGGTATCATTGGTGCAGGACAAATGGGGGGCGGCATCGCACATGTCGCCGCGCTGGCAGGCATCGCGGTGCGCCTCGTCGATGTCGGCGCTGAAGCGCTGGCGCGCGGCTTGACCACCATCGAGACCACGCTCAAGCGTCAGGTCACGCGCAATAAATTGGGGGAGGCAGACGCCAAGGCGGCGCTTGCCCGCATCGCCACGGGAACCGATCTATCCCAGCTTGGCGACTGCGACGTCGTCATCGAATGCGCGACGGAAAACGTCGCCGTCAAGCAAAACATCTTACGCCAGGTGGCGAATATCCTTCCGTCCAAAAGTTTGATGCTGACGAATACTTCATCGATTTCGATAACCATGCTCGCGACGGCTTCAGGCCGACCGGAAAAGTTTATGGGCATGCATTTCATGAATCCAGTCCCTGTCATGCAGCTGGTGGAGCTGGTGCGCGGCATCGCGACCGAGGACACGACGTATCAGACCGTCCATGGGCTTGCCCTCAAGCTCGGAAAGACGCCGGTGGAGGCAATGGACTTCCCCGGTTTTATCGTGAACCGCATTCTCCTGCCCATGATCAACGAGGCCGTCTATGCATTGCACGAAGGCGTGGGCTCGGTCGAATCCATCGACACGGCGATGAAACTTGGTGCGAATCATCCTATGGGACCGCTCGCGCTCGCCGATTTCATCGGCCTCGATACCTGTCTTGCGATCATGCAGGTCCTCCATCACGATCTTGGCGACACCAAATACCGGCCCTGCCCGCTTTTGACGAAATATGTCGAGGCCGGATGGCTCGGACGCAAGACGCAACGCGGATTCTACGACTATCGCGGGGAGATGCCAGTTCCGGAACGAGCGCGTCTCCGTTAGAGGCGAACCGCCGGCACCAAAACGGAGCCCGCGATGGCAGGCTCCCTGTCGCGGCCGATCAGCGAACCTCGACGCCCTTCCAGAAAGCGACCCGGCCTTGGATTTCGGCAGCGGCCGGCTTCGGTGTCCTGTAATACCAAGCGGCATCGGGGTTTGCCTTGCCATCGACGACGAGCGTGTAATACTCTGCCGTCCCCTTCCATGGGCAGACGGTGGTCGTCGTGCTTGGCCGGAGATAGAGGGCGTGCACAGCCTTCAATGGGAAATAGTGGTTGCCCTCGACCACCACGGTGTCACCTGATTCCGCGATAACGGCTCCATTCCAAACCGCTTTTATCATGGCCATCTTCCACACCCCAAGCTTGCCGCTATTTCGATTCGCGTTCTGCAAGGGCCAGAGCTTCATGAGCTGAAGCACCGCCTTCGCCTGTTCAGATTGGGCGGTCATACCGTTCGAATAGCAATACGCCGCGAGAATAAAGGCAAGGACATTTGTCTGCCCTCTCGGCATCAATGTGCCGAGCGCGTTAAACGGCATCCTCGTTGCGGCGACATACTGGGTACCCGAAACGCTCAAGGCCTTCTGCTATGGCGACAGAATTGCGGACGCCAAAGACGAACAACCGCGGAATCGCCAGAGCCCGGACAACGGGGCGCCACCCCCGACCCCAGCTGTAGGCGATCCCGAGATTCTCCTGTCGCTCTCCTTCCCATGGCCCGAGTCCCCCTGCGCGCTGGATACCTGCGCCAAGCTCCTGCCGGCGATCCCCGCGATGTGGCCGGAAAAGGCGTGACGGATTGGCCCGCCTTTTGTTTGTAAGCCTCCGATTCTTCACTCCCGGCGATGTATGGCAAAGGGGCACGGCCGTTCTATCGCCTTGTTGGCATGGCGCTAAATCCGCGAACGAGTGACATCGCGCCTATCATCGGTGCATTATTGGGCGTAGCGTCGCGGCACTGGCGGTTTTGATGCTTGCTGTTGCCTGGAAGGCGCCGGCCTTGTCGCCGATTGCAGGCGTCTCGACTGCAGCTGGTTCTGGGAGAATTCATGACGATGCCAGCCAATCGCGACGAATCTCGTGGAACTTTGCCGGCGGTGCGGCGATGAACGAGCGTTCAACCCCACCGGAATATTTGGCCGTGCGCGCCGCCGCACCCGAGTGGTTCCGCTGGGCGATATCGCGCCCGGCGGAAGACCGCTTCGTCGAGGTCGAGCAATGCCCGATCCATTATCTTCTGTGGCCAAACGACGCCAGGCCGGAGGCCGGCCGTGGTCTTCTCTTCGTCCACGGCGGCGGCGCTCATGCAAACTGGTGGCGCTTCATCGCACCTTATTTCACCCGTGACTTCCGCGTCGCAGCGCTCGATCTTTCCGGCATGGGGGATAGCGGCCGCCGGCCGCTTTACAGCTCCCAAATCCGCGCCGAGGAAATGCGGGGCGTTATTGCTGACGGCGGCCTCGGGCCACATCCCTTCGTCGTCGGCCACAGCTTTGGCGGCTTCATGACAATGAAATTCTGCGCCAAATACGGCGACACTATTGGCGGCGCGGTGATTGTCGATTCACCAATCCGCTCACCGGAAGAAGAAGCGCGTAACCCGCATCGGCCCCGGGTCGGCCGCAACAAACGAATTTATGAGACCTTTGATCAGGCACTGGCGCGTTTCCGCCTGATGCCGGAGCAAGCCTGTGACAATTCGTTCCTTGTCGAGTTCATCGGCCGCCATTCCTTAATGGTTGTTGACTCAGGCTGGACCTGGAAGTTCGACCAAGATGTGCTGGGGGCTCGGCGCTTCGGCGAGCCGTTCCGAGAATACCTCAAGGCGGTACGGTGCCGGGCCGCGCTAATCTTCGGCGAAAAGAGCAAACTGGTCTCGCGGGACACCGCTTCCTATATGTCGTCCCTGATGGGGCCCGAGGCGCCGATCGTCGAGGTGCCTGAGGCGCAACACCATGTCATGCTCGACCAGCCCCTCGCCTTCGTCGCCGCGCTTCGCATGCTGCTCGAAAGCTGGATACGCACGGAACCGCTCGATGCCCAGGAGACGGCGCCAAGCCCCTGACTCGGCCGACCGAGCGAGGAAGGCTCGGTTTCAGCCCGCTGGCGCAATGGGAAAGGCGTTACCCTTGCCACTTCCTGCATCGTTGCCCGCCACGTCGAGCGCGCGGCGCACGGTATCGAGCAAGAGGACGCTGTCAAACGGCTTTTCGATCATAGCGAAGGCGCCAACCTTGGCGCCCTGACGGCGAACCTGATCGTCCATATGGCCCGTGACGAGCACGGCCGGCAGGCACTTTCCAGCATCGGCAAGCCGAGTCAGAAGCTCCACCCCGCTGATGACCGGCATTTCCACATCGACGACCAGACAAGCACGGGGAGGGATCGGATAATGGTCGAGTAGCGCATCGGCCGAGTGGAAATCCACGACAATGAAGCCATGCAGTTCAAGCAGGACCTTCAGCGAATCGCGTACCGCCGGATCATCGTCCACTAACAAAACGGTCTCCTTAGGCACGAGCGCCATATATTCTATCCCGGCACATATCGATCTGGTCTTTTAAATAAAGCCAGAGTTCCGTGCGCGTTTATAATCCCGCTGCTCATCGTAACCACGTCGCAGAATAGGGCCCATCGGATACGCCTCAAATAAGGAAGTGTCCTTACGGTCTAAGATCGAACCGGCTATTTCCAACAGCCGAATATTGATCCACCTCAATGTTGTCGGACTGCCGTCTCTATAATAGATAGCTCAACATTTGCTATCGGGAGAAGAACGTCATGTCCTTTCGGACAATCATCGCGGCGATTAGCGGCGGCAGCGCAAGTTTCGGCGCAGCCGAACTTGCGTGTGAGCTTGCCGCTCGTTTCAAAGCCCACGTCGAGGGATTTCGCGCCGAGATCGATCCGGGCCTGATGCTCGCCGTCGGCGTCGACGACATCGGCTCGCCGCAGGCAGCTCTTGCCATCGATGAGGCTGCCAAGCGCGAGGCCGAAGCAACGGAGCGCGCGCGGAGCGTGTTCAACTCCGCAGCGGAGCGTTATCAGCTACCGGTCCGCGAGACACCGCCGACGGACAATGAAGCGTTGTTGCAGAGCTCCTCCGCCGCGTGGCGCATCGAGATTGGGCGCGGCACGGAAAATCTTATCTCGCGTGCCCGCATGTTCGACCTTGTCGTTCTTGGCCGCTCCGGCCGGGTGGTCGATGAACCCCATTCAGACGCAGTCGAGGCGGCGCTTCTCGCCACCGGCCGGCCGGTGTTGATCGCGCCGGAAAAGAAAGCGGAGGCCATCGGTAAATCAGTCGCGTTGGCCTGGAACAATTCGGCACAGTCGGCGAGCGCTCTCGCCGCAGCCTTGCCGTTTCTCACCACGGCGCGGGAGGTACATCTCCTGGCTCTTGGTGATACCAAATCTGAAACGCTCGCTAGGCATCTTGGCTGGTATGGGATCAAGGCCAAAGTTCATTCTGTCTACAAGATTGAACACGCCGGAGCCGGAGATCTTCTACTCGCGGCCGCCCGCGAGCATGGCGCGGATCTTCTCGCGATGGGCGGCTATGGCCACGCTCCGTGGCGGGAAATGCTGTTCGGTGGCGCCACACGGCACATTATTGGCGTCAGCCGCATGCCGCTTCTGGTCGCGCACTGAGGTCGCAAGTTCCTTGCCGCTTCGTCACCCAAACGGGGACGAAGCGGCAAGGGAAAATAGGGTGCCTTGACGAGGAAGCGGCATCGCATATAGGGCCGTCAGGGTCCTATGCGGCCCTTTTTGGCAAGCCTTGAAAACCGGAGCCTCGCGGTGCGCTTATGGCCTCCGGCGCCGATCGGAACGTACGCTCGAGCTTATCTCGAAACCTTCAGCCGAAATGGATCTCGCCATGGCGGACGGAACGAAGACCAAACCGCGGCGCAGCATAGCGGGCAGGATTGGGGTCCGGCATTTCGCCTCCTTCGGCGAGATTGGTCAGCGCGTCATGATCAAGGATAGTGATCGACCCCGGCGTTTCAAGCGCGATCCAGCCGGAATTTTTCAGCCGTGTAAAGGTGCGGCTCACGGTTTCCGTGGTGAGACCAAGGTAGTCCGCAATGTCTGTCCGTGTCATCGGCAAGGCGACCACGGCGCCGTTTCGGTCACGCTCGTACTCGCGGTCCGAAAGCATGAGAATGAAGGAGGCGATCTTTTCATCGGCACATTTGCGCCCGAGCAGCACCATTTGCGTCTGCGCAGCCGCAAGCTCGGTAGAAGCCAAGGCCAAAAAATGCCGCGCCATCGCCGGGTGCTGGTCGAGCAGCCGCTCGAATTGCGATCGCGGCATCAGGCAGAGCCTCACCTCAGTCAAGGCATCCGCGCTGTAGCTGTAATCGGGTGCGAAGGTGAGGCCGAGAAGATCTCCCGCGAACAGGAAGCCGGTGATTTGGCGCCGCCCGTCCAGCATAAGCTTATAGATTTTCACCGCGCCTTCGGTGATGATTGCGAAACGCGATGCTGGCTCGCCCTCGGTCAGCAGAGTCCGGCCAGCAGTAAAGTAGTGCGGCGCCCCGATTTTCGTTATGTAGCCCACATCCTCCGCCGGAACCGCACGACACGTATGGACCGCGCGCTGCGCGCCGGCAAGCACACCGGGGGCTGTCGTGCTCAGAACTTGGCTGGCGAAATTGTTTGTCGAAGATGGAGCAGGCCGCATCGCATCCCTCCTGATTTTCGCGAATTCCATTCGGCCACCGGCGGTGACCGCAAGAGCCTCGCCCACCTCTCAAAGGGTTAAAATTCGGTTTGCTCCTTAGGAATGCTCCCTACGGGATTTCCCATAGATTTAGATCCGCGGGGCCGGACCGTTTCTTAGCAAGCCGACAGAGAAATCCCGCTTCGAACGACCTCAAACCGCTCGATAAAATGATGATCGGAACGCGCGTGACAGACGCTTGCGCCCCCGCCGATCGACGGTTGGGCCGCCCGCCAATCCGCATCGCACTACCCTTGTAATCGCCAACTCCGGAACCGTGTTCCCGTTTTTTGCCGATGAGCAGCGTCGGTCGTTCGCTGAAACAGCCGGAAGCGTTATCGGCATATTGAGAGAGTGCGGCCGCCGCGATCCTGGACCTGCCGGCGCTGTCGTTCTTGACATGAGTCCGTGTTCTAGATATTTGTTCGATATAAGAACATTTGTTTGATCTTGGAACAAGATCGGAGATGACGGAAACGACCGTTAAGACGCGAGATTCGCCCGACTTCGTGCAATCGCTTGCCCGCGGGCTTGCGGTGATCGAGGCGTTTTCGAACGAGCGCCGCGAACTGACCTTGAGCGATGTGGCGGCTCGAACCGGGTTAACGCGGGCGACCGCGCGGCGTTTTCTGCATACCTTGCGCGACCTTGGTTATGTCGGATTCGACGGCAAATATTTTGGCTTGAAGCCGCGGGTTCTTTGCCTCGGGTACGCCTATCTCTCGTCGATGAACATTGCCGAAATGGCCGAACCCTACATGGAGCAGGTGGTCGCCGAGTTGCACGAGAGCTGCTCCGCTTCGGTATTGGACGGCACGGATATCGTATACCTCGTACGGGTGCCGACGAAGCGTATAATGACTATCGCGCTAACGGTCGGCAGCCGGCTTCCGGCTCATGTCACCTCGATGGGCCGCGTGCTTCTTGCCCATCTGTCCCCGGCCTATCTCGATGCCTATTTTCGCGCCGCCTCCCTGAAAAGGTGGACGCCTTATACCCTGACGGATGAAGGCGAAATCCGACGCATCCTGGCCGAAGTTGCAAAGCAGGAGTATGCGGTCCTAGATCAGGAACTTGAGGAGGGCTTGCGCTCGATTGCGGTGCCGATCCGCGACTACAAAAAGCAGGTCGTCGCTGCCATTAACTGCTCGACGCACACGAGCCGCACCAGCGCCGAAGACCTAGTGAGACGTTTCTTGCCCGTGCTGCAGGAAGCAGCCGACGCGATATCGCATGCTCTGAGCGGGCGCTAGGACAACGCTTTTCGGTCAGCGATCGCTGCTGGCCGCCTTGTTAGCAGAGATACCGCCACAGCAAGGCTTGGCGAAGCCTGCCGGTCAGCCATCCTCGGTATAAAGCACGCTGGTGATGCCAAGCAGTGCGCTGATACCAGCCGGCGTCCAAGCCGCGAGCAGAACCGGGATGGTGCCAGCCCGGCCAAGCTCGAACACCACGCTCGAGAGAAAATAGAGCACGAAGCCGGCGATCACTCCGCCGGAAAGCAGGAGGCCGATCCCGCCCTGGCGCGAAAACCGGAGCGAAAAGGCTGTGGCAATCAAAACCATGGCAACGAAGAGAAGCGGGAGCGACATCAGCTCGTTCCAGCGCAGTTGGTGGCGCACTGCGGAAAAGCCATTCTTCTGTAACATGTGAATGAAACCCGGCAGACGCCAAAACGAAAGTGAGCCTGGCGACGCGAAACTGTCCTCGATCTGACTCACGGTCAGGGTCGTCTTTACGCGATCATGGGCATAAAGCTTGCTCGGTTCGCCGGGAATCGTCACCAGCGCGTGTGTCAGTTCCCAATAGCCAGATTTGAGTGCTGCCCTTGTGGCATCGATGCGCCCGGCGAATTGATCCTGACCGCGGAACAGGAAAATGGTCACGTCCCACAGATTGCGGCCCTTATTGGCGGCGCGAAGCGCATGTACGACCGAGCCGCCGTCGGCGCCCGCTTCCCGCAACCAGAGCCCATTCTCCGAGAGCGAAAGCATGCTGCTTTGACCCTGGAAATAACGGGCCTCGAGCTGTTGAAAATGCGACACCATGGCAGCCGAAATAGGATTGAATACCGTCACCTCGATAACGCCTATCAAGGCGGCCAGCACGAGGCCGGGCAACAAGAACTGCCAAACCGAAACGCCTGCGGCCCGTGCTACCACCAGTTCCTGATTGCGGGTCAGGCGGGTGAGCGTCAGCATGCTGCCGAACAGCACCGCAAAGGGCATGAGGCGGAACGAAAGCGAAGGCAACTGAAGCAGCGACATTTCAAGAACGACGCCAAAGCCGATCTCAGGGTGGCCCGACGCGCGGCGCAGCAGTTCAACCAGATTCGCACTCTGCGCCACGATTACCAAAGAGGCAAAGACGATCGCTATCCCGATAAGGAACTGGCGCGCCATATAAAGAAAGAATGTCCGTGACAAGTACATGCCGATCGCTTTCCATCATCGAGTGCGACAGGATGTCTACGATCCCGCTTGCTGTGCCGCCACGTCCCCTGAGCGCATTTTAGACCAATCACTATCGTCCAACTCGCGAACGATCAAACCTCAAAACACGGCCTCATGCACCCAATATCGCCGTGAAAAATAATCCAGGGCTGGGCATCCACCACTTTTGCTGTCGCCGCAATGGCTCATACTAGAGGCCAGAAAATTTCTTTTGCCCCGAAGCGTAGGATTTTGGTCATACTCCCGTGTTTATGTTACATATTGAATTCGGCGCTGTGGCGTCCCAGCGGCCCCGCCAGGGGAAGCGTATGTTGGTGGGAAGGGGGAGGATGCGCAAGATTATCGGTTTTTTTGCCTTGGTCGGTTTGATTTCTCTGCCGCTGGTCGCGGGGCTCGCGGTTTCTGCCGTGACCAGCACACCGGCTCACCGAGCGAGAAGCGCGGTTGCTTATCCCAACTCCAGCGTGGCGACATTCCCGACCGCCAAAGCGCTTTCCCAGAAGCCTTAAAGGTGGTCCAGTCTCGATCCCAATGAGGCGCGCGGTTCGGAACGCCGTCGCCGCCGAGCGAGTCGATCGCTTAGGGCTTAGGGCTTAGGCGGAAGCCCGGAGCGGCGCCTTGGGTGCTCTCTCGCTTTCCAGCCCTTTCGCCCAGCCAACCCATTCGCCGAGCACGATCAAGGTCCACAGCGCGCGCGCGTGATCGGCGCGAAATGCGCGATGTTCCTCGAACAGCGCCATCGCTGCCGCCGGATTAACGCCGACTTCCTGCAGCCGTTCGCCGCTGAGCGCGGCCGCCGCCCATTCGGCAAGCGGACCGCGCAACCACCGACCGAGCGGCACGGAAAGGCCGCGCTTCCGTCGATAGACGATGCCGCGCGGAAGATATTTAAGCGCGTAGCGCTTGAGGAAGGCCTTGGTCGTAATGCCGCGAACCCGTTCGGATCGAGGCAACCCGGCAGCGAATTCCATGACCGTGTGATCAAGAAAAGGCGCACGGAGCTCAACCGCGGAACTCATACTGGCGCGATCGGCCTTGGTCAAAAGCCCCTCCGCGAGCGACGTTTCGAGATCATGCTGCTGCACGCGGTCGAGGAGAGCCCCGACCGTCGAAACTGACACCGCGGGATCGGGCGGTCTCACGCCGAGGCGTTCCAGGAGCCCGGGCGCAATGGTCGAGGTCCATAACAGATGGCGGGAAAAGCCATCCGCAGTGTCGGCATCTACGAAACGGCGGAGAAGATAGGAAAGCGTAACTTTCTTTTCGCTGGGCGGCAGGCGCCCGATCAAGTTGCGCACAACGCCGCGCAAGGCCGCTGGCATGCTCCGATAGCCCTCGCCAAGCACGGCGCCGATATAGGTCGGGTAACCGCCAAAGAGCTCGTCCGCGCCTTCGCCGACCAGAATCAAAGGAACATCCTCGGCCGCCCGGCGCGCGAGCAGTGCGGTCGGGATCCACGCCGGATCGGCAAGCGGCTCGCCGACCAAGCGGATCAGCTTACTGAGCTCCTCCGGAAAGTTTTCGGCTTCGACCCAGACCGGTATCGGCTCGATATCAAGCCGGCGTGCCACCTCAAGAGCGTAGTTGCCTTCATCGTAGGAAGCCTCGCGAAAGCGCAATGTGTAGGATTTCAGGGGCATTCCGGGCCGGATATCTCGCGCGACGGCAGCAACCAGCGAGGAATCGATTCCACCACTGATAAAGAGCCCAAATGGTACGTCGACGTCGCTCTGTCGTTTCACCGCACCGCGAAAAATGCCATCGAAGGTATCGAGCGCGGCTGGACGTTTTGGTCGCGTGACGATGTCCCAGCGCCAATAGCGACGCCGCTCGACGCCATCGACGCTGATGCTGACGATTTCCGCCGGGCGCACCTTTTCGACGTCGGCGAAGGGACTGGCTGGCGCGATAAAAGCACCGCAGCGCAGATAACCGCCGAGCGCCGGACGGTCGAAGGCAAAGGCGGCCTTGGCGCCGCCCGCAAGCGCAGCGATTTCGGTGGCGAAACTCACTTCGTCACCGTCGCGAGTGAAGAACAGCGGACGTTCCCCCGCTCGATCACGGGCGAGAATAAGGCGTTCCGCCAATGGATCCCATAGCGCCAACGCGAAGGCGCCAGCAAGACGCTCAACGAAGGCGTCGCCCAGTTCGAGATAGAGGCCAGGAATCACGGCGACGTCGGTCGCGTGCACCACAGCGCGGCCGCGGGCGGCCAGCCAAGCTCGTAATTCTCGATGATTGTCGATTTCGCCGTTGCAGGCAACAATAACGCCGCTTGGCTGGTCGATGATCGGCTGCGCGCCATCGTCGAGGCCGCGGATGGCGAGTCGTGCCGCGCCGAAGAGCGTGCGCGTTCCCTCGCCGATACCAACACCGCTACCGCCCCGATGCTCCAGGGCATCGCGCATGGCGACAACCCGATGAACCATGGCGCCCTGGTCCGGTCCCTCGGCAAAGCTCGCGATTCCGCAGATGCCGCACACTTCAATCCCTCATCGCTCAGCCCTTAGTCGGCTGGGAAAGAAACACTGCCCCGTAGCCAAGGGGAAGCCTCTTTACCACCCCGCCATACGCTGCCGCCACGCGTCGCAAGACTTGATTCTGATTGCCTTTCGCCAACAAGTAAATCGGATACCGCCGCGTTGCAAGCCAATGTGCGAAAGAATCGAGCGGCACCAACACCTTCGGCCAGTGCCGGCTGCGGTTCAGGGCAAACCGGATATAATTGCTGGTGAGTTCGCTGCCGTCCTTGGTGACGACCATGATCGGGCGCTGGATATAGAATGGGACACCGTCCGGAAAGCATTCAAAGCAGACGATTCGAACATTTGGCGGAAGGGGCGCCAAGCGCTCGGCCAAAGCGCGCGTGGAATGGCTTGCGGCATAATCCTGAAAGAGTGGAAACCCGATCGTGGTAACCATGACCGGGAAGGCCAGAAAGGCAACGAAGGCAAGCCCGATCCGCCGACGCCAACAGGCGGCGAGCGCCACCAGCGCCGTCACCAGAAGACAGGCCGCAAGCAAGGGAAGGGCCGGGCTCAGTGCCATTACATAGCGACCGCGGGCGTCGAACATGGCCGCGAGGCCTGGATGCGTCGCGTCCCACGCGATCAGGGCACCGCCAGCAAGGGTAATCACGCCAAGCGCCAGGGTCGCACGCAGGATCACCCGTGCGGCCGCTCCGTCGCGCCGGGCAAAGGCGTGAGCGAAACCACGTGCTGCGAGAACGCCGAGCGCCACCACCCCAGTCAGGATATAGCCAGGTAACTTTGAGTGCGGCAGCGAGAAGAAAGCGACCACCGCGACCGCCCAAATTACCAGCAGGCGGTCGGGCCGACGCCACTGCTCCCGTTTCCGCCACGTGAGCACGATGCCCTCTGGCAGCAGCAGGCTCCAGGGGAAAAAGGTACCGAGAATGACCGGGAGATAGAAATAAAACGGCCGTGTGCGGCCGAAATCGCGTGTCGCCAAGCGGTCCAGTGATTCGCGGACAAGCCCGTAATAGGGAAAGTCGGGGTGTTGCAGTGTTACGCCGATAAACCAGGGCAGCACCAAGAAGGCAAAAACCATGATGTTGAGCGGATGGAAGAGACGTTTCCACCTCGCCCGCTGCTTCTCCGCGAGATTGAGGACAGCGAGGACGAGAAGCGGCAAGACGACGCCGATCGGTCCCTTGATCAAGGTCGCGAAACCCATTGCCGTCCAGCTTAGGGCATACCAGAGCCTCGGCTCGCGCCCCGGTTCCTCCGCGCGATAACCGGTAAATATCGCGAGCGAGACGAACAACGCGAGCGGCATATCAAAAATGACCAGTCGCGCGAAAGCGAAAAAGAGCGGGGTCGTGGCTACGATCAGGACAGTCAGCGCTGCCGTTCGCGCGTCGTAGAGACGACGAAGAAACAGGAAAAGGACGCCGAGCAAGACCATGGCTGCGACTGCCGAGGGCAGCCGGGCAGACGCTTGGGACTGGCCGAAGAGATCGAAGGACAGCGCCACGGCGCGAAAATAGAAGGCCGGTTTATCGAGATAAGCCAAACCGTCATAGGTCGGCACCAGCCATGCGCCGGCATTATGCATCTCGCGGGCGACTTCGGCGTTGCGACCCTCGTCCGGCTGCATCAACGGCAGACCGCCGATGCGGTAGAAAATCATCACCAGGGCAACGGCAAAAGCCGCTAAGACCAAAAGGCGGCGGCGAGCGGTCGGAGGCAGGCCGGACATAAGCAAACCATTCTTGTCACAGCTCGGGCGCGTATCATAGCCATGGCGGATGACCGGCGCGAGCCAACTTGTCCGCACGGCGATTTCAGTCGGCGTATCGCCGTCTGATCATCCGTCGGGCAGGGGCTTTCCTGGAATCTGTGCAGTGTAGGGCGCCCACCGGCAGGCCAGCCGACGTCTGCGGCCAAGACGCGGCCGATGTGTGGCATTGTCACTGCATCCCGATTTACCATGCTCAATGGGAGATTCCATGGCTTTGTCGACATGGATAGCGAAGATCGCTGTTACCATATGCAAAGCGCTTCGAAAGGTCTTTCTCATAGCTTGCGGCGATCGTCGAACAAGGCTTGCATTCTCTCGAAGTCCTGTGATCTTTGCGTTATACTCAGAAGGCAGTGGGGAGGGGAGCCAGCCGTGATGCCGGAGTACCAACCCGCGACGTACATTCACCGCAGATAGAGCTCGACATGATCTTGCGCCGCCAATTCCTTGTCGCCTTTGCCGCCGCTCTTTTTCTCGCCGGTGCCACTCCAGGCCAGGCTGCGGCTCAGACCAATGCCGGAGTCTTCATCCAGAACCTCGGCGACACCGCGATTCGCACCTTGACCAACGAGACGCTGACCGACAAGCAGCGCGAAGCCAAATTTCGCCGCCTGTTTCTTGATAATTTCGACGTGCCGGGCATCAGCCGCTTCGTTCTCGGCCGGTTTTGGCGTCAGGCGACACCTGCGCAACGGACTGAATACCAAAAGCTCTTCGCCGACTACATCGTCATGACCTATTCCATTAATCTGGCGCACTACAACAAGGAGACGATCCACGTCTCGGGCACGCACCCAGAGGCCGGCGATACGATCGTGATGAGCACCATTCAACAACCGGATGGGCATCCGATCGCGGTGAACTGGCGGGTGAGCGGCACGCCTGGTCATTATCGTATCACCGACGTGGTGGTGGACGGCGTTAGCATGGTGATCACCCAGCGCCAGGAATTCGCTTCGGTCATTGAGGATGGCGGCGGCAGCATCACGACGCTGATCACCCAGCTTCGGGAAAAGGTCCACGAACTTAGCCAATAGGGCAGTCGCCTCCATCTTCGCATGACGGCGGAAAAATGTGTTCGTGCCTCGTGCTTGCCGGTGCGGCCGACGGACGGCTCGGACCATCGAGCCAGCGCGGTCATCCGCCGTGGCAGTCGGCACTGACCGCATGGTATTCACAAGATGGCCACCCGGCTCGATCGGATCCGCGATACCATTTCGCGCGGTGCGTCTAGTGGCGCCCGTCGGATTCTCTCGATGCCCGGGGTGTAGAGATATTGAAGATATCGATGTCACCCAGGTCCTCGATCCGCATACGATCGAGTTCCTCGAAATAGCGCCGCAGGACGTCAGCCTTATGCACGCAGCCGATAACCCGCGGTTCTTCCACCGAGACGACAACGGGCAGCGTTTCGTGGCGGCTCGATTCGATCATTTCGAAGGCTGAGAGCAGGGCTTCCTCGGCGGTCAGATAGTGCGGCGGTTCCGACACTAGACTGCCGGCGGTAGCGCGCCCTGAGTCGTCTTCTAGCAGGGCCGCATTGGCCTCGCCGCTCTCCGCCATGCCCGCGTAGGTTCCGTCCGCCTTCTCGATGAAGGCGACCTTGGCCGTACCGAGCAGAAACAAGCTGCATAACGTATCGAGATCGGTGGTGGCGGGCACACGCAAGACATTACGGTCAAGCACCTCTCGCACCGAAAGGTCGCGTAGTCGGCCGATATCCGAGGACCCGCGGAGATCCATCCCGCGAAGATGGAAACGCCAAGTGGAAAAAGAATAACCAAACCACCGCCGCGTCACTGATGAAGCGACCAACACCCCGACGATAACACCAATGGCAACTGAATAATTGGCGGTGGTCTCGAATACCAGGAGGATCATGGTAAGCGGTGCCCCCACCACGGCGGTTGCTACGGCACCCATCCCGACCAGAGCGTAGGAAGTGTAATCGAAGGGAATACCAGGAAGCGCGATCGCCGCGAGCCAGCCGGTTGCGCCACCAAACAGACCACCGAGAAAGACCGAGGCGCTGAATAATCCGCCACGGAACCCCGAGCCAATGCTCACAGCCGAGGCCAGAGTCTTGGCGCCGACGAGGCCGATCAGGATGGGCAAAGTGAACTGCTGGTTGACGACGGCATCGAGCGCACCGTGGCCGCTCCCGAGAACGGCGGGAAAGAACAACGCCATTATCCCAAGGATGCTGCCGCCGATGGCCGGACGCAGCCACTGCGGCGCCGACCATCGCCGATAGGCGGCCTCGAACATCGTCGCGATCCGCATCATCAAAATTCCCAGCCCTGACGCCAGCACGCCAATGACGATGAAGACAAGATACTCCGTGCCGGTGATGCTCGGGATCTCACGCACGACCGCCCAAAGCGGTGCCGCACCGAGGGCGGAGCGCGCGACCACGGTACCGGCCACGGCTGCCACCAGAATTGGGGCCAGCGCGGTCACAGCGTAGCCGCCGACCACGAGCTCAAGGGCATAAAACGTGCCGGCGAGCGGAGCATTAAACGCGGCGGCGATTGCCGCCGCAGCGCCGCAGCCGACCATGGTCCGGAGTGAGGAGCGTTTGACCTGGATGTATTGCCCAAGCCAGCTGCAGAAGCCTGATCCCATCTGGACCACCGATGCCTCGAGTCCAACCGAGGCGCCGACCCCGACCGAGGCGATCGTCATGGCGACAATAATGAGACTATCGGTAAATGACATGCGCCCACCGTGCAGCGCATTGGCCTCGATAGCGTCGACGATTTCTTGCGGATGCGTGCGGCGGACGAAATGGATGCCGATACCGTACGCGAGCCCGCCCACCACCGGCACCAATAGCGGCCGCCACCAACCGTAAAGCGTGGCAAGCATCGGGTTGTGGTCGACTGAGACGCCGAAGGTGAAATACTGGACGAGGGCGACAAGATTCTTCTGCGCGACAACTCCGCCTCCGACCACGGCGCCGGTGGCCGCCGCAAGCGCCAACAAAAATAACTCGTCCTTGCGCGCAAGTCGGCGTATGAAGCGCCAGCGACTTAGCATCCAAGCGGCTTGCGTATGCAGCATCGTGCCAAGCACCCGACAGCGGCGGGGCCTGTCTTGCCGACCGTGCCATCCGGCGCGGTGAACGCCGGCAAGCTGCGGAGGGCCGCAAGCCCTCGTCATTCACTCCGGCTCCCCCGTCGGGCCTCATCGCCTCAGGACCTTCGGTGCACTGACGCTCGAGCTTAGCGCCCACCGACGGGCGGTACGCACTTCGTTGCCACGCCGGGGGCACACGCCCGGCACCAGCTTGGCTGATACAACACATAAAACATGTTAAGCTGACGGGCTCAAGCGGCGATTTTTAAAACCTTTCCCGTAATCACTAACTTTTCCCGTATTGGTGTTGCGGTCGAGACCTATTCACTCGACGAAGATCAGCCATGGGCGGCCCTCAGATTGACGCCACCGCAGCTTGATGAAATGGTGCGCCGATGATGTCGATTCGCCGCGCATGCTGGACTTCCCTCATGCCTTTTGTGGCCGCCGCCAGGCCTTTTTTCCCACTGGCCGCTCGGCTAGACGAATGCGCGCTCCCGTGACGCCGCCAGGCGATCCGACATCGCTGGAGAGAAAATCGGAAACCGCCGCCCAGGGCTTTCTACGGTTCGCGCTGACGATTTTCATTCCCTTCGTTCTCGGGCAGTTCTTTTCGTTCTACGTCCGCACCATCAATGCCGTCATTGCGCCCGAATTGATGACCGATGTTGGGCTGAAGGCACCCGACCTCGGCCTGCTTACGGCGGTATTCTTTCTTACTTCAGCGAGCATGCAATTGCCGCTTGGGATCATGCTCGACCGCTTCGGCCCACGGCGGGTCCAGCCAGCGCTCTTCTGTGTCGCCGCCATTGGCACACTTCTTTTCTCATTCGGCCAGGGCCGATACACGCTGGCTTTCGGCCGTGCGGTTATCGGCCTTGGCGTCTCTTGCTCCTTGATGTCGGGATTTCGCGCCATCATGCTATGGCTGCCACGCCATCGCTGGCCGCTCGCCAACAGCTGTTTGCTCGCCGGCGGTAGCCTCGGTGTTTTCGCCGCCACCGCGCCGACCCGCGCTCTTCTTCATTACATGTCGTGGCGGGGTATCTTTCTTCTGATGACCGTGGCGGCGCTGGTGATTGCGGGCCTCATCTTCAACCTCGTGCCCGAAAAGCCGGGGAGCCGGGACGTCAGGCCGCTTCGCGAGCAATGGCGGGGCCTCGCCGCTGTATACACCGACCCCCTGTTCCATCGCTTGGCGCCGACGATCTGCCTCGCCACAGGAACCTACATGGCGGTCCAAGGCCTATGGGCGGGCTTATGGTTCCGCGACGTCGGCGGATACAATCTTCAGGTCGTCGCGACCCATCTCTTCGCGCTCGCAGTAGCGCTTACGATCGGCTACCTGACCATGGGTGTGATCGCCGACCGCTTGACGCACTTTGGCATCAAGCTGATCGATGTGCTCTGCGGCGGGGCGCTCCTGTTCTATACCGTGGAACTCTTGTTGACACTCGGCGTCGACGCCGCCGGCTACCTGCCCTGGATCCTGTTCGGCCTGCTTTCGGCCTCGCTCAGCCTTGCCTTCCCAGTCCTCGGACAGCATTTCCCAGTCGAGTTTGGGGGACGCTCGACAACAGCTCTCAACGTCCTGATCTTCTTCTCGGCTTTCGCGGCGCAATCGCTGATCGGAGTCGTGGTTGGCTGGTGGCCGCCAGACGCAGCCGGCCGCTACCCGGCGATTGCCTACGCCTGGGCTCTTGGCCTCATGCTCGCCGCCCAAGCGCTCGCCTTCGTGCGACTTCTACGCTGGCGGTTAAGCCATGGGCGGACGCAAGCCACTTAGAGCCAACTCGGCAAATAGAGCGGCCTTGACTCGAGCAAGCGCGGACGGCGTTGCCGCCTCGCAGCGGGCAACCAGAACCGCCTGGGTGTTGGAAGCCCGCAGCAGCCACCATCCGTCTGGCGCAGTTACCCTTACGCCGTCGATGGCGAGGAGGTCAGAACCTGCTTTTTCGAGGCGGGCCTTCACTTCCGCCACCACGCCGAATTTGCGATCGTCAGGGCAGTCGAAACGGATTTCCGGTGTGTTCACTACCTTCGGCAGGCTGTCATAGAGGTCGGCAAGACTGTCCCGGCCGCGACTGAGCAGCCCGAGGAGCCGCACGGCAGCATAAAGCGCGTCGTCATAACCGTAGTAACGGTCGGCAAAAAAAATGTGTCCACTCATCTCGCCGGCGAGCGGGCTTCGTTCTTCAGCCATCTTGCTTTTGATCAGAGAATGACCGGTCTTGTAGATCAGCGGCCGTCCGCCGAGGCGGGCGATCTCGTCAAAGAGCACTTGGCTTGCCTTAACGTCAGCAATGATCGTTGCGCCGGGGGTTGAGACTAGAACGTCCCGCGCCAAGAGTGCCAACAGCTGATCGCCCCAGATAATTCGCGCTTTCCCGTCGACAACGCCGATGCGGTCTCCATCACCATCGAAGGCGATGCCGAGGTCGCATACCTCGCGCGTCACTTCTGCCTGCAACTGGGCAAGGTTTTCGACAACTGTCGGGTCTGGGTGATGGACCGGAAAGGTGCCGTCGATCTTCTCGTTCAGCAGCAGATGACGTCCGGGAAGCTTGCCGACAAGCTGCCGCAGCACGTCTCCGGTCGCGCCGTTGCCGGCATCCCATGCGACCTTCAAAGGCCGCGCGCCGTCGTAGTCCTGAAGCAGGCGCGCGACATAATCCGCCTCGATTTCGGCCGTTCGCACCTCGCCTACGCCGGTCGCGAAATCGCCGCCCGCGGCACGCATGCCGAGCGCCTGAATATCGGCACCAAAGAATGGCTTGCCTTGCAGCATCATCTTAAAGCCGTTATGGCTCGGCGGGTTGTGCGAGCCGGTCACCATGATACCGCCGGAGGTACCAAGGTAGTAGGTCGCGAAATAGAGCATTGGCGTCGGCCCGCGCCCGATACGGACGACGTCAATCCCGACGCTGGTCAGCCCGCGGACCAATGCCGCCTCCAGCATTGGCGACGACAGCCGTCCGTCGTAACCGACCGCGATCGTTTGGCTGCCCTTGGCGCGCGCCTGGCTGCCAAAGGCCTTTCCCAAGGCCTCCGCATCCGCTTCAGCCAACGTCTCGCCGACGATGCCCCGGACATCGTATTCGCGGAGAACGCTGGCGTGAAATCGATGCCCAGCCATCGTCATCGGCCAAAGCCTGCGGCCGATGGTCGCCCGATACAGTGATAGTTGAACCCAGCCGCCGCC
>JBJKQL010000128.1:0-60060 GCA_046705265.1 Ferrovibrionaceae bacterium
CCTGCGTCAGCGTCCGCCCATCCACCGTGATGTTGTTCGGGCCAACCCCGCCCGGCGTCCCCGCCGCCAGTGCCACCCTCACGCCGCCGCCAGATGCCATCAGCGCTACTGCCGCACACCCAGCCATGAGACCCAAGCGAAGTCTCTTCCATCTCGACATTCCATTCCCTCCGACCTGAATTCAAATTGCTGATTCCCAGCAATTTTTCAGCGCCGGATAATTTCAATTTGGAATTCGAACGATCTATTAAGAAATATAGTAAACTAATGATAAAATAACTGAAAATATTACATTACCATAAAGCAAATATTACATAATTTCGCGGTTGTTTTGCGTTATGTGAAGCAACGATCGAACAATAGTATAGATTTTATCGTCACCGCGGTGGGCCGTACATTGGTTTGCCTTGGAGACATTGGTGCCGATGAATTGCATTATCCATCCCACCGAACCGGAGCACGCAGACCTCAACTGGTGATCCTGAAGCGGATTCATGCTCATTCCAGATCGGGACGGTGCCGCAGGGTAGAAACCGATGGGCGGCGGTCAGGATATGAACGAGGCATAAACATCAGCGCAGGTTGTCGACGGTCGACCGCGAGCCGTGCTTCCGCCCTGGTGAAACCGGCATCATTGCGGGCGCGCCATCATCGCCGTGCGGGTCATGACACAGTGAGGCCGATGTCGGCCGGGGTTGTTGCCGAAAGCCTTGCATTGAGCACCGCGCCCGAGCCGATAGAAACGGCCTCCGATTGACCGGAGCACATTTGCCCTTTGGCGGGCACGTCGCTCGGCGTTCCGCACTTTCCGCTATTTCAGCGTCGGCATGGCAAATTCGGCATTGGCGCGGACCCCGGCCGGCCAGCGCGAGGTCACGGTCTTGATCTTGGTGTAGAACCTCACCCCTTCGGTGCCGTACTGGTTGGTATCGCCATAGGCCGAGTTCTTCCAGCCGCCGAAGCTGTGAAAGGCGAGCGGCACCGGGATCGGCACGTTGATCCCGACCATGCCTACCTGCACGCGGCTCGCAAATTCCCGCGCCGTGTCGCCGTCGCGAGTGAAGACCGCGACGCCGTTACCGAATTCGTGGTCGCTTGGCAGTCGCAACGCGTCGTCGAAATTCTTCGCCCGCACTACCGAAAGCACCGGTCCGAAGATCTCCTCGCCATAGATGCGCATCTCGGGCCTGACGCGGTCAAACAGGCAGCCGCCCATGAAATGGCCGCGTTCGTAACCCTGCAATGAGAGATCGCGCCCATCGACTACGAGTTCGGCCCCTTCCTTGACGCCAATGGCGACGTAGTTCCGGACCTTTTCCAGATGTTGGCGCGTCACCAGCGGGCCCATCTCCGATTCTGGCGCGGTCGACGGTCCGACCTTCAGCGCACGCACGCGGGGTGTCATGCGCTCAACCAGCGCATCGGCGGTCTTCTCGCCGACCGGCACGGCGACCGAGACCGCCATGCAACGCTCACCGGCCGAGCCATAGCCCGCGCCGATAAGCGCTTCGACGGCCTGATCGAGATCGGCGTCCGGCATGACGATCATGTGATTCTTGGCACCGCCCATGGCCTGCACGCGCTTGCCCGTTGCGGCGGCGGTAGCATAAATATGGCGCGCGATCGGCGTGGAGCCGACAAAGCTCACTGCCTGGATACGCGGATCCTCGAGGATCGCATCGACAGCTTCCTTGTCGCCGTTCACGCAATTCAACACGCCGGCCGGCGCACCTGCCTCCATCATCAACTCGGCCAAGCGCATCGGGCAGGACGGATCCTTCTCCGACGGTTTGAGGATGAAGGTGTTGCCGCACGCGACGGCGATCGCATACATCCACATCGGCACCATGGCGGGGAAATTGAACGGCGTGATTCCTGCGACGACGCCCAGGGGCTGACGCAACGAATACATGTCGATGCCCCGCGACACGCCTTCCGAAAATTCGCCCTTCATGAAATGCGGGATGCCGCAGGCGAATTCGACTACCTCGAGCCCGCGCTGGACCGAGCCTTTGGCATCGCTCAACACCTTGCCGTGCTCGTCCGAGATCATTCGGGCGAGCTCATCCATGTTTTTTTCAATCAACTCCTTATATCTAAACATGACACGGGCGCGCTGTAGGGGTGACGTCGCGGCCCAGGCGGGAAAGGCGCTGAGCGAATCCTGAACCGTGGCATCGATTTCCGCCTTGGACGCGAAGGCGACGCGGCCTGCGGTTTCCCCGGTTGTCGGGTTGAAGACCTCGCCGAACCGGCCACTCCGTCCGGCAATCCGTTTGCCGCCGACAAAATGGCCGATGTCCTTGCTCATGGCTTTCTCCCTGTTTCAGGCGGATCATGTGCTTGATCGCTAGTAAAGCGTCGCCGCCCGTATGGCGCAAGCCCGCAAGGGAAAGGCTGCGGCGCTGGGTGGTGCGGTCTCGCCGGCCGGTGAGACGGATCCCCCCGTCTGCGGGTCTTGCTCTTTGCCGCGATTGGCGTTACACCGCGCGACATCCATTGGAAGCTTGGCTCGCAGGCTTGTATTCGGGAGAGAATTCATGGCGCGGAGCAAAATCGCACTGATCGGGGGCGGCAACATCGGTGGCACCCTCGCTCACCTCGCTGTCCTCAAGGGACTTGGCGATGTCGTGATGTTCGACATTGTCGAAGGTCTGCCGCAAGGCAAATCCCTCGACATTGCGGAGGCCGGTCCGATCGAGGGTTTCACCGCGCGCCTTAAGGGCGTCAACGACTATGCCGAGATTGCCGGCGCGGATGTCATCATTGTGACGGCGGGGATCGCCCGCAAGCCCGGCATGAGCCGCGACGATCTGCTCGGGACAAATATCAAGGTCATGCAGGCGGTCGGCGATGGGATCGCCAAATATGCTCCGAATGCTTTCGTCATCTGCATCACGAATCCGCTCGACGCTATGGTCTGGGTGCTGCGACAGGCTTGCGGCCTGCCGCATCACAAGGTGGTCGGCATGGCCGGGGTGCTGGATTCCAGTCGCTTCCGCCACTTTCTGGCCGAGGCGATGAACGTCTCGGTCGAGGATGTCTCGGCCTTCGTCCTCGGCGGCCATGGTGACAGCATGGTGCCGCTCCCGCGCTATTCCACCGTCGCTGGCGTGCCGCTTCCCGATCTCGTCCGTATGGGCTGGATTTCGCAGGAGAAAATCGATGCCATCGTCAAGCGCACGCGCGACGGCGGCGCCGAGATCGTCGGCCTGCTGAAGACCGGCTCCGCCTTCTATGCCCCGGCGTCTTCGGCGATTCGCATGGCGGAAAGCTATCTTGCCGATAAAAAGCGGGTTCTGCCTTGCGCGGCTTATCTTTCGGGGCAATACGGCGTAAACGACATCTACGTCGGCGTGCCGGTGGTGATCGGTGCCGGCGGGGTCGAGCGCATCATGGAAATCGGGCTCGACGGCGCTGAGAAAGCAGCCTTCGACAAATCCGTTGGTGCGGTTCGAGGCTTGATCGACGCCTGCCTAACGATTGCGCCGAATCTGACTGGAAAATAACGGCCTTTCGGGTTGCGCCTCGAACCCCAGGTGCTATAACTGCCCCCTGCTGCGGCGGGCCGGTCGCGGAGGCTGAGTTGAGCGCAAGTCACCATCAGCCATGATCGTCAAGACGAAGCGATGAATATTCACGAATATCAGGCGAAGCAACTCCTCTCTCGCTATGGGGTCAGCGTGCTTCGCGGCCAGGTTGCTTATACGTCAGACGAAGCGGTGGTGGGCGCGCAGCAACTTGGCGGTCCGGTCTGGGTGGTGAAGGCGCAGATCCACGCCGGCGGCCGTGGCAAGGGCGGCGGTGTCAAACTTGCCCGCTCGATCGACGAAGTGAAAATGCTTTCCGAGCAGATTCTCGGCATGACCCTAGTCACGCCGCAGACCGGTCCGGCCGGTCGGGTTGTTCGCCGCGTCTACATCGAGGAAGGCTGCGACATCGCCCGCGAGCTTTACCTTGGTCTTCTGATCGACCGGGCGACGAGCCGCATCACCGTGATCGCCTCGACCGAGGGTGGCATGGAGATCGAAGAAGTCGCGGCCCGCCATCCGCGAAAGATTTTCCGCCTTGCCGTTGATCCCGCCGTTGGCATGCAGCCATTCTATGCTAGGCGTGTTGCCTTTGCTCTCGGGCTTAAAGGTCGCGAGCACGCCGCGGCGGTGAAGTTCGTCGAAGGACTTTATGCCGCATTCGTCGGCCTAGACATGTCGGTTGCCGAAATCAATCCGCTCGCGGTGACGATGGGAGGCAAGGTGCTGGCGCTCGATGCCAAAATCGGGTTCGACGACAATTCGCTCTTTCGCCAGCGCGCGGTGGAGGAGTTGCGCGATCCGGACGAGGAAGATCCGGCAGAGCTCGAAGCCGCACGGCATGGCCTCAACTACATCAAGCTCGACGGCAATATTGGCTGCATGGTGAATGGCGCCGGCCTTGCCATGGCGACCATGGATATCATCAAACTCTATGGCGCCACGCCAGCGAATTTCCTCGATGTTGGCGGCGGCGCGACGCGCGAGCGCGTGACGGCAGCGTTCAAGATCATCCTTTCCGACGCCAATGTCGAAGGTATCCTGGTCAATATCTTTGGCGGCATCATGCGCTGCGACGTGATTGCTGAAGGGGTGATCGCGGCGGCGCGCGAAGTTTCGCTTCACGTGCCTCTCGTCGTGCGACTTGAGGGTACCAACGTCACTCAGGGCAAAAAGCTTCTCGCCGAAAGCGGCTTGCCCATCACCTCGGCCGACAGCTTGGCGGACGCCGCCGACAAGATCGTGCGCGCCGTGCGGGAGGCCGCGTAATGTCGATTCTCGTCGATGCCTCGACGCGGGTGATTTGCCAGGGTTTCACCGGAACCCAGGGTACCTTTCATTCCGAACAGGCGATCGCCTACGGCACCAAGATGGTAGGCGGGGTGACTCCCGGTAAGGGCGGAGAGACTCATCTTGACCTGCCGGTATTTGACACTGTTCTCGAGGCGGCCAAGGCAACCAAGGCCGATGCCTCGGTCATCTACGTGCCGCCGCCCTATGCCGCCGACGCAATTCTCGAAGCGGTGGATGCCCGCATCAAACTTATCGTTTGCATTACCGAGGGCATTCCGGTGATCGACATGGTGCGGGTGAAACGGGCGCTCGCGGGCTCGAAGTCGCGTCTCATCGGCCCGAATTGCCCCGGCGTGATCACGCCTGGCGCATGCAAGATCGGCATCATGCCGGGGCATATTCACCAGCCGGGAAAAATCGGCATCGTTTCGCGCTCGGGCACGCTGACTTACGAGGCGGTGGCGCAGACTACTTCCGTAGGCCTCGGCCAGTCGACCTGCGTCGGCATCGGCGGCGACCCGGTGAACGGCACGAATTTTATTGACTGTTTGGAAATGTTTCTCCGCGACGATGCGACCGAAGGCATAGTCATGATTGGTGAGATCGGCGGTTCGGCGGAGGAAGACGCGGCGGCGTTTCTGCGCCGTGCGAAGCGCAAGAAGCCGGTCGTCGGGTTCATTGCCGGACGGACCGCGCCACCGGGGCGTCGCATGGGGCATGCGGGCGCCATCGTCGCCGGGGGCAAGGGCGGTGCCGAGGACAAGATCGACGCGCTGCGCAGCGCGGGCATCGTCGTTGCCGATTCCCCGGCCTCGCTCGGCGAGACGATACTGAAGACCATGCAGGGGTGACATCATAGTCCGACGGCGCATGGCGCGCCGCCTGTGGACGGTTGACAGAGAAGGACGCCGGCTGCAAGGCGCGGCGCGTTCCAAAGATGACCAGGCAGCTAGACGTCACATCGTTCCTATACGGTGGGAACGGCAATTTTATCGAACAACTTTATCTCGCTTATCTCCGTGATGCACAGTCGGTCGACGAGAGTTGGCGGCAATTCTTCGCCGGGCTTGGCGATGATTTCGGAACCATCGAGCGCGAACAAAAAGGCCCCTCGTGGCGGCGCCCGAACGGTCTTGACCTCCTCGACGAAGCAGGCGTGCTCGGATCCGATGGCCATGCCGCCAAGGCAGCAGCAAAGGCGGCGGCGAATGGCGCCGACGTTCACGAAGAGACACTGAACGCGATTCGTGCGGTGATGATGATCCGCGCCTATCGCATTCGCGGCCATCTCATCGCCAATCTCGATCCCTTAGGTCTCGAGGCGCCGAAGCATCATCCCGAGCTTGACCCCGCGTCCTACGGCTTCACCGAGGCCGACATGGACCGCATGTTTTTCATCAACCACATGCTCGGCCTCGAGCAGGCGACGTTGCGCGAGATGCTCTCGATTCTCCGTCGCACTTACTGCAGTACCATCGGCGTCGAGTACATGCATATTTACCATCCAGAGCAGAAGCTCTGGATCCAGGAACGCATCGAGGGCCGCGACAAGGAAGTCTCGTTCACGCCGGAAGGCAAGGTCGCGATTCTGCGCAAGCTGGTACAGGCCGAGGATTTCGAGCATTTCTGTCAGGTGAAGTACACGGCGACCAAGCGCTTCGGCCTCGAAGGTGCCGAGGCGCTGATCCCGGCCATGGAGCAGATCATCAAGCGCGGCGGCCAGCTCGGCGTGAGGGAGATCATCATCGGCATGCCGCACCGTGGCCGGCTCAATGTCCTCACCTCGGTGATGTCGAAGGCCTATCGCGCGGTGTTTTCGGAGTTCGAAGGCAACGCGCCGCCTGAAACTTTACTCGGCTCGGGCGACGTGAAATATCACCTTGGGACCTCCTCCGACCGCGAGTTCGACAACAATCGGGTGCATCTGTCGCTTGCGTCGAACCCATCCCATCTCGAGGCCGTGGATCCCGTGGTGCTCGGCAAGGTGCGCGCTAAGCAGACGCAGTTTGGCGATAGCGAGCGTGGTCAGGCCATGGCCGTCTTGATGCACGGCGACGCGGCGTTCGCCGGCCAGGGTCTCGTCGCCGAATGTTTTGGTCTTTCCGAGCTTCGCGGCTACCGCACGGGAGGCACCATCCATTTCATCGTCAACAACCAGATCGGTTTCACCACGAGCCCGCATTATTCGCGTTCCTCACCGTATCCGAGTGACAGTGCGAAAATCGTCCAGGCACCAATCTTTCATGTCAACGGTGACGATCCAGAGGCGGTCGTGCACGTGGCCAAGGTGGCGACCGAATTCCGCCAGACGTTTCACAAGGACGTCGTCATCGACATGTTCTGCTATCGCCGGCACGGGCATAACGAATCCGACGAGCCGGCCTTCACCCAGCCGTTGATGTATCGCACCATCGCCAAACACCCGACGGCGCGGCAAATCTATGCCAAGAAGTTGATCACTGAGGGTTTGGTGGATCAGCCCAAGGTCGATGCCATTGCCGCTGAAATGCGGGAAGAAATGGAAAGGGAGTTCGAAGCGGCGAAGAGCTATCGGCCGAATAAGGCGGATTGGCTGGAAGGGCGCTGGAGCGGCTTTGAAGTGGCGCCGCACGGCGCCAACAAAAGCAACACCGGTG
This sequence comes from Ferrovibrionaceae bacterium, assembly GCA_046705265.1. Classification (GTDB taxonomy): domain Bacteria; phylum Pseudomonadota; class Alphaproteobacteria; order Ferrovibrionales; family Ferrovibrionaceae; genus JAJYTL01. Next base: position 7,460 of record JBJKQL010000128.1, read on the forward strand.
TCGCGCCGGAGACACTGCGCGACATCGGCCATCGGCTTTATCAGGCGCCTGACGGCTTCCACCTTCATCGGACCCTGCAACGTCTGTTCCGCGGCAAGATCGAGACTATCGACGAGGGCAAGGCGATCGATTTCGCGACCGGCGAGGCGCTTGCCTTCGGCAGCCTTCTGCTCGAAGGCTATCCGGTTCGCCTCTCGGGCCAGGATTCTGGCCGCGGCACCTTCTCGCAGCGGCACGCGGTACTGATCGACCAGGAGGACGAGAGCCGCTATATCCCGCTTGACAACTTAAGCGAGAATCAGGCTCGCTTCGAGGTCCACGATTCACTTCTGTCCGAGGCCGCCGTGCTTGGCTTCGAATACGGTTACTCAACCGCTGAGCCGCGTGCGCTGGTGATCTGGGAAGCGCAGTACGGCGATTTTGCGAACGGCGCGCAAGTTCTGATCGACCAGTTCATTACCTCCTCCGAGGCCAAGTGGCAGCGCATGACGGGCCTTGTCATGATGCTGCCGCATGGTTACGAGGGAGCCGGTCCCGAACATTCCTCGGCCCGGCTCGAACGCTACCTGCAGCTTGCGGCGGAGGACAACATCCAGGTGGTGAACGTCACCACACCGGCGCAGCACTTCCATGTTCTGCGCCGCCAGATGCTGCGCAAGTTCCGCAAGCCCTTGGTGATGATGACGCCGAAATCGCTGCTCAGGCACAAGCTCGCCGTCTCGTCTCTGGATGAGCTTGCGACCGGCACGAGCTTCCATCGCGTGCTGGTGACGCCGCCCGAGACCGGGACTGCGAGGCGCGTTGTGTTATGTTCCGGGAAGGTCTATTTCGACCTTTTCGAGGCGATACAGAAGCACGAAATCAAGGACACCATGTTGATCCGGGTCGAGCAGCTCTATCCGTTTCCTGAGGACGCCTTGGCCACCGAACTCGCCAAGGCGTTGAAAGCGGACCAGATTGTCTGGTGCCAGGAAGAACCAAAGAACATGGGTGCGTTCTTCTTCGTCGAGCCCCGCATCGAGCAGGTGCTGGCGACGGTCGGGACCAAGGTCACGCGCGTCCGTTATGCCGGTCGCGCCGAATCGGCGGCACCGGCGACCGGACTTTATCGCAAGCATTTACTTGAGCAGACGACGCTCCTGGACGAGGCGCTTCTTGCATAGAGGGAGACCATGCCGGTAGAAATCCGCGTCCCCGCCATGGGGGAATCGATTACCGAGGCGATCGTCCACCAGTGGTTCAAGAAAGTCGGCGACGCGGTTGCCGTGGATGAGCCGCTTCTCGAACTCGAGACCGACAAAGTCGCGGTCGAGGTCAATGCCACCGCCGCCGGCGTGATCGAGGAAATCAACGCCGAGCCAGGGTCGACGGTCAGTGTCGGCGCGGTGATTGGCACGATCAAGGAAGGTGCCGCGCCGGTGGCGAAACCGGCGACGGCTAAACCCGCGGCTCGGACGGCACCGACGCCGGCCAAGCCGACGCCGCAACCGGAGGCGAAGCCCGCCTCGGACGCCGAGGTCCTGCCCGCCGCGCGCAAGCTGATCGCGGAACAGGGTCTTGACGGTCAAGTCATCGCCGGCACCGGCAAGGGCGGCCGCGTGACCAAGGGCGATGTGCTTGACCATCTCAGGGCGGCGCCGGCCCCGGCGGCAACTCCGACGCCGGTTTTGGCAAAGCCTTCAGGCCCGCGGCCCGAGGCTGCGCGTGAGGAGCGCGTGCGGATGTCGCAGCTTCGTAAGCGTATTGCCGCGCGTCTCAAGGAAGCGCAGAACACCGCCGCCATGCTCACCACCTTCAACGAGGTGGACATGAGCGCGGTGATGGCGGCGCGGGCTCGCTATCGCGACGCGTTCGAAAAGCGTCACGGCGTCCGCCTCGGCTTCATGAGTTTTTTCGTCAAGGCGTCGATCGTCGCGTTGAAGGACGTGCCGGCTTGCAACGCGGAAATCGACGGCGATGATCTGATCTACAAGAACTACTATCACATTGGGGTCGCGGTCGCTGCGCCGCAGGGGCTGATCGTGCCGGTGGTGCGCGATGCCGACCAGATGGGCTTTTCCGATATCGAGAAGACGATCAATGATCTCGGCAAGCGCGCGAGAGAGGGCAAGCTCAAGCTCGAAGAGCTGCAGGGCGGTACCTTCACCGTATCGAACGGCGGCATCTTCGGCTCGCTCTTGTCGACACCGATCCTCAATCCGCCGCAAGCCGCGATCCTCGGCATGCACAAGATAGAAGATCGGCCCGTGGTGGTGGGCGGCAAGGTCGAGGCGCGGCCGATGATGTACTTGGCGCTCTCTTATGACCATCGCGTCATCGACGGCCGCGAGGCCGTAACCGCGTTGGTCCGGATCAAGGAGTGCCTGGAGGACCCAGAGCGGATTCTGCTCGATCTCTAACTCTACCCTCAAGGAGCGCGTCATGGCCGATCAGGTCTTCGATGTCATCGTGATCGGCGGCGGGCCGGGCGGCTATGTCGCGGCGATCCGCGCCGCCCAGCTCGGCTTTAATACCGCTTGCGTCGAGCGCTCGCCGACATTGGGCGGCACCTGCCTCAATGTCGGCTGCATTCCCTCGAAGGCGCTTCTTCATTCCTCCGAGATTTTCGAGGAAGCGGGCCACTCCTTCGCGCAGCACGGTATCGAGGTGGCGGCACCGAAGCTGGACTTGCAAAAGATGATGGCGCGGAAAGACAAGGTCGTTCAGGACAACGTCAATGGTGTCGCCTATCTCTTTCGCAAGAACAAGGTGACCTGGGTCAAGGGCTTGGGCCGGCTCGGCGGCTCGGGCTCGGTTCTTGTCAGAGGTGAGGACGGCACCGAGAAGAGTCTCGCGGCAAGCCATATCATCATCGCCACCGGCTCGGAAAGCACACCGCTTCCGGGCGCTGAGATCGACGAGGAGAAGATCGTTTCCTCGACCGGTGCGCTCGCGCTGAAATCGGTGCCGAAGACCATGGCGGTGATCGGCGCCGGCTATATCGGCCTTGAAATGGGCACCGTGTGGCGCCGCCTTGGCACCGAGGTGACGGTGGTCGAGGTGTTGGATCGCGTGCTGCCCGGCATGGACAGCGACATCGCGAAGCAGGCGCAACGCATTTTCGCCAAGCAAGGCATGAAGTTTCGCCTCGCCACCAAAGTGACGGAGGTGAAGAAGGGGAAGACTGCGGTCACGCTCAAGCTTGCGCCGGCCACCGGTGGCGATACGGAAAACCTTACCGTCGATGTCGTTTTGGTGGCGATCGGCCGCCGTCCCTTGACCGGCGGTCTCGACCTCGAAAAAGCCGGGGTGAAATTGGACGAGCGTGGGCGCATCGCGATCGATAAGGATTTCCGCACCTCCGCCGCCGGCATCTATGCCATCGGCGATGTCGTGGCGGGACCGATGCTTGCGCACAAGGCCGAGGACGAAGGCATCGCCTGCGCCGAGATCATCGCCCGCCAGAAACCCGAGATCAATTACGACGCGATTCCGGGCGTGGTCTATACCGGGCCGGAAATCGCCAGCGTCGGCAAGACCGAGGATCAGTTGAAGGCCGCGGGCACCGCTTACAAGATCGGCAAGTTTCCCTTCAGTGCCAATGCTCGTGCCCGGGTCAATGCCGAGACCGAGGGGCAGGTGAAGATTCTCGCCGATGCCGCAACCGATCGCATTCTTGGCGCCCATGTCATCGGTCCCGATGCTGGCACGCTGATCCAGGAACTCGTGCTCGCGATCGAATTCGGCGCCTCGGCCGAGGATATTGCCTTGACCTCCCACGCCCACCCGACCTTGACCGAAGCCGTGCGGGAAGCGGCGCTCGCCGTCGAAGGCCGCGCCATTCACATCTGACCGGTCTCGCGCCGATCGTCCTCCATCCTCAGGACTTCCTGCCGCCGGCGTGGGGGTGGGCGGCGTCATAGACGCGGTAGAGCCGTTCCGCGTCGACCGCCGTATAGCGCTGGGTGGTGGACAGCGAGGCGTGGCCGAGAAGCTCCTGAATGGTGCGAAGATCGCCGCCGGCTTCAAGAAGATGCGTCGCGAAGCTGTGGCGAAGCGCGTGCGGCGTCGCGCGCCCGGAAAGTCCGAGCCGGGCGCGGATGCGGCGCATCTCGCGTTCCGCGACCGCGGCGTCCAGCCTTTTTCCGCGTGCGCCGCGAAACAGCGGCTCCATCCGGCCGATGGGATAAGGGCAGAGTTCCATATAGGCGGCGATCGCTTGGCGCACGATGGGGAGGACCGGAACGCGCCGCTCCTTACCACCCTTGCCGAGCACAAGCAGGACATCGCCCAAGGGCGCATCGCCGCCGTTGAGGCCCAAGGCCTCGGCAATGCGAAGCCCGCAGCCATAGAGAAGTGTGAAGAGGGCGGTATCGCGAGCCGCGATCCAGGGCATGCGGCGCGGATCCTCGGCCCCGGCTTCGGCAATGACACCCCGCGCCGCGTCAGGACTGAGCGGCCGCGGCAGATTCTTCGGCAGCCTCGGCGGGCGGATCGCGTCGAAGGCCGAATTCTCCAGAAGGTTCCGGCGGGCCAAGCGGCGGAAGAAGCTCCGGAGCGTCGAAAGCGCGCGCACGTTCGAAGCTGGTGAAAGCCCTTTATCCACGCGTGCGCTGAGAAAGCTTCGCACATCAGCCGGTGTGAGGCGGGCGAGATCGTCAAGGCCGGGCGTGCCGCCGAAATGCGCGCTGAGGAAGCGCAGGAAGTCGCGAAAGTCCTGGGTGTAGGCGGCAACCGTTTTTGGTGAAACGCGCCGCTCGTCCGTCAGCCACTCCAGCCATTCTGCCGCCGCCCGATCGAGCGTGGGATCAGCGGCGAGAGGCGGAGTGGGCAGCTTCACGGCTGCGCCTCCGGATGGCGGTTCAAGCCTTGTCTCGCCCGCCTCTGGCGCAACGCGCGATCACGATGACAGGATAGATTGGCCGGTCTTCTTCCAATCGGCGAGGAAGGCGGCGAGCCCCTTATCGGTCAAGGGATGCTGCGCGAGCTTTCGCATCACCTCTGGAGGCAGCGTCACCACGTCCGCGCCGAGCCGTGCCGCTTCCACCACATGCATCGGGTGGCGTACCGAGGCAACCAGAACCTCCGTGCGGAAATCGTCGTACTGGTCGTAGATGGTGACAATATCCGCAATGAGGCGCATGCCTTCCTCGCCAATGTCGTCGAGCCGGCCGACGAAGGGCGAAACGAAGGTCGCGCCTGCCTTGGCCGCGAGGATCGCCTGTGCTGCCGAGAAGCAGAGCGTGACATTGACCTTGATCCCGGCTTGCGAAAGTGTCTTGCAGGTTTTGAGTCCGGGCATGGTGAGCGGCACCTTGACGCAAACGTTCGGCGCGATATCGGCGAGGTAACGGCCCTCGGCGACCATGGCGTCGTATTCGACCGCCGTGACTTCGGCGCTCACCGGTCCTTCCACCAAGCTGCAGATCTCGCTGATCACGTCCTGCATCGGCCGTCCGGATTTCATCACCAGCGAGGGATTGGTGGTTACGCCGTCCACGAGGCCGGTCGCGGCCAGATCGCGAATTTCACGGGTGTCGGCGGTATCGACGAAGAATTTCATAAGGATATTCCTGCATGGCGGCGGCGCGGAGAGCGAGCATTGGCGAGGCTTGGTGGCGACTCGTTTCCTTCGCTAAAGTGTAGCCCATGCCTCCTCCTTCCGCCAACGGTCCGCTTTCGCGCCTCGGTGTGCTTCTGCCGCTTGCGGCGCCAGGACCGTTCGACTATAGGGTCGATGGGCTCGATCCGCCGCCTTCCCCCGGCGATTTCGTCTCCGTGCCCTTCCGCGGACGCGTCGAGGCCGGCGTGGTCTGGGGTCCGAGCAATGCCGCGCTGCCCGAGGCCAAGTTGAAACCCGTGCTCGGCCGGCTTGATTGCCCGCCGCTTTCGGCCGCGAACCGCCGCTTCATCGATTGGGTGGCGGCCTATACCCTGTCCGTGCCCGGCGCCGTGCTGAAGCTCGCGATCAGCGAGCCGGCGGCGCTCCAGCCCGAAGCGGCGGAAATTCTCTATCGCGCGAGCGGCGCGAAACCCGATCGCCTGACCCCAGCCAGGGCGCGCGTCCTTGAAGCGGCTGGCGCGACGCCGTGGCGGCTTGTCGAACTCGCCGCCGCGGCCGGCGTCGGGCCGGGGGTGGTCAAGGGTCTCCTGCAGGTGGGCGTGATCGAGGCGCAACGCGCGGTGCACTCCGCAACTCAGCCGGCCGTGCCGAACGCCGATCTTCCCTCGCTCACACTTTCCAAGGCGCAAGGCGCGGCGGCGGCCGAGCTTCGCCATCTGGTGTCCGCCGCGGATTTCGCGGTCGCGCTTTTGCAGGGGGTCGCCGGCGCGGGCAAGACGGAAGTCTATTTCGAGGCCGTGGCCGAGGCGCTGAAACGGGGCCGGCAGGTCCTTGTGTTGCTGCCGGAAATTGCCTTGTCGACGCAATGGTTCGAGCGCTTCACGCGGCGTTTTGGCGCGGCGCCAGTGGTGTGGCACTCGGAGGTGAGGAAGCGCGCGAGGCGCCGCGCCTGGCGCGCGGTTGCCGAAGGCCAAGCCAAGGTCGTGGTCGGCGCGCGCTCGGCGCTCTTTCTGCCGTATTCCGATCTTGGCCTCATCATCGTCGACGAGGAACACGACGCCTCCTACAAACAGGAAGACGGCGTGATCTATAACGCCCGCGACATGGCGGTGGCGCGCGGCTCGCTTGGCAAATTTCCCGTCATCCTCGCTTCGGCCACGCCTTCGATCGAAAGTCTATGCAACGCCGAGCGTGGCCGCTATCGCCATCTGCATCTGCCGGACCGCCACGGCGCGGCCAAGTGGCCGGACGTTATCGCGGTCGATCTTCGCCGCGATTCGCCGGAACGCGGCCGCTGGCTCGCGCCGAAGCTTCGCACCGCGATTGCCGAGACGCTGTCGCGTCACGAACAGGTTCTGTTGTTTCTCAACCGCCGCGGCTATGCGCCGCTTACCCTCTGCGGCGCGTGCGGCTTTCGGTTGCAATGTCCGAATTGTTCCGCCTGGCTGGTCGATCATCAAAGCCGCGGCCGCGTGCAATGCCACCATTGTGGCCATGCCGTGCCAAAGCCCGACGCCTGCCCCCATTGCGGCGCCGAGGGGCGCTGGCGTGCCTGTGGCCCAGGTGTGGAACGAGTGGCGGAAGAAGTGGCGGCCGAATTCCCTGGGGCCCGGCGCGCGGTGCTTACCTCCGACACGTTGGGCGGCCTGGCCGAGGCGGCAACGCTCTTCAAGGCGATCGAGGCGGGGGAGATCGACCTTATGGTCGGTACGCAACTCGCGGCCAAAGGCCATCACTTTCCCTATCTCACCCTGGTCGGGGTGGTTGATGCCGATCTCGGATTGCAGGGCGGCGATCTGCGCGCCGGCGAGCGCACGCTGCAGCTTCTCACCCAGGTCGCGGGCCGCGCCGGACGGGCGGCGCTGGCGGGCCGCGTCATGGTACAAACCCATATGCCGGAGCATCCGGTGATGCGGGCGCTTCTCGGCGGCGACACCGCCAAGTTTCTTGAAGCCGAAATCGCCGATCGCCGCGCCGCCGGCATGCCGCCTTTCGGTAGGCTCGTCGCCCTGATCGTCTCGGGCGCCGATGCGGCCATGGTCAAAAAGGCGGCGCTTGCTTTGGGCCGCGCTGCGCCGAATGCAAGCGGCGTCCATGTCTTTGGCCCGGCGCCGGCCCCGCTTGCGAGGCTCCGGGGGCGCACCCGCGAGCGGCTTCTCTTAACGGCAAAACCCGGAACGAATGTGCAGGCGCTGGTGCGGCGCTGGTGCGAGGCGGTGCGGCTGCCCAGCGCGGTCCGGCTTCAGATCGACGTTGACCCCTATAGTTTCGTCTAGGCTTGGGTTATATTCCAAGCGCCACAACAAACAGGCGGCTTGACGGCCCTGTGCTTAAGAAGCGAAAACGCCGCTTCTTTGCGCGAGTCCTGTTGCATGGGCGTGGCCGCTGTGTTAGGTAAGCCGAGCTTCTCGGAAGGCCACCCGAGAGCCTTTTTTGTTGTCAAAATTCTTTATATAGATCAATTCGTTATATCAGGGACGGGATCAACCCGAGGATTGTCTGTTGGCAACCGAACTTTCCATCGTCTCGGGCGTGGGCGGCCGCTATGCAAATGCGCTTTTCGAACTTGCCGAGTCCGAAAACAAGCTTGATGCCATCGCAGGCGAGCTGGATCGCCTCTCGGCGCTGATTGGTGAAAGCGCGGAACTTCGCCGCCTTGTCCGTAGCCCGATCTCCGGCCGCAAGCTGCAGGAAACGGCGCTTGCCGCGATCGGCGACAAGGCCGGCTTTTCCGATTTGCTCAAGCGTTTCCTCGGGGTGATGGTGCGAAACCGCAGGCTCGGCGTTATCGAGAGTGCGATACGCGAATTCCGGCTTCTTTTGGCCCGCCGCCGCGGCGAAACCGTGGCGCGGGTGGTCTCGGCGATGGCGCTCGAACCGAAGCAGGTCGATGCCGTGCGCGCCGCGCTTCGGCGCGTGCTCGGCGGCGAGGTGACGGTCGATGCCGCCGTCGATCCGGCTTTGATCGGCGGCCTTATGGTCCGTGTCGGCTCGAAACTTTATGACGCCTCGCTCAAGACCAAACTCGAGAGCATAGAGATTGCGATGAAGGGAACAGCGTAATGGAAATCCGGGCCGCGGAAATCTCGGAAATTCTCAAGCAGCAGATCGCCGCCTTCGGCACGGAAGCCGAGGTTTCGGAGGTCGGCCAAGTCATTTCGGTCGGCGATGGCATTGCCCGCGTCTATGGCTTGGATCAGGTGCAGGCGGGCGAGCTCGTGGAATTCCCGGGCGGCGTGCGCGGTATGGCCTTGAACCTCGAAATCGACAACGTCGGCATCGTGATCTTCGGCGACGACCGCAACATCCGCGAGGGCGATCTGGTCAAGCGCACCGGCGCTATCGTCGACGTGCCGGTTGGCAAGGGGCTGCTTGGCCGCGTACTGAACGCGCTCGGTGATGCGATCGACGGCAAGGAGGCGCCGGTTGCGGCCGAGCGCCGCCGCGTCGAGGTCAAGGCCCCCGGCATTGTCGCCCGCAAGTCGGTACACGAGCCGGTACAGACCGGTCTCAAGGCGCTTGACGCGCTGGTGCCGGTTGGCCGCGGCCAGCGCGAGCTGATCATTGGCGACCGGCAGACCGGCAAGACGGCGGTTGCGATCGACGCCATCATCAACCAGAAGAAGGTCAACGAAAGCGGCGACGAGACGAAAAAGCTCTACTGCATCTATTGCGCTATCGGACAGAAGCGCTCGACCGTCGCGCAAGTGGTGAAGACCCTGGAGGACTATGGCGCCATGGACTACACCGTCGTGGTCGCCGCTTCCGCTTCCGAGCCCGCGCCGCTGCAGTTCCTCGCGCCGTATACCGCCTGCGCGATCGGCGAATATTTCCGCGACAACGGCATGCATGCGCTGATCATTTACGATGATCTTTCAAAGCAAGCCGTCGCCTACCGCCAGATGTCGCTGTTGCTGCGCCGGCCGCCGGGACGCGAGGCCTATCCCGGCGACGTCTTCTATCTTCATTCGCGTCTTCTCGAGCGTGCCGCCAAGATGAGCGATCAGCAGGGCGCCGGCTCGCTCACCGCTCTTCCTGTGATCGAAACTCAGGCGGGTGATGTTTCGGCCTATATTCCGACCAACGTCATTTCGATCACCGACGGGCAGATATTCCTCGAAACTGATCTTTTCTATCGCGGCATCCGCCCGGCCATCAATGTCGGTCTCTCGGTCAGCCGCGTTGGTTCGGCGGCCCAGATCAAGGCGATGAAGCAGGTCGCCGGCTCGATCAAGCTCGAGCTTGCCCAGTACCGCGAAATGGCCGCATTCGCCCAATTCGGCTCCGACCTCGATCCGGCGACGCAGCGGCTTTTGAGTCGCGGCGAGCGCCTGACCGAGCTCTTGAAGCAGCCGCAATACCAACCCCTCTCGGCTGAGGAGCAGGTGGTTTCGATTTTCGCCGGTGTACGCGGCTTCCTCGACCGCATCAAGGTCGAGGATATCACCCGCTTCGAACAAGGGTTCCTGAACGAGATGCGGGCAAAACATGCCGATGTGCTGACGACGATCCGCAGCGAAGGTGCGCTCAGCGCCGCGACCGAAGCTAAGCTCAAGGAAATCCTTGAGGCCTATGCGAAGAACTTCGCCTGAGCCGGTCGGCTGGAGGTAATCGGCAATGCCCAGCCTGAAGGCTCTGCGCGTACGCATCAATAGCGTCCGGTCGACGCAGAAGATCACCAAGGCGATGAAGATGGTGGCGGCCTCGAAGTTGCGCCGCGCGCAGGAAGCCGCCGAAGCGGCGCGTCCCTATGCCGAGCGGATGAACCGCATCTTGGCATCGCTCGCGGCGGCCGACGTTTCGGGCGAGGCCGCGCCCCGGCTTCTCGTCGGCACCGGCAAGAGCGATGTGCATCTTCTGCTTGTCGCCACCGCCGATCGTGGCCTTTGCGGCGCTTTCAACGGCTCGATCGTGCGCGCCGCGCGGCGCCGCGCGGCCGAGCTCGAATCCGCCGGCAAGACGGTGAAGTTCTTTTGCGTTGGCCGCAAGGGCCGCGACATGCTGCGCCGCGATTACGGCAGCAAGATCGTCGAGGTGGTGGACCATTCACGCGTGCGGCGCATCGGCTTCGAGAACGCGTCGGCAATCGCAGAGCGCATCGCCGCGATGTTCAATGCCGGCGAGTTTGATGTTTGCACGCTGTTCTACAATCGCTTCAAGACGGTTCTTACCCAGGTCGTCACCGACCAGCAGCTCATTCCCGCGCTGACCAGCGGCGAGGGGATGGAGGCGCCGGATCTCGGCGGTGCGATCTATGAGTTTGAGCCCGAGGAAGATGAAATTCTGGCGCTCCTCCTGCCTCGCAATCTCGCGGTGCAGATCTATCGTGGCCTCCTTGAAAACGCCGCCTCCGAGCAGGGCGCCCGCATGACGGCCATGGACAACGCCACCCGCAACGCCAGCGACATGATCCAGAAGCTGACGCTGAACTACAACCGGACGCGCCAGGCGGTCATCACCAAGGAGCTGATCGAAATCATTTCCGGCGCCGAAGCGATCTAGGCTCGGCGCCGTCAGAGGGAGCAGAACTATGGCTACCAATGTTGTCGGCCGGATTACGCAGGTTGTCGGTGCCGTCGTCGACGTGCAGTTCGACGAGCACCTGCCGTCCATTCTTAACGCCTTGCATTGCGATAACCAGGGCAATGTTCTGGTGCTCGAAGTGGCGCAGCATCTCGGCGAGAACACGGTCCGCACCATCGCGATGGACACCACCGATGGTCTCGTGCGCGGCATGGAGGTCACGGATACCGGCGCCCCGATCACCGTTCCGGTCGGTCCCGAGACCCTGGGCCGCATTATCAACGTCATCGGCCAGCCGGTCGATGAGCGTGGCCCGCTCAAGACCAAACTGTCGGCACCGATTCATGCTCCGGCCCCGCCGTTCATCGAGCAATCCACCGAGCAGCAGGTGCTGGCCACCGGCATTAAGGTGGTGGATTTGCTGGCGCCTTATGCCCGCGGCGGCAAGATCGGCCTCTTCGGCGGTGCCGGCGTCGGCAAGACGGTGCTGATCATGGAACTGATCAACAATGTCGCCAAGGCGCACGGCGGATATTCGGTTTTCGCTGGCGTCGGCGAACGGACCCGCGAGGGCAACGACCTCTATCACGAGATGATGGAATCCGGCGTCATCAAGCTCGATGGCGGAGAATCCAAGGCGGCGCTGGTCTATGGCCAGATGAATGAACCGCCGGGCGCGCGCGCGCGTGTCGGTCTTACCGGTGTAACCTTGGCCGAATATTTCCGCGACCAGGAAGGGCGCGACGTGCTGCTCTTCATCGACAACATCTTCCGCTTCACTCAGGCGGGCTCGGAAGTCTCGGCGCTTCTCGGCCGTATTCCCTCGGCAGTGGGCTACCAGCCGACCCTCGCGACCGATATGGGCAATTTGCAAGAGCGCATCACCACTACCACCAAGGGTTCGATCACATCGGTGCAGGCGATCTACGTGCCGGCTGACGACTTGACCGACCCGGCGCCCGCGACCTCTTTCGCGCATTTGGACGCGACCACGGTGCTTTCCCGCCAGATCGCGGAGCTCGGCATCTACCCGGCGGTGGATCCCCTCGATTCCACCTCACGCATCCTCGATCCGCGCGTGGTCGGTGAAGAGCACTACGCCGTTGCTCGCGAGGTGCAGCGGGTGCTGCAAACCTACAAGTCGCTGCAGGACATCATCGCCATTCTCGGCATGGACGAGCTTTCGGAAGAGGACAAGCTGACCGTCGCCCGGGCGCGCAAAATTCAACGCTTCTTGTCCCAGCCGTTCCATGTCGCCGAGGTCTTCACCGGCACGCCGGGCGTTCTGGTCCCGATCGAGGAAACCATCCGGGGCTTCCACGAGATCGTCAGCGGCAAGTACGACCACCTGCCGGAAGTCGCCTTCTACATGGTCGGCACCATCGACGAGGCGGTCGAGAAGGCGAAGAAACTCGCGGTCGAAGCGGCGTAAAGGCAGGCAAAAGAGACGCTCAGGTCATGGTGGACAAAGTTACCTTCGAGCTTGTGTTGCCGGAGCGGCTGCTTATCGCCGTTGACGCCGACATGGTCGTGGCACCGGGGGTGGAGGGGGATTTTGCCGTGTTGCCCGGCCATCAGCCGATGATCTCGGCATTGCGCGCCGGTGCGGTTGAAATCTACGATGCCGACAAGCTCTCGCGCCGTGTGTTCGTTGCTGGTGGTTTCGCGGAAGTGTCGGCCGATCGCTTCACCATTCTCGCCGAACAGGCGACGGCGGCGGATCAGATCGACCGTGGAGCTTTGAAAGACGAGATCGAAGCCGCGAGGGCGGCGGTGTCGGAGGCCGGGGCGGACGAAGCGAAATCTTTCGCCGCGAGCGAATATCTCAGCTATCTTGAGCAAATGAACGAGGCCGGACCGGCCGCGTGAGCGGCGGTTCCCGCGGGTGGACAGTGTCGTCCTCTATCGGCTGTCCGCCGCGCAATGCGCGAGTGTGAGGGCAAGGGTTGCGTCCTTTGTCGCGCGAGGGTAACAATTCGCCCATGGCCGCGCATTGGACGCTCGACGATATCCCGTGGGAGAAGTTCGATCGCCGCTATGTCACGCCGGACCTCCTCCGGGCGGTTAAGGCGGCGGCAATGGTCGAGCACAACTCCCTCGATTATGTCACCTACCTCTGCAACGTCTTCGCCGAGGACGATGCCTTTCAGGCAGCGGCGCGCCAGTGGGGCGGCGAAGAAGTGCAACATGGTGAGGCGCTGGCGCGTTGGGCCGCGCTTGCCGATCCGAGCTTCGATTTCGCGGTGGGCTTTCGGCGCTTTCGCGAGGGCTATTCACTGCCTCTCGATGCGACGGCCTCGGTGCGCGGAAGCCACACCGGCGAATTGATCGCGCGCTGCGTCGTCGAGGTCGGCACCAGCTCGTTCTACAGCGCCATTCGGGACGCCACCAACGAGCCGGTTTTGCGCGCGATCGCTAGCAGGATCGCGGGCGACGAGTTCCGGCATTACAAGCTTTTCTATACCCACCTCGGGCGTTACGCCGAACGCGAGCCGTTGCCGCTCTGGCGACGGATTCAGGTGGCGCTCGGGCGTCTTCGGGAAACGGACGATGACGAGCTCGCCTTCGCTTATTACTGTGCCAATGACCCGCCCGAGGCCTATGACCGCAAGCGCCATGCGGCCGCCTATTCCGCCACCGCCCTGCCGCTTTATCGCTTCGGCCATATCCAGCGCGGCATCGGCATGGTGCTGAAAGCCTGCGGCCTTGATCCGCAAAGCCGTCTTGCGCGGCTTCTTACCCGTCTTGCCTGGGCCAGGCTGCGCCGCCGGGTTGCCGCCGCTTGAGGCGTCAAGCGATATCGGCGAACTCGGCGAGAACCTGGCGATAAAGCCCGCGCTTGAAGGGAACGATAAGCGCGAGCAGCTGATCGCGTGGAATCCAGCGCCAAGCGCCGAATTCGGGATGATGAGTCGCGATGTCGATGTCCCGGTCTTTGCCAAGAAAGCGCAGGACGAACCACTTTTGTTCCTGTCCGCGATAGCGGCCGCCCCAGACCTTCGGTACCAGTTCAATCGGCAAGGTATAACGCAGCCAGCCGCGGCTCTCGGCGACGATCTCTGCTTTGTTGGTGCCGATCTCCTCGGTCATCTCGCGGAGTGCCGCCTCGCGCGGGGCCTCGCCCGGATCGACGCCGCCCTGCGGCATCTGCCACGCTTCCGCCGTCTGGTCGATGCGCCGGCCGACGAAAACCAGCCCGGCGGGATTTAAAATCATCATGCCGACCCCAGGCCGGTAAGGAAGCCGTTCAATTTCCTCGATCGTCGGCTGCCCCAAGATCACTACCTCCCGGTGGCATCGGCGAGCGCCGAGACGGGTGCCAGCACGATACCGGCCTTAGGCAAGGTTGCCGCCCAGGTGGCGATGGTATTGACGGTGACGGGATAGGGAAGGCCGACACCGGTGGCGCTTCCGGTCTGCCGTGCGGTGCTTTCAAGTTTCGCGAGTTCCGCCTGAATGGCACTTCGCGACGGGTTGAGGTCGATAACATCGTCGTTAACGGCGACCGGAAGGCCAATCTTACGCGCAAGCGGCGCTGCCTTCGAATGCGGCGCCATGCGGCCGTCGAGAGCCATCAAACCGCGCGACTTCAGCGCCTTCAGGACCGGCATCAGGCTCGCAGCGGCCGCCATGAACGCGCCGCCTCGATAATCGGTTACCCCGACGTAACCCGTGAAACGGCCGAGCAGCCAATCGAGCCGTGCCAGATTTTGCTTTGCCGAGAGCGAGGTGAGAAGCGCATGCGGCCCAGGGTCATTGGCCGGATAGCCGATTGGCTGCATCGGCAGCTGCAGCAGGACTTCGTGACCGTAAGCGCGCGCCTCGGCGACCCAGCTTTGCAGGTGCGAGGCATAGGGTGAAAAAGCCACCGTCACCTCGGGCGGCAGCCGTTCGATTGCCGTATTGGTCTCCCTTTTGTTCAGGCCCATGCTATCGATAACAAGGGCGATACGCGGTTGATTGGCAGGATCGTGAAACGGCCGCGCGTAGGCCTGCCACGGCTCCAACCCATCCTTCCCGATGATCGGGAGCGGTCCGTTCGGACTCGGTGCGATGAGTTCCGGATTCGGCACCGGCCCGAGCGAGGATTCTGTCGACGCTTCCGCCGCCAGCGTCTTTGTTCCGAGGGCCGCCGCCGGTGTCGTTGTCGCCGGGGCAGCCGTAGCGTTCGTTGGCTTGTTGGTTCCAGGCTTGAGGTGACCGTCCGTGCGGGTTGCCGGCTTTCCGGCAGGACCGGACATCCTGGTGCCGAACAGAGCGCCGGCGAGGCCCGCGGTTGCAATCAAAAGCACAAGCCCGGCCCGCAGCGGCCAGTTCGCTGCGGATCGCTTTTTTTCTCCGCGGCGTCCCGGGGGTGGCGCGGCGTCGTTTCTGGATGTGTGCCGGCGGCCCAGTTCCGGCTCCTCTCTCTAGAACCCGAACGGCATGGCTCGCCGTGACGCGCGAGCACGTAACTTTATACTATACATAATCGAGAGATTCACCGGTCGAGCCGCACCGCCAATCCTGCTTATACTCCGAAACGCACCCGGCCGCCCCTCACTGCGCCCCGTCCCGCACGGCATAGACCGAAAGTCCGTGCAGCAGATCAAGCGCTCGCTGGAGCTGATAATCTTTCATTTCCGCCTTCGTTTCGCCAGTCGGAGTTGCGTTGGCTTTGGCCGCCGCCGCCGCGGCCGCCGCTTGGTCCGGGTTCTGTAGATGGTGCGGCAGGTTGACTTCGCGCAACTCTTGCGGTTCGTTCAGCGGCACCACTTTGGCGGGCCGCACCACGATATCGGGGATGATGCCTTCGTCCTGAATCGAACGGCCGTTCGGCGTGTAATAACGCGCCGTGGTCAACCTTAGCGCGCCATGACCAGGCATCGGAATAATGGTCTGTACCGAGCCCTTGCCGAAGGACCGCGTTCCCATGATGATCGCCCTGTGATGGTCCTTGAGTGCGCCGGAGACGATTTCCGCCGCCGAGGCGGTGCCGCCATTGATGAGCACTACCATCGGCTCACCCTTCAGCAGATCGCCATGGCTATGGGCGAAGTAACGCCGATCGTCGTCCGGATGCCGGCCGCGGGTGGACACGACTTCGCCCTGGTCGAGGAAATCGTCGGAGACGTCGACAGCCTGATCGAGCAAACCACCCGGATTGTTGCGGAGATCGAGCACCCATCCCTGGACCCCCTTCCCGATCTCCTTTTGGATTTTGGCGATGGCTTTGCGCAGGCCGACGTCGGTTTGCTCGGTGAAGGCGGCGATGCGGATATAACCGATATCGCCGATGCGATGACCCCGCACAGACTGCACCTTGATGACGGCGCGTGTGATCTTGATGTTGAGCGGCTTCTTCTCGCCGCTGCGGACGATGGTGAGCGCGATGGTCGAGCCGACCGGGCCACGCATTTCATCCACCGCCTGCGACAGGGTCAGGCCGAGAAGCGATTTGCCGTTCACCGCCGTGATCAGGTCCCCGGCCTTGACCCCGGCCTCGGCCGCGGGCGTGCCGTCGATCGGCGAGATCACTTTGACCACGCCTTTTTCCATGGTCACTTCGAGGCCGAGCCCGCCGAATTCGCCGCGGGTCTCCACCTGCATGGACTTGTATTCCTTTTGGGTCATGTAGTCGGAGTGCGGATCGAGCGAGGCCAGCATGCCATTGATCGCGGAATCGATCAGCTTGTTGTCATGCACCTTGTCGACGTAATCGGCTCGAACCATTTCGAAAACTTTGCCAAAAAGGCTGAGTTGTTCATAGGTTTCCGAGTTGGCCGCGACCGAGGGATGACGCGGAACTGCAACAATGCCGACAACACTTACGAGGGCGATACCGGATATCGCCCCGAGCCAAAATTGACGCATTTAGCCGCTGACCTTCCTTTTGCTTGCCATGAGCCACGGCATCGGATCGACCGAAGTGTCGTTCCGCCGCAGCTCTACGTAGAGACGCGACTTTCCGTCGCCATTTCCGCCCATTTGTCCGACCGGTTCGCCGGCGACAAGCCATTCTCCGACATTTGCGTCGATACGGGCAAGTCCGGCCATAAGAAGATGATATCCTTCTGCTTGCTTGATGATCAAGAGCAAGCCGTAGCCACGAAACGGGCCAGCAAAAACCACTCGCCCGGCTCGCGGCGCGACGACCAGGGCGTCCGGGACCGTGGCGATGGTAACCCCTTTGGCGACCATGCCCAACGCGTTTTTCATCCCGAATCGGTTGATTACCCGGCCGTCCGCGGGCCAGCGCAGCCATCCGCCCGGCACGGGCTCGGCCGGTGTCGGCAAGGCGGCAAGGCGGGCGGCGGCGGCTTTGGTCGCCGCCGCCGCCGCTTCGGCAGCGTTTGGACTGCTCAGCGCGCGTTCGCGTTTTTCCTCGGCGGCGATCTTGGCGATCAGGCCCTTGAGGCTTGTGGCCCTGGCGGCCAGCTGATCGAGACGCCGGCTTTCCTCGGTCCGTGCCGCCGCGGTGCGGCGTTCGGCCGCGGCCTTGGCGGCCAGCAGCTGGCGAAGGTTGCCGCGGCTCTGGCTTAGCCGGCTGCGTTCCGCCAGGAGATCGGCCTGTTCGCGAGCCGACGCGGCCTCAAGCGCTGAAAACCGGGCGATTTCGGTTGCGAGCCTGTTGGCGCGCTGGCGAAGCTCGGGCACCAGAGCGCGCAAAAGCAGCGAGGCGCGATAGGTATCTGTGGATTTTTCAGGGCTGACCAACAACGCGTCGGAGGGAACGCGGGAAAGTCGGAGAAGGGCGCCTAAAATCTGACCAAGTTCGCGGCGACGCGCTTCGAGGTGGGCCTTTGCCTGTCGTTCCGCGGCCGCAATTTGTTCGACGTGCCGGCGCGCCAGAAAAACCGCTGCTTCCAATGCCGTGATCCTGGTCGCAAGGTCGACGGTTTTGGCTCGAATTTGCCCGACTTCGTGCGCCAGCGCAGCAGCCTTCACGTTAAGCACCTGACGCTTGCTTTGGTGCTGTGCGATCGCCTTCTGAACTTGTTGCAGTTCCTCGGTTGGAGCGGAAGCTCCGGGCTCCGCCGCGGCCGCGAGGCCGACAGATGCAACTATAAGGCCCGCAGTGAAACTCACGATCACAGCCCGCCGGTGCCGGCTGCCCGGTTGCGGCCAAGGATCACCCGTTCGTTCAGGTGCGGGCACGCGCTTTCGCCAGGACCGTCGCCGGTCCGGCGATAATCAGCGATTGTCCGGTCATTTCCGCCGGCTGCGGCAGCCCCAGTATTTCAAGCAGTGTCGGCGCCACGTCGGCGAGCGTGCCGTCACGAAGACGGAGCGGGCCTTGGCTCGCGGGTTTCGCGTTGACCGCGATCACCGGCACTGGATTGAGGGTATGGGCGGTGTGTGGCTCATGGGTCTCGGGATCGACCATCATTTCGGCATTGCCGTGGTCGGCGGTGATCAGCATCGCGCCGCCCATCGTCTGTACGGCCTTCGCGACGCGGCCGATGCAGGTATCGACCGTCTCGACGGCGCGAATCGCCGCCTGAAGATCACCGGTATGGCCGACCATGTCGGTGTTGGCGTAATTGACGACGATGAAGTCGAATTTGTCGGATTCGATCGCCGCCACCAGTTTGTCGGTTACCTCGATGGCAGACATCTCGGGTTTCAGGTCATAGGTCCGGACCTTTGGCGACGGCACCAGGATACGGCTTTCGTTGGCGAACTCGCGTTCTTCGCCCCCGTTGAAGAAAAAGGTCACATGGGCGTATTTCTCGGTCTCAGCGATGCGAAGTTGGCGTAGCCCCGCCTCGGCGACCAGCTCCCCCATGACATGGGGCAGAGTCTGCGGTGGAAAAAGCGCCGGCAGGAAACGGTTCAGATCGTGTGAATATTCGCTCATACCGAGCGCTGCGGCGAATTCGACGTGACGCGACCGCGGGAAATCCGTGAAATCCGGATCGAGCAGGGCAGTGAGAATCTGGCGCACCCGGTCGGCGCGGAAATTCGCCATCAAAAGCCCGTCGCCGTCATTCATTCCGCGGTAATTAGCGATTGCCGTCGGAAGGACGAATTCATCGCCGATGCCGGCAGCATAGCTTTTCTCGATAGCGGCGATCGGATCGGCCGCCGTTTCACCATCGCCAAGCACGAGTGCGACATAGGCCGCCGCCACCCGATCCCAGCGCTTGTCGCGGTCCATGGCGTAATAGCGGCCGCATAGTGTGGCAAGCTCGATCCCAGGTTTATCGGCAACATCGGCGAGAAACTTTCGAAGGTATCCTTCGGCGCTACGGGGCGGTGTGTCGCGGCCGTCAAGAAAGCCGTGCACCTTGACCGCAATGGAATGGTCGGCAAGAAGGCGCGCGAGAGCGGCCATGTGGTCCTGGTGGGAGTGGACACCGCCCGGCGATAAAAGCCCCATAAGATGAGCGGTGCCTCCGCTCGCCTTCAATTTGTCGACGAAGGTGAGAAATTTGGCGTTGCGGCCGATCGTGCCCTCAGCCAGGGCCTGATCGATCCGCGGAAGATCCTGCAATACCACCCGTCCGGCGCCGAGGTTCATGTGCCCGACCTCGGAATTTCCCATCTGGCCGCGGGGCAGGCCAACGTAGAGCTCGGATGCCTCGAGGTGTGCAGTCGGCGAGACCGCCCGCAGCCGATCTAGATTTGGCGTCTTGGCCTCGGCGATGGCGTTCCCGTCGCGCTCATCGCGCTCGCCCCAGCCATCGAGAATGCAAAGCACGACCGGACGCTGGCACGGAACGAAAGGCGTCTTTGGCATGGGCCGTTTATATCGGAATTTGGCCGATTTGTTGAGCGATTTGCGGATTGACCGTTGCCCCTGCTGGCCGAAACACAAGGCACCGCTCAATTCCGGCAAGGTCGCGAGCCCCGCTCTCCATCACGAGTCCGGCTGAGGCGAAGAGCGCCCGCACCGGATCCCCCTGATCCCTGCCGATCTCGATCGCCGCAAACCCTTCGGGCGTGAGCAGGCGAAGGATGTCGGGGCCGAGCCGCCGATAGGCATCGAGCCCGTCATCGCCGCCATCGAGCGCGAGATGCGGCTCGAAATCGCGGACCTCGGGCGCCGTCTCGGCCATGTCACGGCGGGTCAGGTAAGGCGGGTTGGCGACAATAATGTCGAACGCCTGCGTCAGGCCGCGGCCCCAATCGCCCTCATCAAATCGGCAGCGTCGGGCGAGGCCGAGCGCGGCGGCGTTCTTTGCGGCGACGGCCAAGGCCGCGGCGCTCAGGTCCCGGCCAAGGCCGCTCGCTTTTGGCAGCTCATGAAGAAGCGCAAGCAAGAGACACCCGGAACCGGTCCCGAGGTCGAGGATTGTGAGCGGCGCCGCGCGGTCCCCGATCCGGCTGAGCACGCTCTCTATCAGCGTTTCGCTGTCGGGGCGGGGATCGAGCACGTCCGGTCCGACGGTGAAATCAAGGCTCCAGAATTCCCGCCGGCCGAGAAGGTGAGACACGGGTTCACGCCGGGCCCGGCGCGCGATCAGCGCTGTGAAGGCGATGCTCTCGGCCGCGGCGAGAGGCCGCTCCGCCTTGATCAGAATCTCCTCGCGAGTCATCCCAAGCGCATGTGCGAGCAGCAGGCCGGCGTCGAGCCAGGGCGTCGCGACGCCGGCCGCGCGCAAGATCGCCGCCGCTTCGCGTCGCCGGTCGCCGAGCCGCGTGCCGGTCCACGCTGCGGCTGTCGCGGTCATGCCTCCTCGCCCATCTCGGCCAGGCGGGTGATCTGATCGTCGGCGATCAGCGCTTCGATGATTTCATCCAGCGCCTCGCCGGCGATGACCTTATCGAGCTTGTAGAGCGTGAGGTTGATACGATGGTCGGTGACGCGACCTTGCGGGAAGTTGTAGGTGCGGATGCGCTCCGACCGGTCGCCCGAACCGACCTGGCCCTTGCGCGCGGCGGCGCGCGCCGCATCGCTCTCCATTCGTTCGCGCTCATAAAGGCGGGCGCGCAGCACCTTCATTGCCTTGGCCTTGTTCTTGTGCTGCGATTTTTCATCCTGTTGCTGCACCACGATGCCGGTTGGCAGATGGGTGATGCGGACCGCGCTGTCGGTGGTGTTGACCGATTGGCCGCCAGGGCCCGAAGAGCGGAAAATATCGATCCGAAGATCTTTTTCGTCGATCTTGATCTCGATCTCTTCCGGTTCCGGCAGCACGGCGACGGTTGCCGCCGATGTGTGAATGCGGCCCTGAGCTTCCGTGACCGGCACGCGCTGGACACGGTGCACGCCGCTCTCGAACTTGAGGCGGGCGAAAACACCGCCGCCCGAGATCGCGGCGGTCGCTTCCTTGTAGCCGCCGATACCCGTTTCCGAAATGCCGAGCACCTCGAAGCGCCAGCGATGCAATTCAGCGTAGCGCTGATACATGTGATAGAGCTCGGCCGCGAACAGCGCCGCCTCTTCGCCGCCGGTGCCGGCGCGAACTTCGAGGATGGCGCTGTGATCGTCGGCGACGTCTTTCGGCAAAAGCAGGATCGCAATTTTCCGTTCGGCAGCCGCGCGGCGCCCTTTGAGGTCCGGCAGTTCCTCGGCGGCGAGCGCCTGAAGTTCTTTGTCTCCGCCTTCCTCGAGTTGTTCGAGATCGGCGATCTCGCGTTCGAGCTTGCGATAGTGCTCGATTGCTTCGACCACGGGAGTGAGTTCGGAATATTCCTTCGCCAGCATCGCGAAGGTCTCGGTCCCAAGCTTTCCGGGAGCGGCGAGCGTTGCCTCAAGCATCGCTCGCCTTGTCATCAGCTTGTCCAGTTTCGCCGCGGGCAACATGGTCTAGTCACGCGCGTTGAGCCGCGTCGCGAGGCGAGTCAGGGGAACTTCCTCCTGCACGCCGCTGTCGAGATCGCGGACCGTTGCGGCACCGCGCTCGATCTCATCGTCTCCGATCAGCACGGCGTAGGCGGCATTGAGCTTAGCGGCGCGTTTCATCCGCTTGCCCGCATTGCCACGATAGGCCCATTCGACGACGAGGCCGGCGTGGCGAAGCTTGCGGGCGAGGCCGAGCGCCATTGCTTCGGCCCTTTCTCCGACCGGCACGAGAGCAATCGGACGTGGCGACGGCGGTGGCTCGGCCATCAGCAACGCCAAGCGTTCAATACCGCCTGCCCAGCCGATTGCCGGCGTCGGTGGGCCGCCCAGTTCGGCGATCAGCCCATCATAGCGGCCGCCCGCGATCACCGTGCCCTGCGCGCCGAGCGCCTCAGTCACGAATTCGAAAGCGGTGTGGGTGTAATAATCCAAGCCGCGCACCAATCGGGAATTGATCTTGAAAGGGATGTCGAGCCGGGCGAGCCGTTCCTGCACCGCCTTGAAGAACTCTGCGGCAACCGGCGTCAGGTGATCGGTGAGAAGCGGCGCGCGGTTCACGATGTCGCGATCTGCCGGGTCCTTGGAATCGAGGATACGAAGGGGATTGGTCTCTAGGCGCCGGCGGCTATCTTCGGAGAGGTCGTTGCGGAACGTTTGAAGATACTCGAGCAAGATACTGCGGTAGGCGATACGGCTTTCGGCGTCGCCCAAAGTGTTCATCTCGAGCCGGCATTTTCCAGCCATGCCGAGCGCCGCGAGGACATCGAAGGCGAGCGCGATCACTTCGGCATCGGCTTCGGGCTCGGCGGCGCCGATCAGCTCGACGTCGATTTGATGGAACTGGCGCTGGCGGCCCTTCTGTGGCCGTTCATAGCGGAACATGGGACCGGCGGCGAAGGCCTTGAAGGGGAGCGCCTGAGTAAGCCCGTTCGAAATCACCGCGCGGCAGATACCGGCTGTGAATTCGGGACGTAGCGTGAGGTTATCGCCAGCCTTATCGCTGAAGCTGTACATCTCCTTCGACACCACGTCCGACGTCTCGCCCATGCTGCGGGCGAAAATTTCGGTGAACTCAAAAATCGGCGTCGCGATCTCGTGGAAGCCATAGGTTTCGGCGACCCGTCGCGCCGTCGCGATGACGTGGCGGTGGGCGCGATGCGATTCGGGCAAGAGGTCGCGCGTGCCGCGCACCGGCTGAAAGGTGGACACAGAATGGCTCCGGTTCGGAATCGAGGTTAAGAAGCAACCGCCTCGAGTTTTGGCGCGGCCTTTTCGAGCTCGGCCGCCTTGGCCTCAACCAGTGCGACGATATGATCAATGAGTCGCGCGTCATCGATCTTATGGTCGGTGACGCCATTGAGATAGACCATGTGGTTGCCGTTGCCGCCTCCGGTGAGGCCGATATCGGTCTCGCGCGCTTCGCCCGGCCCGTTGACGACACAGCCGATGATCGAAAGCGTGAGCGGCGTCTGGATATGCTGCAGGCGTTCCTCCAGCACCTCCACCGTCTTGATGACCTGGAAGGCCTGGCGGGCGCAGGACGGGCAGGAGACGATGGTGACGCCGCGCCGCCTTAAGCCCAGCGACTTCAGCATCTCGAAGCCGGCCTTGACCTCTTCGACCGGATCAGCCGAAAGCGAGACGCGAATGGTATCGCCGATGCCGCTCCAGAGCAGCGTTCCGATGCCGATTGCCGATTTCACCGTGCCGCCGCGCAGGCCGCCGGCCTCGGTAATGCCGAGATGAAGGGGATAATCGCACGCCTCGGCCAAGCCTTGATAGGCCGCAACGGCAAGGAAGACGTCCGAGGCCTTGACGGAAATCTTGAAGTCGAAGAAATCGTTGTCCTCGAGGATGCGGGCATGGTCGAGCGCGCTCTCGACCATCGCTTCGGGGCACGGCTCGCCGTATTTATCGAGGAGGTCGCGCTCGAGCGAACCGGCGTTGACCCCGATCCGCATCGACAAGCCATGATCCTTCGCGGCGCGAACCACCTCGCGTACCCGCTCAGACGAGCCGATATTGCCGGGATTGATGCGCAAACACGCGGCGCCGGCTTCGGCGGCCTCGATCGCGCGTTTGTAGTGGAAGTGAATGTCGGCCACGATGGGGATCGAGACTTGGCGCACGATGTCCTTCAGGCCCTCGGTCGATTCCCGGTCGGGGCAGGAAACCCGGACGATATCCGCACCGGCGGCTTCGATTGCCTTGATCTGGGCGACCGTGGCTGCGACGTCTCGGGTCAACGTGTTGGTCATCGTTTGCACGCTGATCGGGGCATCGCCGCCGATCGCCACCGGCCCGACATGGATCTGCCGACAGCGACGGCGCTGGATTTCCCGGTAGGGGCGTATGCTCATGAGGCTGCTCTTTGGCTGAATCGCGGCGGCCCTGAGGGTGCCGATTAAGGTCTAAAATGGCGCGTTGAGGCCTTAAGATCAAGCGCGGCGCGTGCCTTAAACCTGACAACATGATGGCCAACAGTCCGATGGTTCGATACCGGCCGCCAGTCGCCAAGCCCGCGACCGTCTTCTAGTGGTGCTTGCTGTTTATGAAGGCGATGAGTTGCTCTGGATTGAGCGGAATATTGCGTTTCGATTGGCCGATTGCACCGATCCGCGGCATGGTCTTGCCGTTGACGATGATCTCGAGTCCGCCAAGATTGCCGGTCCAGAGTTCTGCGTTCGAAGCATTCGGCGGCACGCTATAGGTATCGCCGGGCTGAAGAATATGGCCGGGGAAAATCACTTTGCCGCTCCCATCCGAAACCGTAACCCAGGCATCGGAACGGGCTTTCAGCACCACCTGCACATCGGGGCTGGTGCTGCCATAGGCTTGGGGGGGCGGGGTTGCGCCTGCCGCAGTAGCGGCGGGCTTCGTCGCGGCCGCTGCCGTATTCGAAGCCGAAGTCAGGGACGCTGTTGCACTTGGCGCTGACGACGCGGCCGTGGAACTCGCCGATGCGATCTGCGGCGAGGTCGGCATCGAGGAGGAGGCGGGCGAGGTGACCGCTGGCGTCGATTGGATAGCCGCCGCCTCTGCGGTTCCGTCGCCGGCCTTGACGCCGGTTGCCGCAGGCTTCGCGGATGGGGCGATGGCAGGATTTGCGGCGTCATTAGCCGGTCCGGAAGCGGGTTCGGACATATTCGTTCCGGCGCTCGCCGTCTTTATCGTCTCGCCCGGTGCCGCCGGCGCACCCGCAGCCGGAGTTGGGGCCTCTGCCGTCGCCGCCACCGTAGCCTTCGCGGAATGGCCCGACGACATGGCCGTGCTGGCTGCCTTTGTCGGCATTGCCGAGCCCTTGGCACCGGTCGCCGGTGCGTTCTTTCCGGGCGCCAATAGCCCCATCGAGGGTGGTTTCGTGGCATGCGGGGCGAAGATGCGATCACGATGGTTGGCATAATACCAAGCGCTGTAGACGCCGACCGCGATGATCAGAGCGATCAACATGATCCAGCCGCGCGGCAGCCGGCTTTCCGGCGGCGGCGTGGGAAATACAAGACGCGTATCTTCAGGCTCTGCGGTCTCGTCTTTGACGGCCTGGAGCAGAGCATCGGCGTCGAGGCCGAGATGCTCGGCATAATTCCTGAGGAAGCCCGTGGCGTAAATGCGGCCGGGCAGGTCCTTGAAACGCCCTTCTTCCAGCGCGATCAGGTGCGGAAGGCGGATATTCAGCTCCCGCACCACGTCATCCAGGTTTAGGCCCACCTCCAGCCGACGTGAACGCAATTGCTCGCCGATTCTGAAGTAGATCGCGGCCTCTTGCTCATCGACCACCGGCTCGATCCGGCGGTGTCGAGGCCTATCTTTTCCCCGCAATGACTTGCGCTTCTCCTCGGTGCCGCTCGCCATCGATACCGTTCCCGGTCACATTTAACACAAGATGAATGTATTTTTTGGCTTACCTATTTGTGCCGGGCCGTCTGAACCCCGAGCCCGCAATAGATCAGAGCTAACCG
This sequence comes from Ferrovibrionaceae bacterium, assembly GCA_046705265.1. Lineage (GTDB taxonomy): Bacteria > Pseudomonadota > Alphaproteobacteria > Ferrovibrionales > Ferrovibrionaceae > JAJYTL01. The sequence goes on from JBJKQL010000128.1 coordinate 33,255, forward strand.
GCCAGTGCAACCCGTTCCTAAATCCGCGACACTTAATATCTTGTTAAATGCGGACACCGCGGTCCTTGGCAAAAGTCATGAGGCGGCTACGCACGCTGTGGTCCGGGCAGTCGTAGAGGCCATCCATATAGGCGACGAGAGACGGCAGGGAGAGGCTTCGCACCATCTCCTTAACCGGCCCGATGGCGGTGGCAGGCATCGAAATGGTGCGGAAGCCGAGACCGAGCAGCGCCATGGCGTCGAGCGGATGCCCGGCCATTTCGCCGCAGAGGCTGAGCGGCACCTTGGCCTCGTCGCATTGGCGCACCACCCAGCGCAGAAACGAAAGGCTCGCCGGCGAGAGTGGATCATAACGATCGGTGAGCCGGGCATTCGAGCGGTCGGCGGCGAAAAAAAACTGCCAAAGATCGTTCGAGCCGATCGAAATGAAGTCCACCATGCGAAGAAGCGCCGGCAACTGCCAGGCGAGCGCGGGAACTTCCAGCATGGTGCCGACGCGAATACGTTCCGGCAGCGGCCGGCCGTTCGAGGCGAGCCGCTGGCGCTCGCGTTCGAAAATGCCCCGTGCGCGCAGGAATTCCGCCACCTCGGCGACCATCGGAAACATGATGTTGAGTTCGGGCCGGCCGGAGGCGGCGCGCAACAACGCGCGCAATTGGCTTTTCAGCAAGGCAGGCCGATCGAGTGCAAGGCGGATCGCCCGCCAGCCCATGGCTGGGTTCTCCTCTTCCTCCTCGCGGAGATAACGAAGAATCTTATCACCCCCGACGTCGAGCGTGCGGAACACCACCGAGCGATTGCCGGCGCGTTCGAGGACCCGGCTGTAGAGCTCGGTCTGCGCCTCGATCTTCGGCAGCGTCGCGCGAATCAGGAATTGCAATTCGGTGCGATAAAGGCCGATGCCGTCGGCGCCGGTCTCCTCGAGATGAGCGACGTCGAGCAAAAGCCCGGCATTGATGTTGAGCGAGATACGCTCACCTGAGCGGGCGACCGCTGGTTCGGTTTTGAGTGCCGCGTATTTCGCCTGGCGCGCGGCACGGATCGCGACGTTTTCGCGATAGGCTTCGATCACGGCCTCGTCCGGGCGGATGAAAAGCTGACCGTGGTCGGCGTCGATGATTACCTGATCTCCGGGATCGATGCGGTTGGTCACCTTGCAGCCGCCAAGCACCGGGATTTCAAGCGCGCGCGCGACGATCGCGACATGCGACGTGGGCGAGGCTTCTTCCAGCACCAACCCGCGCAAGCGCGCGTGATCGTAATCGAGAAGCTCGGCTGGCCCCATGGCGTGGGCGAACAACACGGCCTCCTCAGGCAGAGCGTCCTGAGGCGTTTTATCGTTGCCTGCCAAGTGCTGCAGGAGCCGCAGCGCAAGGTCGTCGAAATCCGCAAGCCGGTCGCGAAGATAGGGGTCGGAAATCTCCTGCATCCGGACCCGGGTATCGGTCTGCGCACGCTGCACCGCCGCTTCCGCCGTAAGCCCGCTCGTCACTCCTTCCTTAAGCCGGACCAGCCAGCCGGTGTCATAGGCAAACATCTTATAGGCTTCGAGAACGTCGCGGCTCTCGCCGGTCTCGAGTAGCGGATGGGCGAGCATGCGATCGACGGATTGGCGCAGGTTCTGCACCGCCTGCTCCAGCCGCCGTTGTTCGGTCTCGACATCGTCGGCGATGGTTTTGCGCACCACGATACGCGGTTCGTGCAGCACGGCGACGCCATAGGCGAGGCCCTCGGAAAGCGAACGCCCATCGACGCGGAGCGGCAAGGTGACGTTGCCCTCGACCGGGCCGAGCTCCTCGCGGCGGATCAAACTGCCGCCGACCACAAGCTCGGCCAGCACCATGGCCACGGTTTCCAGGGCCTCGACTTCTTCGTCGATGTAGCGGCGCTGGATGCGGTTCTGCACCACCAAAACGCCGATTACCCGGTCGGCCCAAAGAATCGGCACGCCGAGGAGCGAGTGATAGACTTCTTCGCCCGTCTCCGGCCGATAGGCAAATTGCGGATGAGATTGGGCGTCGGGAAGATTGAGCGGTCTTGCATGCGCCGCGATATCGCCGACCAAGCCTTCGCCGATCCGCATGCGCGTGACGTGTACGGCTTCCGGCTTCAAACCCTCGGTGGCGAAAAGCTCAAGTGTCTCGCCGGCACGTACCAGATAGACCGAGCAGACTTCCGCCACCATATTGGCGGCGATGATGCGGACCACGGTGTTGAGCCGTTCTTCCGGCGAGGCCGTCGCGGCCATGATCTCGCGCAAGCGGCGCAAGAGCACGCGAGGGCTTGCCCCAGAGACCCGCTCAGCCACTAGCCGCCCACCCCGACCACCTCCCGTGCGGCGAGGGCGGCGATCGCCTGCTCTACCAGTTCGGCGATAATCCCGGCTGTCGGCTGTTCGCCCGTCACCATGCCGACGCTCTGCCCGGCCATAAGCGAGCCGGTTTCGACGTCGCCGTCGATCACGGCCCGCCTGAGCGCGCCGGCCCAGAAGCGCTCGATCTCAAGCTGTGCATCCTTTTGCGTGAGTTCTCCCTTGCGGAATCGGCCGATGACCTCTTGTTGCATCTCGATAAAGCGCTGGGTGCCCTTGTTCGCGAGCGCCCGCACCGGAATGACCGGAAAGGCGGGGTCAACCTGCACGCTTGCCTGCGCATCGCGCGCGGCGGCGCGGATAAACATCTTCTTGAAATTCGCATGTGCGATTGATTCTGTAGCGCAGACGAAACGGGTGCCGAGCTGTACGCCGCTCGCACCAAGGCTCAAATAGCACGTAATCATCTCGCCGCGGCCGATGCCGCCAGCGACGAAGATCGGTACATCTCTGAGATGGGGCAGTATCTCCTGCGCGAGAACCGCGGTGGCGACCGGCCCGATATGGCCGCCGGCTTCCATGCCCTCGATGACCAGGGCGTCGGCGCCGGCCCGGACCAGTTTGCGCCCGAGCGCCAAGGCCGGAGTGAAACAGATCACCTTGGCGCCGCCTGCCTTCGCGCGGGCGATGGCTTCGCCCGGCGGCACGCCGCCGGCCAGCACGATATGGCCGACATTGAACGCGAGGCAGACGTCGATCAGCTCGAGAAGATCGGGATGCATGGTGATGAGGTTGACGCCGAAAGGCTGTTCCGTCAGTGCCATCGTGCCTTGGATCTCATCCGCGAGGGTCTTCGGCTCCATGGCGCCGGCGGCGATGACGCCAAATCCCCCGCCGTTCGAGATCGCGGCGACGAGACGACGCTCCGAGACCCAAGTCATGGCGCCACCCATGATGGCGTAGCGGACGCCGAGAAAAGCGCAACCGCGCCGCCACAGGGCGTCGAGACGCCGGCGTGCGTCGTCGCGCCCGATCACGTCAGGCCGCATCCAGCCCAAACGCGCTGTGCAAGGCACGGACCGCGAGTTCGGTATAGTCGGCGCCGATCAGCACGCTGACTTTGATTTCAGACGTTGATATCGCCTGGATGTTAATGTTCTTAGCGGCCAGCGCCTGAAACATGGTTTGGGCGACGCCGGCGTGGCTGCGCATGCCGACGCCCACTGCAGAGACCTTGACCACATTGGGGTCGGGCGAAAGCCGATTAAATCCGATGGCGCCTTTCTCGCCTTCGAGAACCTTGAGCGCCCGCTCGAGATCGGTTCGCCCGACGGTGAAGGTAATGTCGGTCGTCGAACCGTCCGGCGCGGCCGACTGCACGATCATGTCGACGTTGATATTGGCATCCGCGAGCGAGCCGAAAACCGCCGCGGCGACGCCCGGCCGGTCGGAAACCGAAAGCAGCGTAATCTTCGCTTCGTCCGGCGCGTAGGTGATCCCGCTCACAACCCGTTTTTCCATGATCTCGTCCTCATCGACTACGAGGGTCCCAGGCGCATCGCTAAGGCTCGACAAGACCTGCAAGCGAACCCCGTGGTTCATCGCCATTTCTACCGACCGCGTTTGCAGCACCCGAGCGCCGAGAGAAGCGAGTTCCAGCATTTCTTCGTAGGTAATCTTAGCAAGCTTGCGCGCACGCGTCACGATGCGGGGGTCGGCGGTAAAGACCCCCTCGACATCGGTATAGATATCGCAGCGATCGGCGCGGAGCGCGGCCGCCAGGGCCACCGCCGAAGTATCCGATCCGCCGCGGCCCAAGGTCGTCACCCGACCGTCGGGACCGAGGCCCTGGAAGCCCGCGACCACCGCGACCTGGCCGTCGGCGAAGTGGCGCTCAATCTCGGCGGTTTCGATCGACTCGACGCGGGCTGAACCATGCACGTCGTTAGTGTGGAGCGGAATTTGCCAGCCCAGCCAGGAGCGGGCCGAAACGCCGAGCTGTTGCAGCGCCAGCGCCATCAGACCCGTCGTCACCTGCTCGCCGCTCGCTACAACGGTGTCATATTCCCGGGCGTCGTGGAGTGGCGCCATCTCGCGGCAAAAGGCCACCAAGCGGTTGGTCTCGCCGGCCATTGCCGAGACCACCACCGCAACCTCGTTGCCAGCCTCGACTTCATGCTTGACGCGCACCGCCGCATTGCGGATGCGTTCGGTTCCGGCCACGGAGGTGCCGCCGAATTTCATTACCAAGCGGGCCATGATGCGATATCCGGAGTTTTCGCTAGAGCCTTGCGAGCCAAGGCGCGGGTATTCATACTCTGCCCGCCGGCACCACACAAGTATACGTGCGCGCGACGCAGGAATCCCCCGTGATGGTCACAAAATTTCCCCGAAACGCGGCATCCGCCGCCCCCCCTTCCGGCAACCGGGACAGCGTCGATGCGGCGGAAATTCGCCACTTCACGGCACATGCCAGCGCGTGGTGGGACACGGAGGGCGAACACCGCTTCCTCCATCGCCTGAATCCGGTCCGAATTGCCTTTGTCCGGGACCGTCTGTGCTGGCGTTTCGGTCGCGACGCCAAGGCGCCGGCACCCCTGAACGGCCTTCGCGTGCTGGACCTCGGCTGCGGCGGCGGCCTTCTTTCAGAGCCTCTCGCCCGGCTTGGGGCAAAGGTCGTCGGGGCTGATCCGGGGCCGGAAAACATCGCCGTTGCCCGTGCTCATGCGGCCGCAGGGGGGCTTGATATCGATTATCGTGCAGTCACTGCCGAGGATCTCGCAGGCGAGGACGAGCGTTTCGACGTCATTCTCGCCATGGAGGTGGTGGAACATGTGGCCGACCTCGGGAGCTTTATCATCGCCTGCGGCGCACTGCTCGGGCCGGCCGGCGCGCTCTTGCTCGCCACCCTTAATCGTACGGCCAAATCATTCGCGTTTGCCATCGTCGGCGCGGAGTATGTATTGCACTGGCTGCCCCCCGGCACTCATCATTGGGATAAGTTCGTCCGCCCGCACGAACTCGCGACCCATTTGCGCGCGGCCGGCTTCGGCTTGAAGGAGTTGACGGGCGTTACCTACGATCCTTTCCGCGAACGCTGGATGCTTGGACGTGATCTCGCCGTGAACTACATGGCTGTTGCGGAAAAGCTTCCTGTGCCGCCGTCGGACGGGTGAAGCACGGCTGAATATGCCGTATATCGGGACTTGGTATCGCTAGAGGGGAATCAGGAGTCGTGGCGCGGCGGCCACGGGATGCGGGTGAATTCCACCCCTTCCTCGCGGAGCTCTTCCGCTTCCTCGGCTGTCGCGTCGCCATAAATGTCGCGCCGCTCGGTTTCGCCATAGTGGATCTTCCGCGCCTCTTCGGCGAACTGATCCCCGACATAGTCGCAGGTTGCCTCCACTTGCTGGCGCAACACCTTGAGCAGCTCAATGACATCGGCGATTTCGGCCTTGGCCGTTTCCTTCGGCACCCCTGTGGGCTCGGCGGCCGGGCTCTCGCGCCGGGTCGCGATGTTCGGAGCCATCGGCGCCTTGGCGATCTTGCGGCTGCCGCAGACCGGGCAGGTAACGCGTCCCCCCTTGGCTTGAGCGTCATACGCCTTGCTGTCGCGAAACCAAGCCTCAAATCCGTGCTGGTTCCGACACAGAAGTTGATAAAGAATCATCACCCGAGTCCCGTTAAATACTCGATCGATAAATGACAGAAATATCACCGCCCGGCAAGTGTGGATCACGAAAATGAAAAAAGTCTAAGTCTGGATGGATGCCCAAAACAATGGTGAACCGGTCATGATAAACGTAGCTTCGACATGGGTTTTGCGTTGGGCAGGAGAGATTCCAGCGCACGGTCCAGTATTGGACGTGGCCGCCGGGCAAGGCCGCCACAGTGTTGTTTTTCTCGATCGTGGCCATCCGGTCACAGCTGTCGACAGGGATGTTGCGCCCTTGCAGCCGGTTCAAAGTCGTTCCGGGCTTCGCGTCATCGCCGCCGATCTTGAAGCCGATCCCTGGCCGTTTCCAGGCGAGCGCTTCTCTGCCGTCGTGGTGACGAATTATCTCTGGCGGCCGCTCTTGCCCGTTCTGGTCGAAAGTCTGAGCCCGGGCGGGGCACTGATTTACGAAACCTTCGCCCGCGGCAATGAGCGCTTCGGACGTCCGAGCAATCCGGAGTATTTGCTGCAGCCGGGCGAGCTTCTCGAAACCGTGCGCGGCAGGCTTCTCGTCCGGGCCTACGAGCACGGGCAGGAAAGCGAGCCGCGCCCCGCCGTGCGACAAAAAATCTTCGCGCTGAACCCCGCCGCGTAATGTCCCGATTCCGGAATTCGCCGCATATCGGTATTGGCCCGTGGCGAATTTCGGAATCGAAAGGACGCTGGCAGGCTATTGATAAGCAGCGATCCTATATAAGCAGCGATCCTATATCGTCTATTCCGCCTATTCCGCCGCTTTGTCGGCCGGTTGCTCGAGGGTGAAGGGCCGGTCATGGCAGAGCGAGGGGATGCGGCGCCTTGCTTCCGCGACCCTGGCCGTATCGATCTCGGCGATGATGAACCCGGGCTCCTCGCCGCCATCGGCCAGCACTTCGCCCCAAGGGTCGACGATCAGCGAATGGCCATAGGTCTTGCGTTCGCCAGGGTGAACGCCGCATTGCGCGGGCGCGAAGACAAAGCAGCCGGTCTCGATCGCGCGCGCCCGCATTAGTACATGCCAATGGGCGGCGCCGGTTGGTCGCGTGAAGGCCGAAGGAATGCTGAGGAACTGGGCCCCGCCCTTGGCGAGGGCGCGATAAAGCTGAGGAAAGCGCAGGTCGTAACACACTGTCATGCCAAGCATGCCCCAGGGCAGCGGGATGAGGCGTGCTTCCGAGCCCGGCCGGTAGCGGTGCGATTCCTCATAGCGTTCGCCGGTGCCGAGGTCGACATCGAACATATGGATCTTGTCGTAGCGCGCGGCGATGGCGCCTCGTGGCGTAATCAACAACGACCGATTGGCGATGCGGCGCTCGTCGGGCAGGTGGACCCCGATCGAGCCGAGCAAAATCCAAAGACCGGTTTCCTCAGCGAGCGCACGATAGGCTCTCAGGACTGGATGTTCGTCCTCCGGCGCCGCCGCGGCGACGGTGGTTTCGCCGCGGGCGGCCATGATGGCGGTGTTTTCCGGAGTCGCGACCATCTCGGCGCCGGCGGCTTTGGCGGCGCGAATGAGCCGTGTGGTATGGGTGATATTGCCGGCGATGTCATCATCGGCGGTGATCTGGATACAGGCGAGGTTGAAAGCCATCGTCACTGCCGTAGCCTCCTACTCGGCGGCCTTTGCGTCGAGAAGCGGGTCGAGTTCTCCTGCCCGCTCCAGCGCATAAAGATCGTCCGAACCGCCGATCGGCCGACCGTCGATGAATATCTGCGGCACCGTGGTGCGCCCTTCCGCGCGGCGCGCCATCTCCTCGCGCAAGTGTGGATCGAAGTCGACGCCGATCTCTTCGAAAGCTACGTTCTTCTTTTCAAACAGCGCCTTGGCCCTCGCGCAATAGGGACAGAACATGGTGGTATAGATCACGACTTCGGCCATCGCGCTTTTTCCAGACACAAAAGAGAGCCCGTACGGGCCGCGAAATAACGGGTACAAATCAACGCGCCGGGGCCTTGCCGCCGCGCTTCTGTACTATATGGGGTAGCGCTCAGGCCGGACAATCCGGGCGAGGACCGGGACCAGGATGGCTTTTGCTCCGGCTGTGCGCAAGGCTTGGGCGCAAGAATCTGCCGTTGCGCCCGTGGTGAGAACATCGTCGATCAAAAGGATTCGCTTGCCGGCCACCGCGCCGGCTCGCATCGGCGGCGCACGGCCATGACGGCCTTAGCATTGGCGCGGCGTTCTGCCCCGTTGAGTCCGCCCTGGCTTGGTGTTCGCCGGGTGCGGACCAAAAGATCGGCGATCAAGGGCTTTCCCGTGAGCTTCGCCAAAGCTTGCCCAATAGGGCCGCCTGGTTGTAACGGCGACGAACGAGGCATGTTCAATGCAGCGGCACCGGCGCGATCACGTCGCTTTGGCGGATGAGCTCGGAGCCGCGTCGCGCCATCCGGCTGGCGAACGCCCTAGCGCCCTCGGTCCGGTCACGGCGCTCGAAACCGATGATCAGCCGCCTCGCGCCTTCGTCATAGCGCATCTCCGCCCGCGCCCGGTCATAGAGCGGCGGGCGGCGCAGGCAGGCGGCGCATTGCGCGGGATTCGATATTCGAGACATTACCTATAGAAATTCGCCATTCCTAAGGGGAGACCGCAAACCGCGCAGGCCGGCCCTTCGATGAAGTCGATGGTGCGTCAACAGCGGGCGCAAAGCGTCCCGGGCCGATCGACGAGCCGGCGACATCAGGCATTGCGGTGGCAATAGGAGATGAAGCGCCTGGCGGCCAAGCAGCGGCATGGCATGGCGTGCCACGCGGCACGAATGCTGCCGGCGACGGCCGCGGCCGGCGATTTTCGTGGCGGCAAGGACAGAAGATGATCCGTGTCTTCCATTGCAACCCGCTGGTTCGCACGATCATCGCCGATTTCCGGGCCGCTGTCAGCCGGAAGCCTGTCACCGGCCTCCCTTGGCGTGGGTGGTCAAGCCGTGGCATAACGGCGCCATGGCGGGCGAGATTGAGGTTTTCGATCGGCGCGCGGTGCGCCGCCACCGCGAGCGCGCGGCACCTGATTTTGCCGTCCATGATTTCCTCTTGCGTGAGGCAGCCGAGCGGCTTGGCGATCGCTTGAGCGATATTCGGCGCGGCTTTCCCTTTGCCCTCGACCTTGGCTGCCACGGCGGGCTGTTGCCGCGCGCGCTTGGGTCCCGCGGCGGGGTCGAGACCTGGGTTTCGGCCGATTTGGCCTCCGGCCTGGCGCGCCAGGCGCCGGGGTTCCGCGTCGTCGCGGATGAGGAATTCCTGCCCTTTGCGCCGGCGCGCTTCGACCTCGTCGCGAGCGTTCTCAGCCTTCATTGGGTCAACGATCTGCCAGGTGCCCTGTCGCAGATTCAAGACACCTTGAAAGCGGACGGGCTTTTTCTCGCCAGTGTCTTCGGCCCGGACACGCTTGCTGATCTGCGCCGCGCCTGGCTTGAGGCCGAGGCCGAATGCGAGGCTGGCGCGAGCCCTCGGGTCTCGCCGTTCATAACCGTCGAGGATGCCGGCCGGCTGATGCAGCGGGCGGGCTTTGCGCTGCCGGTGGTCGATCGCGACTGGATCGAGGTTTCCTATGGTGACGGCCTGAGGTTGATGCGCGATCTCCGCGGCATGGGCGAAAGCAACGCGCTCGTCAAGCGGCGGAAAGGCTTTACCCGTCGCGCAACCTTGGCGCGGGCGGTGCAACGATTCGCCGCAATCGCAAGCGGCGGCGACAGCCGCCTCCGGGTGCGTTTTGAGATCGTCACGCTTACCGGCTGGCGGCCGCACCCGGCTCAACAAAAGCCCCTCCGTCCCGGATCGGCGGCGACGCGTCTTGCCGATGCGCTGGGCGTGACCGAGCACCGGACGGACGACAAGGCCAAGCCGTAAGGCCTTCTATATCAAAATCAAACTATATCAAAATCAAAGAAAATCCCGCAGCATGGCGACAAGCGGCTTGTCGGCCGGCGGCATCTCGAGAGCCATCAGCTTTTCGGGCCGCACCCATTTCAGCACTTGCCCTTCGCGTCCCCGCACGATGCCCTCCCAGCGGCGGCAAAGGTAAAGCGGCATCATCAGATGAAAGTCCTCATAGGCATGCGACGCGAAGGTGAAGGGCGCGAGGCAGCTCTCACTGACGTTGATGGCGAGCTCTTCCTTGAGCTCGCGGATCAGGGCGTCTTCCGGGGTCTCGCCCGGCTCAATCTTGCCCCCGGGAAATTCCCAAAGACCGGGCATGGACTTGCCGGCTGGCCGCTGGGCCACCAGAACGCGGCCGTCGGGATCGATCAGGGCCACCGCCGCGACCAGAACGAGGGGCCCGGTCACGAGCGATAATCGGCGTTGATGGCGATGTAGCCGTGGGTCAGGTCGCAGGTCCAGATCCGGGCCTTGCCGCGGCCGATGCCGACGTCGACCGCGATCGCGATTTCGCGGCCCTTGAGATGTGCCGTCGCCTTCGCTTCGTCATAGCCGGGATGGATGCCGCCCGACGCGGTGACGAGTTCGCCGCCGATGCGGATTTCGAGCCGGTCGCGGTCGGCTCGCTCGCCGGCCTTGCCGACCGCCATGGCGATGCGGCCCCAATTGGCGTCGGCACCGGCGATCGCCGTCTTAACCAGGGGCGAGTTGGCGATGGCGAGCGCGATCCGCCGTGCCGCACGCCGGCTCGCTGCACCGTTGACGTCGATGGTGATCAGCTTTTCGGCGCCCTCGCCGTCGCGCGCTACTTGTTCGGCAAGATCGGCGAGAAGCGTGGCGAGCGCTCTGCGGAACGGTTTGAGCGCCGGGTCCCGCGCGTCGCGGATCGCGGCATGCCGGGCCTGACCGGTCGCAAAGAAGAGCAATGTGTCGCTGGTTGACGTATCGCCATCGACGGTAAGGCAATTGAACGATCTCTCGTTTGCCTCGCGCAATAGCCGGTCAAGAATCGCGGCCGGCAGCGCCGCATCGGTTGCGACGAAGGCGAGAAGCGTCGCCATGTCGGGGGCGATCATGCCGGAGCCCTTGGCAATGCCGTTGAGAGTAACCGCGGCGCCGCCGATTTCGGTTTCGACGGTGGCGCGCTTCGGGAAGGTGTCGGTGGTCAGAATTGCTGCCGAAGCCGCATCCCAGCCCGTTTCCGCAAGGCCGCGTCCAGCGCCGCTGATTTTCGCCACGATCTTTTCGTAAGGCAGTATCTGGCCGATCACCCCGGTCGAGGCCAGCAAAACCTCGTTCGGCCGGCAACCGAGCGTCTTGGCCGTGGCGACAGCCATCGCCTGGCAAGCGGCGATGCCGGCCTTGCCGGTGAAGACGTTGGCGTTCCCGGCATTCACCACAAGCGCGCGCGCGCGACCGCGGGCGAGGTGTTTCCGGCACCAGTCGATCGGCGCGCCCGGCATGCGCGACTGGGTGAGAAGACCGGCGACCTTGGTGCCGCGGGCGAAATCCATCACCAGCAGATCCGGCCGGCCGCGATAGCGCACCGCGCTTTCCAAGCTGGCGAGCCTGACCCCGGCGATCGGCGGCAAAGCCGGGATTACCTTGGGGGCGAGCGGCGAGACGGGGAGCGGCTTCGACATCGACATCTCACGAGAAGGCGACTGCTGCCGGGACGGGCTATCGCCCGCCCGGCCTCGGGAACGGCGCCCGGCGGAAACCGGCTGCGGCTTCCGCGCGGAGCAATCCTCCTATTTCGCCGGCAGGGCCTGTTTCGGTGCCGCCGTCATCGGCGAGCCATCCTCGTTATAGAGCTGGATCTTGGCCTTGGCACGTAGGTTTTCGACTACCTTCGCGACCGTGGTCTGAACCATTTCCTCGCGGAGCTTCGGGGCCATTTCCTTGAAGGTCGGAACCGGCTTGGTGCGTCTCGCCTCGACTTCGATTACGTGCCAGCCGAAGGGCGTGTGCACCGGCGTCTGGCTGAATTGGCCTGGCTTCAAAGCAAAGGCCGCCTTGGCAAAGCTCGGCACCATCTGATCTTCCGTGAAGTAGCCGAGCTCACCGCCATTCGACGCCGAGGGGTCGATCGACTTCTCCTTGGCAAGGGTGGCGAAATCGGCGCCTTTCTTCAGCTTGGCGATGATCTGCTCCGCCTCCGCCTTGGTTTTGACCAGGATGTGGCGGGCGCGTACCTCCTCGACCGGCTTCATCGTCTTGACTTTGGCGTCATAGAGCGCCTTGAGCTTGGCCTCGGTCAGTTCCTTCTTCAGGCGTTGCCCGATATAGGCGCTTTCAAGCGTCTCCTCGCGGGCGAGCGCAATGCGCTGCTTGACCAAGGGATTCTGGTCGAGCTTTTCCTTCTCGGCCGCCTCGGCGATGAGCTTGCGATCGACGATCTGGTTCAGGAGTGGCGTGTAGAGCACCTTGAGCGGCAAGGCGCGATATTGCTGCGGCAGGTCCTGCATCGCGAGAAGAAGGTCGGAACGGTGGATCACGATGCCATTCACGCGCGCCACCACTGGATTCTTGGCCGGTGCTGGAGGCGCGGCAAGGGCGGGCGAGATCAACAGCGACGACAGCGCCAACGCGCTGAAGAGACGGGCAAACATGACGCAGGGGCTCCTCTGGCCGGAGATCCGACCGGCAAATTTGATGACGCGCCGCCATCTCCGCGATCGCGGGCGGCAGCGCGGCGCCAGCATAGGGCCATTCCGGCTGGCCGGCAAAGGTGTTTCTGGCTTTCCCCGCGTTGACAGAAGCCGTTCCGCCTCTTATGTCTCACGGGGACCTGGTCCAGCCGGACGGCCCTTCTCCTCAGGAGTGATGAATGCTCGGCGGCATCGCCAAGAAGATATTTGGCTCGTCCAACGACCGGCGGGTCAAGGCCTACGCCAAACGCGTCGCCGCGATAAATGCGCTCGAGGCGCGAATGGCGGCGATGTCGGATGATGAGCTCCGCGACCAGACCGCGGAATTCCGCCGGCGGCTCGCCGATGCCGCCACCTTGGACGAGCTTTTGCCGGAGGCCTTCGCCGTCGTGCGCGAGGCAGGCAAGCGCACGCTTGGCCAGCGCGCGTTCGACGTGCAGCTGATCGGCGGCATGGTGCTGCACGAAGGCAAGATCGCGGAAATGAAAACCGGCGAGGGCAAGACGCTGGTCGCGACGTTTCCTGTCTATCTTAATGCGTTGGCGGCCAAGGGCGTCCATGTGGTGACCGTGAACGACTATCTGGCCGGGCGCGATGCCGAATGGATGGGCCAGATCTATCGCTTTCTCGGGCTTTCCGTCGGCTGCATTCTGCACGATCTCGACGACGACGAACGGCGCAACGCCTATGCCGCCGACGTTACTTACGGCACCAACAACGAATTCGGCTTCGACTACTTGCGCGACAACATGAAGTTCGATCTCGATTCGATGGTGCAGCGCAAATTTCACTACGCCATCGTCGACGAGGTCGACTCGATCCTGATCGATGAGGCGCGCACGCCCTTGATCATCAGCGGCCCGACGGAAGACACATCTGAACTCTATTTCGGCGCCGACCGGTTGATTCCGATGCTCGATGACGACGATTTCGAGATCGACGAGAAGATGAAGACGGTTCATTTCACCGAGACCGGCCAGGAAAAGGTGGAGCAGGCGTCCCGCCAGGCAGGGTTGCTCAAGGGGCACGGCCTCTACGATCGTGAGAACGTGTCGCTCGTGCATCATCTGAACTCGGCATTGAAGGCACATAAGCTGTTTCACCGCGACACCGACTACATCGTCAAGAATGGCCAGGTCGTCATCATCGACGAGTTCACCGGCCGGATGATGGAAGGGCGGCGCTATTCCGAGGGCTTGCACCAGGCGATCGAGGCGAAGGAGAAGGTGGAGGTCCAACCCGAGAACCAGACGCTCGCCTCGATCACCTTCCAGAACTATTTCCGCCTCTATCCGAAACTCGCGGGCATGACCGGCACGGCGGCGACCGAGGCGACCGAGTTCGGCGAAATTTACGGTCTTGACGTCGTCGAGGTGCCGACCAACCTGCCGGTGGCGCGGCGCGACGCCGACGACGAGGTTTATCGTTCGGCCCCCGAGAAGTTCGACGCCATCGTCAAGCTGATCGGCGAGTGCCGCGATCGCGGCCAGCCGGTTCTCGTCGGCACGGTTTCGATCGAAAAGTCGGAATCGCTATCCGAGCTTTTGAAGAAACGCAAGATTCCGCACAACGTGCTGAACGCCCGTTATCACGAGCAGGAGGCGACGATCGTCGCCCAGGCGGGACGCTTCGGCGCCGTCACCATCGCGACCAACATGGCGGGCCGCGGCACCGATATTCAGCTTGGCGGCAACTTCGACATGCGTGTCAAGACCGAGGTCGCCGACATCGCCGATTCCACGGAGCGTGAGCGGCGGATTGCCGCGATCAAGGCCGAGGTCGAGGCGGAAAAGGCCAAGGTGATCGGCGCGGGCGGGCTCTACATCATCGGCACCGAGCGCCACGAAAGCCGGCGCATCGACAACCAGCTGCGCGGCCGTTCCGGCCGCCAGGGGGATCCCGGCGCATCGAAATTTTTCCTGAGCCTTGAAGACGATCTCATGCGCATCTTCGGCTCCGAACGCATGGACGGCATGCTGCAGCGCTTCGGCCTGCAAGAGGGGGAGGCGATCACCCATCCCTGGATCAACAAGGCGCTGGAGAAGGCGCAGGAAAAGGTCGAGGCACGAAACTACGATACCCGCAAGAACCTCTTGAAATACGACGACGTGATGAACGACCAGCGCAAGGTCGTCTATGAACAGCGTATCGAATTGATGCGAACCGCCAATGTCGCCGAGACCATCGCCGACATGCGGACCGAGGTGGTAAAGAACCTCGTGGCGCGGGCGATTCCCGAAAACAGCTATTCCGAGCAATGGGACGCGGCCGGCCTTGCCGCCGAGGTCACGCGCATTTTCGGACTTGACCTCCCGATCGTCGATTGGGCCAAGGAAGAGGGCATCGCCGAGGACGAGATTGAGACCCGGCTCCTTGATGCCACCAATCGCAAGATGGCGGAGAAGGTGGCGAACTTCGGGCCCGACGTTATGCGCATGGTGGAGAAGAGCCTGCTCCTCCAGATTCTCGATCAAATCTGGAAGGAACATCTCCTTGTCCTCGATCATCTCCGCCAAGGCATCGGGCTTCGCGCCTATGGCCAGCTCGATCCCTTGAACGAATACAAGCGCGAGGCCTTTGCGTTGTTCGAGACCATGCTCACCAACCTTCGGGAATCGGTGACTACGACGTTGGCCCATATCGAGCTTCGCTTCGACGAACCCGAAGCGCCGCCACCGATCCCGCAGCGTTCCGCGCAACGCATGCAGGCGATCCACGCCGATCCGCTGACCGGAGAGAACGAGCTCGAAGTGATGACCGCGCCGGCGCCCGTTCGGAGCCTTGCCTTCAACCCGAACGATCCCGCGACCTGGCGTCGGACGCCACGGAACGCGCCCTGTCCTTGCGGCTCAGGCAAGAAATACAAGCATTGCCACGGCCGTCTGTGATTCCAACCCTCGGTGGACGGTCGCCTCCGTCTTTTGTTCTTCTTTGCCTTTGCACCGCTATTTCGTCAGCGCGCGGTCTATGGCGGCAAGCTCGCTCAGGATCCACTGCTGATAGGTTGCACCGCGGGGCTCGGTTTCCGTCACCGCGACCACCGGGATCTGAGATGCCGTGGCGATTTCCTTCATGCGCTTAGCCATCCGGCCCGACGCCTGGGCATTGTAAACGAGCAACTTGACCCGGTGCGCTCTGAGGTCACTCTCGAACGCGGCGACGCTGCCGGCGCTCGGGCCCACACCGTTCATGACCGCGATTTGAAACCGCATGTTCCTGACGGGCATGCCAAGGGCGGCGAACATGTAGCCGAAAACCGGTTCCGTCGCCGTCACCGGCGTGCCGGCGAGGCGTGCCCTGAGCGTTGCGATTTTGGCTTGTATGGCGTCCATCGAGTGCCGGAATCGCGTAAGATGTTCCTCGAAGTCAGCGCGGTGCGCCGGATCAAGGCGGCTCAAATCCGCCGCCAGGATTTTGGCCAGCCTCGGCATGGTCGCCGGATCGTACCAAATATGCGGATTATCGCCGGCCTTGGCGCCGATCAGTCCAGCGACCACGATGACCTCGCGACCGGGCTTCCGGATGGCGCCGAGAAGCTTCGCCATCCAAGGATCGTAGCCGATGCCGTTGTAGATGACGATACGGGCCGCCGACACCTCTCGGGCGACAGAAGGGCTGACCTCGAAGAGGTGCGGATCCTGGTCGGGGTTGGCGAGAATGCTGACCACTTTCGCATGGTTGCCGCCGATTTGTTGCGCGACGTCGCCATAGAAGTTCTCGGCCGCCAAAATGGGGATGGCGCCTGCCGCACGGGCAGCCGTGGGAATGATGAGCCCGGCGAAAAACGCGGCCAACAAAGCGAGCGGTTTCATTCCGGTTTCTCTGCAAAGAGGAGGCTGGGGAACACTTCAAAATGGAATGTTATAACGTGTCGCTAACATACCCGCGTCAATTCGCCAATCGATATCGTGACGCGGCGCGGCGCCGCCTAAGGGCGCGGAGACATGACCTTGAGCGATGATTGCGCCCGTGCCGGTCCTTCGCAGGCGGCCCCTCAAGTCTTCCCATAATGTTTCGCAAGTCTTTGCCGAAGCGTCGAAAGACGTTAGGCTAAAAAAGAAGACAACGGGGTAGTGGCCGGAGTTCAAAGTGGAGCAAGCGATCGCAGCCGAAGCGTTCCGGATCGCGGTTCCGGACGCGACGCTCGCCGATCTCCGCGAACGGCTTGCGGCGACCCGATGGCCGGCGGAGCCCGAGGGCGCCGCGTGGCGGCTCGGCGCCAACCTCGGCTACCTGCAAAAATTCGTCATGCACTGGCGGGAGGGTTATGATTGGCGCGCGGAAGAGGCGGCGCTCAACGCCTTGCCGCAATACCGCGCGGAAATTGGCGGTCTCAAGATCCATTTTTTGTATTACCCGGGCGTCGGGCCAAGGCCGAAACCGCTGCTTCTCACCCATGGCTGGCCTGGATCGGTTTTCGAATTCCGCGATATCGTGTTTCCGTTGGCCGATCCGGCGCGTTTCGGCGGCGATCCCGCTGACGCCTTCACGGTGATCGCGCCCAGCCTTCCGGGCTACGGCTTTTCCGCCGCGCCGGCCGCACCCATGACGCCGGCCGAAATCGCTGATCTCTGGCATCGTCTGATGTCGGACGTGCTGTGCTTTCCGCGCTATTTCGCCCATGGCGGCGATTGGGGCTCGGTCGTGACCTCGGAACTCGCGCGCCGTCACGGCGAAGCGGTGACGGCGATCCATCTCACCATGCTGGGGTTGCGCCCGACCTTGGGCGAAGGCGTGCCGCCTTTGAGCGAGGCCGAGCAGCGCTGGATCAACGTCACGCGAGAGCGGCTCCAGCGTGAAGGCGGCTATCAGGAAATTCAGGGCACGCGGCCGCAATCGCTTGCTTATGGGCTGACCGATTCGCCGGCCGGCCTCGCCGCCTGGATCGTGGAGAAATACCACGGCTGGCCGGGCGCCAAGGCCGATCAGCCACCGCCCTTTGCCATGGACCGGCTGATCACCCAAGTCATGCTTTATTGGTTGAACGGGATCAACGCGGCGAACTGGCTCTATTTTGCGGTGAGGAACCGGGGCGGCTTGACGCTCAAGCCAGGTGAGCGGATCACGGTGCCGACCGGTTTCGCCTTCTTTCCCTTCGATCTCTTTCCCCCGCCGCCAGCGGAATGGGTAAAGCGCATCTATCATGTAGCCGACCGGCGTGACTTCGACCGCGGCGGCCATTTCGTCGCGATGGAAAACGGCCCGCTTCTGATCGAGGAGTTGCGGCGTTTCTTTCGTGCCTTCCGTGATGAACAATGACCACGGAATCCGCCAAGCCCGAACCTTTCGCGATCGCTGTCGCTCCCGCTGCGATTGCAGACCTCAAACGCCGTCTTGCGCGAACGCGCTGGCCGAACGAACCCGAGAATCGCGACTGGCGCTTCGGCAGCGAGCGCGCAAGCGTGAGGAGGCTGGTCGAGCATTGGCGCGAAATCTATGACTGGCCGGCCGAAGAGGCCAAGCTTAACGCCTTTCCCCACTATACGGTCGAGATCGAAGCTCCGGGGCAACAACGTCAACGGCTGCATTACCTGCACGAGCCCGGGTCGGGCCTGGTACCGCAGCCTTTGCTGCTGATCCACGGCTGGCCAAGCTCGTTTTATGAGTTTCTTCCCGTCATCGAGGCTTTAGCCCACCCCGACCGCTTTGACGGCGACGAAGCGGAAGCCTTCGACGTGGTGGTGGTGTCCCTGCCGGGTTATGGCTTTTCGCCGCCGCCGGCAAAGCCACTCGGCCCCCGCGCCATGGCCTCACTCTGCCAGACGCTGATGACCAAGGTGCTCGGATACCGCCATTTCATCGTCCATGGTAATGATTGGGGTGCCGCTGTTGCCTCCTACCTTGGTCTCGAATGGCCGCAGACCTTAGCCGGGCTTTCGCTGCAAAGCTTGCCTTTGGCCCCATGGCAGGGGCCGGGCAGCGTGCCGTTGACCCAACCCGAGCAGGAATTCCTTGCCCGTCTTCGCCGCTACTGGCGGGAAGAAATCGGCCATCAGGCGATCCAGGCCACGAAGCCGCAGACGCTTGCCTTCGCGCTCACCGATTCGCCGGCCGGCTTGGTTGGCTGGCTGCTCGAAAAATTCCGCAGCCTCGCGGATACGAGCGGCAACCTTGAGCGGCGGTTCTCCCGCGACCAGCTTTGTACCATGTTGTCCCTCTATTGGTTCACCGCCGCCATCGGCCCCGCGAGCTGGCCTTTTTACGCCGCGCGGCAGGATGGTTCGCTGCGCCTCAAGGCGGGGCAGCGCGTCGGGGTTTCGACCGGCTATATGGCCTTTCCCCTTGCCGATCTGCCGCGCCCGCCGCGCGTCTGGGTCGAGCGTATGTACGAGGTCCGACGCTGGTCGGAACTGGATGCCGGCGGCCATTTCGCCGCTCTCGAGGAACCCGAGCTTTTCATCGAGGAAATCCGCGCCTTCAGCCGCAGCCTGTAGCCGGCGGGCGCGCTAAAGGCGGCCGCGGCCGTCGATGTCAAGAAACTTGCGCCGCCGTTGCTCGCGGAACGCCTCGGACGCGATGCCGGAGAGCGCCTTGAGGGCGTCCTCGATCGCGTTGCCGACGGCGGCGATCGTGCGCTCGGGTTGCCGATGTGCGCCGCCGATGGGCTCTGGGATCACCCGATCCACCACCTTGAGAGCGAGAAGATCGGCGGCGGTGAGCTTCAAGGCATCCGCCGCCTCGCGGGCCTTTTCCGCCGCATGCCAAAGGATCGACGCGCAGGCCTCGGGTGAGGCTACCGAATAGACGGCGTGTTCCAACATCATCGTTTGATTGGCGGCGGCGATGGCGACGGCGCCGCCCGACCCGCCTTCGCCGAGAATGACCGCAACCAGCGGAACCTTGAGGTCGAGGCAGCAATCGATGGCGCGTGCAATCGCCTCGGCCTGTCCGTGCTCCTCAGCGTCGATCCCCGGGTAGGCGCCCGGCGTGTCCACCAATGTGATTACCGGCAGGCCGAAGCGTTCGGCAAGGCGCATGAGCCGCACCGCCTTGCGATAGCCCTCGGGCCGCGCCATGCCGAAATTATGAGCAATGCGGCCCTCAGTGGCACGCCCCTTGTCGTGGCCAATCACCATGACCGAGCGGCCGCGGAAACGGCCGAGTCCGCCACCGATCGCTCTGTCGTCGGCGAAAGCGCGATCGCCCGCCAGAGCGGTGAAATCGGTGATGAGGGCGCCGACATAGTCCTCGAAATGAGGTCGGTCGGGGTGCCGAGCGACCAGCGTTTTCTGCCACGGCGTAAGCTTGGCATAGAGCGCGCGGAGCGATTGCTCGGCCTTGGCCTTAAGGCGCTGGATGTCGTCGGCGATGTTGAGGTCGTTGCCGCCTGCGGTCTGCTCGAGTTCGCGCAACTTGCCCTCAAGCTCGGCGATCGGCTTTTCGAAATCGAGATAAGTCTGTGCCATGCCTCGGTCGTTCGTCGCTGCTCATTCGCCGCTTGGGCCAATCGGTACGCCGGGTCACGGGCCAACGCCGGACCGGCGCGCCACCATGTCGGGGCGGGGAGGCGAAGTCAATCCCGGCTTGGCTTGCGCCGCGATTGCTGTGGTGGTGAATCGGTGGTGCCGTTGCCGGATCGGTTCAGGGGATGGTGCTCGGCGACCAGGGATTTCAGGCGTTCGTCGAGCACATGGGTGTAGATTTCGGTGGTTGCGACATCCGCATGACCGAGAAGCTGCTGCACGACGCGAAGATCGGCGCCATGGGCGAGAAGATGGCTGGCGAAGGCATGACGCAGCACGTGTGGCGACACCTTGGCGGGGTCGAGCCCGGCGTTGACGGCAAGCTCGTGCAGAAGCTGATAAAAGCGGATGCGGGTGAGCGTCCCGGAGCGTCCGCGCGAGGGAAACAGCCAACGCGAGGGCCGTTTTGCTTTGAGGAAGTGGGCGCGCACGTCGAGATAAGCTTCAAGCGTCCTAAGTGCCCGGTCGCCGAGCGGCACCAGCCGCTCTTTCTTGCCCTTGCCGCGGATGATGAGAAAACGGGCGTCCTCACGGGGCAGCGGATAGGGCAGTGCCAGGAGTTCCGAGACGCGCATGCCGGTGGCATAAAGCAATTCGATCATGACATGAAGCCGGCGGCCGTCAGGGCCGGGCCGGTCGCGCGCCGCCGTGAGCAGCCGCTCGACCTCGGCCTCGCTCAAAATCTTCGGCAGCGGCCGCCGCCGCCTCGGGCTATCGAGGGTAGTCGTGGGATCGTCGGCGCGCCGGCCCTCGGAATAAAGGAAGCGGTAGAATTGCCTGAGGCAGGAAATGCGCCGTGCCGCCGTCGCGGGCGCCAGTCCCTCCTTGGTGAACGAGCGCAGATAGCGGCTTAGATTATCGCGATCGATGGCAAGGAGGTCACTGCCCGCTTGTTCGGCCCAGATTTCCGCCTTGGTGAGGTCGCGGGCATAGGCGGCGAGGGTATGCCCTGAAGCCGCCCGTTCCGCCGCCAGCATTTCAAGAAACGCCTCGACCGCATGCTTGGCCGCCGGCACGGATGCCGCTGCGCTTATGTTGCTGAGGGAGGAGGGAGCGACACTCATTGGTCAAACACCGCCGAGCGCGGCTTCCACGGCGATCTGGCGGGCATCCGCGTCAAGGCCAACCGCATCGAGGGCGGCGACGACATGCGCGAGTGTCGCGGCGCTTGCCACCGTTGGCCCGCCGGGACCGATGTTGATGAGGCTGAATAGCACGGTTGCTCCAATTCGCTTGGCGTTCGCGGCTTGCGTGAGACCGTGGCGCAGCGCTGGTGGCGGCGTCGCCGCCATGGCGAGCGAAGCATCGCGATAAAGCGGTTGCCATAGCGCCTCCGGCACCTGCTCGCCGAGCGCATCACTCAACGTGAACAGCAGTCCGGCTTCGGCGTCGCGCTGCGCCGGGTCGGTGCCCGCCGCTGCATACCAGGCGGCAAGGCTCTGCGCCGGCGTGATATTGCTCATGCCGGCCAGCATCATCAGCGGCGCGAGCTGGGCCGCACGGCCAGGGTCGTCTGCGGCGCCCGAACCGCCTGCCGTGGCGTTCGTGCCACCTGCGATCAGCACGTACCAGGGAGCCGCCGCCTTGAGCCTGCCAAGTTCGAGGAGCGCCCGCGTTGCGTCCGGTGCAAACCAGCCGAGAGCGTGGGTCGGGTTCAGCGCCATCAACTGCTTTTCATCGGCGCGGAAGACGGGCAATACGCTGCCGCTCAGTTTCTTCGCCAGGGCGAAGGAGGTCTGCAGCGCCTCGGCCTTGGCCAACGGTTCGGTTTCCCGGACCGCCGCTTGGTACATCAAGGCATTGCCGCGGGCGTCGTCGAATTTTCCCGCCACCCGCGCGGCATCGGCGAGATCGGCTTCGGAGAACGAAACGCTGGCATATAGCTTGCGCAACATCTCCGGCGGCAACCCGCCCTGGGCCACTGCCTGTTCACCGGCCGTGAGCCGCAGCGAAAGCGGAGCATGCGCCATGCGGGCGACGAAGTAAGCGACTGCCGGCTCGGCGCCATCAACCAAGCCGGCCGGCGGCGGGTCCTTGGTCGCAGCCAGCATGGCAAGGAGCAGCGGCATCGGGCTCGGCAGTGAAACGACCGGTTTCCGCCGCAGCCCGGTGAGACGATTGTAGAGTTCAAAGAAGGCGGGGGCGATGCCCTTCTGGTCGCGCAACAGTTCGACATCGATTCCCGCTGCGGCCTGCTGGCCGGCGAGAAGATGACAGAAGGCGCTGTCTTCGACCATGCCGTTGTCGGCGTTCTGGCGCGCCATCTCGAACACGCGGCCGCAGGCGGCATGAGTTTCGTCGTTCAGCCAATAGGTGTCGATCGCGGCTCGGTTGAAGGCGGGATCGTCGACCGTGCCGGCCGCCTTGACCAGGGCGAGAGCCTCTGGCACCTGGCCGAGGGCAAGCAGCGCCCGCACCCGAAGGGCGAGCAGGTTCGGCCCCTTGGCGCCTGCCGGCACCGCACCGGGACTGAGGAGCAGCCGCTTTGCGAGACTCTGCATGCCAGGTGAATCGTTGACCGGGAGCTTTGGCAGCAACATCGCCACCACCGTCGCCGAACTTCCCTGCCAGAGTGAGGGCGGCAGCGCACCTTGAGACGTGTCAAGAACGCCGATATCGCCGGGATTCGGGGCCGCCAAGGTGCCGATGCCGATGCCGGTGGTCCCGGCTTCGGCCGGGGGGCGGGCAGCGGCCGAGCCGTTTTGGCTTTGGGCTGTGGGGGCAGCGGTTGACGGCTGGCTTGGGTTTGCGCCCGAGTTTTGTCCGCCGCCATTCAGGCCATTGGCGCCCGGCAGGAGCGAGACCGGGCCGTTCTGCTGTGCGGATACCTGGGCCGTGGCGGCGCGCGGCACGACTAGCCCCGGGGCGGCGAGAAGGAGCGCGATCAGAAGCGGCCCTGCGCGATAGGAAAATGCCACGGTCCCGCTGCCGTTATCCCGCTTTACCATGGCTTATGACCTTCTCGACCCGCGTCGTCGGCGGTGGAATGTTCCACGTCATCAGAAACACGCCGCCTCCGATCAGAATCAAGATGACCGCCGCCACGATGGCTGCCGACAATTTCGCCATACCGACTCGAGAGCCCCCGCCGACGACAGCCCTGCCGACTGGCGGGCGCCTGTTAATTTCACCACTTATATGCTAAAAACCCAATGTGGCGGAATTGCGATAGGGGCCGGAAATGACCGTCCCCGATCGCAATGAGTCCCGCCGGAAAGCAAGGAGAATGAACGACCCGCCACCGCCGACCGCCGACCTAACGCCAGCGGCCCAATCCCCCCGGAGCATTGTTCTCGTCGGTCTCATGGGTGCTGGAAAGAGCACGGTCGGCCGCAAGCTCGCCAGCCGGCTCGGCTTGCCCTTCAGCGACTCCGATCTTGAGATCGAGGCATCCTCCGGCTGCTCGATTGAGGATATTTTTAGCCGCGACGGCGAAGCCGCCTTTCGATCGATGGAACGCCAAGTCATCGCGCGTCTGCTCGATGGCCCGGCGCAGGTCGTGGCGACTGGGGGCGGCGCCTTTATGGATGCGGAAACCCGCGCCGAGGTGAGGGAGCGCGCCGTCTCGGTCTGGCTTCGCGCCGAGCTCGATGTGATGCTCAAGCGTTGCCTGCGGCGCAACAATCGGCCGTTGTTGAAGGGTGCTGACCCGAAGGCGGTGCTGCAAAAGCTGATCGCCGAGCGCTATCCGGTCTACGCCGAGGCCGATCTCGTGATTGAGAGCGACGAACAAAGCCAGGATCAGGTGGTCGAGCGGATCCTGGCGGCACTCGCGGTACGCGGCACGGCCAAAGCCGTGATGGAGGGCGTGAGCGAAACCATGCCGGACATAGCGGTCGTCGAGGTCGGTCTTGGCGAGCGGGCCTACCGCATTCTCGCAGGTGAGGGCTTGCTCGACGCGGCGGGGACATATATCGCGCCGCATCTTGAGCGACCGCGCACAGTGATCGTGACCGACGCGCATGTGGCGGCGCTCCATCTGAAGGCGCTCGAGGCATCGCTCGGCCGCGCCGGCATCGGCCATGACGCGATCGTCTTGCCGCCGGGCGAGGGCACCAAGAGTTTCGCCGTGCTCGAAGCACTGGTCGATCGGCTGCTTCAGCTTCGGGTCGAGCGTCGAGATACCATCCTTGCCTTTGGCGGTGGCGTGATTGGCGATCTCGCGGGCTTTGCCGCGGCGGTGCTTCACCGCGGCATTCCATTCATCCAAGTGCCGACGACGCTGCTCGCGCAGGTCGACAGCGCGGTCGGCGGCAAGACTGGGATCAATGTCGCAGCGGGAAAGAATCTAATCGGAAGCTTCCATCAGCCGCGTCTCGTGCTCTCCGATGTCGGACTCCTCGGCACGCTGGCGAATCGAGAGCTTCTCGCCGGCTATGCCGAGGTGGCGAAATACGGCCTGATCAACGATACCACTTTCTTTGCCTGGCTCGAGGCGCATGGCCCGGCGCTGATTGCGGGCGATAAGGCGGCGCAGCGCCATGCGGTCGCGGTGTCCTGCCGCGCCAAGGCCGCGATCGTTGGCCGCGATGAGCGCGAAGGCGGCGAGCGCGCGCTCCTCAACCTCGGCCACACCTTCGGCCACGCGCTCGAGACGGAAGCCGGTTTTTCCGATCGTCTTTTGCACGGCGAGGCGGTGGCCATCGGTTGCGTGCTCGCCTTCGCGCTTTCCGCCCGGCTCGGCCTCTGCCCGGCGGATGACGTGGCCCGCGTCCGCCGGCATTTCGAGGCCGTGGGCCTCGCCGTCAGCGCCGCCGCCATCGCCGGGCCGGACAAGGTCGGCCGGCTCTGGCAGCACATGCTGCAGGACAAGAAGGTGAAGGACGGCCGCCCGACTTTCGTGCTGGCCAAGGGCATCGGCCAGGCGTTTCTTTCGCGCGATGTCTCTTACGAGGATTTCGCCGCCCTTTGGCGCGAGGAGCGGGCGGCGTGACCTGGCATTTTCTCGGTCTCCGCTGGAACGCCGATATCATCGCATCGGTCATCGCGATCATCGTTCTGTTGGCGATAGCGTTTTTCTTTTCCGGCGGCGAGACGGCGCTTACCGTCGCCTCGCGCGGGCGCATGCACCGACTCGAGCAGGAGGGGGATGCCCGCGCCCGCCTCGTCAACCGCATGCGCGAGCACAAGGAACGCATGATTGGCGCGATGCTGTTCGGCAACAATCTCGCCAATATCCTGGCCTCGGTCCTGGCGACCAATGTGCTGGTGCAACTTTTTGGCGCCGCCGGTCTGATCTATGCCACCGTGGCGATGACCCTTCTCGTCCTCGTCTTCGCCGAAATCCTGCCGAAAACCTATGCCCTGAACTTTCCCGATCGGGTGGCGCTTTTCCTTGCCCGTCCCGCCGCCGCCGCCGTGGCGGTGTTGGCACCCGTCGTGCGCGCGGTACAGGCGGTGGTGCGGCTTACCCTGCGTGTCTTCCGCGTCAACCTGCGCCGCCGCGACCATCTGGTGGCTGCGCTCGAGGAGTTGCGCGGCGCCATCGACCTCAACGTCCGCGAGGGTGCCATGGTCAAGGAAGAGCGCGACATGCTGGGCTCGATCCTTGATCTCGACGAGATCGAGGTATCGGAGGTGACGGTGCATCGGCGCAACATGGTGACCATCGGGGCCGATCTGCCACCTGCCGAGATCGTCGCCCAGGCCCTGGCTGCGGGTTATACGCGGCTGCCGCTGTGGCGCGACGATCCGGATAACATCGTCGGTATCCTGCATGTGAAGGACCTGTTGCGCGCGCTTCACGCGGCGGGCGGGCGAAGCGAGCAGATGAACATCGCGGCGATCATGACGCCGCCCTGGTTCGTGCCCGAGACCACCACGCTTCGTGAACAGCTCACGGCCTTCCGCCAGCACCGCGCGCAGCTCGCCCTCGTCGTCGACGAATACGGCGCCCTGCAGGGCCTCGTCACCTTGGAGGATATCGTCGAGGAGATCGTCGGCGAGATTCGCGACGAGCACGACCGCACGGTCTCGGGCGTGCGCGCCCAGCCCGATGGCAGCTATCTCGTCGACGGCACGGTTTCGATCCGCGACCTGAACCGAGAATTCGACTGGTCGCTCCCCGACGATGTCGCAACCACCATCGCCGGCCTTGTCATCGACACGGCGCAGATCATCCCCGAGGCCGGACAGAGCTTCGTGATCGAGAATTTCCGCTTCGAGGTGCTGCGCCGCAAACGCAACCAGATTACGTTGATTCGCATCGTGCCGCCGGCCAGCCGCTCCGACGCGGCTTGAACGGCAAATCTGGGCGTCTTAGCCGCCGGCTTCCCCGGGCGCGAGCGCGGTGATGGCGAGGGCATGGATATCGCCGGCCATTTCTTGCGCCAGCGCGTCGTAGACGAGGCGCTGGCGGGCGAGTCTGGACTTGCCGGCGAAGGCCTCGGCCACGATCGTCACCTGGAAGTGCGTGCCGCCGCCGGCCCTTGCCCCGGCATGGCCTTCGTGACGGTGCGATTCGTCGATGATGTCGATCCGGACGGGCTTCAGTGCCGCCTTCAACTTGCCTTCGATGCCCGCGACCGTCGCCATCTGTGCCTGAAGCTCCGAACTGCTGCCGGCTGCAATGGTAGAGCGTTGCCGATGCGAAGGGCAAGGGCGCGCGCGGCTTCCGCTTGCATGGCTTGGCTGTTTGCGTATGATCCGCCGGACCGATGGAGCGCGGGCGTAGCTCAGGGGTAGAGCACAACCTTGCCAAGGTTGGGGTCGAGGGTTCGAATCCCTTCGCCCGCTCCAATTTCCTTATGTACGGACCGGAGAGATCGGTAACAGATCGTACCGGAGACATAGGTTACAACCTCGGGCCGCTCAC
>JBJKQL010000129.1:0-37280 GCA_046705265.1 Ferrovibrionaceae bacterium
CAGCTTGGGAATCCCAAAACGCAAGAAAACCGCGGTCACCCCGCGGCTTTCCTGCAAATTCCATTACTTCCTCGACGCAGAAAGCCCTTGCCCCTAAGGGCCTTCCGAATTTTTCACGTTCGACTAATTCCGCAATCTCTGTTGCTCCCGGGAACCCACGTTTCCACCCAAACCGATGCAACCGGTCGATTTCGGGGATCTGGTCCGAGCCGTCGAGCGGGATCATTTCATAGTGATGACCCCGATCCCCTGAAGGGGATAAAATCCTGGCGCAACTTCTTTAGCAGCCGTGCCGCCATTAGCGATGAAGCCCCGCCATCTGTTCGAGAACCGCGCAGACTGCGGCCGTATCCTTGCCGCCGAAGCCCTGGCTGATCACTGCGTTATAAAGCGGTACAGTGGCGAAGAAGAGCGGCGCCGCCACGCCTAGGGTGTTCGCAACATTGGCGATGATCGCCATGTCCTTTTGCCAGACGTCATTTTTCATGGTTGGCGGATCATAACTATTGGCCGCCATCAGCGGCGCACGGAGTTCGAAGGCTCGAGACGTGCCGCCGCCGGTCGAAACCACCCTTACGATCGTTTCCGGATCGAGTCCGGCCTTCATGCCGAGAACCATGGCTTCCGCCGCCGCCACATTGTGAACCGCGACCAGAAGATTGGCGACGACCTTCATCTTCATGCCGTTGCCAAAATCTCCGACAAAATGGGAAACGCGGGTGAAGCCGGCAAACACGGGTTTCACTTTTTCGTAGGCAGTCGCCTCGCCGGACGCGAATACCGCAAGATCGGCGTTCACCGCCTGAGCGCCGGTGCCGCTCAGCGGGCAATCGAGCATGACGATGCCGGCCCCGGCCAAAATATCGCGATTGCGCTGTTTGACCTCGATCGGAAACGTACTGAGCTCGCAGACAATCTGTCCATTGCGGCCGATAGAGGCAAGCGCCGCAGTGGTCTCGTCGAGGGCGGCGGTGGTGGCGAGGCTGGTCAACACCACATCCGCCGCCGTCGCAATTTCGGCCGCCGAATTCAGCGGTTCGGCTCCGAATTGTGCCAATGATTGGCAGCGTTCGGGCAGGATATCGAAGCCGACCACGGAATGGCCGGCTTTTACGCAATTCCGCGCAATCGCCGATCCCATAATCCCGATACCGATGACGCCAACTTTCACGATCCCCGTCCCCCTTTTGCGCCGGCCATGCCATCAATTCCGCGCGGATGTCCGGGGTGCGTTCTGTCCAACAAAATATCGACCGCCCGGCTCACGATATCCGCGAAGTCATCGCTAACGCGGCTCTGGTAGATGTATTTGCGAACTGCGTAGTAGAACAGCCCGCCGTGCATGAGCCAGACTTCCTCGAGTTCGAGTTCGCTGATCGGAATCACGTCAGGGTCGGGCAGGTTGCGGTGATGGCGAAGTTCTGCGCATATCGGCTTCAAAAGCGCGTTTTCGACGATGCGGATGTAGCGCCGATTGATGTCGTGGCCCATAAGCGCCGAGAACATGTAGATTCGTACCCATTCGTAGGTATAAGTGGCGCGCGAATAGGCGTCATAGAAATCGGCAAGGCGATCCTTCAGCGGCCGCGAACGATCCCCGATCAGCTTAGCCCAGGCCGGGTTTATCCGGTTCAGAAAGACCTCACGGAAGACGCGGTCGATCAAATCCTGCTTGGTCGCGAAGTAGCGATAGAGCAAGGGCTGGGCAATGCCGGCACGCTCGGCAAATTCGCGCGTTTGACCGCTGAAGCCGACCTCCGCGAAAAAACGAATCGCTTCGTCGACAATCTGACGTTCACGATCCGCCGCGGGCAGCCGGCGCGGGGCACGTGCGCGGGATGGCCTGGTTTCGGCTTCACTTCGGCGGCGGACAGGATTGGCCACGGGCTTGGTCTCCCTGAGAGGTGTACCGGGTCAGCGATCGATACGGGATCGCCAAGGCTGCGTCAACGGCACATCGCACCGCATATCCGGCCCCTGATCATCATGCGCATCCCGCATCGCCGGCTTCTTTGGGCGGGACGATCGGCAATAAGAGATAGGCCGCATGAGAGGGGTTTGTGTGCAGTGCTACCCGATTGGCAAAAATTTCAGGCGGCCGATCGCGGAGATCGTCATGCAGAAAAGGTCCGCAACCGGTCATCTCATTCTTGAAGTTTGACAGGTGTCCGCCGCTTGCACCGCCGTATTCGTAATCCTTGCCGCGCACGGTGAGCGCAATGCGGTGACCCGCCGGGACCACGATCGAGGTCGGCCATATCTCGACCTCGACTTCGACGGGCTGGTCGGGCTTGAGTGGCAAGACCTCGTCGTGGGTATGATAGGGACGATAGGGTTTGCTCAGTAGCGGATCGAGTTTCCGCTGCGAGGCACGAAGCCAACCTTGGCCGATCGGCGTGTGGGGATCGATCGCCCCTTGGAATACCACTTCCTCGCCGCTTGGGGCAAAGATCCGAAGAACCAGAAACAGATCGGCGTCAACAGTCGAAGCGGAAACCAGGAACTTGGCTGCTGATGGACCGGTGATCTCGGTTTCCGTCTCGACAGGAGACGAAAGGAACGTGAGACCCTCGCCCATCGCATCGTACGCGGCGTGAGCAGCGGTCATTGGCGGATCGGCCGAGAGGGAGCTTCTGTCAAAGTCAAGATAGAAACGCGTCCAGCGCGTTCTCGGGATCGGCCAACCGGCCTCCATTCGCATGGTGAAGCCGCCGATCCGCCGCACCTGTAGCTGCACCCTTGGCTGTTTGTCCCAACCGTTCCGCCTGCCTTTGAGGAAGTGATCGAAGAAGCGCTTCTGGAGCGCGATCCCATAATCGGTATAAAAGCTGGTCCAATGTTCAAGCCCGTGGCATTCAAGCCATTTTTCTCGCGCTGCCGCGCGCATGAATCCTTCAAAGTTGCCCCGAGGATGTAGGCCCTGGCCGCCCCAGTTGGCGGCCGAGAGGAAAGGCGTCGTAACCTTGGTCCAGTCCGGCGAACGAGCCTTGTGATAGTCGTCGTCAAGAGGGTGAGCAAGGATGTCACTGCCGAAATCACAACGGCTCTTTTGCAGATCCTCGTCGAGCAGCGTCTCCGGGCCACAGACCAAATCGCCCGTAGCGCGGCTTTTGGGGCCGCGCGAACCAAGGCCGTGTTGCACGGTCTTGACCTGCATGTCATACCAGTTGGCCCAGAAGGTGCTGAGAATCCCGCCGTGATGCGTCATGTCACGATACCAATCTGCGGCCCCTTCCCAGATGCACATCGCGGCAAGGTGCGGCGGCTGCTGTGCCGCGACCAGCCACTGATTGATGCCGTAATACGAAATGCCGTTGAGACCGACCTTGCCGTTGCTCCATGGCGCTTCGCCGGCCCATTCGATGCAATTGTAAAAGTCCTTGGTCTCGCGCGGGGAAAAATGATCGATGTATCCCGGTGAACGGCCGCAGCCTCGCGAATCGACGCGGACGCAGACGTACCCGTCGGGAACCCATTTCTCCGGGTCGACAACCTCCCAGTTTTGGTACTTATTCGTCGAGCCGGCGGCGACGTCGGGGTGATTTTCGATCATGCGTTGCCAGGCGCTTGGATAGCCTTCCTGAAAGGCCAGGCCCTTGGCATAGGGGCCGTAGCTGAGAATCACCGGATAGCGGCCCTCGGCCACAGGCCGAAAAACATCGGCTCGCAGGATGAGCCCATCGTCCATTGCGATCGGCACGTCCCAGTCGATCCGCATATCGTCGCGGGTGCCGCTCTTGATCTTATCCATCGACGATCCCGCCAGCGCTCCCTATTTCAAAGTCAGCGCATCCAGCGCACGACGCCCGCCATGCCGTCGACCGCAACGGTCGCTCCATCCGGAATCCGCCGTGTCGCGTTCAAGACTCCGAGCACCATCGGAACACCGCGCTCGCGAGCGAGAGAGGCAAGGTGCGACGTGCTGCCGCCAAGCTCGGCGACGACCCCATTGACCATCGGCAGCACTTGCGCGAGCGCCGGCCCTGGAACTTGAGTCACCAGAATGTCGCCCGGGCCGATACGCCCGAGTTCGCATTCGCACGTTACGACGCAAGCCCGCCCCTGACCCCAGCCGACGCCGGATGGCTGACCATTGATGTGTGGATGCCGCAACCAAATCTCATCCGGAACGTCGTCGCTGTTTTGCAGATGCAGGGGCCGCGCCTGCAGAAGCGTGAAACCGCGATCGTCCTTGGCCCATTCAATCTCGACCGGCCGGCCCATGAGCTCTTCGGCCCCGAGCAGAAGCTGCCCGAGTTCGCTTGCCTCGGCATCGCTAAGGCAGGCCACGTCGCCACGATCGTTAGCGGCCAGGCGTCCGGGTGCCCGATGGCCACGGCCGCAGCCTTCCTGATGATGGGGTCTGCCAGGCTGATTACGGCGCACCGATCCATCCCTGCCGAGTTCGATATGATCCGGCACGACTTCGCCCTGCGCGATAGCGGAACCGAGACCGGGGGTCGCGCTCAAGATCATGCAGTCGTCAGCGGTCTGACTGAGGCCGCCGCCCGAGGCGTACGCCTCGACAAGGGGCTGAATGAGAACCGCCATGGCGGTCTCGGCGGGGTCAATATTATGGCCGGCCATGTAGCGAAGCGCGCGGCTTGACCATAACGCGGCCCAGCAGGCTCGCACGGCGGTAAGAAAATCGGCTTGTGAGGCGACTCCGAGGTAGCTTTCAAACTGTCCCGCGAAGCTCGATCCCAGACGGTCCTCGACCAGCGCCGAAGAACGCACGGCGAGGCGAATTCCCGGCGCCGAGGTGATGGTTCGCCAGACCGCAAGGAGGCTTTCCGCGATCTCGGGCGCGATCGGCTGTTCCATCAACCCGAGCTTGACGCGCAGAGCGTGCCGGCGTGGCTCAATTCCGGTTGTTTGAAAGACCGCGCGGGCCGATCCACCAAGCCCCAGAGATTCAATCTGCTTCCAGTACGCCGCCGCATCGAGACAGAAGCCACCCGGTGTCGGCAAGCCGGCCTGGGCGAGGAGGGCCTGGTTCGCAGTCTTGGGGCCGAACCGCGTCGCGTCACGCGCTGCAGCATCAAGAAGTGGATGCACGAATTTGGTCACGGCAAGCCCTCATTCGAATGCCGAAGACCCGGCCGGAAGGCTGCACTCTCCGCTCGAAGGCATTGTGGCGCGGCGCGCACGGTCGTCAAAGACCGAGAGTGGAATAACCCGGCATCGGGTCGACGACGGTGATCCGTTCGACCGGAAAATGAGAGATCAGCTCGGTGCGGTCGGGATGGACGATCAGCATCTCCTCGATCCGGACCCCCCATTGCAGCGGCTTGCCATGCTGGGTTTCGAGTGCGAACACCATACCGGGCTTGATTTCGACGGGATGATCCAGCGACCAAATGCGCGAAATCACCGGCTGATCATATTGCGCGAGACCTAGTCCGTGGCCCCAGAGATTCGCTGCCGCCTGATCTTCCTCCGCGTAGCCCCAGGCTTCTTTGGCGGAGGGCCATTTCGAGGCGATTTCGCGCGTGGTGGTACCTGCCTTGACTGCCTTGATGGCGTCATAGAGCCACTTAAGCGCGGTGGCATAGACGTCATTCTGCTCCTGGCTCGGCTCCTTGCCAACGCAATAGGTACGATAATAGCAGGACTTGTAGCCGTTCCATGTCAGTGCCGCCAAGTCCATAAACACGATATCCCCGGGCTGAATAATGCGGTCGGAGAAGTTGCGCCAGTTCGGCCAGGTGTTCGGGCCCGAAGACACGATCACGTCCTCGACATCTTCCATACCCGGAATCGAATACAGAAATTC
This sequence comes from Ferrovibrionaceae bacterium, assembly GCA_046705265.1. Taxonomy (GTDB): domain Bacteria; phylum Pseudomonadota; class Alphaproteobacteria; order Ferrovibrionales; family Ferrovibrionaceae; genus JAJYTL01. Next base: position 5,777 of record JBJKQL010000129.1, read on the forward strand.
CATGATATGTGCCGTCACCTGATTCTCCGTGCGGCCCGGCTTCAGGAACTTCATGCATTCCCAATGCGCCGCATCGCCAATCGCACCGACAATGCGCATGCATTCCTGTTCATCCTCGTTCTTAACGGCGCGGGCTTCCATCATGGCAGTCATGCCGTCGGTCCAGTCGATGCCTGAATCCTTAAAAGCTTGCAGCATGTTGATGTCGATGAAGTCGACCCCGAGCTTCATGCCCCCGACATTGGCCTTCTTCATTTCCTCGATGATGGCGTTGGTGAACTTCTTCACTTGTTGCGTCGAGGCCGGCCCCGCCGCGCCTTTGATCCATGCATAAGACCACCGCACGTTGCGCTTCGGGATCCAGGGCGAATGGCGCTCGATCTGCATGCCTATATCGCCCTGCTCGAAAAGCACCGGAGCATCGTCACCGCAAAGCATGGCATAGCGAAGCCCGGGCTTCAGCCGGTTCCAACCCGGTGTCATCGTGCTCGTCACGTATCGCACGTTTTCATCGTACATCAGAAGAAGTGCGCCAAGCCCGTGGGCCTTCATACGCTCGCGCGCACGTTCCAAGCGATATTTGCGCAATCGATCCCAATTGACGCGTTCTTGCCAATCCATACCCAGTATGCCAAAGCTCGCGCTCATATCGATCTCCTGTCCGGGGAGGCAAATCCACCCACGCGGGATGGGATTCCGTGGTTGTCAGATCAATTTCTCGACGTTTCCCCTCACGGTGCGTTTGCGCACCGTGTTGTATGCTTGGTTGGGCCGCCCGAGGCTACGGTGTGGCCAGATCTTTTCTCCGCCGCCGAGGCCAAATGTTTTCAGATCAGATGCAAGGGCCGCGGCGTTCTGATCATTTGATCAACATTATAACCCGGGCGGCGATCCCGCAACCGGGATTCGCTGCCGTCGGCGAAAAGCACGTTACGCGCCCACCTGTTCAACCATACCGCTCCCGGCGGATTTGAACACGGCCTCGAGCGCCGCGATGTTCCAGATCATTTCTTCTTGCGACATAGGATAAACACCTCGGCCTTGGGCGGCATCGGCGAAGGACTCGATATTCGCGCGGATGGGGGAGGCGGCTGGAAAGTCGAGACGCTCATGCCGATCGCCCTTATGACAAACGATCAGTGCCGTACCGCCTGGCGCGTCGGGGTGGCTGAAGTCGCGGATATCCGCCCATGCATCAGTACCGTAGAGGGCGAAGCGGCCATCATAGGGCGTGGTCAGCACGGCGCCGATCAAGGCTTGAGCGCCACTCTGGAACATCGCCAGAACGCCGAGCGTGTCGCCATTGGCGAGAGGACTTGCAAGTGTTTTGACATTGGCGAAGACCCGATCGACCGGGCCGAGAAAACTGATCGAGAGATCAAGCATGTGAACGCCCGTCGCGGTCATCGGGCCTGCCGGACCCTCGTCCATGGAAAGCCGCCAATTGTCCGCCGGGAGGTCAAGAAATTTATCCTGGTTAAAGGTAGCCTCGATTTGCAGGGGCGTACCAAGCTCGCCGGCCGCAACGCGCCGGCGCAGTTCCGAAACGGCCGGATCAAAGCGCCGCTCATGGCCGACGCCGAGCGTGACACGGCTGCCATTGCAGGCGGCGATCGCTGTTTCGGCGTCTCGACGGTTCAAGGCCAGCGGCTTTTCGCAAAAAACGTGCTTTCCGGCGGCCGCAGCCGCGAGAATCTGATCGAGGTGGGTAGAGTGCGGCGTGCAAAGGATCACCGCATCCAGCGCCGCGTCTTGAAGCAGCGTCGGATAATCAGTGCAGACGTCAAGACCCTGCGCAGCGGCAAAGTCGCTGCCCGCGCGGCCGCGAGTCACAGCTCGGATGATTTCGACCTTTTCGCTGCCAGCGAGCATCCGAACGATCGTCCGACCCCACCAGCCAAGCCCTACGACGGCCGCCTTGAGCATCCAATTCCTCTTCGCGAGCCCAAAGTCGTGCGCGAGGCAAGACGAAACTTGTTGCCAGGGGAAACCCGGTTCGTACGGCCAAGACCACCCCGCGCACGCATAGCGCCTTCGCGTTTGATATTTTTATCATTTGATCAGCTGAAACGTCAATGGCGACCCGCGGCATCGACGAGCGGTCCCGCGCGCGACAACGCCAGAGAACCAGTCGCCTTATGTCCCCCATTGCAGAAAGCGACCGCCGTCCCGTCCGCCACTTTTCTCTAGACGATGAGCGGGAGCCCACGCATAGTTAGCAAATGATCAGGCAGAGGATTTTTACTTCGTGCGGTCATGTTTCGAGGCAAAGATCAAAGATCGGCGGCACCACCGCCGGCATGACTCTCCGGTCTAAATCCGGCGCGAGATAAGGCGCCACGGAGAGATGGGAAGAAACGGATCCAAGGGTGAAGGCCGTCGACTGGACGGAGACCCTGGGATCATTTTATGGGAGGAAGGCATGGCAAGGGCCATCGATCGTCGTACAATATTGAAGGGCACGGCTGCGGGCGCGGCCTTAGCCAGTCTACCCTGGGGTCGCGTAGCGCTCGCGCAGTCAAAGCCCGTGCGTGTCGGTCTCCTCACGGTTTTGACCGGGCCGCTTGCGCAGGGCGGCATCCAGATGAAGGAAGGCCTCGTCGCCTACCTGAAGGACAAGAATTACAACCTGGCCGGCCGCAAGGTGGACCTGTTCATCGGTGACACCGGCGGCAACCCGGCAGGCGCCAAGGCGAAGACGCAGGAGTTGGTCGAGCGCGATCATGTCGACTTCATTGTTGGCCCCTTGGCCGCTTTCGAGATGATCGCGATCAGCGATTATGTGGCACAGCATAAGGTGCCGCTTCTTTGCCTCGCCGGCGCCGACAACATGACGCAACGAACGCCAAATCCCTATTTCCTCCGTGCTTCCGCCACGGCGTCGCAGTGCAATTTTCCACTCGCCGATTATGCGCGAAAGGAAATGAAGCTGAGCCGCATGGATACAATCGTCGAAGACTTCGCCTTCGGCTACGAGCAGGAAGGTGGTTTCCAGCTCGTCTTCGATACGGAAGGCGGTAAGATTGTCAAGCGGCTCTGGACGCCGATTAAAACCCCGGACTACACGCCCTATCTCGCGCAAATCAGCGACGTCGACGGCGTATGGCAGGGCTTTGCCGGTTCGAATCCGATCAACTTCATGAAACAGTACGCGGCTTTCGGCCTGAAAAAGAAATATCCCGTCGTCGGTGGCTGGACCGCCTTCGATGACGCGCTGTTGCCTAGCTTCGGCGATGATGCGATCGGCGCCGTATCCGGGGCCTTCTACTCGGTAGCCTACGACTCGCCGAGCAATAATCATTTCGTGGAGTTGTTGATTCGCGAGACCAAGAAAGTTCCGGGCGGTTACGCTGCGGGCTGCTACATCAACGGCATGTGCATCGAGGCGGCGCTCAAGAAGCTCGATGGCAACACCAGCAATCCGGCAAAGACGATCGCGACGCTCAGGGCGCTGTCGTTCAAAGATTCACCGCGCGGGCCGTTCCATTTTGATCACTTCGGTAACGTGGTCGGAAACGTATTCATTCGGCGACTCGAGCGGAAAAACGGTAAACTGGTGAACGCGATCATCAAGACTTATCCGAACGTGAGCCAGTTCTGGACCTTCAACGAGAAGGCCTATCTCGCAACGCCGCTGTTTTCACGCAACAAAGTACCAGCGAAAATTTAACGGCCAAAGTCGGCAGTGCAGACTCGAAACGAGCGGGAAGGCTCGGCGCATGAATCTCTGGGTGATCCTGGCGATCAATAGCGTTGCGTTGGGAGGCCTGTTGTTTCTCCTCTCGGCCGGCTTCTCGCTCATTTTCGGGCTGATGCGCATCCCAAATCTGGCGCACGGATCCTTTTTCATGCTCGGCGCCTATCTCGGCGTCACGTTCCTCCACTTAGGGGCGAACTTCTGGGTTGCCGCGATTCTTGGGGGACTTGGCATTGCCGTGCTCGGCGGCGTTATCGAACGGCTTCTGCTTCGGCGTCTTCAGGGGCAAGAGCTGGCTCAGGTGCTGGTTACCCTCGGCCTGTCGTTTATGTTTGCCGACATATCGCTGATGATCTGGGGTGGCGATCCGATTCCCTTGAACCCGCCGTCAAACCTTCAGGGAGCGATGCAGATCGGCAGCATCGTCTTTCCGAGTTATCGTTTGGCCATCGTCGTGGTTGCCGCGGCGATCGCGGCCGTGCTTTGGCTGATGATTGATCGCACACGTCTCGGCGCGATGATCCGGGCGGGCGTCGACGACGCGCAGATGGCGCGCGTGGTTGGCATTCGGGTATCGCGACTGTCCTCGTTGATTTTCTGTCTCGGCGCCGGCCTCGCCGGTTTCGGCGGGGTCATGGGCGGGCCCATTTTTTCGGCCTATCCGGGACTCGATGGCGATATGCTCCCCCTGGCGCTGATCGTGGTCATTCTCGGCGGAACCGGCAGCTTGGTCGGCACTTTGGTTGGAAGTTTTGTGGTGGGATTCCTCTACAATTACGGCCAAGCACTGTTTCCTGAGCTTGCCTACGTAATTCTCTTTCTCCCCATGCTGGTGGTGCTGCTGGTGCGACCGCAGGGTCTTTTCGGTAGGTTGCCGACGTGAGTCTCCGGCAGTCCGCGTCAACGCCTGAGACTTCGACGGTACCCATTTCTAGCAAATTGATTTTCTTGATTCTCGGGATCGGGCTGTTGATGGCCGTGCCGCTTTGGGCACCGAATTCCTACTACGTCAACATCTGCAGCCAAATCCTGATATGGGCTGTTTTCGCGCTCGGCCTCAACGTTCTGGTCGGATACGCCGGATTGGTTTCTCTCGGGCAATCTGGTCTTTTCGGTATCGCTTGCTACACCGCGGCCTATTTTGTCTCGGTCGGCGCGTCGCAAACCGAGGCCGGTCTGGCCGCTATCGCCCTCGCGCTGGTGACGTCGGCCATTTTCGCCGTCCTTTCGCTCAGAACCACCGGCATCAGCTTCCTGATGATCACACTCGCGCTCGGCGAGATACTTTGGGGCATCGCTTATCGCTGGGTCAGCGTGACCGATGGCGACAATGGCATCAGCGTGAACACGCGCCCAGCCCCGTTTGGAATATCGCTCGCCAGTCCGACCGCTTTCTACTATTCGACCTTAATCATCTTTCTTGTCGTCGTCGTCGCGATGTACGTCTTCGTCGCATCACCGTTCGGTGCGAGTCTGCGCGGCACTCGGGATCAGGCACGACGCATGACGACCCTCGGCTATAACGTCTGGCTGATCCGCTTCTATGCTTTCATGTTTTCAGGCCTCATCGCCGGCATCGCCGGACTTCAGTTCTTCTACTATGAGAAGTTCGTGAGCCCTTATGTCCTTTCGCTCAACACGTCGGCAACCGTGCTTCTAATGGTGATTTCCGGCGGTGTTGCGACGCTTCTCGGTCCAATTGTCGGCGCCGCTTTGGTCATTATCATGCAGTACGTGGTAAGTGCATACATCCAAGAGTGGAATCTCGTGCTCGGCGCTATCTTTGTTGCCATCATTCTGTTCATGCCGGAAGGATTGGTACCGGGATCGGTGCGTCTCTATCAGGTGCTGCGCCGCCGGGGCCGCACATCGCCTTCGACCGTCACCAACCCGGCGGAGCCGGGCACATGAGTGCGGCGCTCGCAGTTCACAGCCTGACAAAATCATTTGGCGGTCTGCGCGTGACTCGCGGCGTTACCTTTGCGGTCGAGCGCGGCGAGCGGCGGCTCGTCATCGGACCGAACGGCGCCGGCAAGACCACGCTTTTCAACCTGATCACGGGCGACATTCGCGCTGACGGCGGCCGGATCGAACTTTTCGGTCGCAACATCACGCGTTCACCGAACCGGCGCCGGGCTCATCTCGGCATGGCGCGGACGTTTCAGATCATTACGCTATTTCCCCGCGAAACGCTGCTTCGAAACGTCATGCTGTCACTTCTCGGATTGTCGAAAGCCCGCTGGAATCCTTTCGTTCGGTTCGACCGGCTTCATATACTCGCGGTGCCGGCACTGGATGCACTGAAGCGTGTCGGCCTCGATCATCTCGCCCATCGCCCGCTGTCCGAAACCTCCTATGGCGAACGTCGACGGATCGAGATCGCAATGGCATTGGCGCAGAACCCCCGAGTTCTTCTTTTGGATGAACCATTGGCTGGTCTCTCGGCAGACGAGAGGCGCGACGTATCCCGTCTGATCCTCGGCATTCCGCGCGACGTCACCATCATGATGATCGAACACGATATGGACGTTGCCTTGAACATCGCTGACCGTATCACGCTCCTTCATTTCGGGGAGGTTGTGGTCGAGGGGACACGCGCAGATGTGGTCGGAGATCCACGCACCAGGGAGGTTTATCTTGGTGAGTGAGGCGCTGTCGCTCGAGGGCATAGATGCTTATTACGGCGACAGCCATGTCTTGCAGAACGTATCGTTCCGGCTGGGTGAAGGCCGCCTGTTAGGGCTTCTCGGCCGCAACGGAGCCGGCAAGACCACGAGCATGAGCGTCATCGTCGGACTGCTGCCGCCCCGCCGAGGCCGGGTTTCTGTCTTCGGCAAGCGGCTTCAGGGCCTGCCGCCAGAGGCAATCGCGGCAACCGGCGTCGCTCTCGTGCCCCAAGGCCGCCGGGTTTTCCGCAATCTTTCGGTGCGGGAGAATCTGATTGTCGCCGCGCGACCGGCTTCGAAAGACGCCCCCACAAGCTGGTCGTTGCAGACCGTGTTCCACGCTTTTCCACGGCTCGGTGAGCGTCATAAGCAATCCGCGGGCATTCTTTCTGGCGGTGAACAGCAGATGCTCGCGATCGGGCGTGCCCTGATGTCGAATCCGCGAATCCTTCTGATGGACGAACCATCCGAAGGATTGGCACCGCAGATCGTGGCTGAAGTCATGGGAACGATCCGCCGTCTCAAGGAGCAGGGGCTCTCTATCGTTTTGGTTGAGCAGAATGCCAAGCTCGTCATCGATGTCGCGGACGATGTGGTGATTTTGAACAGCGGCCGCGTCGCAGTAGACAAAACCGCGGCGGCACTGAAGAACGAGGGAACCGACCTTCATCAACACCTTGGCGTGTTCTAGCATGAACGCGGCTAAACCCCATCAACCCTGAAGGCAGAGAAAATTCGGTTAATAGCCAGACGCGAGAGGAGAGAGCAGATGGCTCATCGCCATGGTTCCGTCACAAAGTCCCGGTCCTCGATGATTCGCGCGCGTGCGACCGGTGCAGGCGCGGGTCGCTTGTATGCCGTCGACATTCATTGCCACATTCTGACGCCTGAGGCGGAAGCATTGGTAAAACCCTATTTCCAAGCCGAGACCGATCCATTGTTTAAATTCGCCAGTCCAGAGACCCGGGAGGTCAATCGACAGCAAGCCCAATCAATCTGCGATCGGATCACTTCGCTCGAGGCGCGGCTCAAGGTCATGGACAAAGCCGGGATCGACGTTCAAGCCATCTCGACGGCACCGAGCCAGTATTACTACTGGACCGAACCCGAAATCGGCCGCGAAGCTGCGCGTCTTATCAACGACCGTATTGCCGCTGCGGTTGCCGCCCATCCGGACCGTTTCGTCGGTCTCGGGACCTTGCCGTTACAAGCCCCCGATCTTGCGGTGGCAGAACTCGAGCGCTGCGTGAAGCAACTTGGTATGCGCGGCGTCGAGATCGCAACCAATGTCCGCGGGATCGACCTTTCGGATGCGCGCTTCCGCCGCTTCTGGGCCAAGGCGGAGGAGCTTGGCATCCTTATCTTCATGCACCCCGGAGGCTTTAGTGACGGACAGCGCCTTGCCCAGCATTACCTGATTAATGTCATCGGCAATCCACTCGAATCGACCATCGCGGTAAGTCACCTGATCTTCGGAGGGGTGCTCGACGCCTATCCGCGGCTGAAAATCTGCGTTGCCCACGGCGGCGGCTACCTCGCGGCCTATAGCGGTCGCATGGACCATGCGCATGCCGCACGCGCCGATTGCCGGCTGCATATCAAACGGCCGCCAACCCGCTATCTAAAGAAACTCTATTTCGACACCATAGTCTTCACACATCACCAGCTCGCCTACCTCAAGGACATTTATGGCGCCGGTCACCTCTTGCTCGGCACCGATTATCCTTACGATATGGGAGTGGACGATCCGCTCGCCTTTATCCAAGGCGTGCCCGGATTGAGCCGCGACGAGAAGGCTGCCATCGTGGGATTAAACGCCGCCCGGTTGCTCCGGATCCGGGTGCCGAAAGAGACGCGAAAGGCGCGGAAGGTAGCGCCAGCGCCGAGGCGGAAAGCCACGCCAAAGAGCACACGAGTGAAGCGCAAGGTCCGGCGCGGCCCCGCGAATTGACCGACCTTAAGGACGGAGAGCCGAGCGATCTTCTTTACGGGTTTTCCGGTCCGATGCGCACTTTTCAATCGTATGGCAGCGCAAGAGAGAAAAAGCATCAATGGCGGAATCGCACGTCCCCGTGATCCTTTCGATCGCCTCCCTTAAGATCTGATCGTCGATGACGCGTCGGTCGATGAAGCCGAGTCAGCCCCTGGGCTTAAATCGGGTACCTGCGGCCGAGACGCCAGCTTCCCCGGTTTCCCTCGGCTGAGTCACGCCGCGGGAAATATCCGCAATGAACTCGGTTACCGCGACGGAGACTAACTTCGCGGCCTGATGATGCGGAGCGTGACCGCATCCCTCGATGAAAAGGGATCCCACGGGACCAGGACAAGCCGAAACAAGAAATGCGACCTGCCGCCTGGTGAAGAATTCGTCCTCCGTTCCCTGAATCGCGAGGACAGGGCATTTGATTCGTCGAAGATAAGGCTCGATCCCCCAGTCGCCCGGCTCCGGCGCGGTCCAGACTGTGACCAGCCGTCGAAATAGGGCCTCCGTATTGCCGCCATGATAGCGCATGAGCCGTGCTTTGAGATCACCGTAATCATAGTCGGCGATCTGGTCGGCAATCGCGCGACGTGTCCGTGGCTCGCGAAAGAAATGCGGCGCAATGGCGACAACCCCACGCACCTTGTCAGGAAAAGCTCCCGCATAGGCCAACGCGATCGCCGCACCGTCAGAATGGCCGATCAAAATCGGGGCACGGATTGACGTTGCGCGCAGGACCTCAGGCAGCGCTACCAGCGCCTCATCAAGGAGATAGCGGAACGACACCGGAGATTCGAGGGGCGATGAATCACCGGATCCCCAGCGGTCATAAACAAAACCGCGACGTTGCGCAGCCTTTGCGATCCGCCCCGGAAAATCGCGCCACAGCCTGGAACAACCAAGAGCGTCATGCAGAAAGACAAGAGCCGGCACATCAGTCTCAGATTCTCCGATCCAGTGGCCGCGGAGATCATGTCCGGCCGCGCGAAAAGCGATTTGACCGAGGGCTGCCTCGACCGCGTCGCGGACGTCCTCGGCCGCCAAGCTCAAAAACTCGACCGGGTTGCGGGCAAAGAAGGTATCGACGGTGCTGCCGGCTTGCGACACTTCGACACCGCGCAGCGCCGCTTCAAGATCATAGATCGCGCGCGGTGGGGTCACGAAGAAGTCACCGGTGAGGAGCACCTCCCGAATCCGCCCCATAGTCGGGCCTTCGAGGCGGATATCGGCGCGCATGCTGCCACCCCGCCGGCTTATGGAGGCGCTGCGCACCGTGTCATCGATCTCCGGCGCGTTTAGCGTGGTGACAAAATCATCTCGTCCAATCTCCTCATCGTAGAGCGTCGCGGCAAGATACTCCTCAGTGTCGGTTACGACGCCCCAGTTGGGCTCAATTCCGAGCCCTTCGGCAAAGCCATCGAGAAGGGCGTGATAGATTTTGGAAAGTGGCGGCGGTTCGGCTCCGAGTGCTTCCCGCAGCGTGATGACCCGTTGCTGGGCCGAGGCGAGATCACGCTTGCTCAGCTTTTCGATCGGCACTTTCAGTGCCGCGATCATCTCGGCCGGGTCGAAATCGATCAAGAGCGTCCCTTGATAGAATAGGATGTCGCCATCGAAGAATCCGCCGGTACCGCTGATCTTGCGGCCCTCGACCTCGATATCGTTTCGAGGCCGGTAGCATGCCGGCACGCCAAGCTTGTTGAGACCGAGCGACGCAGCCTCGCAGATGCGCCGGCTCGCACTATCCAAATCAGCAATCCGAAGATTGGCACGGCGAAAAACCAGCTCCCAGCCGATCTGCCCTTCGTCGAGATAAAGGCCCCCGCCGCCGGTGATGCGGCGACCAATCTCGATGTTGCGGTTTCTGCAGTAATCGACCCTGACCTCGTGGTTAAGTATTTGATGCATGCCTATCAGGGCACATGGACGAAATCGAAGAAATCGAATGGTATCAGGAATGACGCCATCGCGGCGCGCGTCTATCAGTGCCTGATCGAAGGCAATATTGGCCCGACCACTGCGGATTCCGGTGTCGATGACACGGAAGGGGGTCGCATTCGGGCGAATGCCGCGATTTACCGTCGCTATCGCCATCGCCTTCGATTCATGCTCTCACGCTTCCGGCATGCCTCGCCGGAGCTGACCGCGAATCTTCCTCAGGTCACGCCCATTTGGTTGAAATGGATATGACGCAATGTCTCGCGGCGGAGAGTCGCCATAAGGCCGGTCACAGGCCGATATCTCGGTGCTCTCCTTTCCCGGACAGCCCGAGGTGCGAAATGCGATACCCGCTGTGATCACCTGATCCAGTTCGTCTTTGGGAAGGCCGAAATCACGAATCCGGCCGTCTTCATCGAAGCGCATGCGTTTGATGTCGTGACCACGATAATCGATCAAGTAACGGGCGATCTGAATTCGCCGCCATTGCGGCCGCGGCACCGGCGGGAGATGGTCCATCAGCGAGCCGCGCTCGGGAAAGAAGGCAAACATATGGCTATGGCCGCCAAGGTCGCGGATCGCCTGCACTTGTGAAAGCACATCGTGATCGCTCTCTCCCATGCCAACGATGAGATGGGCGCCAAATCGCTCGGGGCCGAAAATTTCCGCCGCGGCCCGCAAGATCTCCCAATACTTGTCCCAGCTGTGCGGTGACTGCACGCCGCGGCCACGGGTGCGATCAAATATCGTGGGATTTGCGGCGTCCAGGGCGACGGTGAAGATTTCGGCACCGAGATCCTTCAGATCCTGAACATCTTGCCTGGTCATCGTGGTGGGATTGGAGAGAATCGAAACCGGAACGTGCTTGATCCGTTCTACCCATTTCCGCAGCACTGTCCTCGTGTCACGGTCAGAGTTCGGGTGCGTGATCATGCTGATGCACATACGGTGAAATCGCTCTCTGTCACCGCCCGAGGCGACGATATCGATGACCTGGTCATAGGGCACCGCCGGCCAGTCGACGCGAATAAAATTTCGGTCGGCGTAATCACGTTCCGCCTCGCGATGGCGGGCCAGGCCGCAATACGCGCAATTGGCACGGCATCCTTCGGGATAAGTGAGGAGAAGGTTGAGACATCGTGTGCAGTCCGTGCGATGCATATAGCCCTTCATCACGCCAAGCGTGATGGCGGCCGCGGTCGACATCTGCACGTAATCTGGCGAGCGCATGGCGGGCGTTAGGATATTGTCGTTCGGGCGATAGAGTCCGGTCGCCGCGATATTTTTCCCCTTGACCCGGCCACCGTTACGGGCCTCGACCGGGACCTCGCCTGGTGCTCGAGGACGCATGATCTCCGCGGCATTGAACTCTGATCCGGCCTTACCGGTGAAGTCCGGCACCGGCTGATGCGGCATTTCCAGGCAACTCATGCGACGCCCTCCATCATTTGCCAGTTTAATCCGTCCAGTATTGCGGATAGGCGATCCAGCCGTTGCGGAGCGCCGCCGGGGAAGGGCCTTCGCCGTAGTCGCTGTCATTAACGTCGCCCCAAAGCGCACGGCGATGCTTTCGCGCACGAGCAAGGCTGGGCCCGAAAAAGTCGTGGATTTCCTCGTCATACTCCTTGAGGGCTTGTGCCTCGCCGTCAAGCCAGGCGCCCGCGGCGCAACCGGCGAGTTTCCCCGATTGCACCGCCGAGGAAATGCCGGCGCCGGTGATCGGATTGGTAAGCCCAAGCGCGTCGCCGGCAAGCAGCACAGGAGTCCGGTCCAGCCAACCGATCCCTCGAAGCGGCCCGCCCACCGGAATCGCCCCACCGGTATGACACCTGGCCCCCACATCGATTTGGCCGCGATCGATGCGTTCCTGCCACAGCGCCGCGAGAAGCGGCTTCAGACGCTGCCGCGCTTCCGCCGATACGCCGATTCCGAGATTGGCGTGCCGGCCCTTCGGAAACAGCCAACCGTAGCCTCCAACGAATCCGGCACGAAGAAAAATGTCCGTTGCGTCAGAAGGGGAACGGAGTGGCACGGTAATTTGGCGCGTCTCAACCAAATCACGGTTCACTTCGCCAATTGCTGCTCCCACCTTAGAGTGCGGACCATCGGCACCAATAACGAGGCGCGCCCGCAACGCCGAGCCGTTGGTGGCGCGGACCGTGCCGTCCGGATCAATGGCTCGCACGCCGACGCCATAACGGCAATTCGTGCCGGCTTCGGCTGCCGCCAAGGCAAGCCGCCGGTCAAAGGCAGCGCGATCGATCATCCGGCCAGGAAAGCAGGCCGTCTCCTCGGGAGTGCCTTGTTCAATATACGATTGCATGCGGGTGACAGTCTGGGTGGTCACGGCACCGAGACCGGAAACTTCCTGATCGAGCATGGCTGGGACGAACTCGGCGCATTGCACCGGCCGTCCTGGTGTGACGCGCCGTTCAAGCGCGATCACCGAACATCCCATCCGCGCGGCGGCGGCGGCGGCTGAGCTTCCCGCCGGCCCAAGGCCGATGACGACAACGTCAGAGGTTTCGATCTTCACCTTATGTGACCTCATCCGGCGCAAGCGCGCTGCTCGGTTGAGCCCTTGAGAACTGTCGAGCAACAGGCATGCGTCTGCTCGATCGGGCGGCCGATGGCGCGGGCGAGGGCAACGATGCCTTCAGCCGGATAGGCGATGCCGTCGAAACCGGCCATGACCGCATAGGCGTCGGTGACGAGCTTGTGCCGGCCGGCGGGACGGATACAGCCGAGCTGAACCGGCACGTTCCTGATCTGGCGGCGAGCAGTAACAAAGACGCGGGCGGCATCTTCGGGCGAGACAATGGCGAAAGGTCTCTCCGCCGGCGCGTAATAAGGAACAACGAGGACAAGGACCAGCGCACTCACCGGATAACGCGAGATCATCTCGATGGCGCGGTCTTCGCCGCGCAGTTGGCCGTAATGAAGACCGATCACCACATGCGGCACCACCTGCATCGAGGTGGCGCACAGCGCTGCCAATGTCGCCTCGAAATCAGCGATCGGCCGATCGAGGTGATAGATGTCGCGGACCGTTTCCTCGGACCCGATCACATCCATCATGGCAACATCAATTCCCGCCGATTCCATACGCCGCGCCCGCGTCTCGTCGAGAAGAGCCGTATGAACCGCAATGCGGAGATAGGGAAACTCGCGCTTGAGCCGTTCAATGGTGGGGTAATAACGGCCGTAAGGAACTTCATTCCGCCGGTTTGATCCGCCCGACAGCAAAAATCCCCGCAAATCCTTGAGGGTAATTAGGTCGCGTACCTTGCGGTCGAGCTCTGCGGGGCTTGTCGCGGGAATCATGGGTTCGAGAATCTTGGCTTGGCAGTGGTCGCAATTCAGCGCGCAGGCCCCACCGGTTATGGAAAAAGCCGGGTAGCTGGCTTTGCCGCAACCGGCGAGCTCTTCGTTCGCGTAGGCTCGAAAGGTCGGCGTGAAGAAGCGGAGAGGACCGAGCGGTCGCTCCCGCGCTTCCATCTCGAGAGCGGAGACGATATCGCGATCCAAAGGAAGATCGTCGAACGGTTCGATGTCTTGGATTTTGTTTAACCAATTCATCATTTGTCCAATGCCTGATGCCAAGCCGGGAAGATCACGCTATTCTTTTTGCGCCGTATCACATCTTTTTGTGCCGCATCACCGTCGGAGCGCATACGCCGTTGGCCATTATGAAGACCCTCTGTGTCCTTCAGCATACCGAAGCCGAGTTCCTCGGTCTCATGGAAGACCATTTTGAAGGCCGTTCTATCCGATTTCAGTATGTTCGTCCGTTCACGCCGGGCGCGGCCGTCCCGGCAGATGCCCGCGGCTTCGACGGCCTCGTCGTGCTTGGCGCCGGACCGCTCGGCATCGTAAGCGGTCATCTCGTTCCGAGCCTCGCCCCCGAATCCCGGCTGCTGCGTGACTTTCTCTCGCGCAAACTTCCTGTGCTCGGCATCGGTTTCGGGGCATGCCTTCTTGCCGCCGCCGCCGGAGGCGGTGCTGCGGAAGAACCTCTCTGCTTTTCGGTTGGGCGCGCGAACCGGGTTGAGGCCAGGGCGCTCGCAGGCCATTTGCCGGAGAGCTATCCTCTGGTCGTCTACATGCGCGATCGGCCGATCCTCCCTCCCTCCGCGCGCGTACTTGCCGTCAACCAAGCAAACCAGCCGGCGCTGTTTCAGATTGGCGACAATTGCTTCGGGTTTCTCGGTCATCCAGGCACCAAGTCGGCCATGATCGAGGATCTTATCATGGAATTCGACGAGGCACCGGAGGCTACGGCCGAAAATTTGGTTGATCTTCGCCTGGCACAAGGCGAGATCGCCGCGGCGCTCGGGCAAATCATGGTCGGTCTGATCAAAGCAACCGGCCTCATGGTGCGTGCTTGACCGTTTCCTCCCCATCGATTCTCCACAACGCGATTTCCGCAATCAGCTCCTGCATTAAAATCGATAGTCGTAGGCAACGCCGACGTTATCTTCACTCAGCTTGATGGTATCCGTACCGCCGTTTGGAATGAGGGGGCTCGTAGCGCCGGAAACGGAGTTTTCGAACGCGTGCCAATAGACGGCAGAAATCTCGGACGATGGCGTGATCTTGTAGGTGGCGCCGATCGAGACATGGTCGGTCACCACGCCCGGAGCGAGGATATTGAACGTAACGTCCGAGGGCTGGATGGGGTTATCGGAATGGTTGTAGCCTGCACGCAGCGTCCACTTCGGGGTGAGTCTGTAATCCCCACCCAATCGGAAGACGTTCACATTATGCCAGCCAAACCCTGGTCCGTTATTGGCACCTAGGGGCCCCGTGCCAGCGCTGGAGTTGGCAATCGAGCGGATGCCACCATAGTCAATTCGCTCATAGTCGAACGCGAGGAGCAACGCCGGGATCGGTCGGTAAGCAATGCCAGCGCCATAACTTTGGGGGATGTCAAAACCGCCGCCCCCGGCAAAAAGACCCTTGTACTTGCTGAACTTGCCCATAAAAATCGGTGAACTGTAGACGGCGCCGACGCTGACGGTCTTGGTGATCCGGCCCATCCAGCCAATACGGACACCGTATCCGAACGAATAGTCATAGCCGTTGTTCGTGAGGTTGCTGGGCGAGCTGGAGAGGCCGGAAAAAGCCTGTAGGCCATAGGCTTTGAAGCGCTGGGCGGCGAGAAGTGGCGCGACGCCGATCGAGTTCCAGGAATTGATCTTATAAGTCGCAGTCGGCGCCACAACCAATTGCTCGAGGTCAACCCCGAGGCGTGTCGAGCCGCAAAGCAGGTTGGCGGGGCCGTGGCCGCAGTTGATCTGACCGCTCAGGTAATCGGTATCCATCCCTCCGTTTCCGTAGACCGTAACGCCAAGCGTCCAGTTCGTACCGATCGCGTGGTTGTAACCGAATTCAGGGATCTCAAACAGATTGCGGCGGCTGTCGGCACTGCCATTCAGGCCAAGCGTGTTTCCGGTCCGGCTGGCCGACCGCCAGGGCATGAAAAAACTCAGCCCCACATCGAGCCGATTGCCTGCGAAGGCCATGGTGGCCGGGTTGTTCGCACCACCCATGGCATCGTCGGCAACTGCGAAGGAAGCTCCACCCCGACCTTGCTCCTTCACCCCGTAGCCATCAGCAAAATAGCCATCTGTTGCCCAAGCGAATCCCGGCGCTAAGGAACACGCAACTAAAACGGCACCCACAAGCATTCTGATTTTCATAGCTTCCTCCCCGTAGCGATTCTCGCGGCTTTTTTTGAATGCCGATGCTAAAAGCCGTCGTCATCCACATTTTTGCAACATCATATCTTAGTTTATTTAATTCACAATTATGAATATGTCGGACGCAAACGCCGTCCCAGCGGTATCCTCAAGCTTGGCCTCCTGCCGGGGCAGACCATAGAATCCGCAAGTCCATCGGCCGCTGGTTCCTGGGGACATTTCGACCAGCCCCACCATCTGACCGTCCGATCCATAAGCCGTCCAAACACATAGCAAGTTTCGCATATAACGATTGCTGCCCTGTGCTGTTCGTGGCTAAAATGACTTTAATCAAAATGACCGCGGCAGCGGCGTAAGGGTTTGAGACAAACCGAAAAGGTGACGATCGGGTGTTACGCCGGTTGCCGATGGGAGGAGGATGGTCGTGGCGCGTAAGCTTATCATCGTTATGGTCAACACCGATCCGCGGAACGGCGAGGAACTTGGAGCGCCGTTCTTTCAGGCGACTGTCGCCGCCGCGATGGACTACGAGGTCGAGGTGATCTGCACGGCAACCTCCGGACAGCTAATGAAGCGGGGCGTGGCCGAGAAGCTCGTGGTCAAGCCAGGTTCGCCAAAGACCGTATATGACTTCATCAAAGATGCGCACGAGGCTGGCGTCAAATTCTATTGTTGCTCGCCGAATCTCGATCTCTTCGACATGACGGAAGCAGACCTCATCCCGGAATGCGCCGGAATCGTCGGGGGAGCCAAGGTGATCGAGGAGGTGATGGAAGACGACGAGGCCCGCGTTCTGACGTATTGAGAGATGAAGGGATGTGGCCCCCGGCGGGAGGTCTGACGAGGGATTGAAATGACCGAAATCAAGGCAGCGATTGGTGACCCCGTATCAAATGCGCCAGCCGTGCCGCGCGAAACACTCGAAGCCGTGTTCGAAGACATCCGCTCGCACACGTTATTCGATCACGAGCTGCATGGCTGCCTTAACTGCGGCATTTGCACCGCGACCTGCCCTTCCGCCCATTACTACGACTATTCTCCACGCGAAATCGTGCAGCTTCTGTGGACCGAGAACCTGGACGGCATCTATGACGCCATGCAGGAAAAGATTTGGGCCTGCGCGCAGTGCTACACCTGTGCCGCGCGCTGTCCCTTCGAGAATTCGCCAGGCGGCCTCGTGATGATCATGCGTGAAGTGGCGATCAAGCACGGGATGCAGTCGGCGAAGGATGTCCTGCGACCGTTCTCGCGCGTCCTTCTCAAGGTCATATCGACGGGCAATCAGCTCGCGCCCAACATGATTACGCCGGACGCGTTCCCCGATTGGGGATCCAATGTCTGCAAGGTCGACGCCCCGCTCAATATCCTGCGTAAGGCGATCCCGGTGCCGACGCTCCACACTCTGGATACCGCCTGGGAGGTCAACCTCAAAACCTCGGTCGAACTTTATACGATTTGGGAGGCCACCGGGGTTCTTGATCAGCTGGAGAGCGTCGATGAGAACCTTTTCGACGTTATCAACGACATCATGGACGAGAAGCGCGAGGAATATGCTGAGTGGCTCGAGGGACATGAAGAAAAGGATTGATCCCAGCGAGGGCCTATTCAGCCCGCAATTGCCGAAAGGAACGCATCATGGAAAAGCCCGGCACGAACGACGGCGCCTTTACGGGATTCGGTACTGAATGGCGTCCGGCCAACCTCAGCCCCCAAGAGGCGCGCGCTGCGACTTCCTGGGTTGAGGCGCGGATCGACCGCCGTTCCATGCTCACCGCCAAGGACCGGGTCGAAGATGTGCGCGACCTGATGTGGCAGCTCGAGAAGGAGGGCGAGATCCTCGTCCATCGCATCACCGATCAGCATGAGCCGGTGGTTGCCCGGACGCTCTATGGCTGGGAGAAGCGCATTCCGACCAATCAGCTCTGGCATCATAAATCCTGCGGCCAGTGCGGCAACATTCCAGGTTATCCGTCCTCGTTGCTGTGGCTGATGAACAAGCTCGGCACCCGTTATTTGGACGAAACCGACCAGACCTCATGCACCGCCTGGAATTACCATGGCTCCGGCATCGGCAACGTCGTGAGCCTCGCCGCGGTGTTTCTGCGTAATTTCCACCAGGCCTATGTCTCGGCCAAGGCGCAAGGCCTACCCGAAGGCTATTACTACCCCTTGGTCCATTGCGGAACGTCGTTCGGTAATTACAAGGAGATGCGCGGATTTCTCTTGAAGTCTGCGTCACTCCGAGAGCAGGTCAAAAAGATACTCGGCAAGCTCGGCCGTCTGGTCGATGGCAAGCTTCTGATTCCGGAGGAAGTTGTCCACTATTCCGAGTGGCTGCATGTCATGCGTGAGCGCGTCAAGACACATCAGGTGATCGACTGCAGCAGCATCCGCACCACCATCCACCCCGCCTGTCATGTCTACAAAATGGTGCCGGAAGACGTAATTTATGACGACACGGTCATGGAGGGCAATCGCGTCGCGGTCTCGACCGGCCTCGCGCAAACGCTAGGGGCTCAGGTCGTCGACTATTCCACGTGGTACGATTGCTGTGGTTTTGGTTTCCGCCACATTATCGGCGAGCGAGAATTCACCCGATCCTTCGCCATCGACCGGAAGATCAAGGTTGCGGTCGAAGAGGCACGGGCCGACGTGATGATTGGACACGATACCGGCTGCATCACGACTCTCGACAAGAATCAATGGATTGGAAAAGCCGTAGATAAGGTCTACGAACTACCAATTATGGCCGATTGCCAGTTCGCTGCGCTGATGTGCGGCGCCCATCCTTATAAGCTTGCTCAGCTTCATTGGCATGCCTCACCCTTCGAGGGCTTGCTTGAAAAGCTCGGCATCGATTGGCAAAAGGCGAAGGCGGAATTCGAGTCTTATCTCGGAGAAGTGGCCGCGGGGCGGATCGAAACGCTTTACGATCCCAAACGCGCTATCACCTCGGGGCCGGGCTACGAACCGACTACCGTAGTATTGGGCTCCGGCAAATGACTTCGCCGGTTCTCGTTCTTGGCGGTGGCCCGAGCGGCCTCTCAGCCGCGCACGCGCTGGCATCGGCCGGCCAGCCGGTGCTTCTCGTCGACAAGGCTGAGCGGCTCGGCGGTGCCCCCATCCTTTCCGGCTATGCCAAGTTGGTGCCGTCCGGCCAATGGGCGCGGGAGGCAATCGGGGGCATGGTGCATCGCGTCGAGGACAATCCGCTGATCGAGATTCAGCGGCAAACCTCGATCAAGGCATTCAACGGCAAGCCGGCCGCATTCCAAGCCACCCTCTCGAGCGGTGCCGTCCGCGAAATTGGGGCAGTCATTCTCTGCACGGGCTTCACTCACTTTGATTCGATCAACAAACCGGAATGGGGGTTCGGCACGTACCCGGACGTGGTCACCACTACCCAGGTCGAACAGATGCTTTCGTCCGGCAAAGGCGTGCGGTGTCCATCCGACGGCCGAGAGCCTGATCGCGTCGCCATTCTCCTTTGCGTCGGCTCGCGGGACCGGCAGATCGGGCGCGAGTGGTGTTCGAAGATCTGCTGTACCGTTTCGGCCAATATCGCGATGGAAATCCGCGAAGCGCTACCCAAGTGCAGCGTCTATATCTACTATATGGACATACGAACCTTCGGCCTTTACGAGGGGGCTTACTATTGGGAGAGCCAGGAGAAGCACAAAGTCAAGTACATCAAGGCCCGCATCGCCGAAGTGACATCGGACGGGAAGCGGCTGATCGTCAAGGGCGAAGACACGCTGGTAAAGCGCCCGATCACGATTCCCTTCGATATGGTCGTGCACGCGATCGGCATGGACCCGAATGTCGACAACATGACATTGAGCGCGATCTTTGACGTCAAACTGGAGAAATACGGCCATATCGAAAAGGCGCCAAGCTATAGCGGCATGTCCGGAACCTCTCGGCCCGGCGTATTTGTCGCCGGCGCCGCCACAGGACCGGAGACGATCGACGATTCGATCGCCCAGGGCCAAGCAGCCGCGATGGCGGCTTTTGCGCTGATGCGGGGCGCCACGACGCAGGCGGCCGAATGATGTGGCGTCTTGGCGGCAAGCTGAAAGACACGAGGCCGGCATCGGCGCAACCGGTGCTGGACCTGAGCGGTCCAAAGCTGCGAGCGGCATTCGAGCAAATGGCCGAAGGCGCCGAAAACACGGGTGGTATCGAGGGCTATGTTCGCGCGCTTGCCGCCAAGGCCTCGCTTTTCGAGGAAGTATTCGGTAAGGGACAGCTGAGCGAGCTGAGCGAGATTGAATTTCGTGATCTATGTGCCTTCATAACCCCGGTACGGCGGCGGATCGGTATCTGGCTCGGCCATAACGAATTCTCCGTTATGCGGGCACGCATTGCCGCGCTGCTCTCGGGATGGTCCGATATTTCCACTAGCGATAGCCGCGTTAAGACTTTCGTTGAGAGTTTTCCCGTCGACCGCAACCATCGCTGGGTGCGCGATCTCGCCGCAGAGATCTTGCATTTCACGGCGCCGGAACGTTACCCCCTGATGACGCGCTGGATGTGGGACGCCGGCACCGGAACCGGCGTACTGCGGGAGATGTGGTACGCCCCAGGCGGCGAGGTCACCGACCTCCGCGTGGCCGATGATTTCGCCAGCTTTGCCATGTTGCGCGCGGAACTTGAGGAGTTTCTGCGTCAGAATGGCGTCTTTCGCGACCTTCCGTTCTATGTCGATCTTCTCTGTGCCCAGGTCTACGCGTTTTATATCAATGATCGCGGCGGCCAATATCTTCGCGCCGATTTCTGCGGGGCCGAGGATCCTGTGGCGCATACGCGCCGCCTGCTGGGTCTCGACGCCATCACCACCGAAAACGGCCGTGTCCGCCTAAGGCAGATCGATGGGACGGCTTATGTTCTCAGCGATACGCCGCACCTGAGTTCGTGAAGGAGCGGGGCCATGCCGATCCATGAGAAGTCCCTTATCCGGCCGGAAAACTTGCTTACTCACGAGCAGCTCAATCTTGAAGGTGTCAATGTTTCAGGCCATTGGAGCACCTTCATCGAGAGCCGAGCGGTCACCGACTATAACGAAGCAATGGAGACGGAGATCGCGGCACTGCCGGGCGGCGAGAACATTCACCGCTGCTGGCAATGCGGTTCTTGCACCAATTCTTGCACCGTTAATGCGATCAATTCCCGGTTCAATCCACGCTTCTGGATCTATCTCATCCGCATGGGCCTTGAGGATGAACTGCTGCGCGACAAGGACATTATCTGGCAGTGCGTTTCCTGCAACAAATGTACCTACGCCTGCCCGCGCGATGTCAATCCGGAAGGGGTTATGAAGGCAACTGCCCATTGGCTGGAGCTCAAAGGCCACACCCCGAAGTCGCCGTCCATGGATTTCGACGAGATATTCTCCGATCAGGTGTTCGCCCGCGGCAAGATCGAGGAAGGGCGATTGATGCGCGAATTCTTCGCCCGGACGAAACAACCGCTTCTGCAGGAGTGGCTGGTCACACTAGTACGAGGTTTGGCGCGGCGGTTGCCGGTTACGCTTTTTGCAAAGCTTGGTCTCGCAGCACTCTTGCGGCCACGCACGCGCGGATGGGGGCGTGCCAACGCGGCGATTGCCGATTATGTCGCGGAGCGTAAGGCAGCAGAGCGCCTTGCGCTCGGCCTCGACGACGAGGGAGGAGCCCAATGACCGGAAAGTATCGCAAGGTCGCCTACTACCCGGGCTGCGCTCTGGAAGGGACGGGACACGCCTACAACCGCTCCACCAAGGCGGTCGGTAAGGCGCTCGGCCTCGATCTCGTCGAACTCAAGAATTGGAATTGTTGTGGTGCGATGGAGGTCAAGAACGTCGACCCCAAGCTCCAGACCTATCTATCGGCGCGGAACCTTGCGATCGCCGAGGATATGGGTTTCGACACCGTGATGGCGCCCTGCAATGGCTGCTATCACAATCTGAAAAAGGCGGAATACGACCTCGGACACGATGCTGAATCGCGCGCTGTGGTCGCACGCCTCTCGGGCAAAGCTGGCCATACTTCCTACGACGCTGGCAGCGTCACTGCCATTCACGCCCTCGACTGGATCAAGCAGGCAATTGGCGAGGAGGGGTTAAAAACACGTGTCAAGAATTCGCTGAAGGGCATTAAAATCGCTAATTATTACGGCTGCATGTATACACGGCCACGGCATATCTTCCCGGAAAAGGATAGGGGTCCGGAATCTGAATCCACCGCGAAGCCGCATTTCATGGACGATCTCCTTGCCGCCGCTGGCGCGGAATGCGTCGAGTATCCCCTGAAAACCGCCTGCTGCGGCGGCGCGCATACCCTCTCTGATTCCGATACCTCTACCAAACTGGTTTTAAATCTCCTCACAACGGCCGAAGCCTGCGGCGCCGACGTCATCGCCACGGAATGTCCGACATGCCACAGCGGGCTCGAAATGCATCAGATCCGCGCGGAAAAAGTCCTCGGCGCGAAAACCACCGTGAAAATTCTCTATTTCACGCAGCTTCTCGGGATGGCGCTCGGCCTATCGGCGCGCCAGGTCGGCGTCCAGGAAAACCTTTCGGATGCCAGCGAACTGTTACGTAGTCGGAAACTCGGCTAATGGCAACGGCGGGTCCATCCCTAACTGTCGGACAGATCGTCACTCGCCTCGATCGGGTGATTGCCTTGCCGGCCGAGGTCCTGGAACGTGACGTCATGATTCTCGCCGACCAGATACTCGCGCTTGGCGAGACCGTCCTGGAGACCTGGCTGCTTGCCCAGGGTCATCGGCCGACGACGAAAGAGCTTGAAGGGTTTCGTTTGCTCGGTCTTCACCGCCAGGGCGCCAAGGGCGACCCCAGTTTCAACGCCTGCCGAGAAACCTGCCGCGAACTCGTTTATCGGCGCAACCTGATCCTGGCTGAGCCGGAACATGCTGAGGTAGCCCATCGTCTTCGCGTCCAGGCGATGGTGGCACGACATCTGGCGTTATTCATTGGCGGTAAGCTCGAGATCGCTGGTCTCGGGGAGTTCTGCTGTTCGTCACGGCCGCTGCACGCTAAGCATTTGCGGCATGCGGCATCCGGCTGAGAAGGGGAGCGACGACAATGGCGATCGTACGTGGCTGCAATCTTCCTGAGGAACTTCTTTATGATGTCGAGAATAACATCTGGTACCGGGACAACACCGACGGAACGGTGACCCTCGGCATGACCATGGTCGCGGCGGCCATGGCCGGCCAGCTGGTCGCCTTTACGCCTAAAAAAGCCGGACGGCCAGTGCAGGCTACCAAATCCTGCGCCACAATCGAATCCGGGAAATGGGTCGGTCCGGCCAAAGTCGCTTTCGATGCCGAGATCATCGAGGTCAACGAAAGCCTAGTCTCTAATCCCAAGCTCGCGAACAGCGATCCTTACGGCGCCGGCTGGCTGGTAAAGGTTCGCCCCGCCGATTGGGCTGCAGTGAAGGGCGCCCTGACGCCCGGTGCCGCGGTCGCGCCGGCCTACGAAGCCAAGATGATCGCCGATGGATTTGCAGGATGCGCGGCTTGAATAAACGCAAACATCAGAGCCCGGGGCGGCGCCGCAAGCCGATATCGCCGATGAACGAGACAACACCCTGAAGGGGAGCCAAGAACCATGGCAACCGACGCGACGAACCAGCCCAAAAGGATGTCGATGATTGTGACGAAGGGAACGCTCGATTGGGCGTATCCACCGTTCATTCTAACCACGACGGCCGCGGCCATGGGAGTCGACGTGACCATGTTCTTCACTTTCTATGGTCTGACTCTCCTGAAAAAGGATCTCGATCTTGAAATATCAACCCTCGGCAATCCAGCCATGAAAATGCCCATGATGGGCATGCATATGGCGATGCCGAATCTGATCTCGGCCATTCCGGGGGCCGGCTCGATGGCGACGGCGATGATGAAGAATTTGATCAAGAAGAAAGGTGTCGCCTCGATCGAGGAGTTACGACAAATGGCGATTGACGCGGATGTCAAGATGATTGCCTGCCAGATGACCATGGACCTCTTCGAGTACAAGATGGAAGACCTCATTGAGGGGCCCATGCTTGGCGGGGCCGCGACATATATAGAGAATGCATTGAACTGCGATATCAACTTGTTCATCTGAATCGAACGGTCCACCCGTCATTACGAGGATAAAAAATGAGCGACCAAACACTCGATGTAAAAGGGCTGAATTGCCCACTGCCGATTTTGCGTGCCAAGAAGGCACTCAAGGACGTTCCGCCCGGAGGCACACTCAAGGTGCTGGCGACCGATCCTGGCGCGGTGAAGGACTTTGAGGCCTTCTGCCGCACGACCGGCAACCAACTGATCGAATCGAAAGTTGAAGACAAGATCTACAGTTTCCTGATCAAGCGCACAGCTTGAATGGCGGAGCGGTTGTAGGACGCCTGACTGCTTTAGATTGCGCGATCGCACACATTCTTATTTTACGCCGGAATCCGGCCCGTGATCGACCGGAAAGACCTCATGGAACAACGGTTGAAATAGCGGACTCCAGACGGTATATCGGTGCGTGCTTCGATCCTGACGTAGCCGGTGCTGGCCACTGCTGACGTCGAACATCATGAGGAAAGGCGCCAAGCACTTGGCGGCATGTTGGAATCGAGACGGACGCAATAGCATTCCACGAACCCTGCGGAAAACTCAGAGATGAATATTGTGAAGATGGAGCGGAGCGCCCGCCGCGCGGCCGACTTCCTCAAGACGGTCGCGAACGACCGACGCCTGCTTATCCTCTGTCATCTTGCCGAGGGTGAGATGTGCGTCAGTGAGCTCGAAGTGCGGCTCGATATGCGCCAGCCTCATCTTTCGCAACATTTGGCGCGATTGCGCCGCGATGGCTTCGTTCGGGTCCGCCGCGACGGACGCGAGATCTTCTACCGGATCGCGAGCCCCGAGGCGCTCCGGGTGATCGGCCTTCTCTATGAGATGTTCTGTCCTGAAGGTGGCAAGCGCGGGGCCCGTGCTCGTGCGTCAACGCTGCGGAGCACCGGAACGCAGATCGGGAAAAAGCCGGCCAAACGCATCTTTTCGATGCAGCAACGCCTCGGTTAGAGCCTTTATGCTGGTCTAAGGCGCCGCGGCAAGGAGATTGGAGGCTCAGCAGGATCAGATCCGACTCGCGTATTACAGTTTTCCCATGTAATATCCACAGACGACCGGATCGCAAAGTCCGCCTCTCCAAGCCATCGCCCTGGGTCGAGGAGATCGCATGCCGAGCAATTCCTTGTACATCCTTCTCTGCTCTGGTGAGCACGAGAAACTGCAGATGGCGGCAATGATAGCTTCCGTGGCCGCTGTCTCCGAACGGCCGGTCGAAGTATTCGTCAGCATGAATGCGATTCTTGCCTTTGCGAAGGACGCCAGGCCGGATGAACGCTATCAAGGCGGTGCTTTTTCCCGGCAACTCAAGGACAAGCACGCGCCTGACGTAATTGCATTGTTTCAGCAAGGTAAGGAACTTGGCGACCTGAAGATATGGGCGTGCTCTATGGCGCTCGACGTTCAGGGTTGGGATACCGACCGTCTCGTAGGCGGGATTTTCGATGGCGCGCTCGGCCTTACGAAGTTTCTGTCCGATGCTGAAAACGGACAGTTCATTACGCTCTAGTTTGAGAATGGAGAGCGAATGATATGAGTGAGAGACGGACGATTGACGCGCGAGGCGCCTTCTGCCCAGGCCCATTGATGGAGCTGATCGCGGCGCTGAAGCTTGTTGAGATTGGCGATGAGATCGAGGTTCTATCGACCGACAAGGGGTCGGCCAAGGATATTCCGGAATGGGTCGCCAAAGTGCGCCATGAAATGGTGGGGGTTACACAGGACGCCAATTGCTGGAGGATCGTCGTACGTAAAGCAAAATAAGCAACGGGCTGCGTTGACCGATGTAAGGGAGGGGTTGGCGAGTCCAAAATGGAGGAGGCGCTACAGATGGCAAAAAGGATACTCATCGTCGGTGGCGGGCTTGCCGGCACGATCGTGGCCAATGGCCTTTGTCGGCAGCTCCGTGAAGAACTCTCGGCCGGCGGCGTGATCATTACCATGCTTGGGACATCCGAAACCCACATGTACCAGCCGGGCCTGCTTTACGTCCCGTTCGGACGCATGCGGGAATCCGAGCTTTTCCGGGACCAGCGCAGGGTGCTGGATCGGCGGGTGCCTTATTTTGTCGATCCCGCCAAGCACATCGACGTCGAGAATAAAACCGTCACTACCGAGTCCGGAAAGACCCATGGCTATGATTATCTTGTGATCGCCACCGGGTCGCGCATCCGGCCAGACAATATTCCTGGCATGACCGAGGGCGGCCATTGGTTTTACGATCTCGATGGTGCTCGCAAGATGCGGGACGCGCTGGAAAAATTCGAGGGTGGAAAGATCATCGTCAACATCAACGCCCCGCACAAGTGCCCAGTGGCTCCACTCGAAGTGACCTTCATGCTGCGCGACTATCTTGCCGCCAAGGGCCTCCTCGATAAAAGCGAAATCACCTATACCTATCCGATCGGGCGCCTCCATTCACTCGAACCGGTGGCAAACTGGGCCGTACCCGAGTTTCAGCGCCACGGAATCAGATCGGAGACCTTCTTCAACACCAAGGCGGTCGATCCTAAGGCAAAGACCATTACCTCGGAGGAGGGCGTAACGCTCAACTACGACCTTCTCGTCACCATCCCGCCGCACAGCGGCCATCAGGTTATCACGGATTCAAACCTTGGCGCCGGTGGATGGGTGCCAACGCAACGGAACACGCTTCTTCGCGAGGGGTCGAGCGACGTCTTTGTCGTTGGCGATACCACCAACCTTCCCATATCCAAGGCCGGCTCGACGGCGCATTTCGAGGCCGACACGATTATCGACAACATTACGTCGCTGATCAAAGAGGATCGCTGGGCGCGGCATTACGACGGCAAGGTGTTCTGCTTTGTCGAGACCGGCCTCCATTCCGGGACTTACGTTTGGTTCAACTATACGACGCCACCCAATCCAGGCCCGCCGTCGCAGATGATCCATTGGTTCAAGCTTGCCTATAACCGGCTCTACTGGCTTTCCGCCAGAGGCCTGCTATAGGAGGTGGTCCAATGAATGACGGAGGCATCTCCAATCAGCCTATCGGTGAGCTCGAACGGCTCACCTTGGCAGCGCGCGAGGCCTTGACCGATTCGATGGTTGAACGCCTTGCGATCACCGGCGCGAACGCAGCTGAAATCATCGACCGCTTGAACGACGAAAGCACGCGCCTCGCCGTTCACGCTCTGATCGATCGCGTGACCGAACTTCACAGAGTAGGGGCCTTGGATACCCTGTTCGATCTGACAGCGCTGCTTCATGCGGCGCGCAACGCCTCGACAGACAATATCGTCGAGCGCCTCTTCACTTTCTTCGAACAGATGATCAATACGGTCGGCAACGAATCCATGGGCCGGATCGCCGAAAATACCAGGGAGGCGCTTGAAGTCGCGGCCGCGGAAGCCGCCAATGTTCCTGCAAAAGGCGGGCTTCTCGCGGCACTCGCTCTGCTTTCCAAACCGGAAGCGCAGCAGAGCTTGGCTTTCCTACTGAGATTCGGCGAAAACCTGCGCCAGAAAACGACACGGGGATAGTGCGGCACCGACGAGACGACCGCGGCGGGCGTTATCGGCCCCGCCGCGCCCTCGTTCGGAATTAAGTAACGTGCATTGCAGTACCGAATTGATACTCAGTGTCCTTTTGGCATGCCAAAGAGGACCCGATTTCAAGAGGCGCGGTGAAGGGTTCCGGTAAGCTGCCTCGGAACACCATTCCTCATTCATTCGAAAAGCGGCTCGGCGCGTCACGCCAGGCTGTCGTAATAGGCCTGCAGGATTTTCACCACTTCCGGACGACTGAACTCGGCAGGAATCGGCTCATGCTTGGCGAACATCTCGCGCAACCGCGTGCCTGAGATCTGAAGCCTGTCGCTCGCGTCGTGCGGGCAGGTCTTTCCTGTCGCCATGCCGCCGCAGCGATAGCAGTAGAAGGTAATGTCGATTTTGAGCGGTTCGATGACGAGACTGCCGGGAGGCAGGGTATCGAAGATGTGATGGGCGTCGAACGGCCCGTAATAACTCCCGACGCCAGCGTGATCCCGTCCAACGACGAGATGCGAACAGCCGAAGTTTTGTCGGAACAACGCGTGCAGCAGGGCTTCCCGCGGGCCGGCGTAGCGCATCTCGATGGGATAGCCAGCCTGGACCACCGTCCCCGGGACGAAATAACTTTGCACCAACGCTTCGATCGCCGCTACGCGGACTTCGGCGGGTATGTCCCCTGGCTTCAAAGCTCCCAAAACTTGATGGATGAGCAAACCGT
The DNA here is from genome assembly GCA_046705265.1 of Ferrovibrionaceae bacterium. Lineage (GTDB taxonomy): Bacteria > Pseudomonadota > Alphaproteobacteria > Ferrovibrionales > Ferrovibrionaceae > JAJYTL01. The sequence continues at coordinate 34,109 of JBJKQL010000129.1, forward strand.
CGCAGATTTCGATCGCAATCTTCGCCAAATGCTCGTGACTGCGGTGCATCGGATTGCGTGTTTGGAACGCCGCAACCTTGGACCAACCGCGTTCCGCAAACATGGCCCGCGTCTCCGCCGGCCGGTGATAGAGACCGGCATAGGTTTCCGGGAAATGGCCCTCGGAAAGAGCAAGAACGGATCCCGCCAAGTTGACAGGGGGTTGTTCCATGACCTTCTGCACGCCGGGATGCTTTGTGTCGGTGGTGCGAAAGACATGCTCGCATTCCAATTTACGGTCGATGGCGTATTTCTCGCCAACCTGGAGTGTCGCGAGGATATCGCCGTTCTCCCCGTCCACCAACGCGACATCCTCGCCAATCCGGATGCTGTCTCCGAGTTCCTGGTCGCAAGAAAGTGTGATCGGAATCGGCCAAAACAGCCCATTGGCAAGCTTCATGTCGAGGCAACAGCCTCGCCAGTCGGCCTCGCCCATGAAACCACCAAGGGGCGTATAGGCACCCATGGCCAGCATGAAGAGATCGGACGCTTCTCGGCTCGAAAGCCTCACCTGTTTCAGCGCTGCGGCGCGCTTCAGCTCCTCCTTCCGTTGAGATGCGGAAAGAAGAAGAGGCTTGAGCGTTTCGGAGCCATGGGGCGGCACCAATTTAGACATATTCAAGTTGCCCTATTTATTTACTCTGGCTCGAGTCTTGAGATTGTCCCATCGTCTTGGAAACCCTGCTTGCCGGGATGATCTACGGAGTTCGGCCGATTGGCATTGCATGCTGTGCCAATAGTGCAGTTCCAAGGAATCGCCACGACCAGCCTGTCGTTTTCTTTCTTGGGCTGCAACCGGCAAATCTTGGCTGAATCTTACGGTCTAAAGAGAGGGATGAAACGCTCCCATGCCTGACGTTCATTACAATACCGCCGATGGGACAGATTCGACATGTTAAATTATTGCCGCTTCCTCGGCGAAAGACAATGAGGAGTGGGCGATGCCCCGAACCAGACCTATAGCCGGGAGCCAAGACCTGCGAGGGGTCCATGCCCGCCGGTCACGGCTCTGCAATCAGGAAATGGTCTCGGGGATAGCCGTAGCGGTATTGGGGCGCGCCGAAAACGGCGACCGGCGCTTTGGCCTTCCTTACGGCGGCACGATCGACAACGTCAAACCATATGACGATTGATGCGCCTCAATCCGGGCACCGTGATATCAGCGTATCGCAGCGAAATCGCGCAGCACGCCAACCTCGAGCTCGGTCTCTTTAAGACGAAAGCTGACCGCGTCCCCAATGGAGACAATGCCCGCTAGTTCACCGTGGTCGACCACCGGCAGGTGGCGAATGCGGCGCTCGTGCATCACTTCCATGATCCTCTTAACGGAGTCGGAGGGTTCGCAGGTGACGACCGGGAAAGACATGATATTGCGTATCGGCATATCGATAATGCCTTTGCCGTATCGGGTAATGCCCGCGACGATATCCCGTTCTGATACGACCCCGACAATGCGGCCCTCCGCGTCGCATACGACGGCGACGCCGACGCGCTTTTCGGTGAGTAGCGCTGCGGTCTCGGAAACCGAGTGCTCAGGACGAACGGTGAAAACGGCGATTCCTTTGCTTTTGAGAATCGTGTCAACTGACATGGAATGGCCCTCTCAAGTACAGCGATCGCGCGCCAGAATCGGGTTCAAAATCATGGTCTTGAACGGCGTCGAATCGCGCCCGCGGCCAACGCATTGCATTTCGCGCAGCCGCGGAGCGGTCGCGACGATGGCCGCATACTGTTGTTCTCGGAGAAGGATATCCGAATTTTCGCCTTCGGCGCAGAAAAATGCCGCATGGGAGCCATGCGGATGACACGCCATTTGACGGCGCTTCTTCAAACGAACGCGGCGTGCGCGGGATCGGCGGCCATTATGTCGGTAAGGGCGAGGTTCTTGTGATGGGCCACGCAGTGGTGGGCGCAACGCTCGGCTGGGTTGAAGGTCCGTAGCGTCTCCTGATTCTCATCGGAAAACCAGAACTCGGCGAAGGTGCGTTCGGCAATCGAGCCGAGGCAGCCAAGATCCGTGTAAGCCTTGTCCTGGCATGTGTAAACCCGGCAATCAGCCCCGATAACCGTGAGGAAATTGAGCACGGGACAGGTGCTGTAGGGTTTGACGAAGAGTTCGTCGAGACCGTGATAGTGATCGACGACGGCGAAGCCGTCATCGGCGAGTTCGCGGGCATGGGCAATTTGGTCCGCGACAACGGTTCTGATGCGTGCGTGATAGGCGTTGTTCTCGGCTGCGCTGTTGCCGACGACGGCACCGGAAAGCTTCACGTGGTTGACGCCGATGTCGCGGAAGAGCTTGCAGACGTCGTAGATATGGGCGGCGTTGCGCTCACCGACGATGAAGCTGATACCAAGCGTGCACGGGCTCTGCCGGTCGGCGAAGCGGGTAAGATTTTCGAGGAGGGCGGTAAAGCGCGGGCCCTTCAGGCCGCGGCTCTCGTTGTAGCTCGCATCATCAAAGCCGTCCACCGAAACCCGGACCCAGGTTCCGTATTCGGCAAAGGCATCGGCCATGCGGCCCTTGAGGTTGGAGCCATTGGTCAGGGTAGCGACCCGGATGCCGCCGATGGCCAGACGCTCGACGATCTCGGGAAGCGGCTTGTAGAGAAGAGGCTCGCCGCCGCCGGAGAAGGTGACGGCACGCACGCCGATCCGAATCAAATCCTCGGCGATTTCTGCCATTTTCGCCCCGGGGATCCGATCGTTTTCATTCATATCCTCGCCAAGCTTCAGATTGTCGGCGCGATAGGCGCAGTACCAGCAATTGTGATTGCAGCGGTTGATTGGTTTGATCCGCACGTGGAGCGGCGCTATCGGCTCGCCCCGCCGGAGCGCGTGCAATCGATCCGGGTGGCTAAGTATCTTCAGATCGCTATAGATGTGGCCCATCCTTGGTGCTCCAGAAAGGCGGCTCCGCCGGCGATGCCGCTGTCCAGCCCCTAGGCGCAGAGCGTTTTCCGCACGGGGTACGGGCTTCCGCAGGCTGCGCCGGTTCGTGTGACAGGCAACCAGAGCTTATACGATGGCCTGCGTCCCCTAAGATCACGTTAAGGATCGCGGTAATGATCGACGGTTTCACAGCGATAGGAGGCGGGTGCCGGCCGTCCGAGCCATTGGAGAGCGGCTCGTC
>JBJKQL010000130.1:0-25579 GCA_046705265.1 Ferrovibrionaceae bacterium
AGGTGAGACAGCGGCATAATTCCGGAAGTAACACCGCGGCGAAGCCAGCGTAAAGGCTGCCTGGGAGCGGAAATTTCTCTCAATCTTGATCGTAATCAAGGCTTTTATTTCGACGCGCATAATAATCACAGGGTGAGCCTCGGGGACATGATTGTCGTTGCGGAGGAGATGGTTGCGTCCATCGTTTCGCGATGCGCGTATTCGCGGTCACATCATGGCCGGAGATCAGGCTGGTGCCCAATTCTGGGCCCGCGTCGCCGAAGCCGTACGCTTGCTGCGCGGCGGCAACCTAGTGGCGCTCGAAATCGAATCAGATGACGCGACTTAGGCGTGGATGGCGAAAGCCAGCTCCGTGTGCAGGAGGCGGGCCGCTTGTGGAAAATCCGACATTTGGTTGCAAATATATCGTCGGCTGGGAATCGAGATCTGATGGGTCCGATAGAATAAGCCACTAAGACTGGGTGAGCGTCTCTGTTGTTCCACGTGAAACATTCACCCCGGGCTTTGACAGCGCCCGAAAGCGTGGCTAGGTTCCGCTCCATGAGAGAGGCGGATGTCATCGTCATCGGCGGCGGCCACGCGGGCGCGGAAGCGGCGGCGGCTTCGGCGCGGCTCGGCGCCAAGACCCTGCTCCTCACCCATAAGCGCGCCACCATCGGCGAGATGTCGTGCAATCCAGCCATTGGCGGCCTCGCCAAGGGCCACCTGGTGCGGGAAATCGACGCGCTCGACGGCGTCATGGGCCGCGCCGCCGATGCCGCCGGCATCCAGTTCCGGCTTTTGAACCGCAGCAAGGGCCCGGCGGTGCGCGGCCCGCGCGCCCAGGCCGACCGCAAGCTGTACCGCGCCGCCATGCAGGCCATGCTGGCCGAAATCCCGAATCTCGCCATTGCCGAGGCCGCGGTCGAGGACCTGACGATCACGGAGGGCCGGATCGCGGGCGTCGAGCTCGCCGATGGGCGCGAAATCCGGGCCGGGGCCGTGATCCTCACCACCGGCACCTTTCTCCGCGGCCTGATTCATGTCGGAACCGAGAAAACCCCGGCCGGCCGGGTCGGCGAGGCACCGGCCTTGGGGCTCTCCAAGACCCTCGCCCGGCTCGGTTTCGCCCTCGGGCGGCTCAAAACGGGAACGCCGCCGCGACTCGCGGGAAACTCTATCGATTGGGCCGGTCTCGCCGTCCAAACCGGCGACGATCCCCCCGTTCCGTTCTCATTTCTGACCGACCGAGTCGGCAACCCCCAAGTCCCCTGTCACATCACCGAGACGACACCCGCCAGCCACGCGCTGATCCGCGCCAATCTGCACTTGGCGCCGATCTATTCCGGCCAGATCGAGGGTACGGGCCCGCGCTATTGCCCCTCGATCGAGGATAAGGTGGTGCGTTTCGCCGCGCGCGAGCGCCATCAGATCTTTCTCGAGCCCGAGGGCCTTGACGATGACACCATCTATCCGAACGGCATTTCCACCTCCTTGCCGCGCGAGGTACAGCTCGAACTCCTCAAAACCATTCCGGGCCTCGAACATGCCCGCATGATTCGCCCCGGCTACGCGGTGGAATACGATTTCGTCGATCCGCGCGAGCTGTTTTCCACCCTGGAGACCAAGCGCATGCCCGGTCTTTTCCTCGCCGGGCAGATCAACGGCACCACCGGCTATGAAGAAGCGGCGGCGCAGGGGCTAATTGCGGGGCTCAACGCGGCGCTGAAGACGGGCGGCGGCCGGGACGACGGGTTCGTTCTCGACCGGGCGGATGCCTATATCGGCGTCCTGATCGACGATCTGGTGACCCGGGGCACGGCCGAGCCCTATCGCATGTTCACTTCCCGCGCCGAATACCGTCTAGTGCTGCGCGCCGACAACGCCGACCAACGCTTGACGCCAAAAGGCATCGCGCTTGGCGCCGTGAGCCCTGTGCGCGAGGCCCGCTTCGCGGCCAAGGCCCGGGCGCTAAAGGCCGCCCGCGAACTGGCGCAAGTCCTTGAAATTACACCGAAAGCCGCGCAAGAAGCGGGAATTCCGGTGAATCAGGATGGCGTCCGCCGCTCCGCCGCCCATCTTCTCCGCTATCCCGGGGTCACGGTGGCGGTGCTTGGGCGCATCTGGCCGGACTTTGCCGCCATCCGCCGCGAAATCGCCGAGCAGCTCGAGATCGACGGCCGCTACGCGGGCTATGTCGAGCGCCAGGAGGCGGATATTCTGGCCTTCCGCCGCGACGAGGCCCTGCGGCTTCCGGCCGATCTCGATTACGCGGCGATCGGCGGGCTTTCGGCGGAGGTGCGCGAAAAGCTCGACCGCATCCGGCCGCAGACGTTGGGCCAGGCCGGGCGGATTTCAGGCGTCACGCCGGCCGCGCTTTCTGCCCTTGTCGTCCACATCCGACGTACGCGGCGGACCAACGCCTTGAGCGCCTGAACTTGGCAAAGCCGCCGCCCTCGCCCTTCGGACCGTTAGAATTTCAGGCCCTTCTTAATGTTTCACGTGAAACATTGGCCGCCTTCGAGACTTATGCCGGGTTGCTGACCCGCTGGCAGAAGGCTATCAATCTGGTCGGGCGGAAGACCTTGGAGCAAGTCTGGCTCAGGCATTTCTATGATTCGGCACAGCTTTTGTCGCTCGCGCCTGAAGGCGCCAAGGTTTGGATCGATCTCGGCTCGGGCGCCGGCTTCCCCGGCCTTGTCCTCGCCCTCCTCGGCGCCGCCGATGTCCATCTGATCGAGAGCGACGGGCGCAAGACCGTGTTCCTCGAGGAAGCGGCCCGCGTCCTAGGCCTTCCCGTTACCGTTCACCGCGGCCGTATCGAAAGCCTCGCAGGCCTGCCGCGCCCCGATGTCATAACCGCCCGCGCGCTCGCGCCGCTTGCGAAACTTATGGATTACGGCGCCCAGCTGGCCGGGCCAAAGACCATCGGGCTCTTTCTCAAGGGTCAGGATTTCGAGAAAGAATTGACGGAGGCCGGCAAATCCCGGACACTCGCGCTGGAGCGCATTGCCAGCCAATCAGGTCCTTCCGGGGTGATTCTGCGCGTGAAAAGGTTCGGCCATGCCTGATTCGCCCCATGTTTGACGGCCCAATGCTTGACGCGCCAAAGCGCCGCATCCTCGCCATCGCCAACCAGAAGGGCGGCGTCGGCAAGACCACCACCGCGATCAACCTCGCGACCGCCCTTGCCGCTGTGGGCGAGCAGGTGGTGCTGATCGATCTTGACCCCCAGGGCAACGCCTCGACCGGGCTCGGCATCGACCGGGCCGCGCGCACGCGCCATATCTATGACGTCTTGACCGGCGAAATGGGCCTCGATCAGGTGGCGCAGCCGACGGCGGTACCGAATCTTTCGATCGTGCCTTCCACTACCGACTTGACCAGCGCCGAAATCGAGCTCGCCAATCTGCCGAATCGCAACCATAGGTTGCAAATCGCCTTTCGCACCGGTGCTGCCGGCTATCGACATATCCTGATCGACTGTCCGCCCTCGCTCGGTCTACTCACCTTGAACGCGCTGGTCGCGGCGGACGCCGTGCTGGTGCCGCTGCAATGCGAGTTCTTCGCCCTCGAAGGCTTGAGCCTGTTGTTGAAAACCGTCGAGGGTGTGCGCGCCGCGTTGAACCCGGACCTCGCCGTGCAGGGCGTCGTTCTCACCATGTACGATCAGCGCAACAATCTCACCGACCAGGTGGCGCAGGACGTGCGCCAGCATTTGGGCGATATCGTCTACGACACCGTGATTCCGCGCAACGTGCGTGTGTCGGAGGCGCCGAGCCACGGCAAGCCGGCCCTGATCTATGATCCCCATTGCGCCGGCACCGAAGCCTATATCAAGCTCGCGCGCGAGATGCTGCGCCGCGAACGCGAGATGGATGCCGCATGAGCCCGGACACCCGCGACGAACCGCCGAAACGCAAGGGCCTGGCGCGCGGCCTCTCGGCATTGATCGGCGACGATCCCATCGTCGCCATGGCCAAGGCTGAAAAGCGTGGGCCAGAGATGCTTGCCATCGCGGAAATCGCACCGAGCCCGTTCCAGCCGCGCCGCCGTTTCGACGATCCGGCGATCGAGGATCTCGCGCAGTCGATTCGCGAGAACGGCATCCTGCAGCCGATTCTCGTGCGCGCGCGCAAGGGCGCCGACCCGGCGTTCGAGATCGTCGCCGGCGAACGGCGCTGGCGCGCGGCGCAACGCGCGCAGCTGCATCAGGTGCCCGTGATCGTCACCGAGATCGACGATCGCACCGCGCTTGAAATCGCGCTCGTCGAAAACATCCAGCGTCAGGACCTGACGCCGATCGAGGAAGCGCGCGGCTACCAGCGGTTGCAGGGCGAATTCGCCTATACCCAGGAACAGCTCGCCGAGCGCATCGGCCGCAGCCGCCCCGACATCGCGAATCGCCTACGGCTCCTGTCGCTGCCGCCCGCCGTGCAGGCGATGATCGAGGACGGGCGATTGAGCGCCGGCCACGGCCGCGCCCTGGTCGGCACCCCCGATCCGGAAGCCATGGCACGCGAGGTCATCGGCCGCGGCCTCAACGTCCGCGCCACCGAGGCGATGGTCGCGGCTCTCGGCAAGCCGCGCGCGGGCGGCCATGGTAAACCGGCGGCGATGGACGCCGATACCGCGGCGCTGGCGCGGCGCCTCGCCGATCGCATCGGCGTCAAGGTTGAAATTCGCGACGACGCCGGCAAAGGCGAAGTTCGTCTTCGCTATCGTTCGCTGGATGAATTCGACCGGCTGTGCCGCGCCATCCTCGGGCCCGACGCGCTTGGCTGAGAAGCCTTGACCGCCGAACCGCCGCCCGGACCCTCCAAGGAAAGAAAAGTCACCCCCGCGCCGTTCGGTCGCTTCGGCGCCGCGCTCGCCATCTACAGCAAGCCCCGGGTGCTTGCGCTTCTTTTTCTCGGCTTTGCCTCGGGCCTCCCGCTCGCGCTCACCGGCCAGACGCTCGTCGTCTGGATGGCGCAATCCGGCGTCACGCTAACCGTGATCGGGCTTTTTTCGCTGGTCGGCCTACCCTATGTGCTGAAGTTTCTCTGGGCGCCGGTGTTCGATCGCATCGCGCTCCCCGGTCTCGCACCGCTTCTCGGCCGCCGGCGTTCCTGGCTGATCGCGACCGAGACCGCGCTCGCTCTCGCCATCGCCGCGCTCGGCGCAAGCACGCCCCATGGCCACCCGGCGCGGCTCGCGCTGCTTGCCCTTGTCGTCGCGTTCTGCTCGGCAAGCCAGGATACGGTTATCGACGCCTTTCGTGTTGAAAGCCTGCACGAGGAGGAACAAGCGGCCGGCATGGCGAATTACGTCGCCGGCTATCGCGTCGCGCTTCTCGTCGCGACGGCGGGCGCATTCGAGATCGCCTCCCGGCTCCAACATGGCGGCTTTCCCGGCCGCACCGGCTGGCAACTGACCTATGACTTCATGGCCGCGCTAATGGTAGTCGGCGTCATCACGGTGCTTTTCTCGCGCGAACCGAACGGCCGCATCCGAACGGCACGGCGTGGCACCACGCCGATGCCGCTTCACCGCCGACTGAAAGCCGCCGTCGCCGATCCGTTTCGCGATTTCCTGATGCGCCCGGCCTGGCTTGCGATTCTGCTTTTCGTCGTGCTGTTCAAGCTTTCCGACGCCATGGCTGGCACCATGACCGCGCCCTTCGTTCTCGCTCTTGGATTCTCGAAGGTCGATTTCGGCCGCGTGGTGAAGCTTTTTGGTTTCGGCGCCACCTTGCTCGGCGGTTACGCGGGCGGAAGCCTGCAACGCCTGATCGGGCTGCGCCGCGGCCTCTGGCTCGGCGGGCTCGCGCAAATGCTGGCCCTTTTGGCCTTCGTCTGGCTCGCCGTCGAGGGCCGCAACCTTCCGGTGCTGGCAGCGGTGATTGCGCTAACAAATTTTACCGATGGTCTTGGGACGGTCATATTTGTCGCGTATCTTTCGGCCCTGTGCGAGAACCGTCAATACACCGCAACTCAATACGCCCTGCTTTCGGCGCTAGCCGCCATCGGCCGCACGGTATTTTCGGCCGCGACCGGCTGGCTCGCCGCCACCACAGGTTGGTCCCATTTTTTCCTGCTTAGCATGCTTGCCGGGGTTCCCGGCCTGCTCCTGCTCTGGCGAATCGGCCACACCGTTCGCGACAGCAGAGCATTTGACCCCTCGCCCGGCCAAGCATAGACTTTGCGCCGCGCTCTGGCCGTGGGTCATCCCCGTATTCTCGACAGACTTTGCGATTTCGTTTTCCGGAAATCACGGATGGAAAGGGCTGAGCCGCCATGCCGTCTATTCCCTCGCAACAATCTCCTGAATCGTTCCATGCGCCGCGACGACCCGTTCGGCGCAAAAATCATCCCAGGCTCCGCCTTGTCGCAGCCGGCGGCGTCCTTCTCAAGGATCTGACGCTCCGCTTCGGCAGCAAGCTTCTTGCCCGTTTCTCGCTTTATCGCGGCCGCGCCAAAAAGCTGCAGGCGCTTCGCGACACCTTGCCGAATCGCAAGACCTTGCCGGCCACGCATGCCCCGCGCGCACCGGAATGGCGCCTTTCGGTCGGCGAGGGCCGTTTCGAAATCCGCCTCACGCGCAATCCCGCAGATATCGACGCGGCACAGGCATTGCGCTACGAAGTCTTTCATAAGGAAATGGGAGCGACGCCGAGCCGAAAGGTCGCCGCCAGCCAACGCGACTTCGATCGCTTCGATCCGATTTGCGACCACCTCTTAGTTCTCGATCACGCGCGCCCGGTGGGACAAACCGTGATTGGTACCTATCGGCTGCTGCGGCAAGACGTCGCGGAAAAGAATTTCGGTTTCTATTCGGCGGCGGAATACGATCTCTCGCGGCTCGTTGCCGCGGTACCGGACGGCGGACTTCTCGAGCTTGGCCGCTCTTGCGTCCATCCCGCCTACCGCACCAACGCGACGATCCAGCTTCTCTGGCGCGGCATCGCCACCTATCTCGGCGACCATGGCATCACTTATCTGTTCGGCTGCGCAAGCCTGTCCGGCATCGACGCCGATGCCTTGGCGGTACCGCTCTCTTTTCTGCATCACAATCATCTCGCACCCGAACCCTTGCGCGTTCGCGCCCTCACTGAACGCTTTGTCGCCATGAACAAGTTGGCCGCTGAGGCCGTTCCGGCAAAGCGCGCGATTCGGCTTCTGCCACCGTTGATCAAAGGCTATCTTCGCCTTGGCGCCTATATCGGCGAGGGCGCCGTGATCGATCACGAGTTCCGCACCACCGATGTCTTCATCTTGCTTCCGGTGACGCGGATCAGCGAAAATTACTTCGCTCACTTCGAGCGCGCGACGGCCGCCGACATCACTCGTTGACGGCGGCGGTTCGCCGCAAGACGGATTGCCGACCGGCACGGAGGAATGATGGCTGCCTATCTCGTTGCCAATATCGACGTTCTCGATCCCGAGGAATACAAGAATTATGTCGCCAAGGTGCCGCCGACAATCGCCAAGTTCGGTGGCAAATACCTCGTCCGCGGCGGCAAGGCCATCCATCTCGAAGGCGCAGAAGTGCCGCATCGCCTGGTGATTCTGGAATTCGCCGACCTCGACACCGCGAAGCGCTGGTACGATTCCCCCGAGTATCAGGAAATCCTGCCGCTCCGCCTGCGCGCGTCGCGTTCGCACACGATGCTGGTGGAGGGCGCCTAGGGTTCCGATTCTGCAATTTGCGCGGGCTTGTGCCCCGACGGCGTTAAGGAAGGAACGATCATGACTATCGAAGCCTTACGCACGCCAGATGATCGTTTCGCCGATCTTCCGGGCTTTCCCTTTGGGCCGCATTATCTCTCGCTTGAAGGCTTTGACGATTTGCGTCTTTCGCGAATCGACGAAGGCCCGCGTGACGCCGCGACGGTTTTCCTCTGTCTGCATGGCCAGCCCACTTGGTCCTACCTCTACCGGCGGATGATCCCGCCGTTTCTCGAAACCGGCGCGCGGGTGGTGGCACCGGATTTTTTCGGCTTCGGGCGTTCCGACAAGCCGGTCGATGATTCGGTCTATACCTTCGACTTCCATCGCCGGAGCCTCCTCGCCTTGATCGACGCGCTCGATCTTCGGCGCACCGTTCTCGTGGTGCAGGATTGGGGCGGACTTCTCGGTCTCACCTTGCCCATGGAAATGCCTGAGCGATTCCACGGCCTAATCGTCATGAACACGGCGCTCGGCACCGGCGATACGCCCCTGTCGGAAGGCTTCCTCGCCTGGCGCGCGTGGTCGGACGCCCACCCTGACATGGCGGTCGGTCGCCTGGTCGGCCGAGCCTGTCCGCACCTCTCGCCGGCCGAGATCGCGGCCTATGACGCGCCATTTCCCGATCAGCGTTTCAAGGCGGGCGTGCGCCGCTTTCCCGATCTCGTTCCTGACCGACAGGACGCGCCTGGCGCAGCGCTCTCGCGGCGTGCACGTGAGTTTTGGCAATCCGCCTGGGGCGGCCGAAGCTTCATGGCGATCGGCGCCAAGGACCCGGTCTTGGGCGAGCCGGTGATGCGCGCGCTTCATCGCACTATCAATGGTTGCCCCGAGCCTTTGGTCCTGCTCGAGGCTGGCCATTTCGTCCAGGAATGGGGCGGGCGGATCGTGGCGCCTGCACTCCGCGCCCTCGGACGCGACGGCGGCGCATAAAGCAACGGTCGTGGTTAGGGTCGGCTGAAGCGAGACGCGACGCGCCTCATCCGCGTGACGCGACGCGGAGGGCGGCGGCTGTCGGTAGCAGCAGCCAGTAGCGTCCTTCCTGTTTCATCTCGCCGGCGAGTGCCGCGGCGCGCGGCCCTCTTCCCCAATAGACATCGCCCCGCACGGGACCGCGAATAGCCCCGCCCGTATCCTGCGCGATCATCAAACGCCGCATCGACACCGTTGCGCCGACGTGCTGCAAGGACGGCCGTGTTGTAGCGAGCCAGACCGGCACGCCGTACGGAATGAAGCGGTGATCAACCGCGAGCGAGCGCCGCGCCGTCAACACTGCACCACTCGCGCCAACCGGTCCCGAGGTATCCAGCTTGCGGAAGAAGACATAGGAGGGATCCCGCTCCAGCAGTCCTTCCATTTTGTCTGGATGCTGTTCGAGCCAAGCACGGATGCTCTGCAACGAGACCGTCTTCGGGGTGAGAATGCCCTTCTTGATCAGGTATCGGCCGATGGCGTAATAGTCACGGCCATTGTCGGCTGCATAGCCGAGCTGAAGGTTACCCTGCGGTAGCTCGATTTCGCCCGAACCCTGAATCTGCATGAAGAAGGCGCTGACCGGATCAGCGACCCACGCCAGCACCGGAGCTCTGCCCTTGAGCGCGCCGCGGTCGATTGCAGCACGGTCGGGAAAAGGCAGAAGCCGCCCGTCCTCGACGCGGCCCGCGATGCGATCACCGCGAAGCGAACGGCGAAAGCGACCGAGGTCGACGGTGACCAGATCCGTCGGCCGGCCGTAGATCGGCACGGTGAACCGCCCCTCCGGCGTCAGGCGGCCGGCCAGCGTAACTTGGTAATAGCCGGTGAAAAGCCCTTGCGCCTTGCCCCGATTGGTCGCCACAAACGGCGCGAAGAAACGCTCAAAGAAGGCTCGCGCGACTTCGTTGTCGCTGGTGCCGATGGCCCGCGCAGCGGTGCAGATCGGCTGCCAATCGGCGGCTTTGCCAGCAAGGCCCAGGTCAGTATCAGGCTTCAAACGGCCGACGACCGCGCAGGTTCGCAACAAGGCCGGAACCGCGGCTGCCGGTTGGCTCGTCTGCCAGCCTGGCAGATCGGCAAAGCGGCTCCGCTGCAAAACGAGCTTCGGCGGTGGTGCTACTTTCGGCCGGGTGAGCCACCAGACAACCGCCGCAAGCGCGACAAAAATGATGCCCGCCGCAAGCCCGCGACCAAGATGCCTGGACGAAATCCGTCGCATCGCCGGTCAGGCCGGAACGCTGGTTCCAATCAATAACCAGTTCGGATCGGGCGTCCGCACGTCGCGGGCGAAGCCCCAGATGTCGGTGACCTCATCGACAGAGGCCGCGCTACCGGCGATGGTCTGGCCTTCCGCATTGCGGGTGACACGGTTCAAATCGGCAACAAACTTGACCGTTATTTCGGCGGTGGTCTGATCCTTCAGGTCGGCATCGACGATGTCCGCCGCCTTCAGGCGCACGACGTGGGCTTCCTCGGTCTCCTTGGCGGCGTTCCGCTGGTCGATGACTTGGCAAAAGCTGTTATAGACGTCGTCGGCAAGCAGCGGGCGAAGCTCGGCCTTATTGCCGGCGGCAAAGGCGGTTACGATCGCTTCATACGCCGCCTTAGCGCCCTCGATGAACGTCCCGGGGTCGAAATTCTTATCCGCCGCGTTGATGCGCCCAAGTCCCGCCGCAACGGCGCCGCCGAGCGGCATCGGCGCGGGAACCGGCGGCGGTGGCGCCTCCCGCATGGCTTGCTCCGTCTGGCCGACGTTCGGCGCCACGGGCGGCGGGTTCTGTTGCTCATGGCCGATCCGCCGGCCCAGCACGGCACGCAAGCGCAGCAGCACGAAGCCGGCCACCATCGCAAGAAGGATGATTTCGAGAAGGCTTGAATCGTTCATATCGGCTGCTGCCTCGCCGGCTTCAGATCGAGATCGCCCCCTTCATCCCGGATTCCTCGAGACCCTATCCGCTTGCGTCGGCCCGGTCCAGCGGCGTCGGAACAATTCTGCCGCAACGACGCGCCAGAAACGCCCGCAATCCTTCTTAGATAGGAACGTCGGCCCGGCGAGGCAAGCACTTCTCCGCAATCAAACCGCAAGGGCCATCCACACGATCCCCAGTCAGGGGCCGACCCGCGTGCTCGGGGCGGATTCCTGGCGCCGCAGTCAGGCCGTGCCTTGGGGCAGGCCCTGTGTTTGCCTCTGCGTCTGAATCTGGTGCTGGCGGTAAAGCTCGACGAAATCGATCGGTTCGAGCAAAAGCGGCGGATAGCCGCCGTCCCGCGTCGCATCGGCCAGGATCCTGCGGGCGAACGGGAAAATCAGTCGCGGACATTCGATCAAAAGTAAAGGTTCGACCTGTTCAACCGGAATGTTCTGCATGGCGAATACGGCGCCATAGACAAGCTCGACCATGAACACCGGGGTTTCCTCGTCCTTGGCGGAAACCGTCAACCGAAGCACCACCTCGAAGACGCCGGGCTGGTCCAGGCCGCGGCCCTGCACATCCACGTTGACGTCGATTTTCGGCTGCCGATCGCCAAGAGAAAGTCCCCCCGGCATATGCGGATTCTCGAACGAGAGATCCTTCACATACTGCGCCCGAAGGAAGAGCCGGGGTGGTAAAGCCTCGCCGTTGCCCGGATTTTGCGGCGGCATAGGCACATCTTGATTATTGCTTGAGATGTCCGTCATATCGCTTCCTTTCGCTGCCGGCAGGGCTAGCACGGAAGCCCGCTCGAGACAACCGCGGTCGCTCGGTCACGATAAATACCACAGCGAATGCTTAATCGATCGCTCCACAAAGCGGCGATGGGCTTCGATTTCGGCCTCGCTCGCCGCATGCGGGCGTGGTGCGCGAAAGCGCCTCTCGCCCACGTTTCGCGTCTCCACGGCGGCTTCCCCAAGGCCGAGTGCCGGCTCGCGGCCGCCGCTCAATTCGAGATAGACCTCGGCCAGAAGCTCCGCATCAAGCAGCGCTCCGTGTCGCTCGCGGTTCGATGCATCGATCCCAAAGCGCCGGCACAGCGCGTCGAGGTTCGCCGGCGAGCCGGGAAATTTCGCGCGTGCCAGGGCGAGCGTATCAATGACCTGCCCTCGCTGCAGCGGCGGGCGGCCGAGCCGTTTCAGTTCGGCATCAAGAAAGCCAAGGTCGAATTCCGCATTGTGGATGACGAGCGGCGAATCGCCGATAAAGGCGAGAAAATCATCGACGGCTTCGGCGAAGCGGGGGTGCTGCGCGAGAAATTCGCCTGAGAGGCCGTGAACCTCGAACGCCGCGGTCGGCATGTCGCGCTCGGGGTTGAGATAGGTGTGATACCTGCCCCCGGTTGCGATCCTGTTCATAAGTTCGACGCAGCCGATCTCCACCACCCGGTGGCCGGACGCCGGGTCGAGCCCCGTGGTTTCAGTGTCGAGGACGATTTCACGTATCACGCTTTCTGTTCCTCCCTTGGTGCCGCAGCCGGCGCACAATTGCCCGCACCTGATCGAGCGCGAGCCGGCGGCCAAGTCCGGTGCGGATGACAAAGTCGGCGCGACGGCGCTTTTCCCGGTCCGGCACCTGATGGCTCAAGATACCGAGAAATCGCGCCTCGGTCATGCCCGGCCGGCGCAACACCCGCGCCCGCTGCAGCGCCGCTGGTGCGCTCACCACCGCGACGTAATCGACCCGCGCCTCGCCGCCGGTTTCATAGAGAAGCGGGATATCAAGCACCACGAGCCCGACGCGGCGCCGTCGCGCCGCCGCAAGAAAGCTCTGTTGCGCACGCCGCACCAGAGGGTGGACGATAGCCTCAAGCCGCCTGATTTCATCAGCTCGACCAACCACGCGCCGGCCTAATTCGCCGCGGTCGATGGCACCATTCCGCATCACGCCGGGAAACGCCGCGGCAACGGGGCGCGCGGCCGCGCCGCCCTGCGCGTAAAGATCGTGCACCAGCCGGTCGGCATCGCAAACCGGAACGCCAAGGCAGCGGAACATGCGCGCCGTCTCGCTCTTGCCCATGCCGATCGAGCCGGTTAGGCCGAGGCGAATCACGCGAGCACCGCCGCCCTCAGCGCCGGCGTCACCTCCGGCTCGCGGCCGAACCAGGCGGCAAAGCCCGGCCGCGCCTGATGCAACAGCATGCCGAGCCCATCAACCGTTTGATTGCCGCGAGCCTTCGCCGCCCTAAGAAGAGAAGTCTCGAGTGGGCGATAAACGAGATCGGTGACGAGCGCGGGGAGCGGCAAGACATCGAGCGCGATTTCGAGATCGGGTCCGCCGGAAAGCCCAAGGCTCGTCGCGTTGACGAGTAGCGCGGCGTCGGCCAGAGCCTCGGACCGCTTCTCCCACGGCTTGACCTCTAGCCGGCTCGCGGCGCTGCCGATTTCGGCGGCCATGGCCTCCGCCCGCGCGCGATTACGGTTCACGACCCTAATGCGCGGTGCCCCGGCATCGAGAAGCGCAACCACCACCGCCCGGGCGGCGCCACCCGCGCCAAGCACAACCGCCGTTCCCGAGTCCGCACGCCAACCGATTGCTCCGTGGCGCAGGTTCTCGATAAAGCCAAAGGCGTCCGTGTTGCGCCCCTCGAGGCTGCCATCGGCCCTGACGATCACCGTATTGACGGCGCCGATTCGCCGCGCTAACGGCTCGACGCGATCGAGTGCGCGGAGTGACGTTTCCTTGTGTGGCAGGGTGAGGTTCACGCCACGAAAACCCAAAAGCGGCAGCGCCCGGAGCGCACCCTCGATATCCTCCGGCCTGACGGCGAGCGGCACGTAGGCGCCGTCGATGCCATAGCTCTTAAGCCAGAAGCCATGCAGGCGGGGCGAAAGTGAGTGGCCGACGGGCCAGCCCATTACGCCCGCGAGCGGTATCGATGCCGCCGCGCTCATGGCTGCCACCGGCGCAGAAAGCCGAGCAACGGCAACAACGGCAGGCCGAGGATAGCGAAGAACTCGCCCTCGATCGCCTCGAACAACTGCGCTCCGAGCCCTTCCAATTGATAACCCCCCACCGAGTTCAAGATCTCGGGGCCAGCGGCGGTAAGGTAGTTTTCGACAACGGCCTCGTCGAAAGCCCACATGGTAAGCCGCGCGACTTCCGCATGACGCCAGATGACCGTGCCGTTTCTGACCACGGCAAGCGCGGTATGCAGCTCGTGCGTCTTGCCAGCCAGCCGAAGAAGTTGCGACTTTGCCTCGCCCCGGCTCGCTGGCTTGTCGAGCCAGACGCCCTGAAACATCAAAATCTGGTCGGCGCCAAGCACCAGCGCGTTCCTCTCTCCCCTTCCGACAGCCATCGCCTTGGCACTGGCGAGCTCGGTCGCAGCAGCACCGACCGGCACGTCGCGAGCGCGCCATATCCTTTTGAGCGCGGCTTCGTCGATCTCGGGCGGCCTGACCCTGAAAGCCACGCCTGCCGCGGTCAGTATCCCCGCCCGAGTCAGGCTGCTTGAGGCCAGAACGACGTCTTTTTCCTCGGCCGAGAAAAGCAAGTCCACTTTTGAATGCGCGGCGCTCATGTTACGTTATCCGCGATAATGGTTTTGCCGGCAAGCCCTGGCGGATAGGCAACGGCGTCGCGCGCATGGAGAAATTCAAACCAGTTCTGGTCTCCGAAGTCGACAACCCGCGCCCCGATTCTTATGGCGCGGCCGCCACGCGGTTGACCGATTTTCTCATCGGCCACGCGCTCTTCGACAGCTACAGCAACTACGAAATCCACGGTGAGGCCTATCCGTTCGTCGCGCCCGACGAAGTCTTGCCACGCCACGCCAACGTGGCGGGCGAGCGGCGGTATCAGAACACGGCATTGATCTTTCTTCTCGACGGCACACTGCCGCCTGGCCTGAACAAGCATTTCCGGCTTCGCGCCTCAAATCGCGTGACTTGGGGCAATCTCAACCGCATTGCGCCGCACCTCGACTGCACGGATTACAAGGCGGCCCATTGCGCTCTTGACACGGCCGAGGTCGAAGGACTGCTGAAAAAACTCTGCACGCTCGACTATGCGGTGATGGTCGAGCGGCCGGCAACGGCCAAGGGCGAGGACCCGGGTCCCTGCGTCGTCACCCACATGCATGTAAAGGTCGAACGGCTCACCGACGTCGCCATTCGCAATCTCGCGGTCGAGCTTGGCTATATTGATCGCCGCCTGTTCGAGCGTGGCGAGGATTACGTCGACGCGCTCGAAGCGAAGTATTTCGAATACTACGGCTTTTCGCACAACGCGGCGGGCCGCAAGAGCGCTGCCGCTGTGGCGGCCCAATTGTTCGGCGAATATAACGTGCGAGCTTCGGTCTTTGTCGCGAGCCAGGAAGATGCCCGCCTAACCGTCCTCGATGATGGGCCGCTCATCACCCAATACATGCTGATCCAATTCTCGGACGAAGACAGTCTTCGCTTCGATGCCGCAGCCAAGGGTGCAGGCTTGACATCGCCATTTCCAACCTTCCGCGGCGATGGCTATCAGGTAATGCTTTATCGCGTTCGCTTCCGGCGCACCGCTGCCGGTCGACCGTCGGACGAGCGGCCGCGCTCGGCGCACGACCTTCAGGCGCCGTGGATCGAGATCGAGAGTGAGGCGATCCTTTCACCCGAGTCGGGAAACCGCATCGAAATTCCCTTTGCCTGGGCAAAGCGCGAAAGCTGAAAATCCGTCACGCAAGCCAACTCGCCAATGCTCAGTCGTTGTTTGCGCCTTTGATCCGGTCGAGGTGAAGGCGGAGGATTGTCGCCGCGGTTTCTTCGATCGAGAGCCGTGACACATCGATGATCGGCCAACCCTTACGCGTGAAGAAACGCCGCGCTTCCATCACTTCCTTGCGCACCACCTCGATATCTACGTATGGCGACATGCCGGATTCGTGCATCGCAAGAAGTCTCTGCCGGCGCACCTGAACCAACCGCTCGGGCGAGGTTGTCAGGCCAACCACCAACGGTTTTTTGACACGCTCAAGCTCGCTCGGCGGCGGCATGCCGGGAACCAAGGGCACGTTTGCCGCGCGGATCCCGCGATTCGCGAGATACATACAGGTCGGGGTCTTCGAGGTGCGCGAGACCCCGACCAGAACCACATCCGCTTGATCGAGACCATTGACCTGTTGGCCATCGTCATGCGCCATGGCGAAGTGAACCGCGTCGATGCGCCTGAAATAGTTGGTATCCATCGCGTGCTGACGGCCGGGCAGCCCGCGGCTTTCGATGCCGAGATAGCCGGCGACCGCGGCAAAAACCGGATCGAGAACCGCGATGCAAGGCGCTTGAATCTCGTTGCAGCGACGCACGAGGAGATCACGAAGTTCGTGATCGACAACGGTGAACAAAACGATCCCCGGCTTTTCCTTGATGCGGCCGATAACCTGCTCGAGGCCAGCCTTGGTCCGGATCATCACCCACATGTGGGTTTCGGCGTGCGCCGCCTCGAACTGCACCAGAACCGCGTTGGCAACCGAGGTCAGGGTCTCGCCGGTTGCATCTGAAACCAGATGAAGATGAAATTCCTTGATCCGATCGCCGTGCATAAGGCCTCAAAGGTTTGCCGCAAAGTGGGGATAAGTCGGGCGTTTTACACTGCAGCCCCGACTCTTCCCAGTGCACGCGCTTTTATCCCTGCTTTCGCCTGCTAAGGAACATCGTTATTCCAGAATGAGGAATACGGGGATTTTCCTGAAAATCACGCCAAATAATCCACTCTATTCACCTTTTGCCCGCGTTTTTTAAGCATGGCAATGTTAGCGTTGCTGAGATTATCCACTGGATAGGCATGATCCAAGATGGCAATTTTGCGATCCATTCCAGACATGTGGATAATGTGTTATCCCCAGGTTTGGCCAGACCCTCCGCTACTACCTCTTCTTTTATAAGAAGATTCTTAAGGAAGTGATCATGTCCGAAACCTCTTGCCAATGACCACCGCTGTTCCAACCGACCACACTATAAAACCCTTGCTTCAGGCGATCAAAATACCGGGCTCGGCGCCACCGCCGATATGGCTGATGCGCCAAGCCGGACGGTATCTTCCGGAATACCAAGCGCTGCGCCGAAGGGCGACAAATTTTCTCGAACTCTGCTACCGACCAGATTACGCCGCCGAGGCAACCTTACAGCCGCTGAAGCGCTTTCCCCTGGATGCGGCGATCCTTTTTGCTGATCTGCCACTGCTCGCCGACGGGCTTGGTCAAAGGCTCGACTACCGTGAAGGCGAAGGTCCAGTTCTCGAGCCGATCCGAGGTCCGGCGGACGTGAAGCGCCTCACCCTTGACACACTGCATCAACGGCTCGCACCGGTTTATGAGACCGTGGCGCGGGTCAAGGCGGCATTGCCGGCGGACGTTACGTTGATTGGCTTCTCCGGCGCGCCCTGGACCCTTGCCGCCTACATGGTTCAAGGCCGAAGCAGCACCGAATTCGCTGCGGCGAAACGCTGGGCTTTTGCCGACGAGATCGGCTTCGGCGCGTTGATCACACTTCTTGTCGATGCCACGGTTGAATATCTCGACGGACAAGTGAAAGCCGGGGCGGAAGCGGTTCAGCTTTTCGACAGCTGGGCAGGGCTCTTGCCAGCTCCGGCGTTTGAACGCTGGTGTATCCAGCCGGTGGCCGAGATCGCCACCAGGCTCCGGACCCGCCACCCGCACCTGCCGATCATTGCTTTTCCCCGTAACGCTGGGTTCAAGATCGAAAGATATGCTGAACAAACAGGGGTTGACTGTGTCAGCCTGGATTACACCGTCCCGCTGCCCCGGGCCGCGGCAATGCAGAACAAAAGTGCCGTGCAGGGCAATCTCGATCCGCAATATCTCGTGCTGGGTGGTGCGGCGATGGAGCGCGCAACGGAAGAAATCCTCGACCGCCTAGCCAAAGGCCGCTTCATTTTCAACCTCGGCCATGGCGTCCTGCCGGAAACGCCAGTCGAGAACGTCGCCCGTCTGGTCGACACCGTGCGCGGCTGGCGACGCTAAGGAAGGGGCCGCGATGACGGAACGCAAGGCATGACCCGAACCGCCGTCGTCCTTTTCAATCTTGGTGGTCCCGATAGCCTGCAAGCAGTTGGGCCCTATCTCAGAAATCTGTTTTCCGATCCGGCGATCATTAGCCTGCCGGCACCCTTCCGCCAAATGCTCGCCGCCTATATCGCATTTCGGCGTCGCGGCGTCGCGGTCGAGAACTATACGAAGATCGGCGGCGCCTCGCCGCTTCTGCCGGAAACCGAGGCGCAGGCAAGGGCGCTGGAGAGAGCTTTGAACGATCTCGGCGATGTGCGCGTGTTCATTGCCATGCGGCACTGGCACCCCCGACTTCGCGCGACACTTGCCGCGATCAAGGCCTACGAGCCGGGCCGTATCGTTCTGTTGCCGCTTTATCCGCAATATTCAACGACAACGTCCGGTTCTTCTCTGGCGGAGTGGCGGCAAGAGGCGGAACGGGCAGGGGTCACTGCGAAGACGCGGGCGATCTGCTGCTATCCACGGCTCCCCGGTTTTGCCGCCGCGCTTGCCGGCGAGATCAGGATCGCACTGGACGGGCGGGCGGCGGGAGCCAAGGGCAAGAAACCCCGTGTGCTCTTTTCTGCTCATGGCCTGCCGCTCCATATCGCGAAGCGCGGCGATCCTTATCCCTGGCAGATCGAGGAAACCGTCAAGGCGACGCTCAAGGTCTTGAACGAACCCGACCTCGATTGGGTGATCTGCTATCAAAGCCGGGTCGGGTCGTTGCCATGGTTAATGCCGGCGACGGACGACGAAATCGTCCGGGCCGGCCGGGACGGCGTTCCCGTCGTCGTCGTGCCGGTTGCCTTTGTATCGGAACACTCCGAGACGTTGGTCGAACTCGACATCGACTATCGCGCGCGCGCGGAGGCGGCAGGGGTCCCGTCCTTTATCCGCCTGCCGACGGCCGGCACCAACGCGAAGTTCATTCAAGACCTGGCCGGAATGGTCCGCGGTGCCCTCAGCGGCGAGGGCTTGGCTTCGGCCGAGGGTCAACGCATCTGTCCGGCTGCGAGCCGGCAATGCGCCATGCGGAGCCAAGGAGCAGTTTGATGGCAAGCCCAATCTATCTCTGGCTAAAGGCGTTTCACATCATCAGCGTCATCGCCTGGATGGCTGGAATGCTTTATCTTCCAAGGCTTTATGTTTATCACGCTGGGGTTGCGGCGGATGGTCCCGAAGCGGCCATGCTCAAGGTTATGGAACGCCGCCTGCTGCGCTATATCGTCAACCCAGCGATGATCCTGACCTGGGCCTTCGGCCTCAGTCTCGCCTTTATTGGCCATTGGTGGATGGCGCCGTGGTTTCACGCCAAGCTGTTTCTGGTCATCATTCTCTCGGCTTTTCACGGCTTTCTTGCCCGCTGGCGCAAGGCTTTTGAGCAGAACGTCAATGTTCACAGTGTCCGTTTCTATCGCGCGATGAACGAAGTGCCGACGCTCTTGATGATTGCGATCGTGATTTTGGTGGTTTTAAAGCCCTTCTGACCGCCGCGTCTCTTGAAATCCGGAGAGAATACCCCCAATTGACAGCCGAGGACTTTCGTACCATGCTGCGGTCCGAGCGGAGATAGACCTTCCGGTCCGGCGCTTGGGGTGGTTTTTCAGGCCGCCCAGTTACTCCACGACCATCCAGCCTCACCGATTCGACCAGCCGCTATCCCTGGCCGCGCGTTCCCCAAAGAACAACGGGTTTTTGTATGAATCTTCAGGAATTGAAGCACAAATCGCCCACTGAGTTGCTGGCGTTCGCCGAAGAACTGCAGGTCGAGAACGCCAACACGCTCCGCAAGCAGGACATGATGTTCGCGATCCTGAAGCAGCTCGCCGAGCGCGACGTCGAGATCGCCGGCACGGGTGTCCTCGAAATTCTGCAAGACGGGTTCGGATTTCTGCGCGCTCCCGAGGCGAACTACCTACCGGGGCCGGACGACATTTATGTCTCGCCCTCGCAGATTCGGCGCTTCGGATTGCGCACCGGCGATTCTGTCGAGGGGCAGATTCGCTCGCCCAAGGAAGGCGAGCGCTATTTCGCCCTTCTCAAGATCAACACGATCAATTTCGAGGATCCGGAAAAGAGCCGCCACAAGGTTCATTTCGATAACCTGACGCCGCTCTATCCAGAACAAAAGCTCAAGCTCGACATGGAGGGCAAGACCAAGGACATCTCGTCCCGGGTCATCGACTTGATCGCGCCTCAGGGCAAGGGCCAGCGCGCGCTGATCGTGGCGCCTCCCCGCACCGGCAAGACCATGCTGTTGCAGAATATCGCTCATGCGGTCACCGCCAATCACCCGGAGGTCTATCTCATCGTTCTTCTGATCGACGAGCGGCCGGAGGAAGTCACCGACATGTTGCGCTCGGTGAAGGGCGAGGTGATCTCGTCAACCTTCGATGAGCCGGCGGTGCGCCACGTGCAGGTCGCGGAAATGGTGCTGGAAAAGGCCAAACGCCTGGTCGAGCACAAGCGCGACGTCGTGATCCTTCTGGATTCGATCACGCGGCTCGCGCGCGCCTATAACACCGTCGTGCCCTCGTCGGGCAAGGTCTTGACCGGCGGCGTCGACGCCAACGCACTCCAGCGGCCGAAGCGCTTCTTCGGCGCCGCGCGCAACATCGAGCAGGGTGGATCGCTCACCATCATCGCGACCGCTTTGATCGACACCGGTTCGCGCATGGACGAGGTGATCTTCGAGGAGTTCAAGGGCACCGGCAATTCGGAAATCATCCTCGACCGGAAGCTCGCCGACAAGCGCACCTTCCCGGCGATCGACATCACCAAGTCCGGCACGCGCAAGGAGGAGCTTCTGGTCGACAAGGGCACGCTCGCCAAGATGTGGGTGCTGAGGCGCATCCTGATGCCTATGGGCGTCGTGGACGCGATGGAGTTTCTCCTCGACAAGCTGAAGCCCTCGAAGACCAACAAGGAATTCTTCGATTCGATGAACACCTGAGCGGCGCGAGCTGACGGCGGCAAACAAAAAGGCCGCGTCCCATTGGGGCGCGGCCTTTGTTGTCGCGGACCGGCCGCGTTAGGGCACGAGGACGATCGAGCCCGTGGTCTTGCGGCCCTCGAGATCGCGGTGGGCCTGCGCTGCCTCGCGCAGCGGATATTTGGCGGTGACCCGGATCTTCACCTTCTTGTCGGCGACCATGCGGAACAGCTCGCGCGCGGTTTTCTCCAGGTCCGGCCGTTTCGCGGTATGGGTGACGAGCGTCGGCCGCGTGATGTAGAGCGAGCCCTTCTGCGCCAGCATCGCGAGCGGGAACGGCGGCACCGGGCCCGAGGCATTGCCGAAGCTCACCATCAGGCCGAGGGGACGCAGGCAATCGAGCGAGCCGGCGAAGGTATCCTTGCCGACCGAGTCATAGACCACCGGCACGCCCTGGTTCTTGGTGATCTTCTTCACCCGCTCGACGAAATTCTCGCGCGTATAGACGATCGGATATTTGCAGCCGTTCGTCTTGGCGAGCTTTGCCTTTTCGTCCGAGCTCACGGTGCCGATGACGTTGGCGCCGAGCGCTTTCAGCCACTGACAGGCGATCAGCCCGACGCCGCCGGCCGCGGCATGGAACAGCACGGTCTCGCCCGCTTTGACCCGGTAAGTCTTGCGCACGAGGTATTGCACCGTCATGCCCTTCAGC
The DNA here is from genome assembly GCA_046705265.1 of Ferrovibrionaceae bacterium. GTDB lineage: Bacteria > Pseudomonadota > Alphaproteobacteria > Ferrovibrionales > Ferrovibrionaceae > JAJYTL01. The sequence goes on from JBJKQL010000130.1 coordinate 21,272, forward strand.
ATCATCGCCGCGGCCTGGTCGTCAGAAACGCTGTTCGGAATCTTGACCAGCCGGTCGGCTGGCATGACGCGGGCCTCCGAATAGCTGCCCGGCGCGCCGCCGGCATAGGCGATGCGATCGCCCGGCTTGATATGCGTCACGCCGGCGCCGACCGCCTCGACCACGCCGGCCGCCTCGGAGCCGAGCCCGATCGGCAGCGGCAGGTTGTAAAGCCCGGTGCGGTGATAGGTGTCGAGATAGTTGACGCCGATCGCGGTGTGGCGGATCAGGGCTTCGCCCCGGCCGGGCTTGCCGAGGGCCACATCTTCCCACTGCATCACTTCTGGACCGCCGTTTTGACGAACGCGGATTGCTTTGACCATGTCGTGGCTGCCTTTCCTGGGTTTTGGGTTTTGTTTTATCCGAGGTGCTCTTTGAGAAATTCGGCGGTGCGCCGGTTGGCGAGGTCGGCGTTGGCCTTATCGTAATGCTCGCCGCCCATGCGCGCGAAGGCGTGATCCATGCCGGCATAGGTGTGCATGGTGACGGCTGGGTTGTCTTTCAATGCCTCGCGCACCTTGGCCTGGGCCGCGGGCGGCGCGAACTGATCCTTTTCGGCGACATGCAGCATGAGCGGCTTCCTGATCGCGCCCGCTTCGTTCAGGTTCTGGTCGAGCGCGACGCCGTAATAGCCGACCGCGGCATCGACCGGCGTCCGGGCCGCCATCAGAAAGGCAAGCCGGCCGCCGAGGCAATAGCCGACCGCCCCCGCCTTGCCGTTGCATTCGGGCCGGGCTTTCAAAAGGTTAAGCGCCGCCGCGAGGTCCGCGACCCCCTTCTCGACGTCGAAGTTCATGTAGAGTTTGGACGCCTTGCCCCATTCCGCCTTGGTCTTGTCGGTGAGCTGGACGCCGGGTTGCTGGCGCCAGAACAGATCCGGGCAAAGCGCGACGTAGCCGGTCGCGGCGAACCCGTCGGTAAGCTTGCGCATCACCGCGTTGACGCCGAAAATCTCCTGGATCACCACGAGGCCCGGGTGCCGGCCGCCGCCCGCCGGCGCCGCGAGATAGCCGGAGAAGCGCCCGCCATCGCTCGCCCTGATTTCGATGTCGCGACCGGCCATCGCGCGGCCCTCCCGGATTCTTGTTGAAGGAACGCACATTAGCGGATCGGGCGCGGCCTGTCACCGGGCCGCGCTTGACCGCGGCTTCGGCTTCTTACAGGGTCAGGGGGCGGGGGACAAATGTGAGGGCGCGGGCATGGCGGACGATCAGGGAATGACGCTCTATTAGGCGCCGAAGACACGCGCCCTCCGCACCCTTTGGGTGCTGGAGGAAGCGGGCCGCCCCTATGAGCGGGTGCTGGTGGATATCCATGCGGGCGAGCAGCGAATGCCGGCCTTCCGCGCCATCAACCCGATGATGAAGGTGCCGGCGTTGGGCGATGGCGGGGCCCGGCTCGCCGAATCCGCCGCGATCTGCGCCTATGTGGCAGAGCGCGTGCCGGAGGCCGGCCTCGCGCCGCCGCTCGGCGATCCGTTGCGCGGGCGCTACCTGCACTGGCTGTTTTTCTCGGCCGCCTGCGGCGAGGCTGCGCTGACGCAGAAATTCGCCGGTCTTCAGATGAACGAAGGCACCGCCGGCTGGGGCAGCTTCGAGCGCGTGTTTGCCGTGGTCGAGCAAGCCCTGAGACCGGGGGCGCTGGCTTCTTGGCGAGCGCTTCTCCGCCACCGACGTGATGATGGGGTCGGACCTCCGCTACGCGGTGGAGGTGTTCAAGATCGTGCCGCCGCGCCCGGTCTTCGTTGCCTATCTCGCGCGCTGCGCCGAGCGGGCGGCCCTGCAACGCGCGATGGCGATCGACGAGGCCGGGGTTTAACGCCGCCGGCCGGCGTTATGCCGCCGGCACGGCGCCCCACCAGCGATAGAGCGCGACCACGGCCCACACCGCCTCCACCAGGCCGAAGGGCCAGGCGCCCTGCAAAAAGCCATAGGCCGAGCCCAAGGCGCAGGCCCCGGCAAAGCCGAGGATGAACCACGCGCTTTTCTTCTCGAGCGCGTAGCAGAGAAGCATCATGGTGACGGCGAAAAGCCCAAAGAGGGAGAGAGGAGACATCGAGGAACCTTGGTATAGCGAGCGCGGGAAGTTTGTAACGAAGGCACGAGAAGCCGTCTGGTACCACAGCGTGCCGTGCGCTTCCGCCCCCATTCTTTACTTGATGGAGTCTCTCCTAGCTAATCGGTTTTCGGTCAAAACATATTCTGGCCACCTATAGAGACAGAGATGGCCATCTACGTGCCGACGCCTACCTTCTCGAAGACTGACCGTCGGCTATTGCCCTTGCTGGCCAAATTGTTCCTGGAAAACCACGGCATTGATGCCTGCATATCCAATCTCATGTGTGTGAACGGCCCGTGGAGCGCAAGGGAAAAATTGCGGAGATGGTCGCCGAAGGTGGTGCGGTCATGTGTCCGGCCTGTCGGTGCCTCTTGGTGAGGCAGGCCAAGATGATTGTCCGCCGATCGGGTTCCTATCACATACACGCGCACATCGTAGCGCTGTCAGATTGCCGGAGTGTCCCGATCCCCGGTTTCACCCGAAGATCCATCTCGTTGTCTTTCGTCCTTGCTGCGGCGTGCGGCCCTCCTTCTGGCCAAATTAAGTGATTCGTATCGGTTACGCAGCGATCGCTGGAACAGCCGGAGCTCTGTAGATCTCGCCTTTGACCATCGCCGCCCAGGTAATGCGGGCCATCTTGTTGGCCAGCGCCACGGCGGCGAGTTTCTTTGGCTTGCGCGCCAGAAGATTGGATAGCCAGCTGGGCGCGTCCTTCTTACCGGTGCGGTATATTACCGCTGTGGCGCCGAGCACCAGCAATTGACGAATATACCGATCACCGGTCTTGGTAATTCGGCCGAGCCGATTCTTGCCACCGCTGGAGCTTTGTCGCGGCACCAAGCCGAGCCAGGCGGCAAATTGTCGGCCGGACTCAAAACCGGAGACGTCCGGCATCGTGGCGACGATGGCCGAAGCGGTGATCGGGCCGACGCCGGGAATGGTGGCGAGGTTGCTGCTGACCTCATTGCCTTTGTGCCAGGCTATAATTTCCTTCTCGAGGGCATCGGCCCGGGTGGCACATTCTGATATCTGATCGGTCAGCATCTTCAATGCAGATCGGGCAAGAGCGGGGATGGAGGCGTTTTCGATGTCGACAAGACCCACCAGCGCGTCGATCCCGGCTTTGCCCTTAGCAGCGACGATACCGAACTCGGCCAGGTGCGCCCGCAGCGCGTTGGCCAAGGCCGTATGCTGTTGGACGAGCAGTTCACGACTCCGGTGCAGCATCAACGCAGCTTGCTGATCGACTGTCTTCACCGGCACTCCGTGGATGTGCGGGCGAGTGACGGCTTCGCAAATCGCCGCCGCGTCGGCGGCGTCGTTTTTCTTGCCGGGCTTCATGTAAGGTTTTACCGCTCGCGGTGGTAGCAGCTTGACCTCGTGGCCTAGAGAAATTAGCAGCCGCGCCCAGTGATGCGCGGTCGCGCAAGCCTCCATGCCGATCAGCGATGGTGGCTGCTTGCGGAAGAACGCTTCCACCTGGCTGCGCCGCAACTGCCGCGCGGTCGTCACCTTCCCAGTGGCCATTTCCGCTACATGCACCTGAAAGCCATTTTTGGCGAGATCGAGGCCGACGCTAAACTGACTCACGTGAATGGTCCTTCCTTCATTGAGGGCTCTGCACCCTCCTTACTGGCACACTGCGATGCCGCTCGGAAGGGCCGTTCACACCATCACGCACGGGATGGCCTCGCTATCGGAGACCGAGGTCGCGGAATTAGCAGATCTTTTGGAGCGCTTTCTGGCATCAAAAGACACCAGGGCGGCGCACAATACCTTGTGGAGGAGCTTACGTACCCCTCCTTCCAGAACGACGCTGCGCTTCGCGAAATCTATTTATCCCGTGGTAAGCGCAACGGTCGGACTCGCGCCGCAGCGCCCATGCGCTGGAGCAATTTTTTGATCCGGCTCGGAATCAAAGGACCGATGCGCCATGCATATATTTCGCGACTTTCTAATAGACCGCTTCCCTGATTCGAATCCTATGGGGGACACGATGGACAAGCAGTTTTTCCTTGTTAAAAGCGCGTTGTTGAGGCTGTTGGAAAATCACTCGAAATGATTGGTTTCAAGGAATCGCTATACTAGCATTACAGTTGCTTTTTTCGTTTGATATGCGCGCGCCTTGCTTCCGCTTGATGTGCGCGTCGCCAAAGCGACCATGCGATGATTGTCGCCGGCTGGATACGCCGCTGAGCGAGCTTGATGGCA
>JBJKQL010000131.1:0-9964 GCA_046705265.1 Ferrovibrionaceae bacterium
CAGCTTGGGAATCCCAAAACGCAAGAAAACCGCGGTCACCCCGCGGCTTTCCTGCAAATTCCATTACTTCCTCGACGCAGAAAGCCCTTGCCCCTAAGGGCCTTCCGAATTTTTCACGTTCGACTAAGGACGCGGAACCGGTATCGAACGTCGGGTCTAACCATAGATAGGTTCGGTGCCCAAAGGAATCGAGGGGATGGAGGAGCTAATTCACTAAGGAGAAAAGTATAGAATCCATGAAGTATACGCGTTCTCTGGGCAAAATCGTAGCGCATTCAGGTTGGATCGGCATCCGGCAGATCAAGCCCCAGCCGATCCTTCGCCTCCTTCGTCGATCAAGACTTTCGTTGTCTGGTGCGCCACATTGCAACCGGTTGGAAGTCTGGAATGGGAAATCCGCGACATGGTATGCAGTCGCCTCACGACGCGCCAATATCCGCGTGGGATTGCGTTCGCCAAACAATTGCAGATGGCCCAGACGGGCAAGATTATGCGCTGCGGGTGGTGCGAGCGTAGACGTTATAAACGCGAGACCAGGGCGGGTGCCCGAAGCTATTCGTTCTTTTTCGCGCTTCTCGTTTCGATCCGGCCGCGGGCCGTTATCTCGCCGCGCCGTTTCGCGATGGCTAAAGCCGGTACGGACGCATTCCATGCCCTGGACCGTGCGGTCTCGAGTCTGAGACCGTCAGCCAGGGTCGAAGCAAAGCCCTCGTCAATGAGCCGCTTATAGGCCGGAAGCATCTCCGGCACCACGGAAAGCATATCTTCCGCCAATCGCCGAGCAGTAGGCAGCAACTCGTCTGGCTTCACGACACGGTTGACCAGTCCCCAGGCAGCGGCGGTTTCGGCATCTAGTAAATTCCCCGTCAGGGATAATTCCTTGGCGCGTCGAATGCCAATGGTACGACTCAAACGCTGCGACAGGCCCCATCCCGGCAGCAAACCGACTCGGGCATGGGTGTCGGCAAAACGTGCGTTCGTTGAGGCGAGTAGCACATCGCAGGCAAGGGCAAGCTCAAAACCTCCGGTGACCGCCGGGCCATTGATGGCGCCTATCACGGGGCCGGGAAAGCGACGCAACGATACGCACGGATTGGCAGTCTCACCGCTCGGCAAGGCGGCTCCGCCTGCCGGCTCTGAGCCGATCTCTTTCAAATCGAGGCCGGCGCAAAATGCACGCCCGGCACCGGTAAGAACGAGCACCCGTGTTTCGCGGTCCTCGCTCAGATCATCCACGGTGGCCGCCAGATCCTCACGAAGCACGCGCGAAAGCGCGTTCATCGCTTGTGGACGGTTGAGCGTGAGGACAGCGTAGCCTTGCGCTTTCTCCAATAATAGAACGGCCTCAGTCATACCTTCTCCCTAATCAACAATTTATGTTAAGGCTGCCTCGGTTCAAAGACACCCGGTCCCTCCTAAAGGGCGAGTTTACATAGTGACCAAAATCCTCACGATATCCTTAGGACATCCGCCAACACCGCCCAACAAAAGAACATCGTGGCGATTATCGGCGGTCTCGGCGTCGCCAGTTAATATCCGGGGCTGGCCGAAGACTTTCCTTGTACCCAAATATGCCGATCCCCTAAAAACCAGCGCACCCCTTCAGAGAAGGTGCATGATCTCCCGCGCCTCCGCAGGGTTCGCGATATCACGGCCGACTTCACGCGCATAGCGCACCAGCATCTCGACCAACGGTCCGTTCGAGGCCACCTTGGTCCCGTCCGGCAGGTAAAATGTGTCCTCGAGGCCGGTGCGGAGCTGCCCCCCCAATTCGGCGACACGGCGATGCAAAGGCCATATATTGGCGCGGCCAATCGCTGTCACCTGCCAGTTAGCGTCCGGGATGATAAGCTTCTTTAGGATGGGTAGGAGGTCAGGGTCAGTCGGCATACCGGAGTCGACTCCCATGACGAAGTTGTACTCGACATAGCCTTCGTACATACCGGCTTTTATGTACATCTCGACACATCTCACAATGCCGACATCGAAACATTCGAATTCCGGCAACGTATCTGTTTGTGCCATGACCTTGAGAAAAGCGCCTACCTTTTCCACCGGATTGTCGAAGAGCAGCGGCGGCCAAGCCCAGGTGCCGTCGGATTTGACTTTGAGGTAGTTGAGTGAGCCCGCATTGCACGCGGCTATCTCCGGCCGCACTTTCCGCATGCAGGCCAGCGGTCCAGCGCAATCCGGTCCAACCACGCCGGTTGACTGGTTGACTATCACGCCGGGACACGCGGCGCGGATCGCAGCGATAACCTCTGCGGCAACGTCGGGCTCCCAGGAAGGCAGGTGACCCCTACCCGGTTCTTGACGGCGGAAATGCACGTGCATGACAGTAGCGCCGGCGTCGTAGGCGGCCTTGGCCTCACGTGCCATTTCCGCGGGCGTTACTGGAACATGGTGCTGCTTCGGGTCGGTTAAAACGCCGGTCAGGGCGCAGGTCACGACCACTCGTTCGCTCATCGCTTCCTTCCTCATTTTCGCAGGGCGATCTCATTTGAAACATGGCTCTTGCCGACCATGCGCCTTGCCTTTCACTGATACTCCGATTTTTGACCATGACATGAATGTTTCTCTCACAGTTCAGAAAATTTGCCAAATTTCGTTGGCATCTTGGACAGCCGTCTCAACCAGGAAGGCCCTTGACGAGGCCAAAACGGCCTCGCTTCTCCTTGTGAAACGGCGAGACAAAACTCCGAATCCGCTTTGCGGCCCTATGGCGTCTTCATGCACCAGGCAGGGGACAGTTGCAATAACTGAGGCTCAGGCCTTGACCCATGTCAATGACGGAGCGCGACCGATAGCGCCCCTTATGCAGAAACGTCAGGAAGCATGCCATGGCGCACGGTTCTCTCGCCCTCTTCACGCTCGCTACGAGCATGGCTTACGCGACACGGGTCTCGCGGTTCATCGAGGCGCCGCTCTATCCGGTCGAGGAGCGTGTCTTCGAAGATGGTGAACACAAGATCCGGCCTCTGGTTTCGGTCGAAGGCGCCGATGCCTTTATTATCCATGCGCTTTATGGTGATGAAAGCGAAACGGTCAACGATAAGCTTTGCCGGTTGCTCTTCCTCATCAGCACGCTCAAGGATCACGGCGCGGCGCGGGTCACCGCCGTTCTACCTTATCTCTGCTACGCACGCAAAGATCGCCGCACGCAACCATATGATCCCGTCACCTCGCGCTATGTCGCGGCGCTTTTCAAAGCCGTCGGCACCGACCGCGTCTTCGCGGTCGAAGTACATAACGTCTCCGCCTTCGAGAACGCATTCGACCTTCCGGCGTTGCATATCGAAACTAGTTCGATCTTCGCCGAGAACTTCGCTGCACTCGCGCGCGAAAAGCGAATTATCGTGGTGTCGCCGGACGCTGGCGGTGTCAAACGCGCTGAGCGGTTCCGCCAGGCTCTCCAGGGCAAATCGCCGCATCCTATCGACAGCGCCTTCATCGAAAAATATCGGAGCGGCGGCGTGATCTCCGGTCGCGCGCTGATCGGCTCCCTTCAAGGCAAGACCGCGATTATCTTCGACGACCTAATCAGCACGGGAGGTACGATGCTGCGCGCCGCGCGCGCTTGCCGGGAGGCCGGCGCCGAGGGCGTCTTCGCTGCAGCAACACATGGATTGTTCACAGGCGGCGCGTCCGAACTCTTAGCCGCGAGGGAATTTGAAGGATTTATAGTTGCAGATACGGTGCCAATCAATGAAAAAGTGATCCACATGGCCGGCGATCGTCTTGCTATCGTGACGTCGACAGAACTTGTCGGTAGCGCCATCGCCGAGGCCCATGGCCGCAGCTGAATGATGTCCGGTCCGCGTAAGCCGATTCAATCAGCTGCCGCCGGTAAGGCTACGACGGCGCGAATACGGAACGTGTCTGAAGGCATCGAAGTCGAAATCCCGCCCTTAGCGTTGAAGGGCTTTCTTGATATCCCGGCTGGCAAGGCTGGAGGGGTTGTTGTTTTTGCTCACGGTAGCGGCAGCAGCCGCCTCAGCCCACGCAACAACATGGTGGCAGCGGCCCTCCGCTGCTCCGGCCTTGCTACTCTCCTCTTCGATCTGTTACACGAAAGCGAGGCGGCGGAACGCGCCAATGTCTTCGACATTTCGCTGCTTGCTAGTCGGCTGATAAGCGCCACCCTATGGGTCAGCACGCAGCCGAGCACCCGTCGACTTCCTCTCGGATTCTTCGGCGCCAGTACTGGCGCTGCAGCGGCGTTGGTCGCCGCAGCGAACGTCAGCGACGTACGGGCCGTTGTCTCTCGTGGCGGCCGGCCCGACCTTGCAGGACCGGCGCTCCCCAAAGTCAGAGCGCCGACCCTCCTCATTGTCGGTGGTGAGGATACGGCTGTTCTGACATTGAACCGTGCGGCGCTCGCGGCCATGCGATGCGAGAGGCGACTGGAGATCGTGCCTGGCGCAACCCATCTCTTTGAAGAGCCGGGCACGCTCGATGCGGTCGTTGATCTGGCGCGCGACTGGTTTCTGCGCTGCCTCGTGACTTATGCGGGAATGTGACAGAATGCGCTTCGCCAATCGCAAGCAAGCCGGCGAACAGCTTTCCGAACGTCTCTTTCACTTGAAGGAGGCAGAGCCCGTCGTTCTTGCCCTGCCGCGGGGCGGGGTTCCGGTCGGCTTCGAGATCGCCACGAGGCTCGATGCGCCGCTCGACGTCGTGCTGGTGCGCAAGATCGGCCATCCGCTGTCGCCCGAGCTCGCCGTCGGCGCCATCGCCGAAGGCAAAATGACCGATCCCTTGATCGACGAAACAATGGTCTCCGACTTTGGAATTTCGCGCGACTATCTGGAACGTGAAATCAGGAATCAAAAAGAAGAAATCTCCCACCGTCGCCGGCTTTATTTCCGCGGCCGACCGCCAGTGCATATTCTTGGCCGCACCGCCATCGTGGTGGACGATGGCATTGCCACCGGCGCGACCATGCGGGTAGCGCTTCGCGCCGTGCGACAGCGAGATCCAGCGATGTTGGTTCTTGCGGTCCCGGTCGCCCCCGCCAGCATCATCGCCGCGTTAAAGAGCGAGGTGGACGAGATCGTCTGCCTCGATGCTCCAGAGGATTTCCAGGCGGTGGGATATTTTTATGCCGATTTCCGTACGGTCGAAGATGAGGCCGTGGTCGATTTCCTCGATCGAGCGGCGAAACGACAAGCTTTGGAGCGGCCACCTCGTCCTCCTTGAGCCGAGATCATGCCGCGGTCTCGCATTCTCCCTATGCCCGGAAACCCGGTTGTGCGGTTGCATGGCGTGCCGAGAAATCGATCAAAGCCCGCGTATGAGCGAGGAGCGCTGCGAAATCGCCATCTAGCTGGACCGCCCGCCACCCTTGCCTTTCCCCTTCATGAAGCTCACGTGCCGGCCCGAGCCATAATCCGAAAAATGGAATGTGCTGGATCGCCGCGAAGGACTGGATCGCCGCGCGATCTTGCGGTCGCATAAGCGGAGCATCAAGAATGACCGACCACCCCGCGGCAATCGCGTCGGCCGTATCTTGAAGAAGCGCCGCCTGAACGTCTGCGGCGAGCGCGGCGCCGCGCCTCGCTGCCGGTATGCGCGCGTCTGGAGCGAGACCAAGGCAGCGACGCTCCGCCACATCGGCCCTCAGCACGCGCGCGCCCGGCATAGTCGCAACACAGACGGCCAACCCGTGATCCAGTGCGGTCTTCGCGCCGCTGCCCAAGCCGCCGAGCGCGACGAGGCGTGGCGGCGATTTTTCCAGAAGTTCTGCCGCGAGAGTGAGATGCCGGCCCGCAGAAGCGGCAAATGCGCGCGCTTCATCAGGCCGCGCGAGGCGGCGTTGTACCCCACAGGCAAGCCCATAGGCCCGGGTCGCGGCGCGAATCGAGAGCATCAACGGTAGTGCGGCAAGACCATCACCCTCGCTGGTCCGGTCGAGGTAACGGTTGAACGCTATATTGGCGAAGCGGAAAAGCCGGCGGCCGCAAAGGTCCATGAGCAGAAACGAAAAATCGTAAAGAACATCAATTATGGAAATCGCATCGCTGAACTCGATGGCGTCAAAAAGCGTCGGCCGGCCATTAATGAGACAGATATTGGCAAGGCGAAGATCTCCGTGGCAGCGACGCACCTTGCCTTCTCCGGCACGCCGGTCGAGCAGACTGCCTACCTCCCGAAGCGCCGCTACCGATCTTGCCTGTACTGTGCGAACCATGCCGCGGTCCAGAACGCCACCGACGGTGGCGAAATCCGTTTCATTCTGCGCGATCGCCTGGCTGAGGCCGACCGCCCCCCCGACGGCCATTATCGGCTCGGCCACGTCATGAAAGCGCGCGATCTCGTCCGCGAGTCCTTGCATCAATCTGCCGTGAAGGAGCCCGGCATCGGCCAGTCGATCCCAGAGGTCCGCCTGATCGAAGCGCCACATCTCCACCACCCAGTCGAGTAGCTTCCCCTCACCGTCGAATCCGAGACTACCGTTCGCCCGGCGGCGGATGGCATGGGTACCGAAATAAAGATCGGGGGCGGTTCGGCGATTGAGGGCCACTTCGGCCCGGCAGGCGGCTCCGCGGCGCTCTACATTCCGGTAGTCAAGCGCTGAAAAGGCGATCGGACGCTTTAGCTTGTACGCTCGGTCGCCGACCAAAAATATCTTGGAACCGTGGGTCTCGATGCGCTGAACTACACCATCCGGGAAACCGTAACTTGCACCCGCCGAGAGGAAGGCGATCAGTTCCGTCTCGACTGCTATGGTCTCTTGGTCAGCCGTCAACGAGGCACTCCGACTGGATGTGATCGCGGCCCTGCTCCGGCACCCGGCGGAACAGGCCCGCCGCTCGGCCGAACCGCGCGAGCCACCTAGTCATGAGCCAACAACACAACCCGCACCCGCTCCAGTCCTTGATTTGGATCAAGGTGAAACGCCAAGCCGGGCCTATCCTTCTTTGGGCTGGCCGGAGGGGTGTGATGAACCTTGTCGACGCCATCTATCACCGCCGTGCAGTTCGCAACTACTCGGAGCAGCTCGTAGAGGAAGATAAGATTCGTTTCCTCATCGCCGCCGCGGTGCAAGCGCCCAGTGCGTTGAACCGGCAGCCGTGGTCGTTCGTCGTGGTAACCGATCGTGTGGTGATCGAGCACCTTGGAGACAGCGCCCGAAAATACATGCTAGCGAATCTATCCAAGTTGCCTCACCTCGCCGAATACCGTCCGATGCTCTCTTCTCCAAACTTCTACATCTTTCACAGGGCGCCAGTCCTGATCGTGATCTGCGCCACGATCCCGGATCGTCTAGCGAGGCAAGATTGTTGTCTGGCGGCAGAGAATCTCATGCTTGCCGCTCATGGCGTCGGGCTCGGCACCTGCTGGATCGGCCTTGCCGAACCATGGCTCAATCAGCCGGCAGGCAAAGATGCCGTCAAGATCCCAGCCGAGCATGCCGCGGTTGCGCCCATCGTGATTGGTTATCCGGCAAGCGTTAGTGTGGCGCCGCCCCGCCGTCCGCCACACATCACATGGGTCGAGGGGTAGCGGTGATGCAAAAGTTCGGGGCGTTTAACATCTGGTATCTGGTTGCCGCGATTGTTCTCGTCCTAGCGCTGCAGTATTACGGCGTCTACCGCAGTCGGGTTGAAACACTCTCCTACAACACGTTTGAAACCTATCTTCACGAAGGGCGCATTGCAGATGCGACGATTTCTAACACTACCATCCAGGGTGAATTGAAGACCCCGCTGCCAGACGGAAAAAAGGAATTCATCGTCAATCGTGTCCCCCCCGACCTCGCGAAGGAATTTACCAAGTATGGCGTCACGTTCAGCGGCGCCGCCAGCGATACCCTTCTTGCGAATATCCTGTCCTGGGTCTTGCCGGTTTTGCTCTTCTTCGGCCTTTGGGTCCTTTTCTTCCGCCGTATTGCCGGTGGCAGCGGCATGGGCGGCGGGCTGATGTCGGTGGGCAAGAGCAGGGCCAAAGTCTATGTTGAGTCCAACACCAAGGTGACCTTCAGCGACGTTGCCGGCGTCGAGGAAGCGAAGGACGAACTCAAGGAAATCGTCGCGTTTCTTAAGAATCCGAGGGATTATGGAAGGCTTGGTGCCCGCATTCCGAAGGGCGTTCTTCTGGTTGGCCCACCGGGAACCGGCAAGACGCTGTTGGCCCGCGCCGTCGCCGGCGAGGCGGGGGTTCCGTTCTTCTCGATCAGCGGTTCCGAATTCGTCGAAATGTTCGTCGGCGTAGGAGCCGCCCGGGTGCGCGATCTCTTCGAGCAGGCACGAGCCAAACAACCAGCGATTATATTCATCGACGAACTCGACGCTTTGGGGCGCGCGCGCGGCGCGTTCCCGCATATGGGTGGTCACGACGAAAAAGAACAGACATTGAACCAGCTTCTTTCCGAGCTCGATGGTTTTGACCCGCGAGGTGGCCTCGTGCTTCTCGCTGCCACCAACCGGCCGGAAATCCTTGACCCGGCACTGCTGCGCTCTGGTCGGTTCGATCGCCAAATCCTCGTCGACCGGCCCGATCGCAAGGGGCGGTCGCAAATCGCGGCCATCTATCTGAAGAAGATCGCCGTTGCGGAGGATGTTTCGTCAGACGCAATCGCGAGTTTGACGCCGGGCTTCACCGGTGCCGATATCGCGAACCTGGTCAACGAAGCAGCATTGGTCGCGACCCGGCGCAACGGCCACGAGGTATCGATGGCAGATTTCACTGCGGCGGTTGAACGCATCGTTGCCGGACTCGAGAAGAAGAGCCGCATTCTCTCCAGCCATGAACGGAAAACCGTCGCCTATCACGAGATGGGGCATGCCCTGGTCGCGCTCTCTCTCCCAGGGACCGAAACCGTGCACAAGGTTTCCATCATTCCTCGCGGCATCGGCGCCCTGGGTTACACCATCCAACGCCCGACCGAGGATCGCTATTTGATGACGCGCGAAGAACTCGAGAACAAGATGGCGGTTCTCCTTGGCGGTCGAGCGGCGGAAGCCATGATTTTCCATGAGCTTTCAACCGGCGCCGCCGACGATCTCATCAAGGCCACTGACATCGCTCGCAGCATCGTTACGCAATATGGCATGGACGAAAAACTCGGCAATGTCGCCTATGAACGCCAACGCTCGCTCTTTCTGCAACAGACGGGGATGGGACCGTGGTCCGAACGGACCTACAGTGAAGAAACCGCTCGTGAGATCGATTGCGCTGTGCGGCGGCTGGTGGATGAAGCCTTTGCCAAGGCGACCGAAGTGCTGCAGCAGCATCGTGACGCCCTTGCGCGCGGCGCCCACGAATTGTTGCAAAAGGAGACCTTGACCGAAAAGGAGCTCGAACAGATCCGTGCCACCGCAGCATCGGTCGCGACCCCACCGGCCTCAGTGGCCGCCACGGAGATAGCCGCCTCTCGTACCTAAACATTCTTTGCTTCCCTGGGAATGCGCGAACATGAACACATCGCCAAAAGACTCCAAACCGGCCACGGCGAGCGAGATCCACGCCGTTCTCGGCCCTTCGGACGAAAACCTCGTTATCGACATCCTCAAGGTGGGTGCGACTTATGATGAGATTCTCGAAGCGTACGCCTGGATCGCCTCGGACGACTACCTGCACCGTAAATTGCAGCACAACCTGCATGGTCGCGCGGCCGAGGTCTTTAGCATTCTCGAGGCGGAACTGCCGGAGCCGGATGAAAGTTAGACGGTCCTTCGCCTGAAGGTACGTCGGTCATCGCGGTGATCCGTTAGCGGACGCCACTCGCACTACCTGCCCCTTCCCGCACTTGGCCGCTGCGGTCTTCGACGGTCGCCCATACACCCCCGATTTTTCAGGCAAACGATCTTTCCTTGAAGTTATAATTCCACACTAAATATCGCTTCAGGGCTGTCCCAACGTCGATCAGCCACAAGAGGTTAAGTGCTTGATAGGGCTGTGGATCTCTGGGTTATCGAGGTGTTAATGATTTCGCCCTCAGGGGGTGTAATCGTGGCTCCGG
>JBJKQL010000132.1:0-11782 GCA_046705265.1 Ferrovibrionaceae bacterium
AGCTGCCGCCCGTCTTGAGCGCGCCAAAGCCGAAGACTGCGCCGCCGATAGTGGCTCCCGGAGTGCATTTCGTTCTCAAGGGCGTCCGAATCAACAAGTCGCACTTTCTGACCCCCGCAGAGCTCGCGGCGATCTATCGACCCTATATCGGCCACACCGTCCAGTTCTCGGACCTGCAGCGGATCGTCGAAGAGATCAATGCGCTTTATCGCAGAAAGGGGGTCGTCACGGCGCGGGCGGTGCTGCCGCCGCAACGGATCGTCAACGGCGTCGTGCGCATCGATCTGGTCGAGGGCAAGATCGGGAAGGTCAAGATCCAAGGGAATACCATCACCCGCTCGAGCTATATTGCCTCGCGAATCGATGCCGTTCCCGGGCAGGTGGTCGATGCCAAGAAGCTCGAGGGGCAGCTGATTTATTTTAATCGCACCAACCAGACGCAGCTGCACGCGAGCCTCCAGCCTGGTGCGTCCTTTGGCCTGACCGACATTCTTCTGCGGGCGAGCGAGCCGTCCCTTGCGCAGATCGAGCTCTTCGGCGACAACGAGGGCGTCCCCTCGACCGGGGCCGACGAAGGCGGGGTCTATATCCGGGACAACAAGCTTCTGGGGCTTGGCGACGATCTAGAGCTTTATGGCGTGCGATCGGCCGGCAGCACCACCGGCAACGTCATTTACACCATTCCGTTCGACCGTTGGGGCGGCACGGTAGGGCTGAGCTTTGCCCGCGGCCAGATCAAGATCGTGAGCGGACCGGCGCAGCCGCTTGAGATCACAGGCAGCTCGTGGACCGGCGCCGTGAACCTGATCCAGCCGTTCTTCGTTACCGACCGGTGGAAGCTTTCGGGGGCGCTCGAATTCGCGCGCGATACCTCGAACACGGCGCTCTCCGGCACCTCGCTCGGCACCACTTTCGTCAACAAGACGTCGTTCGGCATGCGAGCGCAATATATTGCGTCCACCCGCTATGCCCTCTTTACTTTCTCGCTGACCCCTGAGCGCGCTCATGGTGCGGCCGGGCTCGGTTCCGCGACGGTGGGCGATGGCACCTTTTCGCTGGTACAGCGCCTGCCGAAGCCCCTCGCGCTTTATTCCGTCGCTGTGAAGAGTGCCTGGCAGTTTGCCAACCGTGCGACAATCGCGCCCGCCGAGCTGTTCTCGATCGGCGGCGCCAATTCGGTGCGCGGCTACGAGCAGGGTCTGCTGAGTGGGACGGAGGGTTATTATCTGCAGTTCGAGCTGCATCGCTCCTTCCCGCACCGTATCGACGGCTTTCTGTTTACCGACACCGGCGGCGTCGTCAATCCGTCGCCCGGTTGGCAGCGGATCACCGGTCTCGGCGCCGGCTTCACGTGGACGTGGCGAGCGCTTACGACATCGCTCGCCGGAGGCTACGCCGCCGATCAAACCAGTCCTTCGCAGGGCAGCTATCAGGTCAATCTCCGCGTCTCGCTGAATTTCCCGGTGTCGTGATTCATAGGCTCGGACGTCGGCGGCATTCATGACCGCGGTCTTGTTTTATGAACGTGCCGTATCGCTCAACTGCGAGATCCAATGCAATCTCGAGTTGCATACGGAAGCCGAAGGTTACGGTTTCGCCCAGACCCTCATCGCCGCTCCGGGGGCCGGTGCCGAATTTTCGGGCGGCGTCGCGGGAGTATCCGATTCCCTTTACCGCTGCGGGCGGCAGCAACTTGCCGGTTGCGATGGTTGGCGACACCAAATCGCGCCGCAGAGGATGCGCGATCGATTGCCGCGGCGCGGCCTACGGACTCGACAGAGATGAAGCCGACGCCAATGTCCTGGTCGCGAGGGCTGGACGGTGAACGGCGCTGAGTCTGGCTGCTAAGCCGGATTGCCGGCAGTCCATCGCTTTTGGGAAGAGGGGGACGTAAGCCATGGCGATCGCGGCGGGTGGTTGCCGATCATGATTCAGTTCTGCGCTGGAGCCGAAACGTAATAGAATGCATTTGATGGCGCGCAGGATTTGAGCTCGGACGAGGCGCGTAACGAGCGGAGGCGGTGTCATGGTTGGTGATCGCGACATCTGGCGTGCCGCCGATCTCTTGACCAAGAGGCATGGCTCGAGGGCGGCTTCGATCGCTACGGAGCGAGCCAATGAAATGCTGAAAGAGGGTGATGCGGAGGGGCTTGCGGTATGGAGGCGGATCGCCGAAGCCACAGAAGAGCTGCTGCGGGAAAGGCCCGATAAGGGCGAAGCGGTGAATTGAGGGGACCAATGCCCTGTCACGGGTCGGCTTTGCGATTGGCGCTCGTCGCCGGTTTGCTGATGGCACTTCCTCTACACGCCCACGGCCAGGGGCAGGCGCCGATCTGGCCCGATCCGACGCGGACTCCGGGCGCGACAAACTCTGCCGTTAGCCAGCATACCATCCATAAAACCATCTGCATGCCGGGCTGGACCAGCACAGTCCGGCCGGCCGAGGCTTATACCTATGCTCTCAAAGTGAACCAGCTGAGAGACTGGGGTTACGCTGATCAGAACCCCCATGATTACGAGGAAGACCATTTCATTCCTCTCGAGTTGGGCGGTAGCCCGACATCGCCCCAGAACCTCTGGCCCGAGCCGATCTACGGGGAGTGGAACGCGCATGAGAAGGACGAGCTCGAGGCCCGCCTGCACGATCTGGTCTGCGCGGGACGCTTGTCGCTCGTAGACGCGCAGCGTGCGATCACCACCAATTGGGTCGCGGCCTACCGCAAATATGTCGAAGGCGGCTGACACGGGAAGTATCGCCGAGCGGTTTCCTGCTGCGAGCAAAGTGTTGTCGGGAGTGGTCGTCCACCTGGATGAAGTAGCCGATGGACGCCGTGCCGTCGCGCTTCGTGCGCCGCCCCGAACGTGGATTTCAACGCGCGCTCTTTAATCCTCATCAAGATCGCGGCCAAGTTTTCATGGCGTAGAAACCACGAACAGAGGCGTCGAATCTTTTGGCATAGAAACCCGCATCGAACGATGATGAATTCGCGCCCATCGCGGAGGGCGCAATGAGGACGACGCTCACGCTTGACGGGCGGGCTTCTGGCAAAAGCCCCGGGGATTCTTCGGCTTGAAAGAAAAATCGAATGCCAAGTACTCAAAGCGCTGATCGCACGCGAGAGCGTGGGACGGCTGGAGCGTCTAGGCGGCCAGCGAGCGGGGCCTAAGAGCACCATGCGGTCGCCGAGCGATTTGGGCGTCACGCTCGGTGATCACTGAATCCGGGTTGAACCTCCGCGCACAAGAAACGCCGGGTTTGCCGCCTTGCTCAATGCCGGGAGGATTTCGCTCCCGCCATTTGTGTCGGCGAACTTGTCTTGAGCGACTTGCGGCAGCAGAGGCCATGCTTACGGTCGTTTTGGATATGTCATCCGCTGGCGCGGGCACGGGCACGGGCGCGGCGCTGGTGCATTTTGCCGATCGCTAAGAGTTATCGAGACGCGGTGTGGAGAGGCCGGCGTCTCCCATGCCGCCGTGACCCAATTGACCGCCGGCGCGAAGCTTTGGGCATTCGAGAAAATGCTCAGTGATGTCGCCGCGGCCATGTGTTTAGCAGTTACCTATCGGCACGGTTCATTATAAGAGCGGGTGTCTGGCTTGCTGGAGAACGCTGCAGCGCCCGACCTTCCGTGTCCGGAGGCATCACATGGGTATGGATGGGAGGGCTTGCGGCAGTGCTTCAGCCCGCCAGTCTTGTGGCAATGGCCCTGCTGGCGGAGAGCCGCGATGGAGGCGGCCAGCAAGTGCCTGCTTACGTCCGGCCGCCGTTCCACAGGCTGCATGAGGTCGATGCCGCAGGTCATCGCGTGGGCCGGGTGAGGGTTAAGAATTGCGCCGCATTTATCGCCCCTCTGCGGAACCGAGGGCATGACGGCACGGCCATTAGATGACGGCGGGGTCTCGAGGCCGCGTCTCCGAAGAACCAGAGCCTGCGAGGAGCAGTTCTCCTCAAGCCGCAATTTTGGCCTGCGGCACCGACAAGCGGATCGAATCTCACAAAGACAGAGCGTTGCCACATCTTTGCTGCTTGTCGATTTGGTCGGGCGACCGCATCTGAGAAACTTGACTATCTGCGTCTATTCGTGGCGCTGCGTCAGTGCTATTTGTCCGCCCTGGACGTGCGGGACCGGCGGGTGAGGACCTGTTGAGACCTCTCGGAAGCGAATTTGCAAATGAGACGAAGCAAAATGCCAAACATTCGTAAGCTGGCCGCGGCACTCATTCTCGGGTTGGCGATTGTATTTGCACCGCGCGGTTCTGCCGCGCAGGTCGGGGTCGCGATCGCGGTCACGATTCCGCCGCCGCCCTTGCCGATTTACTACCAGCCGCCGTGTCCCGGGCCGAGATTTATCTGGACCCCCGGCTATTGGGCATGGGGACCCTATGGTTATTACTGGGTTCCCGGGACGTGGGTTCTGGCGCCGAGGGTCGGCCTGCTGTGGACGCCGGGTTATTGGGACTGGAATGATGGTTATTACCTGTGGCGCCCCGGGTACTGGGGACGGCGCGTTGGCTATTACGGCGGCATCGACTATGGCTTTGGCTATACGCGCTTCGGTTACGTCGGCGGCTTTTGGCGCGGTGGGAGGTTCTTCTATAACCGAAACGTCAACAACGTGAACGTCGCCGTCATTCACGACACCTACGTTCGGAGGGTTGGGCCGAGGGTGACGATGGACCCGGTGAGCTACAACGGCGGGCCGGGTGGTGTCGCCGTACGGCCGAACCGTGCCCAAGAGGTGTACGCGCGCGAGCGGCATTTTCGACCAACGCCGGCGCAATTCCGACAGGAACGCTATGCCCGCGGCATAAAAGGGATGCGCGCGTCCTTCAATCGCGGCCGTCCCGTCATCGCGGCGACTGCGCGACCGGGCGTGTTCCGAGGACGAGGCGTGGTGGCGGCCTTGAGGGCCGGTGGCCGGTATCAACCGCATCCGAGATTGATGGAGAGGCATCGGAATCTTTCTCGGCCGGCGACGAATTCTACCCGACGCGGCTCGCCGCGCGTTTTCAGGGGATCCCGTGTGCGGCCAGGGGCCCGGGCCGGCGCTCCCTACCGTCCGTCCCCAATGCGGGTCGAGAGAATGCGGAATACTCGAAGGCCGCCCGCGAATTTATCTCGCAATGCGGGGCCTCGTGTTCTCAGGGGACAACACGGCGCACGGCCGGCTATGAGGCCTCGCGGTCACTATCATCCATTCGGAGGGCAGATGGCACGGCAGCGGAACTTTTCGCGGCCGCCAGCGCACTTTAATCGGCCGGCGACGCCGCAGTTTCGACGTCCGCCGGTCAATCCGCGCCAGCAACGGCGGGCAAGTGAACGAGGCGGGAGACGCCCGGGCTTTAGGGCCCAAGATCAGAGCCATGGTCCGGGGGGTCGGCCCTAAGCGTCCGTTCACAGTTCCGGGGACGATTGTATTGTCCGGCCTTGCTCAAGACGCAGCAGCAGATGGATACCACTGATCGGGCGCGCAAGAAGAAGGACCGCCGATTACGACGGCGCGCGACGGGAGGAGCACCTCGGTCGCAGAATCCACGACATTATGGCGCAACCGGTAACGCTGCGTGATTGTGCGGTGATGCAATGACCCCTGTAAAGTGGACTATTCCGCTAAGAGTCGGCTTTCCCGCGCGGGATCGCGGTTCCTGGTTTTGGTTCCTCCGAGGTTGCCCCGCGGTCAAGGCGTTTGCACCGGCAAGGATCCAAAATAATCAGAAGGCCGTCTCGGAGAGCGCGACGGGTGGCCGGATTTAGCAGCGAGTGTGCGCTGGTTTCGCCGTCTTGCCTTCCCTATTCCGTTGCCATTATCGTTCGCTGCCAGCGGTGGTGCGTGGTCGGTACCGCGATCCTCGTCCTCGATCATCGCCGGCCTTACCTGAGAAAATTCCGGTCGAGAGACAGACTTGGGCTTGAGACGGCACGCGGTCAATGCCGATATTCCATTCATATCAGTAGCTTACGGCGTACTCCAGCGCACGACAGGCGGCTTGAGGAAGCTCCAGCGAACTCAGGGATACGAGAGACGGTTCAAAAAAATTTCGCACAACGGCGATCACGCGGCTTTCTCCGTCCGCGAGGGACGGATCAGCACTTCGGCGGATATGCCGAGGTGCTCGTGCAGGCGCCGGATCATGCCGATCGACAGGCTGCGCTTGCGATTCAGGACCTCCGCGACGCGCGTTCGCGTTCCGATGAGGGGTTCCAGGTCCTTGCGCGAAAGACCCTGCTGCTCCATTCGGAACTTGATCGCTTCGACCGGATCAGGCGGGTCCATTGGGTAGTGCTCCGCCTCGTAGGTATCGATCAGCGTCGCCAGCACGTCGAGCCGATCACCCTTCGGTGTGCCGCTTTTCGCACCCCAAAGACGCTCGACCTCGGTGAGGGCTTTCTCATAGTCCGCCTTCGTCCGAATCGGCTTCAGCTCATTCGCCATGTTCCACCTCCGTCACGTCGATCCGGTCATAGTCCTTGTGCGTGCCGATCCATTTGATCCAGACAATGCCCTTCTCAAAATCGACCGCTACGACCAGCCGGTATGCGTTGCCCTTCACGTTGAAGACGATGCGCTCGGCCGTCACGATGCTGGCGGTGGCATAGGACCGCTTCACCTCGGCCGTGCTTGTCCAGTGCGCCTTCCTGACCTCTTCGAACCAAGCATCCAGCGCGGCCTTGACCGCCGGCTGGTCCTTGTGCCCGGCGAGCGATTCGACAAACTCCCGCAAGGTTCGCCGGGCGATGATCCGCATGAGGGCACTTTATCATGCGCCCATTTTGGGCGCAACCCTTCTCCATCAATACAGGAAGCGTCCCGCTTCCTGATTTTCCATTGGTGCCTGGCGAGCTTCCGCCGGGCCGGTCGAGGCGGGCTGTCAAGGCCGAGAGCCGCACTTTGCGGTGGCGCGAAGCGCCAGCCTTGACAGCCCGACGCGGCCCGGCAGGCTTGCCGGCAAGCACCAATGGATTTCCGGTGCCGCTCTCCGGCGCCAGACTCGACCCCTTGTGAGGCTGTTTCGATTCCCGCCGTGGGGCACATTCCGGTAAAATGATGCGTTGCTTGCTGGTCAGAACCTCGGCCGGCTGCGGCAGAAAGTCTCCACAGAAATGGACGCCTTACGATCGCTGACACGGACGACATCCTTCGACAGATTGCGACCCTGAAGAGCCGATTGACCGCGCTCGATCGAGAACGGTCGGAAATCGCCGGACGGTTGAGTGTGCTTGAGCGCGCCCAGGCGGATGAGGCAAAACAGCCGGCCCGCACCGTTAGCGCCGTCACGATGGCCTCGCCAACTGCCGCGAAGATCGCGCTTTTCCACAGCCTGTTTCGCGGGCGCGAGGATGTATTGCCGCGCCGGTGGGAAAATCCAGAAGCCGGGAGGGCGGGATATGCACCGATGTGCCGGAACGAATGGGTCCGAGGCGTCTGTGGAAAGCCGCAAGTGAGGTGCGGGGAATGCCCAAACCAAGCATTCACCCCTCTGGGAGACGACATTATCCGCGCGCATCTTGCCGGAAATGCTTCGGGTAATGCGGCCGATTTCACGGTCGGTGTCTACCCGATGCTTCCGGACGAAGCACGCTGGTTCCTTGTCACCGAGTTCGACAAAATTTTACGTGTCGAACTTGCCAACCGATACCACCAGGATTCTCGTCACTGCAATCAAGGCTCGATGGATCTGCGAACAGGCGCGCCAGCAACTCAAGGAGGAACTTGGGATCGACCACTGCGAAGGCCGATCGTGGACGGGATTACATCGGCACGCCTTGATGACGATGATTGCTTACGCCTTCCTCCAATCCCGCCGCATCAAGGCAGCGGGACGAAAAAAGCGTCGCAGGACCTCCGCCGCAACCCGCCATGCCGGCCATCAGGCGAGCCATCCTCGACTTCTTCGCGCGGCCTCCACCCCTGCGATGCCCGCGTTGTGGAAGGCCCCTCGCAGAGACCACCAAAGAAAAGTGCCGAAGGAGTGTTCGTGTCCTGGACCCCACGGAAGACGCCGGTAAGCGATGCTTTCTCGGCCTCCACGGTATAGGCAATCGCGACGTGCCGCCGAGCAGGCCAATTTGCGCGACGCCCGCGGCGCGATGCTTGTGCGTGTTTCCTCGCTCATGCTGGATAGGCTGCAACATGACCGGCATCCGCTCGAGGTTCAGACGCCCAGGATGCGCAGATCGCCCAGCGCGGAGAAGTCCCGGTCATGCGTGATGAGCGCATCGGCACCAATCGCGAGAGCGCTCGCTGCCTGGACTGCATCCGCTAGCTTCAGCGTGCAGGTGGCTCGCAGTCGCGCGGCACTTTCGGCGATTTCGGCATCGAGGTCCACGACGAACCATGACCTGAGCGTGCTGCGGTACCGCTCCGCCAACACTTCATTATGGTCACCCAGAGGTCCGGTCAAGACTTCCGCCAGCGTCACGGTCGTGACGGCGAAGCGTGCAAGACCTTTGGCGTGAGCTTCGAATACCGGCCTGAAAACGGGAGCAAGCTCGCGATGGTCCTCAAGCACATAGATGATCGGCGCGGAATCGATCAGCACAAGCGGATTTTCCGGCAGCCCCTCGAGGCTCACCGGTTCCATTCGTTCCTCAGGTGCCGCAGCGTGGCCTGGCTATCGCGGCCATAGAGTCCGCGCCCGCTTCCGGCAAGCGGCAGCAGGGAGCGCTGCCCTCTTGCCTCTACCTGAGCCGAGATCGGCGTTAGTACGGCGACCGGCCGACCGTGCCGGGTGATGATCGTCTGGCGGCCGTGTTGCGCAGCAGTCAGCAGTTCCGGAAGTTGACGACGCGCTTCCTCGGCGCCCTTTCGGATCCGTTTCGTCATCACGATTCTCCAAGGCATCACAACTGTACAGACCGTACGGTTACGTGTCAATACAAATAACCAGTGGTACCGGCTGGTAATTCTCTTTTTTGAGCGGAGGGACGGGAGTCTCGACTGAACGTGGCTAAGCGAAGCGATTTGCTTCTATGGGCGGCGGCGGGCTCTACATGCTTCACACAAGGGGTGCGCTCCTCGCCCCTCGCGCCGGACGGATCGATCTCGACATTATTCCTGTGGAGCCGTGGTTCCAAAGGTTCCTCGAGTGGCCTGGTGTCGGTGACGTGCCGATGAGACACAGGGCTGTTTGCCGCCGCTATCGGCATCATGTCGCGCACCGCGATGCGGCGATCGGCTATTGATTGCAGCGGAGATCGAGCGAGCGTGTCTGGTTATTACCTATGACGAACGCATCGTCCGTTTCCGCAAAAATCGCGATCGACAATACCGGTTCATGGCCGAGGTGTATTACCAAATATCCAATCATTGAACCCTGCATGTCGTAGCGGGGCACATTGGTGTCGCCGGATGGTTCTTATCTGTCGCCCGGGATCGCGAGAGCCCGGGGTAAGGCAGGTCTCATGACAGAGTCGTCGTTAATCCCAACGGCTGGAATTGCTGATCGAGCCGCATCGGCAAACATGCCATTTGATTTTTTCCTCCGCGCGATTTTTTCGCAGGAGGTTCCGATGACAAGATCTCATTCGCCTTTGTCCGCAGAGCCCGCTTCGGGTTTCCTCCGTCGTCCGGCTCCCGATGACAGAAACGGGGCTTTCGTTCCGCCGAGTACTCGATCTCGCGCACAAGCCTGTTTCTGTGCGTTCATCGCCGGCGGCCTGCGTGCCGCTCTGCCAGCGATGATCCTTCTACCTCCGTAGGAAGACCCCGGCGCGGACAGCGTTCGCAACAATTTTCATCACCGGCATGAGATCGAAGCCGCGCCGAAGGCGGCGCCGGTACCGAACGCCTCCCAGCGCTCGATCCCGATCGATCACCCAACGTGCCGAAACGCGTCCGACCCGCCCGCATCGCTGGGCGGTTCGTCCAATCCATCGCTTCTTTTCCGCGAAAGGTCCACTCATGTCCGTATTCTCTCGTCATCCAAACCCCGGAGCCAAAAGCCGGAAGCCTGGCCGTTCGTCATCCTCGTTAGCTCGGCTCGAAACTAATGTCGCGTCTCGCCCGGCAGAACCGGATGCGGCGTCTTTAGAAAGGCCAGACAATCCTGTTTCACCCGCCGGCTTCATCGCGCCGGAGGATGCGGCGCTGGATGCCTCGGTTGCTGAACGGCTTCTCGACCTTCTTGGTAAGGCGGAATGCGACGGTCGGTTTTTTGTACGCGAAAGCGAGTTCCTGCGACCGATCGGACGCGATCTCGGCTTTGCGGAGGAAGTCTTAAAAAACAGCATTGAGCGCCTCCTCCTTGCCGGTACCGTCGCTCGTTCCTCCGCGCGCGGCAAGGAGGGACTCCACCGCGGCTTTACGAACGTAGAGCGAACCGCGCGTGGAATATTGCATGTCATCCATCGGGCTCAGCAAAGCGGTCATACGGCCCTTCCGGTCCACGAACTCTTCGAGGCGGCGGCGGGCATTCTGCAGACCTCTGAAGCGGTCCTGATGAGCGGTCTTCAAAATCTCATCGGGAAAAATGTCCTGACGGCATGGCCGGTCGGCGCACAGATTTTCATCTATACCGTTGATGCCCATGACGCTGAAGTTGCGGTGGCTGAGCGACTGGTGACGTTGACCGAGCCTTTCCGGATCACTGCTCCGAGGGAGCGGCGTATCCGCAAGTTCGTCACGCGCGCCGCCGAGTCGGCGCGACTCAATCTGAACGAGGGTCAAAGAAGCGCTGTCGCTGCCATCCTACGGTATCCCCTAAGTCTAATCACCGGCGCGCCCGGAACCGGCAAGACAACGGTGATTCGGGCGGCGATCTATGCCTTGGTACGACTCTCCGGTGGTCGCCCCATTCTCTTGGCGGCGCCCACCGGCAAGGCCGCGCGGCGACTTTCCGAGACGACCGGTAAAACGGCACAAACCATCCACCGTTTGCTCGAATGGTCGCGGTTATGCGGCGGGTTCACGCGCAATCGGGACAATCCTCTCGACGCGTCCGCGGTGATCGTTGACGAGGCATCGATGATCGGCCTCGAACTAATGGCGGATCTCCTTGCCGCGATCCCGGAAGATTGCCGCCTCATCTTCGTAGGCGACCCCGATCAGCTTCCGCCTGTCCCGTTCGGCCAACCCTTCAGCGATATGGTTCGTTCGCAGCGCTTTCCCGTCTCGCGGCTCTCGACGATCCTCCGACAGGAGGAGGGGAGCGGCATCGCGATCGCGTGCCAAGCAATTCGCAATGGTAAGATTCCCCGGCTGATGCCATATACCAAGGGCCTCGAACTCAGTCTTCTAGACGTAAGCGATCCAGCATCACCCTCTGCTTTATCCAGCGTCCTCTCAGAGATTATTCAGGAGGGATTCGATCCGTTCTCCGACCTCCAGATCTTAACGCCGATGAATGCGGGGATCTGCGGTGTCAAGGCCCTGAACAGACTTCTGGCGCCGATCTGCAATGATTTGCCCAACCCGGCGGCTCCTAGCTGCTTGCTCGCGGGCGGGACGGGACGGCCCGGCGACAAAATTCAGCAAATCAGAAACAACTACGACAAGGGTTTGGTCAACGGGGATCAGGGGCGCCTCCTCGAGATAAACGAAGATTCATCGGGGGGCGCCCGTATCGTTGCCTTGTTCGGTAAAGCGGAAGTGGGTTACACAGCCGCGGAGGCCGCGGAGGAAATTGCACCCGCTTACGCCATCTCGATCCACCGCTCGCAAGGCTCGGAATGGGATGTCGTGGTGGTCTGCCTTCCGGTCCGCGCTAAGCACATGACGACTCGAAACCTGCTTTACACCGCGGTCTCGCGGGGCAAACGGCGGGTAATCATCGTCGGCGCGGA
>JBJKQL010000133.1:0-15759 GCA_046705265.1 Ferrovibrionaceae bacterium
CTTCCAACTAACAAACCGGTTCCCGTGGCCCTGGCGCTGGGGGCCGGCTCAGCTCCGCCGGCCTCCGCCCGCCCTTGACCGCGCCGGCGGGACAAACCTTCAACCCACTCGGAATTCAAAAGAGGCCTTTTTCTCGACCCATACGGAATGCAGGTCAACTGGACAACCATCGTGGCAATAGGTCGCGCCCAACATATCGACCTTTGGTACCTCTTCCCGGTGGGGACAGTTCAACGACTGTTGCAACGAGAGGGCAACATCAGCACAGCGTGGAAGAACGCGCTCGACCGGCTTCTGGGGGACACGAGCTGGAGAACCGACTTCTACAAGACCGTCCGTGAACGGACTCTATTCGGTGATCGAGCACGGAAGAGCAAGGTCGCGGATCTGTCGACAATCGAAGACTATGTGCGCAGGCGCCTCCTCCAAGTGTTCCGAGGTGGGGTTGCACGGAGTTCTCTGCGACTACGGAATTCCAAGGGCAGCTGCATGTACTTGCTGTTCTTTGCCTGCGGTAATCCCGCCCCGAAGGCACATGGGCTTGCATTAAAGATCGCCCAACACTTGTTGAAGTCGTGAATTGAGGGGGACGACGATGGCTGCATCAGATATCGAATGGACAGAGGCGACCTGGAATCCAGTTGCCGGATGCACGATGGTTTCGCCGGGGTGTACGAACTGTTATGCGATGCGCATGGCGGCGCGGCTCGAAGCGATGGGCAACGGCAAATACGATGGCACCACACGACGGAGCGGTGACCGCGCGGTCTGGTCAGGCAGGATCAATCTCGATGAACGCACGCTGAGAGCGCCCCTGGCGTGGTCGAGACCGCAGCGAATTTTCGTGAATTCGATGAGCGATTTGTTTCAGGAAGCTGTGCCAATCGATTTCATTCAAAAAATCTGGGAGATTATGGAACTGTCCCATTGGCATACCTTCCAGATACTGACAAAGCGACCGGCACGATTGCGCAATATTGCCGTCCACGAAGGAATTAGGGTATTGCCCAATGTTTGGCTCGGCACCTCGGTCGAAAATGCTGACTGCATGTGGCGAATCGACCAGCTAAGACACACCCCAGCGGCGATCCGCTTCATCTCATTTGAGCCACTGATTGGCCCCGTTGCTCACGTCGATCTTACCAGCATTCACTGGGCGATCGTTGGTGGGGAGTCCGGGCCAGCCGCGCGACCGATGCGCGGCGAATGGGTGCGTGAGCTTAAGGCGGCATGTCACAAACAGCGGGTGGCGTTCTTTTTTAAGCAGTGGGGCGGTCCCAGGAAGAAAAAGACCGGGCGATTGCTGGATGGTCGAACATGGGACGAATACCCGCCGCACAGCCAGCACCGTTTGGAAAACGGGCGTCGAGTAATAGCAGCTTGAAAAAAGGGTCGCACCTGTTGGCTTCAACCCCATCATCGGCGTGTGCGCACGGAAGTGGAGTGTGATTCGCTACGCAGCGCTTCGACGCCGATCCGGGGTGAGCAAAGCGTCGATTCACAACCGAAGATCTTTCGCGCGACGGTGAATAGGTGTCGAACTCTGATCCCTCCATATCTTACCAGATCAAAGGGTTATGGCTCTGATCAGCGCGGAGACCTCGCGACGATTTACACTTTGCGGCCAGAATCGAACTACAAGGGCAAAATCATGCAAGCACAGCGAGGGTCACAAAGTCAGTGGGATGGCCAATGTTTTTTCGGCACTGACGCGTTGACTAAATTTCCCGAGCTTGGCGCGCTTGTTGCGGCAACTATCGCTGGATGGTCGATGGTGGAAGCCCATCTTGGCAGAATGTTTGGGTCGCTCATCGGCGCGAAGAGACCGGTCACTATGAGCATGTACAGTGCTGTTCGATCATTTGAAGTACAGAGGGACATTATCAAGGCCGCCTCGGTCGAGTTATTACCGCGGCGCTATGCTATGCTTGTATCAGCTTGCTTAGACGTCATGCTCGCAGCATCTAAAACGAGACACCGATTTGCCCATTGGGTATGGGGCGCATCGACGGACCCTTCCTTACCCGCGCTGCTCCTTGTTGATCCTAGGCACTTTTGGTCGCTCCATGTCGCACAAGTTCGACATTGGAATGATAGGCGCGGGAAGAACGCGATCGAACGTGTTGGCCCCTATACTTTCAAGAACACTATCCCAAAGCTGAACCTTTATGACGTATGGGTATATACGCAGCCCAGTTTAATTCATGAGAAAGAGCGCATTGATCGTTCCTATCGGATAGCGGAGGCATTGCGACAGCTAGTGATTTCTGACGTAGCGCGGCGGCGAGAGGTATATCGTTGGATATGCAGCGAACACGATATTGAAGCTGCCCTTACCAAAGTAAAAAGCAATTGGCCAAAGAGCCGGTCGCAGTCACGTGTCAATGCCGCACGGCCGCGTTACGTGAAGATAAGTATCTAAACTGGTGGTCTTTCGACTCCCTGTTTGTGCGATGCAGAAAGATACGGCGAAGAACAGTAGAGGGAGAGAGCGGACCGTCGTGCATCGCCGGTGGAACGCATATTCGGAGCCGAGATGGTGGCGGTATCAATGGCCTTCCGAAAGAGTAGCCGTCATTCGTGGAAAGGTGCAAAAGTTACCTTGAGCACCCTCCCCAGATCACCGGTCCTTCGCGCGGCTGGAGGCTGATCGTGGTCAGATGCATGATCGTTGGGTGACATTCGGTGCGCTTGCAAGGCCAGGATCACCACAGTTCCGCGTCCCCGTTCACAATCCACCCGACTTGGACGCCGGTTGGATTAATCGCTGTGGCCAGGCTCGACGTCGCCGATGCGATACCAGGCTTTCTCAGGTTCCATGAACAGCGACCAATCGGCCTCGGCTAAGCGATCCAGTATCCGCTGGAGTTCCGGTACTTTAATTTGAAAGAGCCTCTGTCAGTTTTGGCGGTCCATAAGTGGCGATTATGGAGAACGCGGAGGCCGCTGTTCCGGCCCAGGACCAAGTTGATTAGAGAGGGGGAAATACGATCCGGCCACGCCCGAGCGATGATACCGCCCGGATCGAAATATGAGCGTCTCAATCTTCCGCTTCGTAGCCCGCAGCCCGGACCTTGCCGCGGAAGACCAGATACTGGTACGCGTTGTAGGCGATCATCACCGGCGTCAACATTCCGATGCCGAGCAGCATGAAGATGAGCGTGACGCTATCGGCGGAGGCCGCATCCGCCGACAGCGAGGGGGGTACGATATAGGGATAGAGTGAAGCGGCAAGCCCGCTGACCGAGGCAATGAAGATCGCGACCGTCCACCAGAACGGCGCGTATTCGTATCGGTTCCACAATGCCCGCGCCAGCATGAGCGCCGCTGCCCCCCCGGCCAGGGGAGCGATGTCGAGTGGGTGGAGAAGACCGCCGCCAAACCATTCCTGCGCCACGAACGGATAGCGGATCGGCGTCCAGACCGAGATCGCGACCGCGACCGCGAGCATCAGCGCGCCGGCGATCCATGCATAGCGCCGGTTACGCTCCTGAGGCTCGCCTTCCATCTTGATGATGAGGAAAGTGCTGCCAAGCAGCACATAGCCGAACACCACGCCGGCGGCGACGAGGATCGAGAACGGACTGAGCCACGAGAAGGCGCCGCCGACAAATTCCCCGTTGCTGATCTTGAGCCCGCCGATCAGCCCGCCGAGCACAACGCCTTGGCAGATCGCCGCCACCAGGCTGCCGATGCCGAAGGCGCGCATCCACAGCCCTCGCCGCCGCGCATGCTCGCGGAACTCGAAGGCGACGCCACGGAAGGCGAGCGCGAAGATCATGGTGATGATCGGCAGATACAGCCCCTGCAGGGCGATGGCATAGGCAATCGGAAAAGCGCCGAACAGGGCTCCGCCAAGTATGACGAGCCAGGTCTCGTTCGCGTCCCACACACCGCTCAGGCTCGCCATCATGATGCCCCGGCGCTCATCAAGCTGAACGAACAGGGAAAGAATGCCGATGCCGAGATCGAATCCATCGAGCAGCACGTAGAGCGTGAGAAAGAGCCCGAGGAAGCCGAGCCAGATGAGAACAAGGAAGCCATGCACCGTGTCCATCCGATACTCCTGCGACCAATCCTGCGCTTAGGCCGGGCTGGGCCGCCGGCCCTCGCGCTCCTGAAGCCGGGATGTGGGGCTCGGCACGCGGACCTCCATGTCGGGGCCGCGGCGAATGATCCGCCTGGCGAAAACCAGGAACGAAGCAAGCAGTACCGCATCTATCACGAGGAAGCCGGCCAGCGTATAGCCGACCGAGACTGGTGACACGACTGAGGCGCCTTGCTCCGTGCGCATCACGCCATAGATGATCCAAGGCTGACGGCCGACCTCGCGCACGATCCAGCCGCAATAGGTCGCGACATAGCCGAGCGGCACGGCCGCCACCCAGGCGATCAG
This sequence comes from Ferrovibrionaceae bacterium, assembly GCA_046705265.1. Lineage (GTDB taxonomy): Bacteria > Pseudomonadota > Alphaproteobacteria > Ferrovibrionales > Ferrovibrionaceae > JAJYTL01. Next base: position 4,397 of record JBJKQL010000133.1, read on the forward strand.
CAACCAGCGCGGCGCTGGGTCCCCCTTGGACCCAAGCCGACCCCGGGCCCAGGCGACGACACTCCCGAGCATCAGGAAAAAGAGAGCGAACCCGATCCCGGCCATGACACGGAACCCATAGAAAAGGAGAGGCAGCAGCGGCGGTTGATCGTCACGGGCAATGGAGCGAAGCCCGATCACTCGGCCCGCAAGCGTGCCGGTGGCGAGCACGGAAAGGACGTCCGGAATGGTGATCGCCCAATCGTTTCGCTGTCGTGCCTGGTCGGGCCATGCGAGCACCGCCCAGGGGGCACCCTGGCCCGCCGGATTGGTGCTCCAGTCCCCTTCGATCGCCGCCCCCTTGGCGGGCTGCTCACGGAACACGAGCTTACCGCTGGAATCGCCGAGCCAGATCTGAAGCGGCGTGACCACCACCGCGAGCATAATGGCGAGCCGAAGCGACTTCATGAAGAAACCCGTGTGGCGGCCGGAGAGAATGTACCAGGCGCTGATGCCGCCGATGACGAAGAGGCTCGTCTCAAGGCAGGCCACCCACATATGCGACACGCCCCATGGCATGTCAGGGTTGAAGATCGCGGCAACATAGTTGGTGACGACGTAGTGGCCATTCACCATGTGGCCGCCAGCAGGGGTCTGCATCCACGAATTCGCGACCATGATCCAGAAGGCCGAGATCGACCCGCCGAACGCCACCATGCAAGTGGCGATGAAATGTACGACGCGCGGGACGCGGTGCCAGCCAAACATCATGATGCCGAGAAAGCCGGCCTCCAGCATGAACGCCATGGCGCCTTCGAACCCGAGCATATTGCCGAAGAAGCCGCCGGTGGCGGATGCGAAGGGGGCCCAGTTGGTGCCGAACTCGAACTCGAGCGGCAGGCCGGTGACTACGCCGACTGAGAAATTGAGCAGGAAGAGCCGACTCCAGAAACGGGCATGGCGGTAATAATCGTCGTCGCCGGAGCGCAGCCAGAGGGCCTCGAGAAAGACGAGGAAAAGACCGAGACCAATAGTGAGAACCGGCCAGGTGATGTGAAAGAGCGCGGTGAACGCAAATTGCAGGCGCGAGAGGATTACATAAAGGGGCATCGTTCGGTCCCGCGCCTGTCAGCCGACGTGCGCCCCTCTTCGCAAATCGGACAGAGAAGTTATTTAACCGACATTTCCCATTCGGGCGGTCTATGCACCGATAACTGCGACCAAAATAGCTAGATGTGAATCGGCGCGCAACCTTGATTCCATCGATTCGACGCCAAGCGTCTGAGCGACCGTTTGATTTCGTGAAAAAGTCGAGTTACGGTCGGACGCCAGTAAAATAAAGGCATACGATCGTCGCGACGTCTTTAACGACTTATGCCAAAGCGAGCTGGAGTTTCAAGTCGGAGCCCAATTTACAGGCAAAGCGCGCTTCGTGTAGCTGGCCCGAATAGGGTAGCCTTGAGATACCTCTAAGGGTTCTCACAACGTGAATGGGACATGATGACACTCGATGGAAAAGTCGCGATCGTCACCGGCGGCAATAGCGGGATTGGTCGCTCGGTCGCGCTCGGTCTCGCCAAGGCCGGCGCTAAACTCGTTATTGACTACGTCGTTCACCCCGAAGCCACCGAAGCGCTGGAGCAAGAAATAATCGGCTTCGGCGATGCCGTGATTGGCGTGAAGGCCGACGTCAGCAATGTCAAGGAACTTCAGGCGCTTATTAATGCCGCGGTGGCAAAGTTTGGCCGCCTGGACATTATGGTGAACAACGCTGGAATAGAGACCCGCACTTCCGTTCTCGACACGACGGAGGAACAGTACACTCGAGTGCTCGACATCAATCTCAAGAGCGCCTTCTTTGGCACTCAGATCGCAGCCAAGCAGATGATGACGCAGGGTGGCGGCGGTCGCATCATCAACATTACCTCGGTGCACGAGGACTGGCCAATGCCAGGCAACACCGCTTATTGCCTTGCCAAGGGCGGCATGCGAATGCTGACACGCACGGCGGGCGTCGAGCTGGCGCCGCACGGCATCCTTGTAGTGGGAGTCGGCCCCGGCGCTGTAGCAACCCCGATCAATCTCTCCACCATGCAGGAGCCGGCGCTACTGGCGAAACTGAACGCCGCCATCCCACTCGGGCGCATGGCTCAGCCGGAAGAGATCGCCAATGTCGTCGTCTTCCTCGCCGGCGCCGCGGCGAGCTATCTGACCGCGACAACGATCTTCGTCGACGGCGGGATCATGCAAGGCAGCGTCGGTCTGTAGCCCGCCATGCCGGGGCAATCGAGCGACGGGCGCTATGACGTCATCATAATTGGCAGTGGTGCCGGAGGCGGCACGTTGGCGTACCGGCTCGCCCCCTCCGGGAAGAAGATACTGATCCTGGAGCGCGGCGACTGGCTGCCGCGAGAGGCGCGTAACTGGGACGTCGATGACGTCTTCAGGCAAAATCGCTACGTCTCCCCCGAGTGCTGGTACACGCACGACGGAACGGCGTTCCAGCCGCAGGTGCATTATTTTGTCGGCGGCGCGACCAAGCTGTTCGGTGCTGCGCTGTATCGTCTCCGCAAGGAGGATTTCAGCGAGATGCAGCACTACGATGGCGTCTCCCCTGCTTGGCCAGTCGGCTACGATGAGTTCGAGCCCTATTACAGTTTAGCCGAACGTCTTTATCAGGTTCATGGCGAGCGCGGACTGGACCCGACCGAGCCGCCATCCAGCGCCCCCTATCCGGCGCCGCCGGTGTCGCACGAGCCACGCATCGCAAAGTTGGCCGCGGACTTGAAGCGGGCGGGCTACAAGCCGTTCCACGCCCCCGCCGCGGTCCTGCTGAACGAAGCTGATATGGCCAATAGTCCCTGCATACGCTGCCAGACCTGCGACGGCTTCCCCTGCCTCCTGCACGCCAAGGCGGACGCGGAGGTGATCGCCGTTCGGCCGGCGCTCCAGCAGCCCAATGTCACGCTACTGCGCAACGCCCGTGCGCTGCGCCTGGAGACCGATCCGGCTGGCACTAGCGTCACTGGCGTGGCGGCGGAGGTGGACGGAAACCCGGCGCATTTCACGGCCGATATCATCGTGGTGTCCTGTGGCGCCGCCAATTCGGCCTTGCTACTCCTCCGCTCGGCAAATGACAGGCACCCCTCTGGGCTCGCCAACGGCTCGGATCAAGTCGGGCGGAACTACATGTTTCACAACAGCCAGGCTGCGCTGGCGTTTTCGCTGACCCCCAACGATACGATGTTCCAGAAGACCCTGGCGTTGAATGATTTTTATTTCGGGATGGAGGGGTTTCCGTACCCGATGGGCAACATCCAGATGATCGGCAAGACACTGGGAGGAATGTACCGCGCGGAAAGGCCACTCCTCACCGCCGTCATGCCGGGCCGCGGGCTGGACGACATCGCTCGGCATGCCATCGATTTTTGGCTCACCACGGAGGATCTACCGGATTCCGAGAACCGCATCACCGTCGACTCCGAGGGCCGGCTTATCCTGAGCTATACGCCGAACAACCAGGTCCCGAAGCAGAAGCTCTACGACAAGCTGCGTTCAATGCTGACTGAAATTGGCCTGCAGTCGCGCCATCTCATTTCCCGCGACCTCTACATGCGCAATGACATTCCGATCGCCGGCTGTGCGCACCAGGCGGGCACCTGCCGCTTCGGCGATGATCCCAACACATCTGTCCTTGATCGCAATTGCAAGGCTCACCAACTCGACAATCTCTATGTCGTCGATACCAGCTTCTTCGTCAGTATTGGCGCGGTGAATCCCTCGCTAACGGCCATCGCCAACGCGCTGCGGGTGGGCGACCATCTGCTGCGGCGCTTGGGTTGAGACAGACCGGCTCTGTGCCAGAATCCGCTCGCCGGTTCGAGATCGGCCTGCTCTACTTCGCGGGCGTCGTGCAGGGACTCGCCCTTGTAACCTTCCCCGCCGCGGGCACGATCTTCGTCAGCCGCACGGGATTCGCCCTCACCAGCACGCAATATGGCGCGATGTTTTTGCCGCAGGTGGCGCTGGCAATCCTGGCTTCGGCCTTTGGGCCGCGTCTCGTACGCAACATTGGGCTGCGCGGCGTGCTGCTGCTGGGGCTGTGCGGCGATCTCGTCTCCATGGCGCTATTGTCGGCCAGTCCGCTTCTCATGGGCGCGCCGGCTGCCTTGGCGCTGCTCTGGGTAGCGACCGGCGCGCTCGGGCTTGGCTTTGGCGCAACGGTGATGTCGCTGAACACGCTGGTCGAGGGCTTCTTTCCCGCCACCGCCGATAGCGCCGTGCTGGTGCTGAATGCGCTGCTAGGCGTCGGCACAGCGCTCGCGCCGTTGCTTGTCGCGCTATTCTCCGGCTTCGGCGTGTGGTGGGCTCTGCCGCTGCTGCTGACGGCGCTCGTCGTCCTGCTGCTGCTCGGCACGCTACGCGGCGCGTTGCGTCTGCCCTACGATGCGGCGAGCCCTGCTGGGGGGCTACCTCGTCGCTTTTGGATTTACGCCACCGCGGCTCTGCTCTACGGCATCGTCGAAACCCTCAATGGCAATTGGGCGATGCTCTACCTCGCTAGCGAGCGAGCCGTTCCGGTCCAGGACGCGTCCTTCGCCCTCACCGCTTTTTGGGTGATGGTGACGGTTGGGCGTGTGGCCTTCGCCTACCTCGATCGCGTTATTCCGGCACGATGGCTCTATGTCGCACTGCCGGTGTTGCTGGCGGGCGCCTTTCAGATCGCCGCCCACGCCGGCGGTGCGCTCAGCGGCATCGTCGGTTTCGGCGCCGCAGGACTGGCGTGCTCGGCTATCCTTCCGCTCAGTATCAGCTTTGGCGGCGCGGAATTTCCGCGCCAGGCGGCGATGATGTCAGGGGCACTCATCGCCTTCTATCAAGTAGGCTATGGCGTCGCCGCTTTTGGGGTCGGGCCACTACGCCAACTCGGCGGCCTCGCCTACTCAACCGTAATTTCGCTGGGCAGCCTCGTTGCCATCGCTCTCTGTTTGGTCGCGCTAGTCGTGATTCGCTTTCCCGCACGTGGCAGGCGGTAGTGAGTCGGCGCGCTGCCAATCCGAATCGCACGCCCGGAGGAATATTCGCAATATTGTCGCTATCGATCCGAAGAATAATGCGCCCTAAATCGTACGACGCTTGCTGGCGCAATTCCGTCGACCGCCGTCATCGCCGACGACGCCCCCAGCGAGTAAGCCGTCCTTCGTGAACTGCCAGTGGAACGCGTCGCGGTAGCCGCAATGGTGATGCCATGAATGACCAACTGCGGCGCGCAAGCCCCGGCTTTCAAGTCTGGGGTAAGCGCCGCATACAACTCTTGATAACGAACAAGAATAGCATACCTATGGACGAGAGTATAATTTGTCACAACAGCCAGCAATGTCTCGAGCCAGCAATGTCTCGGTCGCCATCGTCAGACGATACATTAGAATCCGGAAGAGTATCCAATGCCGCGCACCAAGACACCATCCTTCATTGTCGAGATACCGCTCGCCACCACGGCGGCCGACGAGACAACGCTCGACAAGCGGCTCGACGCGGCGCGAAACATCTACAACGCCAGCCTGGGCGAGAGTTTGCGCCGGCTCGGCTTGATGCGGGAGAGCCGCGAATGGCAATGCGCCCGGGCCATGCCGAAGGGCGCTCCAAGGTCGGTCGAGCGCAAGGCCCGCGCGGCGGCTTTCAAGACGGTTCGGGAGGGTTTCGGATTCACCTCGGCGGCGATCCAGAAATTCGCCGAGAAGTGTCGAGACGCCTGCTGGATGGGCGGCCACCTTGGCAGCCACGACACGCAGACGACGAGCCTGCGGGCCTTCCGCGCGGTCGAACAATATGCTTTTGGCAGGCGCGGCCGTCCGCGATTCAAGAGCTTCGGCCGGCTGCATAGCATCGAGGGCAAGAGCAACGAGGCGGTGATCCGCTTTCGAACAGAACCGGCGCCGGCGATACACTATGCCGGCCTGGCGCTGCCGCTAAGGCTCGACCGCAAGGACAAGCGGGGCTGGCAGGCCGCGGCGCTGGCGGCGCCGACCAAATACGTCCGCCTGGTGCGCCGGACGATCAGGGGCCGCGCCTGCTGGTTCTGCCAGCTTGTCCAGGAAGGCGAGGCGCCGCTGTCGCGGAAACCGGTCATTGGCGCGGTCGGGCTTGACATCGGTCCCTCGACCATCGCCGCGGTTTCGGACAGCGACGCGATCCTGGAACGGTTCTGTCCCGAGATCGAGGAGCCATGGCGGAAAATCCGGCGTCTTCAGCGAGCCCTGGACCGGTCACGGCGGGCGACGAATCGGGACAACTACGGCGCCGACGGCACGGTGCGGAAGGGCGCAAAACGCTGGCGGCGGTCGGAACGCTACAAACGCCGGCAGCGCCGCAAGGCCGAGATCGAGCGCAAGCTGGCTCAGCGCCGGAAGCGGGCGCATGGACAACTCGCCAACCGTATTCTCGGCCAGGGTAACATTATCAAAACGGAGAAGTTGAGCTACCGATCGTATCAAAAGAATTTCGGCCGCAGCGTGAAGGTGCGCGCGCCGGGAATGCTGATCGCGACATTGCACCGCAAGGCTGAAAGAGCCGGCGGCGCCATGATCGGGATCGATCCCCGGAAAACCTCTCTCAGTCAGTTCGACCACACCACCGGCGAATACGTGAGGAAACCGCTCTCGCGGCGGATCCACGTCTTCGGCGACGGCAAGACCGAGCCGGTGCAGAGAGACCTCTACAGCGCGTTCCTGGCGTCCTGCTGCGGCGCCGATGCCCTCGACATCCGCCAGGTTCACAAAGCCTGGCCGGCTGCGCAACCGCTGCTGCGGCGGGCGATGGCGAGGGTCCACCAACCCGCGAGCGGGCCAGGCTTCGCCTTGCCCCACGTTCTGGTGAACGTCGGAGCGGGTCGCCCGCCGAAGAGAGAGGATCGTACAGACGAGGCCGGGGATGCTGTAGCCCATGCGAGAGCCCCGGAGAGCTTGTGCGAAGATACTCTTAGAACCCCCCGGCTTTAGCCGTGGGGAGGTTCAGGAGCGAGATATGGCAGTGCCAGCCATGCCAGGAGCGGGTCTCGTTGTGATCGAGTCCGAACTCGTTCTTGGCAGTCTCGAAGCTGTCCTCGATGGCCCAACGGCGGCCCTCGACCGCCACGAGCTTTTTGATGGCCGTGCCCAACGGCTCCTATGGGCGGAGCAGTCATTCAAGGCATCGCCACTGCCTCTGCGGCGACGCGTTCTGCCCGCGGTTTGTGAAGGACCGCAAACTCCCTAAAAAGGTCAAAGGTTCTGGGCACCATGAAATGCGGCAGAGTGGCTTTGGCCATGCCCGGATTCTAAGGATGGCGTGCCGACATGTCTATACCGAAGCCACGCGATCCGGCTTGACCTCTACACGTATCTCAAGCGTGGAGGTGGGGAGGGTGGGTTTCCTCCACCATCGCGATCCAAAAGCCTGAGATAAACAGAAGCAGCGCGGTCAACCAGAAGGCACTGACGACTTCCCCCGTTGTTTCCGCGGCGACGCCGAGAAGCAGGGCGCCGATCGCGTATCCGGTGTCGCGCCAGTAGCGATAGACGCCAAGCGCTCGTCCGCGCCAGGCGGGCGGCGAAATGTCGGCCACGGCCGCGATTAGATTCGGATAGAGCAAGGCCATGCCGACGCCCATGACGGCGGCGCAGCCGAGCCAAGTCCTGAGCCCGCTTGCCAGCCCGGTGCCGGCGACGCCAAGCGCGAGCAACCAGAAGCCGGCGACGATCGGCGGCTTGCGCCCGATGCGATCAGAGAGGCGCCCGGTCACGAGTTGGGACATGCCCCATATCGTCGCATAAGCGCCGGTAATCCATCCGATTTCGGCGAGGCCCGCACCGCGGGCCTTGAGAAGCACCGGGAGCAGCACCCAGATCAAGGCATCGGCGATCTTGTTGCTAACGCCGCCCTGAGCAAGCGCCCGATAAGTCGGGTGACGAAATGAGACCAGCCGAAAGACGTCCCACCCCGCGGGATCTTCGGGTATCGCTTGAAGGCTTGCGTGCGCCGCGCGCGTCCCGCCCGCGTGGCGGAGCTCGGCCTGTTCGGCCTTCGCCCAGGGCAGGGTTTCGCGGACCAGCGCGATCGTTCCGGCCAGCCCAAGAAGCACGACGGCGATGCCAAAACCAAACAGCGCGTGCCGTGGCCCGAAGCGCAGCGCGAGATAGGCGGTGATCAGCCCCGCCACGCCAACCCCGACATATCCCAGGCATTCGTTGATGCCGACCGCAAGCCCGCGCTCGCGCCCGCCGGCGAGATCGACCTGGCTCGTGATGGTCATCGTCCAGGCGAATCCCTGATTGACGCCAAGAAGGACATTGGCGCCGATGATCCACCACCAGTTCGCGGCAAACAGGATGAGGAAGGGGATCGGCAGGCCGGCGATCCAGCCGAGGAGCAGCACCTGCCGGCGGCCCTTGCGGTCGCCGAGTTGTCCCGCGAAGAAATTGAGCAGGCCCTTTACCAGGCCGAACGAAAATACGAAAGCGGTGAGGAACGCGTAGGAATGGGCGGGCACGCCGAACGCGCCGCTGAGCGCCGGCAGCACGGTGCGCTCCATGCCGATCATCAGCCCGACGAAAAACACCTGCACTGCCTGCTGGGCGAATTGGGCCCGATTGACGCGGATGCCGCGGCGAAAAGAGCCGGCGGTGGTTTTTGCCAAATATGCCTCAGCCATAATCGCTTGCTTGCTCCCCGCGCGCTCAGGCCGCGACGCGATTGCGCCCGGTCCTGCCTAGAACACCAGAACCTTGTCGGCCGCGAGCGTCTCCGCGGCGAGCTCGTCCATCGAACTGCGCCGCGCGCCATCCATCAGGTCGCCCTCCCTTAGGCCGCGCGCGTCCATGCAGGCGCCGCAAAGAAGCACCTTGTGGGCGCCGGCGGCGAAGCGCTTCAGCATTCGTTCGATGTTGTAGTAGCCGTCAGGCGTTTTCTGACCCTTCCTCGCGCCGCCGACCGCATCGGCCATGAGGAAGACCGTGAAGGCGCATGTCGGGTCCTTCTTCGCGATGGCGTGGGCCAGACGAAGGCCATTGTAGCTTCGCTCCGTCCCGTAAGGCGGGTCATTGAGAATAAACAGCGCCTTCACCTTTCGCGCCTCCTTTGCCGATGAATGGACGCCATTGAGCGGTCGTGATTCCAGCGTTCGTGGCGCGACGCTCCGAGGCGACGGCCTTGCCGGCACAGCCGAGCGGGTGGGAGATCGCGAGCGTATCGTGGTGCGGGAACAAGCAAAGGATCATGAGCGGTTCCCCGGTTCGCCAGTCAAAGTCGGAAACGGCCTTGGACCTTGACAGCCACTCACCTTATCATTCAATAATTTTATTGAATGATTCCGCGAGGAAGCCAGCATGTCAAGCGAGAATCCGAAACGCGCCCTCTTCGCCGCTTTCGCCGAGATCGCCAAGGCGCTCGGCCATGGCGCCCGGCTGGAGATTATCGAGCTCCTGGCGCAAGGCGAGCGGACTGTCGAGACCTTGGCCGGGCGTTGCGGCCTTTCGGTCGCCGGCGCCTCGCAGCATCTCCGCCTGATGCGGCGGGCTGGCCTGCTGGCTTCACGGCGCAGCGGCAAGCATGTGCTGTATCGGCTAAGCGATCCCTCGGTGCTGGAACTGACCACGGTGCTTCACCGGGTGGGCGAAGGCAATGCCGCCGCGGTGCGCGATATTGTCCGCGGCTATTTTCGTGAGCGCGATGCGCTCGAGCCGGTTTCCCGCAAGGAACTCGGGCGCCGGCTCAAGGACGGCGCCGTCACCGTGCTTGATGTTCGCCCCGAGGACGAGTACGCGGCCGGCCATCTGCCGAACGCGCTTAATATTCCGCTCCGCGAGCTGTCGCGCCGTCTGCGGGAAATCCCGAAAAGCCGCGAGATCGTCGCTTATTGCCGTGGCCCCTATTGCGTGCTGGCCTTCGAGGCGGTCACGCTCCTGCGCAAGCGCGGATTGTCGGCAAGACGTCTCGAAGACGGCTATCCGGAGTGGAGAGCCGCGGGACTCAATATTGAATTCGCAGAAGCTACGGCAGCCGTTAGGACATAGCGAGGACACGCGCTGGACAGGCGCAGGGGCATCGAGCGGCGCGCTCTTGCGCATCCGACTCCGCCCGAGGTCGCAAATTCAGTATCAAAATTGGGCGCCGATAGGAATTTGCCTACGACCTACCTTCGTCGGCAGCCATTGCCCACAGATTTTCGTAGTGGATGCGGTTTGACTTATGATTCTTTAGAATATCCTGTTCCTGCTTTCTCACCGCTGAAATTCCTGCGCAGATTGGCCAGAAGATATGCAAGTTCATCAGAAATTCTTTCCGGGTACCGTGATGCCGGACTCGGATTGGTGGCAAGCTCTATGGCCTGATCCACGGAGTGTCCTTCTTTCGCTTGGCGCGGAAGAAGGTATCGACGCAATCGATCTATGTTGCGGCGACGGCTGGTTCACCGCTGCTCTGGCGCTGATTGCGCGCCGTGTTATTGCCGTTGACATCGATGGGAACGTTTTGGAACGGGCGAAAGAGAGAGTGGCACCGGTGAAGGACGCAAACTGCCAATTCTTTAAGGCCAATGCCTACGACGTTGCCGATCTCTCGCCGCAGCCGATCGATTTCGTACTCATGGCGAATACTTTCCATGGAGTGCCGGACAAGGTACGCCTCGCGCGCATCTTGGCGAGTGCACTTCGGGTCGGCGGTCGTTTGGCGATTATCAACTGGCATCCGCGTCCGCGAGAGGAAACGACCGTTCTCGGCCAGGCCCGTGGACCGAAGTCCGAGATGCGGATGTCTTCGCAAGAAGTCCGGGCGATCATTGAGCCGGTTGGCCTGCGTCATTTCCGGACCGTTGATTTGCCGCCCTACCATTACGGTGTAGTTTTTGAGAGGGCGCATACCGGGAACTGGGAGTAGCACTCAAAGCGCAGCGAAGGCAGGCCTCTCTATTCCTACTACCCGAGATTTGTCATGGTGTCTCGCTACGCTACGCCGCAATACCGTTGAGCAGCGGGCACCGAAGTCCGGGTCCGGCGACGGAATGTTCCCTTTCACGCCAGTCTGCCGATGCCGGACACCGCCGTGGGGGGCGACTCTGGGGCAGGAGATATCATTCACGGCACCGCCCTCGCAGCGCTTACCGCATCAGGTTCCACGTGCCATCTGCGAATGGCCGCAAACTGAACACGGAGACGTTGATGGCGCCTCGGTCGCCGCTGTCGTGAACCCCTCAACAGATAACACCGCGAAGGACGGGTATCTCCCTGTTTGTATCGCACGCCCTCGTAGAAGCTCCGGCCAGATCTGAGTGAGTTAGAATATGCATTCCTCTCTGACGATAGCACCTTCATCTGCCGTCGTTGGCGGTTCCCTGAACTCCCACTCGATTT
>JBJKQL010000134.1:0-3740 GCA_046705265.1 Ferrovibrionaceae bacterium
CCATTACGGTCTCCTTGAGGTTCCTGGCGGTTCCCCAAGGAGACTTTAATTTGCCACTCACTCCCGTAGCCGTGGAACTTCCTTTATTCGCTCCGGCATAGCCGGAGGTTTAGCGCGGATAAAATTAATAGCCCAGAACCGTGCTCCAATATTTCGTCCGGCTTCGCCAATTGGATATCGAGCGGCCCAAGCTCTCCAAAATCGCCGATATAGATGCGCTTGCTGGCCAGCGCGAGGAGAGTACCCGCGCTCTTGCACCAACCAGAAATGAAGGAATAGACCCCGTCTGGATATTTCTCTTGCAGAGAACGACCTATTTTAAAGGCGGCATCCGGATCGCCGCCGGGCGTCACAAGAATCAGACAAACCTTAGAGCGCCTTCGACGCTTACGCACTAATTCTACGGTCTGCTTCCAATAGGCCTGTGTAATATCTCCAGTATAAAAAAGCACATCTGCGCCGATTTTAGCGGCGAGCGCATCGGCTTGCGATCTTATGTCTGATACCATCTGATCAGCTTGGCACAGTTTCTTAAGAAAATCATTACTATTAGATCCTACTTCCCCCAGCGAGCTGAAGCGGCTTTCCTTGCAATACCGTCTACTGCGCCCGCGGCGAAGCGGAGAATTTCATCAAGCTCCACAAGGCGCAGCTCGCCTCCGATCGCACGTCCTGCCGGGATCCTCGCGCCAATCAGTTCCGCCTGATCCTGCACACTGCCGCCTACTGGCTGATGCTGGCCCTGCGCCAGGCTCTGCCAAAGCGGTCTCCTCTGTTCCGTGCCGAGTTCACCACACTTCGGCTGCATCTGCTCAAGATCGCCGCCCGCATCGTCGAGGGCGCGACGCGCATTCGCGTCTCGTTGCCGAGTGCCTGCCCCGAGGCGATGCTCTTCCGTTACCTCGCAGGCCGCTTCGCCACTGCCGGCCCTTGAAATCGCGGCGGTGTCGCCGCGCCAAACCCCTCGTTGAAACCTCCAGCCAACAAATCAAGATCGGATCGCGGTGTAACAGACGCCACGATGTCGGGCGGCCCGCGTCGCAAAATCTGTCCCGCCACGTCGAATCACGCTAAATTCGGCGAATAAGATCGGCTAGGGCCAGGATTACGCCCGACACTGGAGCGGGGAATGCTGCTGAGGTTGGGCCGCCGCCGAAGTTTGGACCCAATTGGCGCAACAGTCTCACTAATGGCTGAGGAGCATTTAGGTGGACGTTTCCGGCGTTTTACCGTCTCAAAGTCAGGCCACAGATCAATAAGTCATTGCGTTTCATATAGGACTCAGAGTATTCGCTCCGGTGTTGCAGGCGTCATAAAGGTTATCCAATATAGAGATTCTGATGAAGGCTCATAGAATTCGCTTCCCTGAGTTTTGGTAAGACGGATAATGGGGGATAATCGAGTCGGAGCGCTCGGGCTTGAGGTTGCCATGGGCTTCCGAATGCGGCGTGGAGGTTTATAAAAATCTGGCGTGCATTGACGCCGCGTTAGGAATAGCACCGCACCGGGGGAGCGCGACGGGGGAAATGAAGTTCAAGTTGATCTGGCCACTTCGAGCCGTCCTGATTGCGGCTGCGCTAGGAGTCTGGCTTACGAGCGGCACTCGCGCTGCTGCCCAGACAGCGCCGAGCAGCACGCCGATCGATGCAAATACGACAGAATTCTCAAATTCGGGCCCGTATACGTCGTTGCCGTATTCGGGAACAACCCCCATCGTCGGAAGCGCGCCACTACTTGGCAGCATAGTCTCCTCAGTGAGTGCGGCTAATGCTTTGGCTCCCTCGGCGATTCCGCCCCCAGAGCTTACCATAGTGCCCAGCCTTGGCGTTCAGGAACTCTTTACCACCAATGCCACAGGCGCATCCACCGGGAGGCAGGGAGACTTCGTGACTTCTATTACGCCGGGGCTGTTGCTGACTGAGCAGAGGCCACGGCTTCGAGCAACCATTGATTACCATCCGTCTGCCAATATTTATGCCAAGACGTCAAGCCAGGACTATATCGCTCAACAGCTGAATGCGTTCATCGGCGCAACACTGCTGCCGCGAGCGTTATTCCTTTCTTTGCGCGGGTTTGCAACCCAGCAATCAACGATAGGCGGGCTTCCTCCAGGCGGAACCTCGGTGCTCGCAAGGAATAATAGGACATCAACGGAAAGCTTTCAGGTCAGTCCTTCCGCCCAGCACCGGTTCGGTGATATTGGAACGGCGTATCTTCGGTTCGACCTGTATCACACGGTGCAGAGCGGCACCACGTTATTTGCCGCCGGATCGACGACACCTTTTTTTACCGGTACGTCGCTTACGACCAAGCAAGAATCGGCTTCCTTCACAACGGGCTCAGTCCTGGGACGCTTTAACGATACCGTTGCGTTCGACGCCGCTCAAGATACAAGCAATATCGCTATCACTAATGGAGCGCGGCAAACCACCTATTCAGATACCTTGCGTTTTGCCGTTACGCGGCATCTCTTTCTTATTGGCGAAGTTGGACACGAAGATATTCGCTACAACGGAGTGCCGCCGACCCGGATTAATGACATCCTCTGGAATGGCGGCTTCTCCTTCACGCCTGTGGAAAATAGCCTCATTACGGTTCGGTACGGACATCAGGAGGGGTTTAATTCGGTTTACGCGCAAGGTTCCTATCCCGTCACCGCTCGGACCCAAGTGTTTATTGGCACATCGGAATCACTCGGAACCCAGGCCCAATTGCTTCAGAGCAATCTTGCCGGCTCGTCGCTCAATGCCGCCGGGGCCCCAATTAACAGTGAGACCGGTGCGCCCATTCTGCTGACGAACCAGCTTCTCGGCACTCAATCCAGCCTCCTGCGCATCCGGCAGATCTCGGCCGGGACGACTACAACCTGGTCCCGCGATGTGCTTGGCCTCTCCTTCCTGGATGATCAGGAGAAGCTCGTTTCTACAAGTCCGGGAGTTGCAGGGTTTTCGCAGAATTCACTTTCGGGAAGCATAAGCTTGAGCCGTGCCTTGACCCCAAGAGCCACGGCTTTGACCTATCTCCAATACGGCAGGTCGACGACAGCCCTCAACGGCGGCACCAGCCCTGTATATTCAGGCCAGCTTTCGCTCGTCTACCGACTAGACCCGACCCTTTCCGCAAATGCCCAATACACGATTACCCGTCAGATCGTGTTTGATGGTGGTACGGATCTTATAAACAGTGTCGGTATCGGGTTCATAAAAATATTCTGACGACAGTCCATCAGTCACCGAGCGTGACCTACCAATCGGGAATGACGAGAAGTGTTTATGCCGATCATGAGTTGAACTCCGGCTGAGAACTTTAGACCGATAATTTTCAAATAATCCTAAATTCGTGAGTTGAGGCCTTGCCATAAGGGACGGAATGGTGGATTCGGTAGGGTATGGCAACGAAACTCGAGCGAGCGATCGCGAACCTTGCGGGTGATCAACCATCGGTTGACCCGTGGGTGCGTCCGGCGGCGGTGCAGGTCGACACATATGCTGGCCGGGTGCAGGTTGAATGGGATACGGAAGGCGCCTCGACGGCGTTGGGACGGCTGCCGTTTTTCGTCGAATACCTGAAGGTGGCGGGATTGTTCGATGCCTGGGTGGCAGATTGTCCACTTCTCTACCGGAGCCCGAATTCACCGCCGAAGCGTGATGTCCTCGGGACGATGCTGCTGTCGGTGCTGGCCGGTCACTGGCGCTATGCGCACATGACGGCGCTGCGCGGCGACGCTGTGTTGCCGGAAT
>JBJKQL010000135.1:0-7475 GCA_046705265.1 Ferrovibrionaceae bacterium
CGCATCCAGCCTCGTTCAATTGTCGTCTCCTGCGGCCGCCGTCAAGGATCCGCTTCGCCGGGCTGCGCGCGCCCTTGACCGCCCCCGCCGGACCGAACACCTACCCACTCGTTTTTCAAAAGAGGCATAAAAATTAAGAATTTAGGGCTCCAACTGCCCCAATTGGGGGACGCTGGCATGGCCGACATCATTGCAATTGAGACGCGCCAACTGCCTCCGATAGAGTTCAGCGTCTTGTCTTAGCCGTTGGCTCAGCCGCTGTACCTGTTGCCGACCTTTGGGGGATCAGACTGGAGTTCGGACTATTGCCGAGCCTTTTCCCATGCGGCGCGATGGATTCGATAGCCTATGGTAGACTTGTCCCGTCAGATACGTTTGGTCGGAGCCCCCACGTTTCTGCTTTAGGGAGACCGTGACGGGAACGTTGACTCTTTGCCTGGGGTCGAGGATGTCAATTCTACCAAGCGAGCTGCAAGGCGTTGTCCGGATTAAGCTCGACCCGCGTGCCGAAGGGCGCGCCTTGGCGTGTCAGCGTTGAGCTAAGCCATTCTGCATCGTCCTTGAGCCCGTGGTTCAGGCAGAAGTTCTGGATGCGAAAGGGTACCATTGTAAGCTGGAGAAGTCGTCCGCTCTCGGTATCAATGCTAGGTAGATACATCAACGCAAGATCGCCGCGGAACGCTTCGTAGCCGGAGATTCCTTCGTAATCGTTCAAGAAATCGCCGCATCCGTAGAGGATCAGTTTGCCTCTATACACCTCGATGGCCTTGGCATGGTGCGAGGAGTGGCCGTGAATAACGTCGACGCCGGCAAGGTCGATCAGGCCGTGGGCAAAGTCCGTCTCTTCCTTAGCAATTCGATAGCCGAAGTTCTTGCCCCAGTGGAGCGAGGCCACTGCGATGTCGCCTGATCGCTTTATGGCGTGCACGCGCGCCGCGATGTGTTCCACGGTCGCCGGTGACAGATGCGGCAGCAGATTGACGCCGGGCCGATGGAAAGCGGCAGCCCATTCCGCTGGAATGCCGCTGCTCACCGATCCAAATCCGAATACGACCACCCGTCCTTTGCCGCTGATGTCCAGAAGTGCGGGCGTCTCCGCCTGGGTGATGTCGCGTCCCGCACCCGTAACGGCGATTCCTGCCCGCTCGAGACCTTCTATAGTCTCGACGAGGCCTGCGTGACCCCAGTCAAGGACGTGGTTATTCGCAAGGCTGCAGCAATCGAGCTTGGCCACCGTCAGGCACGCGACATTCTCCGGGCTCATCTTGTAATTAATGGCTTTCGACCAGCACGTCGTGCTGGAGGTGATGCTGGTCTCGAGGTTGACGATTCGGACGTCGACTCCTGCACGCTGCACCGAGCCCAACGCTTCGCCCCATATGTACCCGAATGGTACCGGTTTCGGGATCGGGCCGTTTGCCGCTTCAGCAAGCTCAACGTAGCCGACAGCCGACCTTACGTTGTCCTCGTACAGCTTGGGGTCGCCGGGATGTGGCAGTATTTGATCGATCCCGCGCCCCGTCATCACGTCCCCACAAAGAAACAACTTCACCGCTGACATCTCGACTACGCGTCTTTTGCACCTCCGAAGTCCAAGGCTAATCCGGCCTGCATGGGGGCTCGCGATATCGGCCACGCGAAGAAAGCACATCAGGCGTCGAGCCTGTGCATTGACTCAGGTCAAGGACGGACCGAGCGTGGCGCCCAGAATTTTGTTTGGCCTACTTTTGAATGCCTTATGGCGATGCCCATAGAGAACCCTGCCCAGACCGCACACTGGTCGCACTTTCCGCATGGCGCGGACCTCGGCGTGCGGGGGACGGGCCTCACGCGACCGGAAGCCTTCGAACAAGCGGCGCTGGCACTCTTCGCGGCGATCACAGACCTCTCGGATGTCCGTCCATTATCACGCGTTACCGTTACCTGCCACGCTCCGAGCGATATCGTCTTGTTCGTCGATTGGCTGAATGCACTCATCTACGAGAGCACGACGCGGGGAATGCTGTTCAGCCGATTTTTGGTTCGGATCGAGGATGGTGAGCTTTGCGGTGAAGCCTGGGGTGAGCCTATCGATCCGTTGCGTCACCATCCGGTGGTGGAGCCGAAAGGCGCTACTTTCACGGAACTGCGCGTTGATTCCCGTCCCGGGGGCAGCTGGATCGCGCAATGCGTCGTGGATGTGTAGAGACCGGCCATGGACCTTTCCCGTTTCGTGCGCGAGACCGACACCAAGTGGCTCCTAGAGCCGTTCGGTGGGATGCGCGTCCCGGCCGTGGTATTCGCCGACGAATCTCTCGCCTCAGAAATGGACGACAAGGTCTTCCAACAGCTTGTGAATGTCGCCACCTTGCCCGGGATCGTCGGGGCATCCTACGCGATGCCCGATGCGCACTGGGGATACGGCTTTCCCATCGGGGGCGTGGCGGCATTTGATCCGGACAACGGCGGCGTTATATCCGCGGGCGGGGTTGGCTTCGACATCTCGTGCGGCGTTCGTCTCCTCACAACTGGTCTCGATCGGCCCGAGATCGAATGGTGCACGGAGGCTTTGGCCAATGTGCTGTTCTCATCTGTGCCAGCGGGACTCGGCAGTCGCGGGAGCATCGATCTAAGCTCCGACGAAATGGATGCTATGCTGCAGGGTGGTGCCCGCTGGGCAGTGACCCAGGGTTACGGAACGACGGCGGACCTCGAGCGGATCGAAGAACATGGTCAGATGGCCGGAGCGGTGCCTGCAGCAGTGTCGCAGCTCGCCCGGAAACGGCAGCGGCGTGAGATGGGGACGCTCGGCTCTGGCAACCATTACCTCGAGGTACAAGAGGTTGCTGACATTTACGACGTGGAGATTGCATCCGCGTTCGGACTTGAGCAGGGAGAGGTGGTGATCAGTATCCATTGTGGCTCGCGCGGCCTTGGCCATCAGATCGGCACCGAGTTCATGCGCGAGATGGCCATCGCGGACCCGAACTTTGGGCTGGAACTTCCCGATCTCGAACTCGCCTGCGCGCCACTCGTTTCGGATTTAGGGCTGCGTTATCTGAATGCGATGCGATCGGCGGTCAATTGCGCCTTGGCTAACCGTCAGATCGTTACCCACCTCACGCGTCGCGCCGTTCTCAGTGTCCTTCCTGACGCCGATATCCACGTCGTGTTCGACGTTTCCCATAATACCTGTAACGAGGAGAATCACTTTGTTGACGGACGGTTGCGGCGAGTGTTCGTCCATCGAAAAGGAGCCACGCGCGCGTTCGGCCCCGGTCACCCTAGCCTTCCGCCCTCGTTGCGCGCGGTCGGCCAGCCCGTGCTGATCGGCGGCAGCATGGGGACGGCGTCGTATGTGATGGCGGGGTCTGGAGACGGACTCGCGCATGCCTTCGCTTCGGCGTGCCATGGCGCCGGCCGAAGCATGTCGCGCCACCAAGCTCTTAAGCATTGGCGCGGACGTGAGGTGATTGATAAGCTAAAGAGTCGGGGAATTTTGATCCGCAGTCCGTCGGCCCGTGGGGTCGCGGAGGAGGCGCCGGGCGCCTATAAGGACGTTTCCGCCGTGGTCGAGGCGGCCCATGCTGCCGGGCTTGCGCGCAAGGTGGCCCGTCTCGCGCCGCTAATCTGCGTGAAGGGTTGATGCGCCGTTACACCCTTATCACAAGGGGGGCCTGAGACGGCCTCACCGGGACACAATGAGCCAGCATCCGCGCGATCCCCCGAGCTTCATGTGCGAGTTCCGAGAAGATGCATGTAGAACCACCCGCGAGTGTGCACTACCACTGCTTCGAGAGTGCCGGGTTCTTCAAAAAGATGTGTAGCTCCAGGAATCACAGCGAGTTTATTTCACAACGGAATTGGGCAAAAGCGGCACGGTGGAGGTCGAGCACTACGTCGTCGTCGCCACCAACAATCAGGAGCGTTGGAGCTTTGACAACGGGAAGCGTCTGTCCGGCGAGATCTGGGCGGCCACCGCGCGATACAACCGCCGCGATGCGATTCCGCTCGCCCGTCGCCAAGGCGAGAGCCGCAGCCGCGCCAGCGCTGGCACCGAAATAGGCGACCGCGAGACTCGCGGTCTCCGGGTCCTGTCGCGTCCATGCCGTGGCCATTGACAGACGCTGCCCAAGCAACGCGATGTCGAAGACATTGCGCCGGTCACCTTCCTCGTCATCCGTCAGGAGATCGAGGAGTAAGGTCGCAAGGCCGCTGTCGCGCAATTCTCGGGCAACGAAATTGTCGCGCGGGCTGAACCGACTCTGCTGCCGGCACCGTGCGAGAATAGCACGACAGCCTTTGCAGAGCGGCAGGAATAGTAAGAATGCCCTGGAGCCCGACCGGCGGTATTACAATCGCGCAGGCATGGTCTCGAGAGGGCTTAATCGTCATGAGTTTATCTTTTAGTCGCCCAAAGTCACGATCGGGCCAAACACGCGTTATGCAAAATGGAATCGCTCATGTCTTGTGACACAATACGGAAGCTCTTGTGAGACAATACGGAAGCGGTCGACGGGGGCCCGCGAAATACTGACGAGATTGAACAAGCGGCTTAGTCGGCTTCGCCTCCAGGTTGATTTCTTCGATCTCGATCGGGCCGGCGTGAATGTGCCAGTCGCCGACGCCTTCGGGCCTCTCAAACCGTTTCTGGGCCGCCTGCATTGCCCGCTCCGCGCTGCGCGCCGAGCGAATAACGACAGATCGCTGGCGGCAACGAAAAAACCCGCTGTCGCGCGATATCTGATTCAAAAAGCAAACGCGATAGACCGGCATGGGCTCTTCCTGCCTAATAGAAGGGCGGTTTCCCACGACGCACGCCGAATGGACCTGATCTTCATCAATTCTTCTTTGATCCTCATCAACCCACACCCCATCGATTCGGGTAGCGTCAACTTCTATGCCGGATGTCGCGACGCCTGATCTGAGATCATGACGGAAAAGCTCACTCTTTGCCTAGTCAGCGATGGGACGCTCAGGCGCGGCATCGACCATATATTACCCAATTCGGCGATCTTTCTTCCCGAGGATCTCTCTGGGGCTGTTCGATAAATGAGGACTTCACTGGTTCAGGCGCATCTCGTCAACGGTCCGTTCGGCGATGCCGGCCTTTACTTCGCTTTTCGTTTCGGTCGCCGCGCCATCCTCTTTGATCTCGGTGACGTCCACGCCTTGGTGCCGCGTCAGCTCAGCCGGGTCAGTCACGTTTTTGTCTCGCACGCCCATATGGATCATTTTATCGGCTTCGACCGCTTGCTCGCCGTCTGCCTACCCCGCCGCGCTCGCCTCGACCTCTTCGGTCCGCCGGGCCTAATCGAACGGGTCGAACACAAGCTCGCGGGATATACCTGGAACCTCGTGGCGACGAATCCGAACGACTTTGCGATCTGGGCTGCTGAACTGCACGGGAACACGGTCGCAGCGGCAGCAGAATTCCACACACGTGACTCATTTCGGCGCCGTGCCGCTACCGTGCCGGCAACGCAAGTCGGTGTCCTGCTCGACGAACCTGAATTCCGCGTCCGAGCGGTAACGCTCGACCATGGGATTCCCTGTCTCGCTTTTGCCTTCGAGGAGAAGCTGCACATCAACGTCTGGAAGAGTCGCTTGAATTGTCTTGGTCTTCCGGTCGGTTCGTGGCTCAACGAACTAAAGGCGGCGGTTCGGCGCAACGCCCCGGACGAGACCACGTTCACGGTCGCCTGGACCGCAGCTGGCAGCCCGCTGGAGATGACGGTCTCCCTTGGTCAGATTAAAGCTGAAGCGCTTCGCATCGCTCCTGGTCAGAAAATCGCGTACGTGGTCGATGCTTTATATAATGACGTTAACGCTGCCCGTATCGCCGAGATAGCGGCGGAAGCCACTGTGCTCTATATTGAAGCCGTTTTTCTCCAACAGGATAGCACTTTAGCCGCACAGAAGTTTCATCTCACCGCGCATCAAGCAGGCCTGCTCGCGCGGCGAGCCGGTGCCTTGAGGGTCGAGCCATTTCATTTCTCGCCGCGCTATACCGGTCGTGAGGCCGAAATTCGCCGTGAGGTTAACTTCGCCTTCACCGGCTATCCCTAACGAGGGCCCCAATCGCTATCGATTCAGCCTCTGCACACTGATCAGAGTTAACGTGTCTCGTTCACTTGTTGCTGGGTCAGCCGCACCTAACGTCTGTTCCGATTCGACCATGGATATTAGACCCCATGGCACCGCCTTTCGACTGGAGACGCAACACCTTATCAAGAGGAAGCCGCGTCGAACGGAACCGCGCCTATATCGAAAACCCAGGAAGCAAAGCGTCAAACAGGCTGTGATTTTTAAAGTCATCAGAGATGCCTGTTTGCTTTGAATATAGGGAGAGTGTGTGGTTCGCTTTGATGCCTCGACCGCGTAGAGCGGCGCCATGTTCATATACCGGGGTGTGGACCGCTGGCCGCTGGCGATGTGCCTCAGCCTCGCCGCGGCCAGGTTGAGGCAGCTCCGTCCATCCGGAAACGCATCGACCACCCGGGTACGCTGACGGATCTCTTTCATGATCCGCTCGAGCGGATTATTGGTCCGCAGCTTGACCCAACTTCCGTAGTGCGCAAAAAAATAATAATATGGGATATCAGCGTGTTGCAAGGCGCGAACGGTTTTAGGCACCATATGCTGAAGCGATCTCGGCGGCGG
The DNA here is from genome assembly GCA_046705265.1 of Ferrovibrionaceae bacterium. Taxonomy (GTDB): domain Bacteria; phylum Pseudomonadota; class Alphaproteobacteria; order Ferrovibrionales; family Ferrovibrionaceae; genus JAJYTL01. The sequence goes on from JBJKQL010000135.1 coordinate 6,643, forward strand.
TTGGCAGCTCCTGGAAGACGGGTGGAAGCGTAATGCCGAGAGCCCCGGCAAACGGGGTCGATCGCGGGCCCTGGTGCAGTGCGCAGCAGAGCGCGGCCGCCGTCCTGATCGACTTCGATCTCGCTCAAGTCGGCGAGGTCATCGACGATGTGGTTCCATTCGACGGTTTGGCGCCGGCGCACGAGGCGTTGCATTAGCTCGGCGCGCAGAACCAGAGCCAAGAAGGTGCAGAACACATGACCGCGGATACCGCGGTCTGTCTTGTGAGAGATCGGTCGTGTGGCGAGCAGCGCCTTGGCGCTTTTGAACGTATGCTCCACCGCAGGCAGATTTCGGTAGAGCAAGACGACCTGCAGGGCTGGGATTTTCAGGCTGGTGCGCAAGACATAGAGGCCGTCGAAACAGGCATCTGCAGCGACCCTGGCCGGGTCGATGGCAAAGGCTTCGCTCTTCGGCGCCTTCAGGAAGCGCCGGTAGCCGGTGTTGAAAACCAGCGCCTTGTCGCCCCGGGCAAGTTTACGGTCCAGACCGGCCAGGATCTTGGCGCGCTTCTCGGCATCCTTGAGCGCTTCTTCTTCGTTGCGACAGAGAATATAGCGCCGCTGGCCGAGGGGCACGTCCTTGACGGCAAGGCGGGTCTGACCTTTTTGCCGCGGAATGACGAGCGGCACCGTCTTACTTTCAACTCGCCCACCTTTTTGTCACACTTACTAATAAGTTCATAAGTATCTTCACATTGTGTTTGAATTAGTGTATAGTGATTGGATGGCGAGGCAAGACGCGCGCAAGCTGGATCACAAGACGCTGGAAGCGATCAGGATTCGGGCGGTTGA
>JBJKQL010000136.1:0-77981 GCA_046705265.1 Ferrovibrionaceae bacterium
TCTCGGCTCATGGTTTTGTATATACTCGAGGGCGGCGTCGGCGCACGGCCGCGAGAGGCTGAAATTCAGCCTCTTTGCCAACCCGAAATCGTCTACGGAGGCGCGAGCGCCACTAAACTCGCGCTAGCCCCCGTCAACAACGATCATTTCTCCGGCCTGCCTCGCCCAAGCCCACCATCCGGCTCGGTCTCGATGCTCACTCGCGAAGATGATTTGAAGACTGTCGGCGCCGGCAGTATCAATAGCAGGCGGTCGGCGGCTTTGCGGGAGGAAGGGGTGGCCGAGCGGTACGAACAAAAGATATTCCTTTCGACCCTTCCGGCCTCGCCGGAGCAGCGCCGGCTCGCTCTCTTGGTTCTGGCGATTGCCGCGGCAGTTTTTGTGCTGTTCGCGCCTTTTGCGCGCGTTCGTGTACCGGTCGTTCCTGGTATTGCGCCGGCGACCATTGTGCCGGCCTATGAGGCGGCTCGCCTGGTTGCAGCCCTTGTCACCGCCGGCCTACTGTTCGTGCTCTACGCCGTCGATGGGTCGCGCGCGGTTTTGGTGCTCGCGGCCGGCTATCTCTTTTCGGGGCTGACGGTGATCCCGCCGTATGCGCTGGCCATTGCGGAGCACTTCACGCCGCTTGGTCTTTCCTTCAAGGGGCCGGAGATGTCGATCTGGCTGTTCGACATCTGGCAATTCGTTTGGCACCTGGCTTTTGCGCTTGCGGTTCTGGCCTATGCGTTGCTCAAGGACAACGGCAACGGGCTTACGCGGATCGACCGGAGGCCGGCGGTGGGAATCTTGGGCAGCATCGCTATCGTCACGATCATGGTCATCGCCATCGCTACGATTGTCGTGGCAAGCCGCCCGATTCTGCCACTCCTAACGCCTGATGGCAGCAGGATCGGGCAGCTCTGGCGTTTTGCCGGCCTGTTTGCGCTGGCTCTCAACCTGTCGGCGCTCGGCGTCCTGTGGTTTCGCCAGCAATCGTTGCTCGACCTTTGGCTGATGATGGTGATGGGCTGCTTGATCTTCGGCGGAAGTTTGAGCGCGTTACTCAGTCTCGGCCCGTTCAGTCTCGGCTACTATGCCGGCCGTGTCTATCAACTCATAGCGGAGAGCTTCATCCTCGTCATCATGTTGATCGAGGCTGCCGCGGTCTACGCCCGGCTCGCGCAATCGGTCGCGGCGGAACGGCGGGAACGCGAACGGCGCATCAACGAGATGCAAGCCATCCTGTTCCATCTCGCACGGGTCAGCGAACTCGCACAGATCGTCTCGAGCCTCATCCATGAGGTCAACCAGCCCTTGGCGGCGATCGGCAATTATGTCGCCGCCTTGCAACACTTCGTTCAGAAGGGAAGTTTTGAGATGGTGGGCCCGACGCTGGAAAAAGCGGCGACGCAGGTGGCCCGGGCGCGCGGCATCGTGCGCCGCCTGCGCGATTTCGTTGTTAAGCGCGAAACCGAGAAGAAAGTCGAGAACCTGCCCCGGACCATCGAGGATGCTGCGGCGCTGGCTCTGGTCGGGATGGGGGGCCAAGGGGTTGAAATCGAGATGCGCTTTGATCCGCGGGCCGCGGAAGCCCTCGTCGATCGCATCCAGATCGAGCAGGTTATGTTCAACCTGGTGCGAAACGCGATTGAGGCCATGGCCGCAAGCCCGCGCCGTGAGCTCACGATCTCCACGATGCGGTCGGACGAATATCAGGTGGAGATCCGCGTCGCCGACACCGGCCCCGGTCTACCTGCTTCCGTGAGGGCGAGGCTATTCCAGCCTTTTGTCACCACCAAGGAAAGCGGTATGGGGGTCGGCCTCTCGATTTGCCGCGTCGTGGTCGAGGCGCATGGCGGTAAATTGGACGTCGAGGAAAATCCGGAAGGTGGCACCACCTTCTGCTTCACTGTTCCGGCAGCACCGTCGGCAGGCGAAGAGATGGATGAGATTCGAGCCGGTGCAGGCAATGTGGTCTCTGCGCCATTGGCCTCGGCGCGATCCACCAATGAGGCACCGTTCTCGAATTCTTGACTAACAAAAAGCCGCCCCGGCCGCGGTAAAACGCCTTGCCTTGTCACGATAGACAAAAGGCCTGGTCTCGTGGTTGGCCACAGCTTCAAGGCCGGTCGGGATGCCACCCAACCATAGCCGGTCCATTGCCATGCGCGTGGCGCCGAACAATAGCCCTCCGTTTCCCATCGGGGCAAAACCGAACCGCATAAAGGTAATCCGGCCGGTTCATCGTTTCCGAGAAAGCCGCTTCGGCGCGGCGTCAATTGCTCTCGAAGGTCCCCCTCCCGCATTCTGTCCCTCCGCGTAATCTCCGTTTGCCAGCTTTTGCATCTGCCGAAATGTTCAGCTTCCGCTCATTTTATGGGCCATTAAATGGCCCGCCTAGATTTTCGGCAAAGACTCTAATCGCCCCTCCTTTCGGCAAATCAGCTTAATTCATGGGCGAATACGAAGCTGCCGCTCGCAAAATGCCTCGGGCTGTCCGTGGCATGTCGCTTGCAATTTCTGATGACGACCACCTGCGGTGTCAGCCTTCGACAGCGATCGGGAGGGGGTATGCACCGGAGACCAAACTGAGCGAAGCGCGGGGGACAGACCAGGATCATGAGAAACCTGAAACACAAAGGAGTGTCACAAGTGGGGAATAAACGACGGATGTACAAAGGGAGTGCTTTAGGGCCGGCCTTGAAGCGACTGTCGCTTGCAGTTGCCGCCATACCGCTCCTGGTCGCCGCAAGTGGCGCCGCCCTCGGCGCGACGCCAGTCAAGGTCGGCGTCCTGCAATCGTTGACCGGCACGATGGCGATCAGTGAGGTGACGGTGAAAAACGCCGAAGTTCTTGCCATCGATCAGATCAACGCTGCGGGTGGCGTGCTCGGTCATCCCATCACGGCGATCGTCGAAGACGGTGCCTCGCTGCCTGCGACCTTTGCCCAGAAGGCGACAGAGCTGATCCAGCAGGATCACGTGGTCACAGTCTTCGGTGGCTGGACATCGGCGAGTCGCAAGGCCATGCTTCCCGTCTTCCAGCGCTTCCACAATCTGCTCTGGTACCCGGTGCAGTTCGAGGGCAACGAATGTTCGCCCAACATCATGTATTCCGGCGCGCAGCCTAATCAGCAGATCCTTCCCGCTCTGACTTGGGCCAAGGAAAAGGGCTTCAAGCGGTATTTCCTGCTCGGTTCAGACTACGTCTTTCCGCGTACTGCCAACCTGATCCTAAAGAAGCACATCGTGCATGACGGGCTCAAGGTGGTGGGCGAGGAATATGTGCCCCTCGGCGGCACCGACTTCAGCGCCGTGATCAACAAGATCAAGCTCGCCAAGCCGGACATCATCTTCAACACGCTGAACGGCTCGAGCAACGTTTCCTTCTTCAAGCAGATGTCGGCGGCCGGCCTACCGCCGAGCAAGCTGCCGGTGATGTCGTTCTCGATCGGTGAACAGGAAGCAAAGGCCATGGGCCCGTCGTTGGTCGAGGGCAGCTACGCCGCCTGGAATTACTTCGAGAGCCTGAAGACGCCAGAAAACGAGAAGTTCGTCGCCGCCTATCAGGCCAAGTACGGCAAGGACGCGCCGGTAACCGACCCCATGGCTCACGGATACATCGACGTCTACATCTGGAAAGCCGCGGTGGAGAAGGCAAAGAGCTTCGATCCGAACAAGGTTCGCGACGCAGCGGTGAGGCTCGGCTGGATGAAAAGCCCGATGGGTGAGGTCAGGTTCGTCAACAACCAGAGCCTGGAGCAGGCCGCCTACATCGGCAAGCTGAAGCCGGATGGACAGTTCAAGATCCTCTGGCATTCCAAGGGAAAAATTTTCCCCGAGCCGTATGACAAGTTGGCCTTCCCGGGCAAGACCTGCGTCCTGCACAAATCCTGACCCGATCGCGTAACCGCCAAAACGTCACGTAGTCGGTACCTTAAAGCCGGGCATGGCGGGGAGAAGAGAGAATGAGTGAATTCGCGTTGTTCGTCGGCCAACTTTTCAACGGCGTCAGCGTCGCTTCGATCTTTCTCCTCGCTGCGCTCGGCCTCGCCTTGAGCTTCGGCCTCATGCGAGTCATCAACATGGCTCACGGTGAAATGTTAATGATGGGCGGCTATGTCGCCTATCTCACGCTCAAGTTTACCCCGGCCGCCTATGGCATTCTGATCGCAATTCCGGTCGCCTTCGTGGTTTCAGGTTTTGCCGGCGCTCTCCTCGAATTGCTTCTCGTGCATCGGTTGGCGTCGCGTCCTCTCGATACGCTGCTTGCGACCTGGGGTGTGAGCCTATGCTTGAGGGAGGGGGCGCGCGCACTGTTCGGGCCGATCGGCGATGAGGTGACGGCACCGAAATGGCTGGACGGGGCTTTCCAGGTCAAACACGGCATGCTTGTCGGCCTCAGCCTGCCCTACGCGCGGTTGTTCATCATTGGCTTCACCATTATCGTGGTCGCCGCCTTGGGGCTGTTGCTGGTACGCACCCGCATCGGCCTTTATGTCCGCGCGGTGACGCAGGACCGCGACACCGCCGAAGCGATGGGGATCAACGTCCGTAAAATCGACCTCTTGATTTTTTCGCTCGGTACCGGACTTGCGGGCGTTGCCGGCGTCGTGCTCGCCATGCTCGAACCGGTCACGCCGTCGGTCGGCCAAGCCTATATCGTCCCTGCCTTTCTCGTCGTGATCCTTGGCGGGCTTGGCAGCCTGATCGGGACGACCATTGCGTCGGTCATCGTCGGGTTGATCTCGGCCATGGTGCAGATCGTCTGGACCGTCAGCCTGTCGCAAGTGTTCCTGCTCTTGTTCGTGGTCGCGTTCATTCAGTTTCGGCCCCGAGGCGTCATCTCGGTCCGATCGCGGGCGCTTGAGGAGACGTGACATGAGGTTGAGTGCGGAAAGACCGTTCTACGTCTTCGCTCTGGTTCTTCTGGTGTTGGCGCCCTGGTTGGTTTCTCCTTACAATCTTTCGCTGCTTGGCCGTTTTCTCGCTTATGCTATTTTGGCACTCGGCTTGGTGCTGGTATGGGGCGAAGCGGGTATCTTGAGCCTCGGCCAAGGGCTTTTCTTCGGGCTTGGCGGTTACGCTCTTGCCATGTACTTGAAGCTCGCCAACCTTGCCCCCGGCGATCTTCCGGACTTCATGCAATGGAGCGGGGTCTCGCATCTGCCGGCCTGGTGGGCGATCTTTCATAATCCAGTGATCGCTACCTTGGGCGTCGCCGTGGTTCCGGCGGTGGTAGCTGGCGGCTTTGCCTGGCTGGTCTTCCACCGCCGCGTTGGCACCGTCTATTTCGCGCTCATCACCCAGGCGATGGTGCTTGCCTTCGTGACCCTTCTGATCAGCGAGCAAGGCTACACCGGCGGGTTCAACGGTCTGACCGACTTCCATACTCTTTATGGCTTCTCGCTCGATTCGCAGGCGGTGCAGAACGGCCTCTATTGGGCAACGGTCGCGGTTCTTGTCGTCAGCTTTCTCGGGCTCAAATGGCTGACGGGCTCGCATTTCGGCAAGCTTTTGCGCGCGCTCAGCGACTCTGAGAACCGGGTGCGTTTCCTTGGCTACGATTCAATGCCCTATAAGACCATCGCCTTCACGATCGGCGCAGCATTGGCGGGAGTCGCCGGCGCCCTCTTTACCCTTCAGGCAGGGGTGATTTCACCTGCCGGAATTGGTGTCGTGCCGTCGATCGAGATGGTGGTCTGGGTTGCGGTCGGCGGCCGTCGCAGCCTTGCCGGCGCCGTCATCGGCACGCTGCTGGTGAATTTTGCCCAGGATTTCATCAGCAACGCCTTCCCCGACGTCTGGCCCTTTGTGATCGGCCTGATGTTCATTTTGGTGGTGACGCTGCTTCCGGATGGCTTGGGTGGGCTGTTCCATCCCGGTGCCCTCGCGACGCTGCGGACGCGCGTGCTCGGCCTTCGCGACGTTGCCGACCTTTTTCCCGTGGCCGACGGGAGCCGCCGTGATGTAGGAGGTGTCGAGTGAGAACCGCCGAGACACTGCTTGCCGTCGAAGAAGTTACCGTCGAGTTTGACGGCTTCAAGGCGATCGACAATCTCAACTTTTATCTCGACAAGAGTGGCGTGCGAGTGCTGATTGGCCCGAATGGAGCCGGCAAATCGACGCTCTGCGACACCATCATCGGCCGCGTGCGCCCGCGGTCGGGCCGCATTCTGTTCCGCGGTGAGGACATCACGCGATTACCGGAGTTCCGCATCGTGCGCAAAGGCATCTGCCGCAAATTCCAAACGCCGGGCGTGCTGCAGAGCCTCAATGTCCATGACAATCTGGCTCTTGCCGCGCGTCAGACCCGCGACTGGTGGCATGCTTTCGGCAACCGGCTCACGGCAACCGAGCAAGAGCGGATCGAGGAGGTCCTCGCTTTAATCGGCCTCGAAGAGAAACGCGGTTTTCTACCTTCGCAACTCTCCCACGGCGAGAAACAGTGGCTCGAAATCGGCATGGTGGTGGCAACCGAGGCCGAACTCCTTCTTCTCGATGAACCGACTGCCGGCATGAGCCCGCAAGAGACCAGAGAAACGGCCGATCTAATCCGGCGTCTGGTTGGGCGCCACACCGTTCTCGTGATCGACCACGACATGAGCTTTGTCGAGCAGCTTGACGCCCCGGTCAGCGTCTTGCACATGGGAACACTCCTGAAGGAAGGCAGCATTGCCGAAGTTCGCAGCGACCCCGAAGTTGCCGCGGTCTATCTTGGGCGAATCGAAGATGGCAGCGCTGCTTAGCCTTGATGCGGTGAGTGCGGCCTACGGGCAAAGCCGCGTTCTGTGGGACATCGGTCTCGATACCGAGCCCGGCACGGCGGTCGCGCTCTTGGGCCGTAACGGCGTCGGCAAGACGACGCTCCTCCGCACCATCGTAGGCCTGCATCGAGTGGCGACCGGGCGAATTCTCTTCGCGGGCGAAGATATCACGCGCCTCAGCGCCCACGAACGCGCATGGCGCGGCATCGGATTCGTGCCACAGGGGCGCAACATTTTTCCCCATCTTACGGTCGAAGAGAATCTGAAGATCGGCCTCGCGGCGCTAACCGGTCGCGCCGGGAAAGCCGCGACCGAGGTTCTGGACTCGGTCTTCGACCACTTTCCGACTCTCGCTCGGCTCCGTACCCGCAAGGGTGGTGTCTTAAGCGGCGGCGAGCAGCAGCAACTTGCCATCGGAAGGGCGCTTGCAGGGAAGCCGCGCCTCCTGCTCCTTGATGAACCGACAGAGGGTATCCAGCCTTCCATCGTGCAACAGATCGAGACGGCACTCGATCATATCCGCCGTGAACTCAAGATAAGCATTCTGATTGTTGAGCAGTATTTGGATTTCGCCTGGGCCTTTTCCGACCGCTACTATGTCATGCAACGAGGCCGCATCGTGCGCGACGGCTGGACCCAGGAACACGATCCCTCGGCGGTAGCCGAACTGCTAAACATCTAGCCATGGACATGCCGAGCCGTCGCATGGAGTCCGGAGCGACGTGGCCGGAGAGGAGGGTGGCGCACTTGCGCGGGATGAAGAGAAGGTTTGACAGGCGGCACGGCAGCATCCCAGATGATACCGCAATGAAAATCGATCTCGGGCGCCATTCCATCGCGATCCCCGAATCGCATCTCGAGCGCAGCCGTGGCCGGGCGGAAATCCGGCTGGGATGCAATCGCGCCGGCGAAACGGTCATACGCGGTCTTTATCAAGGCTCGCCGTGCCGTGTGCTGTTTCCGCGTCCCGAAATCGGCGAGGTCGTCACCGCCGTGGTCGCCACCACCGCGGGGGGGCTCACCGGCGGAGATAGGACCGAACTCAATGTGGTTGGCACCTCAGGTTCCCGTGCACTGGTGACGACACAGGCGGCTGAGAAGATCTACCGCGCGGTTGCCGTCAATTGCACGGTGACCATGACTGTTACGGCCGCCGAGGATACGTGGCTCGAATGGTTGCCGCAGGAAACGATTTTGTTCGACGGGGCCCGGCTTCGTCGCCGCGCGGAGGTTGATGTCGCCGCCGATGGCCGGTTCCTCGCCTGCGACATGCTGGTTTTCGGCCGCCGTGCGCGAGGTGAGCGCTTTGCCCGCGGCTTCTTGCACGACTCTTGGCGCGTTCGTCGCGACGGCCATCTGCTCTGGGCCGACGATCTTCGTCTAGACGGCGATATCTGCACCAAGATCGATCATCCTGTCGGCTTTGCGGGCGCTGGAGCCTACGCTACCATTGTCTATGTCGGCATGGACGGCGCAGATTGGGTGGAACCTATTCGCGCCCGTATTGCTGAAGCGTGTTACCCGGCCACCGTTCGCGCCGCGGCGAGTCTCGTGAAAGGTGTTCTGGTTGTTCGGCTATTCGGCATTGAAGTGCGAATGCTTCGCGGTGAGGTCATGCGTCTTTGCGTTTTTCTCCGTACTCAGATCGCAGGCTTGCCCGCCCGCATGCCGCGTGTTTGGACGATATAGGGTGCCCCCAATCGTCCGCCATAACTTTTTTCCGAAGGAATGCAACTGTGCAATTGACACCACGAGAAAAGGACAAACTCTTGATTGCCATGGCGGCGGACGTCGCGAGGCGGCGGCTTGACCGCGGCGTCAAGCTGAACTACCCCGAGGCAATCGCGTTGATCACCGATTTCGTCGTTGAAGGCGCGCGCGACGGACGAAGCGTCGCTGAGCTGATGCGGGACGGCGGCGCCGTTCTCGGTCGTGCCGAAGTCATGGAAGGCGTCGCGGAGATGATCGAGGAGATCCAAGTCGAGGCTACCTTCCCCGATGGCACGAAGCTCGTCACCGTGCATAAACCGATTCGTTGACAGGGGGTGCCATGATTCCGGGCGAGGTCATCACTGCTGACGGCGATATCCTTCTCAACGAAGGACGTGAGACGATCACTCTTGATGTCGCCAATACCGGCGACCGGCCGATCCAGGTCGGCAGTCATTATCATTTCTTCGAGACCAACGAGGCGCTCCAATTCCCCCGCGAGAAAGCGCGCGGGATGCGGCTCGATATTCCGGCTGGCACGGCGGTGCGCTTCGAGCCGGGGCAAACGCGAAGCGTGACATTGGTGGCTTATGTCGGCCGCCGCCGGGTCTTCGGTTTCAATGGCAAGGTGAACGGCGAGCTCTAGGAGAATTGAAATGGCCTATCGGATCTCGCGAGCCGCCTATGCTGGCATTTTCGGTCCTACCGTCGGCGACAAGGTGCGGCTCGCCGACACTGAGCTCTTTATCGAAGTCGAAGAGGATCGCACGCGCTACGGCGACGAAGTGAAGTTCGGCGGCGGCAAAGTAATCCGCGACGGCATGGGGCAAAGCCAGGCGAGCCGTGCCGAAGGCGCGGTGGATACCATCATTACCAACGCCCTGATTCTCGATCACTGGGGTATCGTCAAGGCCGATATCGGTATCCGCGACGGGCGCATCGCGAAGATCGGCAAGGGCGGCAACCCGGACGTTCAGCCAGACGTCGATATCGTCATTGGTCCCGGCACCGAGGTGATCGCGGGCGAAGGCAAGATCGTGACGGCGGGCGGCATCGACGCTCATATCCATTTCATCTGCCCGCAGCAGATCGAAGAGGCGCTCGCAAGCGGCATCACCACCATGATGGGCGGCGGCACCGGACCGGCGACCGGAACCAATGCCACCACTTGCACACCTGGCGAATGGCACATTGCCCGCATGCTGCAGGCGGCGGAGGGGCTCCCGATGAACCTTGGCTTCTTCGGCAAGGGCAATGCGACCCGGCCTGAGGCCCTGATCGAGCAGGTTCGAGCCGGCGCTTGCGGTCTGAAGCTGCACGAGGATTGGGGCACCACGCCGGCCGCGATCGACACCTGTCTCGCGGTCGCGGACGAGATGGACGTGCAGGTGTTGATTCATACCGACACGCTGAATGAATCCGGCTTCGTCGAGAACACCATCGCCGCCTTCAAGGGCCGCACCGTCCACGCTTTCCATACCGAAGGAGCCGGCGGCGGACATGCTCCCGATATCATCAAGGTCTGCGGTGAGCCAAATGTCCTGCCGTCGTCAACCAATCCGACACGGCCGTATACGGTGAATACGCTGGATGAACATCTCGATATGCTGATGGTATGCCATCACCTTGATCCGCGCATCGCCGAGGACGTTGCCTTCGCCGAAAGCCGCATCCGGCGCGAGACCATCGCGGCCGAGGATATCCTCCACGATCTCGGCGCCTTCTCGATAATTTCTTCCGACAGCCAGGCAATGGGCCGCGTCGGCGAGGTCATCATTCGGACTTGGCAGACCGCGGACAAGATGAGGCGCCAACGCGGTCGCCTCAAGGAAGAAAAGAGCGGCAACGACAATTTTCGTTGCAAACGCTATGTCGCCAAATACACCATCAATCCGGCTATAGCCCAAGGCATCTCTCGGCATGTCGGTTCGCTTGAGGAGGGCAAACTCGCCGACATCGTCGTCTGGACTCCTGCCTTTTTCGGCGTGAAACCCGATCTGGTCCTGAAATGTGGTTCCATCGCCTACGCGGCCATGGGTGATCCCAATGCTTCGATTCCAACCCCGGAGCCACGGCACGGGCGACCGATGTTCGCTGCCTTCGGTCGCAGCTTGATCGAAAGCTCGGTGTTGTTTGTCTCCGGTGCCGCAATGGCGGGAATCAGGGAGCGCGTCGGTCTATCACGGCCGGTTGTCGCGGTGGAGAACTGCCGCGGCGGTATTTCCAAGTCAAGCATGATCCACAACCACGCTCTGCCCAAGATGGAGGTCGATTCGGAAACCTACGAGGTTCATGCGGACGGGGAGCTTCTTACTTGCCAGCCGGCGCGGATTCTTCCCATGGCCCAGCGCTATTTTCTGTTCTGATGGTGGTGGTGCGCGAAGTTCGGCCGGCGGGCCATTGGCCGACCGCCAAAGAGGTGGACAGGATCACCTTGCCTTACGATCAGCGCCATCGTCGGCGGCTTCGCCTAATTGCCGATGCGGGCACCGAGGTGCTGCTCGACCTGCCGGTGGCAACATTGCTTCGGGAAGGAGATGGACTAAAGCTGCCGGGTGGTGCCTATATCCAAGTTCGCGCCGCTTCCGAGGACTTGATCGAGGTGACGGCGCCGGATCCGGTGACGCTGGTTCGTCTCGTCTGGCATCTCGGCAATCGGCATCTGCCGGCAGATTTTGCACCGAATACGGAAGCGATCGAGCGCATTCTGATCCACCGCGACCACGTGATCGAAAATATGTTGGCAGGCCTTGGCGCGACCTTGCGGCCGGTGCGGGCGGCTTTCAACCCCGAAAGCGGGGCTTATGACGGTTCGATGCATCACGGTCATGGCCACCATAGCCACAGCCATCAACAGCATAGCAGCCGTGATCGCGGTCATCGGCAGGATGCCCCGGACTTGGCTGAAGACGCGATGGACAAGACAGCACTGACGTCGGGTTACCCGCTGGCCCAGCAAGCCCGCCATCGCCATGCGCTGCTGCCGCGTCGCGCTAAGGCGTGAGGATCGTGCCGTGGATGGCGTTGCGTTCTATCGCTTGCTAACCTGGTTCTCGCCGGCCTATCCCACCGGCGCGTTCAGCTACAGCCATGGTCTTGAAGCGGTGATCGAGGCGGGCGTGGTGATGGATCGCGCAACACTTGTCGATTGGGTCGGTTATGTGATCGAGCACGGCAGCGGCCGCGTCGATGCGATGCTGTTCCGCGCGGCTTATGAACGTGCAGATGATGCGACGGAATTGGATCAGATCGCCGATCTCGCGGCGGCGCTTCGCGGCAGCGCCGAGATGGTGCTCGAAAGCGAGCAGCAGGGCGAGGCCTTCCTCGTCACGACCCGGAAGGCATGGCCGGATACGCGACTCGATGCCTTCGCGCGCCGGCGCCGCGGGAAACAGGTTGCGCTCCCAGTTGCGGTTGCGCTGGCGGTGGCCGACGTGGCGCCGCTCGAAGCCGCGTTGCTCGCTTATCTCCAGGCGTTCGCTTCGAACCTGGTTATGGCCGGCGTTCGGCTGATTCCGCTCGGCCAGAGCGACGGGCAAGCAACCATTGCCACGCTGGCGCCCGTGGTGTCGAAAGCCGCTACGGCGGCGCTGAAGGCGCCATTCGAAGACATCGGATCGGCCGCCCCCATGGTGGATTGGTATTCGATGCGGCACGAAACTCAATATACGAGGCTCTTCCGGTCATGACTTATTCACCGAATGGCCCGCTTCGGGTAGGTATTGGCGGTCCCGTTGGTTCAGGCAAGACCGCGCTTGTCGATCGGCTGTGCAAGTATATGGGGGGCCACCATCGCCTCGCGGTGGTTACCAATGATATCTATACCAAGGAGGACGCGGAGTTCCTGACCAGCGCTGGCGCGCTGGCGCCCGAGCGCATCCTCGGCGTCGAAACGGGCGGTTGCCCCCACACGGCGATCCGCGAGGACGCCTCGATCAATCTCGCCGCCGTGGCGCAACTGAACCACCGTTTTCCGGACCTTGATCTGGTCTTCATCGAATCCGGCGGTGACAACCTCGCCGCGACCTTTAGCCCCGAGCTCGCGGATATCACGATCTACGTCATCGACGTATCGGCTGGCGACAAGATTCCACGCAAAGGAGGACCCAGCATTACACGATCCGATCTGTTGGTCATCAACAAGATCGATCTCGCGCCGTTGGTCGGTGCCAGCCTCGAGGTGATGGACCGCGACGCGCGCAAGATGCGAGGAACGCGGCCGTTCCTGTTCACCAATCTCAAGGCGGGCGTGGGCGTCGCCGAAATCGCCCGCTTCGTCGTTGAAGCTGGCGGCCTCTCATCTGATGGGGCCGCGCGCTGAGTTCGGTGAAGCACGCGGCCCTTGCAATAAAGGATCGTTTCGGCGCGTTCTGTCCTGGTGCATTCAGCCGGCGGGCGGGTGCATCCGGCGCCGCGCTATCTGACGCTCAGTTTGCGGTCAAGGATCTCGATGATGTCGCGGGTCACGTTACGGGGGTGGCAATCCGGATTGGGAAAGAAGCCATGCGCCGCGCATGAGCCTTAAAACGCTTGCGGTCTATGTTGCTTCGACCTTGTATTTTGCCCTCCCGCTCATGCTGGCGGCGAGCGGCGAGCTGATGAGCGAAGTGGCAGGCGTGCTTAACCTTAGTCTTGAAGGCATGATGCTTACTGCCGCTTTTTTTCGGTCTGGGGCACCTCAGTCACCGGGAATCCGTGGCTTGGCCTGCTCTGTGGCATCGCAAGTGGGATCGTCTTCGCCGGCCTGGAGGCAATCTTGAGTGTGCGGCTTCGCGCCAATCAGCTCGTGGTCGGTATCGGCCTTGATATTCTGGCACTTGGCGCCACCACATTTCTCAATCGCGAGATCTTTGGCGCGCTCTCGCGCCGGCTCGTGCCGGGCTTCGGATATCTCCATCTTCCCGGCCTCTCGACGCTGCCAATTCTTGGCCCGAGCTTGCTCCAACAAGATGACGTGGTCTATGTCGGTTTCGTGCTGATCGCCGCAATCTGGTTTGTACTGCGCTTCACTGCTTATGGGATGCCAAGCCCTCGCCGACAATCCGCGCTCGGCCGATTGGGCCGGTATCTCGTTCGAGCGTGTTCGCACGCTCGCGATCCTGGTTACCGGAGCGATGGCCGGCGTCGCGGGTACCCTGACCTCGGTCGGCTATATCCGTACCTTCACCGAGGGCATGACCAACGGTGCCGGTTATCTTGCGATCGCGGCGATCATCTTTGGCGGATGGCGGTTGTGGCCGACGGTCGGAGCGTGCTTGCTGCTCGGCGGCGCAATGGCGCTGCAGTTCCAGTTCTCGGCCGCCACCTCGCCCATACCAACGGCGGCACTTTTGATGCTGCCCTATGTGCTGGCGCTGCTTTCGGTTGCCGGACTCGTCGACCGGCAGGTGCCGCCGGCAGCCTTCACTGTCCCGTTCTTCGGCAGCCGGTAGCGTCACTTCCGACCGGAGGGGATCTTCTGGCCGGAGCGAGTCGCCTATTCATTTCCTGCTCGTCAGAATCACGCCCCAAAAGTGAATCGGCTACCGGTGCGGGACAGCAAGAGCCGCTCCGGCATGAGCCGGCGCATCGCTTCGGTAAATCCGACGCCGCTGCAATGCATCGGAATGACGACGTCGGGATCAAGTTCCTGCAACGCATCAACGGTTTGTTCGACGTAATCTTGCGGTGCCGAGCCAAGGTGAAAGCCGCCTAAAACCGCATGCAATTTGCCGACGCCCGAAACCGCCATCGCGGTCTTCACCGTGTTGACGATTCCAGCATGACCGCAGGAGGCGATAACCACAAGTCCGCGTCCCTGAACGACATAGGCGACGGCGTGCTCGTCGGGGTGCTGATCGGGCATCAGCCGGCCGGTCTTTTCGGCCGCGGTGAAGTGATCAACATCCGTCGTCATTGCGCCTTCGGCACCGCACCGTGGCGCCTTGTCCAGAACATACGTGTTCGGAACCACATGTTCGAAGGAATCTCGGGCGATCAACCCGGTGGTGAAAGGGCCATGCAGCGCCTGCGGCGTCTCGCAACAGACCGCGTTCACGCCGGCAGCTGAAATAGCGGCTCGATCCAAGGTATCCCAATAGATCGGATCCTCGCTTTCGCGCTTCATCCATTTCGGCTCGAAGTTCTCCTCGCCGCCGGCAAAGAGTCGAAGGTCGTCGCGCATTCGGCTGCGATAGGTTGTGAGAAACCCGTGTAACCCACCGTAGTGGTCGAGGTGTCCGTGACTGAGGATCAGGCCATTAAGCTTCTCCGGCGCGAGGTCAAGGAGATCGAAGTTCCTGACCAGCACTTCCGGAGTATAGCCGAAATCGAGAAGATATTGCGCGCTGTCGCCGCCGCGGCGCGATTCGAGATGAAGCGAAAGGCCCCATTCGCCGGCTAGCGTCGATTTTTCCTTGCCGCGGATATGCCTGGCGTGCTCGATCACCACCATCGGGTGGGGTTCGGCCTTGGCAAAAAGGTCGTAAATCGCATCGACGACAACGCGAACTGAAAGCCGATCGACTACCGGGGCCTGAAACTCCACCTTCTTGCTTAACAAATCCATCGCTTGCCACCCTTCTGCGACAGCCGCCCCGTGCCCGTCCCCAAGCTTAGCTGTGGCGGCCTCCGGCTGGCAACACAAGCGGTGGGCCGGTCCGAATCATCATATACGCCGCGACCGCAACGATAACGCCGGAAAAAACGTGCAAAAAAGGCGGTGGTCGACCCGGGCTAAGGAACAGCCGAGGGGCCAGAGAGAAGGAAAAGACATCTTGTGCCGCGCAATGCCGCAAGGCTTTTCTCGTTGCGGCACCGGTTGTGGCATCGGGAGGCCCAGCGTAGTTTTGCTAAGGCTATCTCATAACGCGAAGGCCTGGTTGATTTCTTGATTTGAATCAACACATATCTATTCGTCATCGCGACAAATATCATGCGCTCGACACAATCTGAGGAGGCGACGATGAAGCCAAATCTTTGCCTTGTTGCGGTCGCCATGGTGCTCCTACCGGCTGGCGCATTCGGAATGACGATGGAGATGCCGCCGCAACCGCTCGGAGGGACACCCCCGGCCGTTACGCCTTCAGTGCCACCGCACGCTTTGCGCGAGCACATGATCAAGCCGACCCCGTCCTATCGGCCCGACAATCCCACATCTCGAAGTGCGACCGAAGCCTTGAATCTTCTGGAATCCCAGGGCTATGCGACGTTCACTAATTTCCATCAAGTCGGATCGCAGTTTGTTGCTGAAGAGACGCAAAGCGGCCATACGTGGCAGCTCACGATCGACCCGGCGACCAAGACCGTGACCAAGCTGAAAAGGAATTAGGACGAAATCCTGGCCTTAAAATGCATGGTTCAGACGTGCGGCACCTGCGGATCAAGGACGACGGGCCGTTCCCATATGATAAGGACGATACAGCCATCCTCGCTCACCACCTCATGCGCGGTGCCAGGCGGGTTGATGGTAAGAGTGCCGGCCACGTGGCGTCCGTTGCGATCCGTCTGCGAGCCCTCCAGCACGAAAACACGCTCATAGCCGGCGTGAAGATGAAACGGAACCTGCGCACCCGGCGCGTAGCGTAGATAGCCTGCGGCGGGGCCGTGGCCGCCGTTCCGATAGAGCCATGCAATCTCGATGCCTTCGCGAAAGGGCTCCCAGCCGAGCGCGTCGCGCTTGGCTGGGAGAAGTGTCGGCAGACGAATGGCTTCGGCCATGGCATCTCCAATGCGGCGAGAACCTCGTCCGCAGTCGCGGTCCATCCGACGATCGCGCCTTGGGCACGGACCACATGTCGAGGGTGGCTTGTTTAAAGCCGGGAAAGTAGCTCTCGGCCGCGTCCTTGACGAGGAGGCATTCATAGCCCCGATCATTGGCCTCACGCATGGCGGTTTGCACGCAGACTTCTGTGGTGACGCCGCCAATCGCGAGATGCGTCACGCCGCGCTCGCGAAGTAAAGCCTCAAGTGGCGTCGTGAAGAAAGCGACCTTTCCGGGCTTCACGATCACATGTTCGCCGGCGGTGGGAGACAACGCCCTGACGAAATCGTTGCCCGGCTCACCCTGGATCAGAATTCGTCCCATCGGCCCAACGTCGCCGATGCGAAGTGCTGTGGTGCCGCGGCACCGTTTTGCCGGTGGACAATCGGATAGATCAGGCCGGTGCGCTTCCTTGGTGTGAAAAATATTGAGGCCTGCCCGACGGAATCCAGCTAAGAGGCGCGCCGCCGCGGGCGCCATCGCACCAAGACGGGAGACATCGTTGCCGAGGGCCGAGCCGAACCCACCCGGCTCGATGAAGCCTCGCTGCATGTCGATCATGAGGAGCGCGAAATGCGCGCCTGGGAATTCGTATGGATAGGGCCGGGTGGTGGCGATGGTTGCCATGGATTCTACCGCCTATGTTCGGCCGCTGCCATCAGGCGAGTGCCGCGAGAAAGGTCTTCGAATCCGACACCGCGCCGAATACGCCGCCCTGCATCTTGATCATCTTGATCGCGTGCGGATGGTTGCCAATGTCGGTCGCGCCGCAGCATTCTTCGAGGAGCAAGCACTCGAAACCGCGGTCATTGGCCTCGCGCATCGTTGTGTGGACGCAGACATCGGTGGTGATGCCGGTAAGCACGATGTTTTCGATGCAGCCAAGACGGAGCATGAACTCTAGGTCGGTAGCGCAGAAGGTGCCCTTGCCGGGTTTGTCGATGATCGGCTCGCCGGGCTTCGGCGCGAGGTCGGGGATGATTTGCCAACTCGGCTCGCCGCGGACCAGAATCCGTCCGAAGGGACCGGGATCGCCGATGCCAGCGCCGATCTGGCGCGAGCGCCACCGCTTGTTGGCCGGCAGATCGGCCAGATCCGTGCGGTGGCCTTCGCGCGTGTGGTAGACATGAAAACTCTGCTCGCGCATTACGGCCAGCACCCGCTTGATTGGCTCGATCGGCGCGCGGGTAAGCGAGAGGTCGTAACCCATCTTGTCCACATAGCCACCGATGCCGCAGAAATCGGTCTGCATGTCGATGATGATCAGAGCGGTATTTTGCGGGGTCAGCTTACCGTTGTAGGGCCAGGGAGAGGGATCAGCGGCAAGGTATCGTTCAGCCATGCGGCACTCCTTGCTCGGGCCGACCACGCGGGGCGCATCGCCGTCTCGACATGGAACGCTCTCCCTCAGCGCAAGGAACAATGGTCCGCGCCCCATTATGCGGCGTTTCAGGGGCTCCGTTGGATATCGCTGATAATGTCGCAAGGCTTATGCCAACCTCCGGCGCCTGGACTGCATAGGTCGGACGCCGGAATGTGATGCGAGGTCTTCTGAGACGCGGAGCGAATAAGGAGCTGGTGCGTGATCGGAGTTCGCCTCTCGGCAGCCGACCCTTAAATCATTCGAAGGTTCGATGAGGCTAATTTTTGGGCAGAATTGGTGCTAATTTTGCAGATCTCTCTATCGGTGATAATGGGTGACCGTCTCTTTATCCGATCCCATCGCGCAAACGGAGGCTTTCCACCGCGTCCACGCTGCCGTCGGGCTTGAGGACGACACCATAATCGTGGCGCGCGGCAAGGGGGGAAATCAGCCCGTCCCGGACATTGGCGGCTACGGTTTCGGGGTCTCGGGTCCGTGGATCACCGATGCCGCCACCCCCCGGCAGTTCCAGGCGAATGAAATCGCCGCCCGGCACCGTCTGGCGCCCCTTGGGCCGGATCGGCCGGCCGGAGAGCAGGCTGACCTGCCCTGCGGCACCCGAGCTGCCGCCCTCGCGGCCCCGTGCCGGATTGTAGATACGCTCGAAATTGCACAGCATCGTAATCGGCATGCCGTCCGCGCCGCCGAGTTCGATCACTTGGCCAAGGCCGCCGCGGTAGCGGCCGGCCCCGCCTGAATCCTCGCGGAACTCGCGGCGGCGGAAGAAGACCGGGGCAGTGCTCTCGGTCACCTCCACAGGGATGGTGCGGACGCCACTCGGAAAGGCGGTAACGTCGAGTCCATCCTTGCCCGGTCTCGCACCGGTGCCGCCGCAGTGAAAAATCACCGTCGAGAACGGCGGCATTGGCGGCACGTTGGTTGCCGTCCCGATTTCATCGACCAGCGAGCCACCGCCCGAGATTTGCGGATTCCACAAGGACGATGCGCCTTCCGCCGGAACGCCGCCCGGTATCACGCCTTCAAGACAGCCGAGCACGACATCCGGCAGCATGTGACCGACGGTGTGCCGTGCCGCGACTGCCCAGGGCCGCTCTACGTTCAGAACCGAGCCCTTTGGCGCGCTCACCGTGATCGGGTCAAGGGAACCAGCATTGTTCGGTACATCCGGTGCCACCACGCATTTCACGCCGTACGCGGTATAAGCGAGACAATAATTGTAAACGACGTTGATACCGTAAGAGCTGGCCGGGGAGGTGCCGTCAAAGTCGACATGAATGCCCTCTTCCGAGATGGTGAGGGCCGCATTCAATTCGAGCGGTTTGTCGTAGCCGTCCATGGTGAGACGGTTACGATAGGTGCCCTCCGGCAACTTATGGATGGCGGCAAGTGTCGCCGCCCTCGAAGAGGAGACGATCCATTCTCCAAGCGCCTCAAGATCGCTGATGCCGAATTCCATCATCATCGCGAGCAACCGGCGCCCCCCCTCGTCGTTGCAGGCCGCAAGTGCATAGATATCGCCTTCGACCTGCAAGGGTTCGCGCACATTGGCGCGCAGAATGCGGAGAAGATCTTCGTTCATCCGCCCGCGGGTCGCGAGCGGCATGATCGGCACAGCGAGGCCTTCCTCGAAGACCTGACGGCCGTCAGGCCCCATGCCAAGACCACCGATGTCGACCACGTGTACCGTCGCGGCGAACAACCCGACCGGCCGTCCGCCGAGGAAGGTCGGGCTGACGACAGTGAAATCGTGCAGGTGGCCGCAGGTGAGCCAGGGGTCATTGGTGATGTAATGATCGCCTTCGCTCATCGCGGCAAGGGGGTAGACGGCAAGGAAATTCTGCACCGCCATGGCCATGGAATTGACATGCCCGGGCGTGCCCGTCACAGCTTGAGCCAGCATCCGTCCTTCGGCGTCGAAGACGCCGGCGGAAAGGTCGCCTGCCTCGCGCACTGACGTGGAGAAGGCGGTCCGCACCAGCGTTTGAGCCTGTTCCTCGACGACCGCGATCAGCCGGCTCCACATGATTTGGATCTGGATTTGAACGAGTCCGTCTCTGGCGTCGATTGGCATTGGCTCAATCCTTCTTTCGCCGCAAGTCAATATAGCCGAAGCAGTTGATTATCGCCTCGAAGGCTTCGCTTACCAGGGTGTTGGTCTCGTCTTCGGCAATTACCGCCGGACCTGAGATCCGGGCGCCGGGCTCGAGATCGGGTCGCCAGTAAAGTCCAGCATCGACGAACTTGCCTTGCACCGAATCGAATAGCAGTCTTCGGCCGAGCGGCGGTGGTGCGTGATCGCGAATTGCTACCGGGGATTCGTGTTGCGCTTTGGGCGGTGTGCCTAAAACCATCACCCAGCTCACCACTTCCGGCTCGACGCCGGGCACGACGCGGCTATAAAGCCGGCGATAGGCTGCTTCGAAAGCAGCCGCCAATGTCTCGCCGTCGCTATCGCCGAATTCGCGGGTCGGGATCGGAACGCGAATTTCATGGCCCTGGCCCCGATAGCGCATGAAGGCGGCACGCCCCTCGACCAACGCGTCATCACCGGCGCCGCGGCGGACAATCGGCTCTGCCTCGGCCCGCATCTCCGCGAACAGCCGGTTCGCGGCCCCGGCGTCGAAATTCCCGAGGCGCTGCAGGCGGCTTCGCACGATCTCATAGGCGATGGGAGCGCGCAGGAAGCCGATCGCCGATCCGACGCCGGCGTTCCGCGGCACCAGCACATGGGAAATGCCGAGCTTTTCGGCGATTCGCGCGGCATGAAGCGGCGCCGCGCCGCCGAAAGCGATCAGGGTCCGCTCGCTCACGTTCTTGCCGCTTTCGATGGCGTGAACGCGGGCCGCGTTCGCCATGTTTTCGTCGACCATCTCGCTGATTGCGAGCGCGGCCAGGGCTGGCGGCAGGTCAAGTGGTGCGCCAATATCGCGCGCAATCGACCGGTTTGCCGCATCGCCATAAAGTTTGAGGCGGCCGCCGGAAAAGGTCTCGGGATTAACCCGCCCGAGCACGAGATCGGCGTCGGTCACGGTTGGCGCCCCGCCGCCCTGGCCATAGCAGGCGGGTCCCGGCTCGGCGCCAGCGCTTTCAGGCCCGACGGCGACGCGGCCCAAGGCGTCGACCCTGGCGATCGAACCGCCACCAGCGCCGATCTCTACCATTTCGATCACCGGGATACGGAGCGGGAGGCCACTCCCTTTCTTGAACCGGTACATGCGGGCCACCTCGAAAACCCGATTGGTCTGTGGCGTGCCGTTGTCGATCAGGCAGATTTTCGCTGTCGTGCCGCCCATGTCGAAGGAAAGCACCTTGTCAAGACTGCCGATTGCAGCGATATGACTGGCGAAAATTGCGCCACCGGCCGGGCCCGATTCGACGAGGCGCACGGGAAATCGGATGGCGGTGTCTACTGCCATCAGCCCGCCGGCCGAGGTCATGAGAAAGAGCGGGCTGGTGAAACCAGTGGCGCTTAGTTCGCGTTCAAGCCGCCGCAGGTAACGACCGATGACGGGCTGCACATAGGCATTGGCACAAGCGGTGGAAAAACGCTCGTATTCCCGCATTTCCGGCGAGATTTCGCCTGACAGCGTGATCGGCAGGTCGGGCAGGCGGCGGCGCAGAATTTCGGCCGCTTGCCGCTCATGTGCGGAGTTGATGTAACTATGAAGGAAGCCGATGGCAACGGCCTCGATATCTTCGCGTTCGATCAGCGCCGCGACGGCCTCAACGCCGTCCGTGGCCAGGGGTGTGATCACCTGACCTGAAGCGCCGATCCGTTCGCGCACGACGAACCGGTGACGGCGCGGCACCAAAGGCGGCGGCAGATCGATGGAAAGGTCGTATTGCTCGAAGCGGTTTTCCTGGCGGATTTCGATTGTATCGCGAAAACCTTCGGTCGTGACTAAGGCCGTCTTGGCCCCCTTGCGTTCGATCAGCGCGTTGGTCGCGAGCGTCGTCCCGTGAACAATCAGCGCGATGTCGCGAGGAGCCAGTTCTGCTTCCTGCAAGACCGAGTGGATGCCGGCCAGCACGCTGGCTTCCGGTGCCTTCGGGGTGGTGAGGACCTTGGTGGTGACGCGCCGCGGCCCGGCTTCGAGCACGACATCGGTAAATGTGCCACCGACATCGACGCCGAGGCGTGCCATGGGACGGTGATCGAGCATAGGGAGAATAAGACGCCGAAAACGCGGGAAAAAACAAGCTGGGAGGAGGGATCGGTGTTAGTGGAATGCGGCCGCTATGCCGCGGCGGACAATTACCTTTATGCCACCTGAACCGCAGAGGTGTTCGTGCGACGGATATGACACGGGCCTGCGCTATCCCGTCGTGCAAAACGGCCTACGGTTTGCCGTGCAGCGTGTTCGAATTCATCCCGGCACCGCCGTATTCAGCTGTGGTTAACCGTCTCCTCGGTCCGGATAGAGGTTACCGTCTTCTCGCTTT
This sequence comes from Ferrovibrionaceae bacterium, assembly GCA_046705265.1. Classification (GTDB taxonomy): domain Bacteria; phylum Pseudomonadota; class Alphaproteobacteria; order Ferrovibrionales; family Ferrovibrionaceae; genus JAJYTL01. The sequence goes on from JBJKQL010000136.1 coordinate 22,025, forward strand.
CCTCGCCCTTTGGCGCAATGGCCGGCCGCTCGGTCTGGGCCCGGGTGTCGGCCGGTCTGCTTGGCTGTGTGGGTGCCGCTTCCGGTGTTTCGCGCATCGCTTGCTTGAAGTTCTTGATACCTTGGGCCAAATCGCCGGCTACTCTTGGCAGTTTGCCGGTGCCGAAGACAAGCGCCACGACCACCAATAAGATGAGCAGATGCCAGATGCTGAAGTCAAACATAACCAACTCCGTCGACTGAAAATCCCGCCTCTCGACTGGATCATCGCAAATCCGGCTTCACAATACAATTAAGGCTTTTCCGATTTTGGTCGAGGGGAAATGCGAACATCGCGAGCTTTGGTTTAGAGGTCCGCGCGTCATGGCTTCGCCACCCTCCATGGCCTCGCCAAAGGGCGGCCGATCCGCTACCCTTGGCCTATGAAGCTGCTTGATCGCCGCAGTATCTTGATCGCTTTGTTGTTGCCGGCCGGAATGGCGGCGGTCTCGTCTGCTATGGGCCGGCCGGCCGGGTCGCCCACCTATATCTACGGCACAGCCGATCTGCCGCTGATGCCGGGCCTGCGCGAGATTCCGCAAAACGCCGTTGTCTTCGACGAGCCAAGCGGTCTCGTCGTGGAGGCCGATGCGGTGGGTCGTGGCATGACGCCATCCGCGATCGCCGGCTTCTATCGTAAAACCCTGCCTGAGCTTGGCTGGCATGAGGCGCGACCGCTCGTCTTCACGCGAGGCGGTGAACGGCTGCAATTAACCATCGACCGCCGGCGTGGCGGAGCGATGGTGCATTTTGACCTCGTGCCAGGTTGAGCGTGGCATCGAAATGGCGCCGGCCGGATTCATTCATTTGTTGAACATCGTCCGTCAGCCGAAAATCCGAGGAACCTGCCATGGTCGAAAGCTATCGATTTCTGATTACTGAAAAGAAGGGTGCCGTCGGGCTGATCCGGCTCAACCGGCCGGACGCGTTGAACGCCCTTTGCACCGATCTGATGAAGGAACTGACGCAAGCCGTTGATGATTTCGAGGCGGACGACGCCATCGGTTGTCTGGTCGTCACCGGTTCGGACAAGGCATTTGCTGCCGGAGCGGATATCAAGGAAATGCAGTCCAAGACGTATATCGAAGTTTACGGCGAGGATTTCATTACCGCCAATTGGGAGTGCATCGCGCGATGCCGCAAGCCCGTGATCGCCGCGGTCGCCGGTTATGCGTTGGGCGGCGGCTGTGAACTCGCGATGATGTGCGATTTCATCCTTGCCGCCGATACCGCGAAATTCGGCCAGCCGGAAATCAACCTTGGCACATTACCCGGCGCTGGCGGCACGCAGCGGCTGACGCGCTTCGTCGGCAAGTCGAAGGCGATGGAAATGTGCCTGACTGGGCGAATGATGGACGCCGCCGAAGCGGAACGCGCCGGTCTCGTCAGCCGGGTGGTGCCAGGGGCACAGCTTCTCGACGAAGCGCTAAAAGTTGCGGCCGGGATTGCTGCGAAGTCGCATCCTGTGCTCATGATGGCGAAGGAATCCGTCAATCGTGCCTATGAAACAACGCTCGCCGAAGGCGTTCGTTTTGAGCGTCGGCTGTTTCATTCCACTTTCGCGCTTGAGGACCGCAGCGAAGGTATGGCGGCCTTCATCGCCAAGCGCAAACCGAGCTTCCAGAACCGCTGAAAATCGCTGGGAAAGCCGTTGACGGGGGCTTGCGCCCTCGTTATAACCCGGCATCCCTTTTGGCCTCGGAACTACGTCTGCCATGCTTCGTCACGAATCAGCTAAGAAGCGCACGCGCCAGATCAAGAAACGGACGGTGGTCAACCGCGCCCGCGTTTCGCGCGTTCGCACCTTCGTCCGCAAGGTCGAACTGGCGATCGCGAGCGGCGACGCCGAGGCCGCACGCTCGGCTTTGCGTGCGGCGCAACCGGAAATCGATCGCGGCGTGAGCAAAGGGGTGGTGCCAAAGAACCGGGCCTCGCGCAAGCTCTCGCGCTTGTCGGCCCGCGTCAAAGCAATGGGCGGATCCGCTACGCCGGTCGCTTGACCAAGATCACAGCCCTAAGCGTCTGATCTGGTGCGGACGGCCGCGCCCTTGAGGTGCGGCGGGGCTGGTTTCCGCGCGCCACCGTCGCGGTAAATTAATTCTCACCGCGATCAAATTTTCGGATGACCCATTGCGATTCGGATTCTTCCTGTTGCACCGCCTCTGGCTCGAGGGTAGGCTTCTTGATCGTTGGTCCACACAGGGCCAAATTTCGCAAACGCCCGTTTGATATTGTCGCTTCACGATTGTTGTCGCCAGCGGCGTCGCGTGTAGGGGACGCGACCTGCGAAGGCTGGCGGTCTTAATTTTCGGCAGGTCTGGCAGGCGAGATATCAGAGTGCTCTGATGGAAAAAATTGATTTCAGTCTGGGCGATCCATTTAACGAGGAACCAGTCAGCGGCCGGCCAATCAATGCCAGCCAGCAAGATGGTCGCAAACCGCGCGCTGTCGTATTGGAGCCTGGGGAAACGAAGAACTGTTCCTCCGGCGCATGTCGTAATGTGAGGGCGGCGATCATATGAACCCGCTGGAGGCCGGTGCGCCAGCGGGGTACGCTGGCGATATCCCCGTGCGCGAGGCCTGGACGCGACTGGCGGCAGACGAGCAGGCTGTGCTCGTCGACGTCCGGAGCGATGCGGAATGGACCTTCGTCGGTGTTCCCGATCTTTCCTCCCTTGGCAAGGCGGTCACCTTCGTGCCGTGGCAGATTTTTCCCGGCATGCGGTTGAACGGTGATTTTTCGGCCATGCTGCAACGCAGCCTGCCGGAGAAGAGCACCCCGCTGCTTTTTTTATGCCGAAGCGGGGGGCGTTCACGGGCCGCGGCGCAAGCCATGGCGGCCTTGGGTTATACGAGTTGCTTTAATGTCGCCGGGGGGTTTGAGGGAGATGCCGACGACGAACGCCATCGCGGAGGGGTCAACGGTTGGAAGGCCGAGGGCCTGCCGTGGCGTCAGAGCTAGGGCCCGGAGTTTGTCGGCCCTGAGAGGTAGGGGCTGAGATTATGGTGTTGCATTGCGGCAGCTTTGGCACGACCCGTGGACGGCCTCTGCGGGCGGTAGTGTAGAATAGGCCGAGGTGTCTGGGGTGACGACTGACGAGGGGGCAATGACAAGCCAAGCCCATGATTCGTCTGGGGATTCGAATGCACAGTGGACGCGTATTCGCGCCCGCTTGCGCACTGAATATGGCGAAGCCGCGTTCAACAGTTGGCTGAAGCCTTTAGCATTGGCCGCAGTCGATGGTGACGTCGTCGTTATGACCGTGCCGACGCGGTTCATGCGTGATTGGGTAATGACCAACTATGCTGACCGCATACGCGACTTGTGGCGACATGAAAATCCGCATCTGCGTGGCGCGCGGATCCAGTTCCGCATTCTCGATAATGGCCTGAAGAAGCAAAGCGATGCGCGGCGCCTCGCTGATGATCACCGTGCCGCCCTGCTGGCTGAAGGCCCGACGGCGCAACTCGGCGAAGCCGGTGACCTTAATTTTGCGGGTTCACTCGATCGTCGCTTCACCTTCGATAATTTTGTGGTCGGCAAGTCGAACGAACTGGCTCATGCCGCGGCGCGTAAGATCGCGGAGTCGAAGACCGTACCGTTCAATCCCCTTTACATCTATGGGGGCGTCGGTCTCGGCAAGACGCATCTCATGCATGCGATCGCCTGGCACATCGGCAGTCGCGACCGAAATCGCCGGGTGATTTATCTCTCGGCCGAAAAATTCATGCACCAGTTTATCCGGGCGCTCCGTTTCAAGAACACGATGGCATTCAAGGATCAGTTCCGTTCGGTCGACGTACTGATGATTGACGATGTTCAGTTCATCGTCGGCAAGGAATCAACCCAGGAAGAATTCTTCCATACCTTCAACGCACTGGTGGATCAGAACCGGCAGATCGTGATATCGGGCGACCGCTCGCCTTCCGATCTTGAAGGCATGGAGGAACGGTTGCGTTCGCGGCTCGGCTGGGGCTTGGTTGCCGATATTCATCCATCTGACTATGAACTTCGGCTTGGGATTCTGCAGTCCAAGGCGCAAATAAACGGAGCCAAGGAAGTTCCCGAGCGTGTCTTGGAATTCCTTGCCCATCGCATCACGTCGAACGTGCGTGAGCTGGAAGGCGCGCTAAACCGCGTCCTCGCTTACTCCGATCTCGTCGGCCGGCCAATCTCGCTCGAAATGACGCAGGAGGTGCTTCAGGATCTCTTGCGCGCCAATGATCGGCGCATCACGATTGAGGAAATCCAGAAGCGGGTTGCCGAACATTACAATATCCGCTTCGCCGATATGTCCTCGGCGCGCCGTGCTCGCGCCGTGGCGCGGCCGCGTCAGGTCGCCATGTATCTCGCAAAGCAGCTCACATCGCGCAGCCTGCCAGAAATTGGCCGTAAGTTCGGCGGCCGCGATCACACCACCGTGATGCACGCGGTTCGCAAGGTCGAAGAGTTGCGTGAAACGGATTCCATCTTCGCCGAGGACGTAGAGCTTCTCAAGCGAATGCTTGAAGGCTAACCGCGCGCGGGTTCGGCGTCTGGTTTTCAGGGCTCACATCGAGAAATAGCGGGCTGCTGGATGATGCACGACCAGGGCGGAGGTCGATTGTTCCGGCTCCAGCATGAACTCCTCTGATAAGGAGACGCCGATGCGCTCAGCGCCGAGGAGTTTCAGGAGCTTCGTCTGATCCTCGAGATTGGGGCAAGCAGGATAGCCGAAGGAATAACGCGAGCCGCGATAGCCCTGCTTGACCAGCGCCGCCATCTCGCGCGCGTCCTCATGGCCGAAGCCAAGCTCATCACGAATACGCTTGTGGACGTATTCGGCCAGCGCCTCTGCCATCTCCACCGAAACGCCGTGAAGATAAAGATAGTCCTGATAACGGTTCTCTTGGAACCACATTTGCGCCATTTCCGTAGCGCGCGGGCCGACCGTGACCACTTGTAGCCCGATGACGTCACGCTCGTGCGCGCTCACGTCGCGAAAGAAATCGGTGATCGAGATGCCGCTGGGTTTGTTCTGCCGCGGCAGGGTGAAGCGGGCAAGCTCGGTCTTGCCGTCTTCCGCGAAGAGGATGAGATCGTTTCCTTCCGCGGCCGCGCGCCAATAGCCGTAAGCCGCCTTAGGCTCGAGGATCGTCTCGGCGAGGCAGGTATCAAGGATGCGCCTCAGTACCGGCCGCAATTCACGCTCGGCAAAGGCGCGAAACTCCTCGCGGCTCCGCCCCGCCTTGCGAAAGCCCCAATGAAACTGGAACAGCATGGTCTCGTTGAGGAAGGGAACAAGTGCGCGCGGGTCGATGCGTTCGATCAGCCGAGAGCCAAAGAACGGCGGTATCGGAACCGGAACCTTCGCTGTGATGTCTTCGCGCCGGAGCTTGAGTTCTTCGTAATCGAGCGGCCGTAACGCCGGCTCCGCGGTTGCAGCCACCGCGGGTTGGCCGAGGCGTTTCCGGCTGCGCGGCCCGACCGCTCGTTTTGCTGTCTGTTCGGCCGCGTAATCGACGAAGGCTCCTTCGGTTACTTTGTCCATCAGGTGAAGCCCGGCAAAGGCATCCTTGGCATAGGCAACAGGGCCGGTCGCGTACGTGTTCTGACAATCCTCCTCGACATAGCGGCGGGTCAGCGCCGCACCGCCGAGGATGACCGGAATCGAAAGGCCGAGGTTGCTCATTTCGGCTAGATTTTCCCGCATCACGACCGTCGACTTGACGAGCAGTCCCGACATGCCGACGGCATCCGCCCGGTGTTCGTCCACTGCCTTCAGGATCGAGGTCAAAGGTTGCTTGATGCCAAGATTGACGACCCGGTACCCGTTGTTGGTGAGAATGATGTCGACTAGGTTCTTGCCGATATCGTGTACGTCGCCCTTGACGGTAGCGAGCACTATGGTGCCTTTTTCCTTGCCCGCGATCTTTTCCATATGGGGCTCAAGGTATGCGACCGCGGCCTTCATGGTTTCGGCCGATTGCAGCACGAAGGGGAGCTGCATCTTCCCGCTGCCGAAAAGCTCACCCACCACCTTCATGCCGTCGAGCAAGTGGATGTTGATGATGTCGAGCGGGGGATAACGCCTCATCGCCTCGGCGAGATCGTCCTCGAGCCCTTGGCGGTCGCCGTCAATGATCCGTTGCTTGAGGCGTTCTTCCACAGTTTCGGGCTTGGTCTGCTTCTTTTTCAAGCCGCTGGTGCGATCCTCGAACAGCGCGATGAAGGCGGAAAGGGGGTCGTAACCGTTGGCGCGGCGATCGAAGATCAGGTCCTCTGCCGCCTTCACCTCCTCAGCGGGGATCTGATGCAAGGGGAGAATGCCGCCGGTATGGACAATGGCACCAGTCAAGCCCCGCTTCAGCGCGTGATCGAGAAAAACCGAATTCAAGACGCGCCGTGCCGCCGCCTTCAGTCCAAAGGAAATATTGCTGAGGCCGAGAATGATCTGGCACTCCGGCATTTCACGCGAGAGTGACCCGATGCCTTCCAGCGTCCACAAGCCGAGCTTGCGGTCCTCGTCGTTTCCGGTGCAGATGGTAAAAGTCAGAGGGTCGAAGAGAAGATCCTCAGGCGGCAGCTTGTGGCGCTTGGTCGCGACGTCATAAAGCCGCCGTGCGATTGCGACTTTGCGCTCGACCTCTTTTGCCATGCCCGATTCATCGATGGTGAGGGCGATTACCGCGGCGCCGAATTTCCGCGCCAGATCGAGTCGCATGTCGGCGGGCGTCTCGCCATCCTCGAAGTTGATCGAGTTCAGGATCGGCTTGCCGCCGTAGAGTTTCATCGCGGCTTCGAGCACGGGGTATTCGGTCGAATCGAGCACCAAAGGCACGCTGATCGTGCCACGCATCCGGCTCACCATCTCGCCCATCTCCGCGGCTTCGTTCCGGCCAACGAAGGCAGTGCAGACATCGATCGCATGGCTGCCATCCGCCACCTGCTCGCGGCCGATGGCGACGCAGCCATCCCAGTCGGCGGCGGCTTGCAGCTCGCGGAAGCGGCGCGAGCCGTTGGCATTGCAGCGTTCGCCGATGGCGAGATAGGCATTCTCCTGGCGCAAGGGAACTTGCGTGTAAAGCGAAGCAATGGCGGGAACCCAATGCCCGCTGCGCTTCTTCGGCGTCGGGCGGACTTGGCCCACATGTCGCAACATGGCGTCGAGTGCCGTGATGTGAAGGCTGGTCGTGCCGCAGCAGCCGCCGATCATGTTGACGCCGTCGTCGCGCACGAAGCGCTCCATCCATTTTGCCATTTGTTCTGGGGTCAACGGATAGCGGGTCTTGCCGTCGATGAGTTCCGGCAGTCCGGCATTGGGCTGAACGGTGATCGGTCCTTCCCAGTTTTCCGCGAGCCAATGAACATGCTCGGCCATCTCTTGAGGCCCAGTGGCGCAGTTCAAGCCCATCGCCGGCACGTCGAGCGCGCGGATCACGGTGGCAGCGGCGGCGATCTCGGTGCCGACCAGGAGCGCGCCTGTGGTCTCGACCGTAACCTGGACGATGATCGGCACGTCTTCACGCCCAGCCTCGCGACGTGCGATGCGGGCAGCATTCACCGCAGCCTTGATTTGCAAGGGATCCTGGCAGGTTTCTATCAGAAAACCGTCGATGCCGCCGGCGAGAAGGCCGCGGCATTGCTCGGCGATCGCGGTCTCCAGCGTGTCGTAATCGATATGGCCGAGGCTCGGCAGCCGGGTGCCGGGGCCGACCGAGCCGAGGACGAAGCGCGGGCGACCATCCGTGAAGGCCTCGATCGCCTCGCGTGCGATCTCGCCTGCACGCTTGTTAAGGGCAAAGGCCTCGGCCGAGAGGCCAAACTCACCCAAGGTAATTGGGCTGCCGCCGAAGCTGTTGGTCTCGATAACGTCGGCGCCCGCTTCGAGATAGCCCGTATGGATGTCGCGGATCAGATCGGGGCGCGAGCGATTCAAAATCTCGCTGCAATTCTCCTGGCCAAGATAGTCGCGTTCGACATCAAGGTCGGCGATCTGTAGCCGGCTGCCCATGGCGCCGTCGCAGAGAAGGACTTTGGTCTCAAGGTGCTCGATCAAGGTACTCATGATTTCCCCAATTTTCCCACGCTGTTGGCGCGACGGTCAGCGTCCGCGATGGAACGCATGGGGCGCAAACCAAGGACGTGGCAAATGGCGTAGGCAAGGTCGGCGCGGTTTAGCGTATAAAAGTGGAATTCCCGCACCCCTGCCGCCATCAATGCCTGACATTGTTCGGCGGCGACGGTCGCGGCGACCAGCTTGCGGGTCTCCGGGTCCCGGTCCAGGCCCTCGAAGAGATAGGCGAGGCGGGGCGGTACGGTGGCGCCGCAAAGGGAACTGAACTTGAGAAGCTGGGCATAATTGGTCACAGGTAAAATTCCGGGCACAATCGGCACCGTGATACCGGTGGCGCGGACCCGCTCGACGAAGCGAAAATAGACTTCGGGCTCGAAGAAATATTGTGTAATCGCCCGTGTCGCCCCGGCATCGATCTTGCGCTTCAGGTTGTCGAGATCGGCTTTTGGAGATAGCGCCTCAGGATGGGTTTCGGGATACGCAGCGACGCTGATCTCGAAATTGGCAACTTGGCGCAGGCCCCGCACCAGATCGGCGGCGTAGGCGTAGCCCTGGGAGTGCGATCGATAGGGCTGGTCGGCCGCATCGCCGCGGAGTGCCACGATATGGCGAATGCCGATCTGCCAGTAGCGGCGGGCGATCTCGTCCACTTCGGTGCGGCTTGCCTCGACGCAAGTAAGATGCGCGGCGGGTTCTAGATTGGTCTCTTTGCGAATACGAAGAAGGGTCGCGTGGGTGCGCTCGCGCGTCGAGCCGCCAGCGCCATAGGTGACCGAGACGAAGCGCGGGTTGAGTGGCTCCAGCCGTTCGATCGCCTGCCAGAGGCGGATTTCCATTTCCGGGGTTTTCGGTGGAAAGAATTCGAAAGAAACCTGGATTTCCGACCGTGCGCTCGAAGGCGAGGAAGAGGCGGTCATGAAGCCTCCGGGAGGCTTCGTTCCGCAGTCCAGATGCCAACCGTCAAGGGATCCCCTTCAAGGCGGCGCATTGCCCCTGCCTTGAGCCCGGCCATCTCAAACCACCCCCTTACCTCGCGGTCATCAAAGCCGAGCCGGCGGTGGGCGTGGTCGGCGCGCAGGAATTCGATCTCATGGGGCAGAAAGTCGACAATGGCGACACGACCTCGGGGCCGAAGCACGCGTGCCGCCTCGGCGACCGCCGTCGCCGGATCGTCGGCAAAATGCAGGACTTGATGAAACAGAACGAGATCAATGGCATCCGGCCCGTAGGGCAGATGGTACATGTCGCCGAGACGGACTTGGCAATGGTTGATCCCGGCCCGTTCCAGATTGGCGCGGGCAAAAGCCAGCATCTCGCGGCTCAGATCGATGCCCACACCGTGACGGATTCGGGGTGCAAAGAACTCGAGCATACGGCCCGTACCGGTCCCGACGTCGAGCAGGTCGTCGATCTTTCCCGTTTCGAGCCCAGCACCGGTGGGCGCGCCGGTAAGTTCAAGAAGTGCCGCTTCGACTGCCGCCTCAGGCACATAGAGCGAACGGATCTGGTTCCAACGCGAGGCATTGGCGCGGAAATAAGCCGCTGCGGCCGTTGCCCGAGCCTGTTTCACTGCTTGCAACCGTTCGAAATCGCGGGCGCGATCGAGCCCATCGCTCGGGATCAACGCGACCAAGGTTTTCGCAAGGCTTGCTGATGGGCCATTGTCCACCAAGCGGTAGAACACCCACGCGCCCTCGCGGAAGCGTTCGAGCAGGCCCGCGTCGCACATCACCTTGAGATGGCGCGAGACCCGAGGTTGACTTTGCCCGAGCATCTGTGTCAATTCGCTCACCGTAAATTCGCCGCCTGCGCAAAGGGCAAGAAGCCTAAGCCTAGTCGGCTCCGCTGCCGCGCGCAGTCCGCTAAGAAGACGTTGCACCATCGCCTCTCCCTCTTAATCAGATATATAAACATATCTTTATTTATGTCTAGTAAATCTCTAATGCTACGGCGAGCAGGCGCATCCGGAGGAGATTCTAAGGAATTGATATTTATTGATAATTTTACTTGTTCCGACTTTGTACGGACGCCCCACCTGGGTTGGGCGGACGACAAACTCTCAAGCGCCGGACATTCGATCCCGCGCAGACACAGCGAGGTCACTGTCGCTCAGCTAGTTGCCGCGCCAGAATTGGCCGCCGGGACGGAAAGTGACGTCTACTCTGGGCATCGGCTGCATAAAATGGGAGTCCGGCTATGATTGACCGCCGTGCGATCCTCTTAACCCTGCTGACGGGCCCGTTGTTTCCGATTGCGGCGCGGGCCGCAACGCCTGGGGCCGACGCTTTTATCAGCAATCTTGCCGATCAGGCGTTGCAGACCCTCGGCAATAAGTCCTTGAGCGTTACGGCGCGGGACGCAAAATTCCGCCAGCTGTTTCTTGCCAACTTCGCGGTGCAGCACATCAGCCGCTTCGTGCTTGGCCGATACTGGCGCCAAGCCACACCGGCCGAGCAGCGCGAGTACGTTCAGCTGTTTACCAAGTATATCATTGCGGTCTATGTCAATCGCTTAACCCAATATTCCGGCCTCAAGGTCAAAGTCGTTGGAACCCGCCGTGGGCCAAACGGAGGCGTTCTGGTGGAGACCAGGGTCATGCGGCCGGGGGCGCCAAAACCAGCGCAAGTGGCATGGCGCCTTGAAGGGGGGCCTGGTGCCTATAAGGTTGTCGACGTCGCCATTGAAGGGGTCAGTATGGCTATAACCGAGCGCCAAGAATTCGGTTCGGTAATCGCGAACAACGGCGGCAATGTGAACGCGCTGCTTGCGGCCTTGCGCCATCGTATCGACGCGAGCGCACAAAACTGATCCCCCCACAACCGCCGTTGGTGCTGCATGGTCGGCCGAAAAATCAACGGGCGAGGAGGATGAGCCACGCCACCTGCTGCACCTGCCTCACCGTGCGTCGATGTCGCTTTGGGGGCGGACCATAACAAGGCCGGGACCGCCATTTCCGCATGGCTTAACTGTTCCTTAAGGCTGAGGCGGCAAAACTTGCCGCCAGGAAGCAGCCATGGAACAAATTTTCCGCATCGCCCTTGATCGCGATCTGCCCGTCGCCGAGGAGACCCATCCTGCGGCTCTGCTTTCTGCCCTGGCGGTGGAAAGCCCGATCCCCGTCGCCGCGCTCGTTGTTGTCAGTGAAATACTGGCGTGCCTCTATCGGCAAAAGTCAGGGGATTGAGGGAAGGGGTCACCGCCATGAACACGCCGACGAGCAATCAAAACGAGACCCCGGATATGGCTACGGAGCTTGGCCGTATTGAAGGCGAGATCGCTATCGCGCGCCGGTTGGTCGATACCCAGCAATTGCCGGACGTCTCCGGGCTCTTACCGCGCATCAGCGAAGTCTGCCACATCCTTGCCGACTTGCCCCGGGCGGAAGCGCATGCCCACCTTGAAACCATTCGCCGCCTCATCGTTTCGCTCGATGGCTTGGCGACAAGGTTAACCGAAAATCAGAACGCCCTTCGTGAACAGCATTCCACCACTGGACACCCATCCGAACATCCATGAGCGTTGTAGTTTATCTGCGATTCGCGGCTGCTCTCGCCATTGTTTTGGCATTGATCGGCGCTCTGGCCTGGGCTGCGCGCCGGTTTGGTCTATCGCCTCGGGCGACCGGGGCGGGGCGGGAGAAGCGACTCCAGATCATGGAGGTGGTGTCCGTCGACGCCCGCCGCCGTTTGGTTCTGGTCCGTCGCGATCAGGTCGAGCACCTTCTTCTTCTCGGTCACGCCCAGGACGTGGTCGTCGAGCGCAACATTTCCCGTGCACCCGTTTCCGCGGGTGAGGCGGTAAAGCCATGACGCGGCACCGGCTCGAACTGATGCTTGGCCTCGGCTTCGGGATAGCCGTCGCTTTTTTTGCGCTGCCAGCCGCAGCGCAGACCTTCTCCGTAAATCTTGGTCAAAGTGGCACGTTTACCGGCCGTATCGTGCAACTGATCGCGCTTCTGACGGTACTGTCGCTTGCACCTTCGATCCTTGTGGTAATGACCTCCTTTACCCGGATCATCGTCGTCTTATCGCTGCTCCGGAGTGCCCTCGGCACCCAATCGGCGCCGCCGAACACCGTTCTCGTCAGTCTCGCTCTGTTTCTCACTTTCTTCATCATGCAACCGACCTTGCAGCGCTCGTACGACAATGGCATCCGGCCGATGATTGAGAATCAGATTAACGACAAGACTGCCTTTGAGCGTTCCGTCGCACCGTTGCACCAGTTCATGATGGAGCATGTGCGCCGATCCGACCTCGATCTCTTCATGAGCATGGGCAAGGTCGCACCTGTCGCGAACCCGGCGGCAGTGCCGCTTCGCGTGCTCATCCCGGCCTTTCTGGTCGGTGAGTTGAAACGCGCCTTTGAAATCGGGTTTCTTCTCTACGTGCCCTTCGTCATCATTGATATGGTGGTGGCCTCACTCCTGATGGCGATGGGCATGATGATGATCCCACCAGTGATGGTCTCATTGCCCTTCAAACTCATCTTCTTCGTGCTCGTCGATGGCTGGAGCCTAGTAGCCAGTTCTTTGGTGCGAAGCTTCGGCGCCGGATAGCATTTTCAGGCAATCTCAATCGCGAGCGGGCTTGCTCGGGGGTGAACTCTCTCTTCACCACGCGGGCTGCGAAAGGTAGGCGGGGAAGGGCGCGTGCCTGTTGGCACAATCGACGGGAGGTGATGGTCTGGGCGGTGGAGGCCAAGCCGTTTCTTGCCGGTCCAGGGCGCAATGTTCAGCGATCAGAAGGATGCATGGGTGACGGCGGCGTGGCGATGTATCGCCGGGCTCGTCGCGGACCGGAACAGGTTTGTCATTGGTTCTTATCGATCGTGGTTGTTGCAGGAGAGGTCAAGCCGACGACGCAGTCATCGAGGAGGGTTGGACTCCTCTTGTCAAGTCGCAGGCGGGCCATGTCGTATCGCCTCCTCCCGGTGGTTCCTCGCTCGCGAAGATAGTGCGTTTCAAAAAATGCCCTGCTTTTCTTTGCGGGGTGGGCGCGAGGGCATCGTGTAGTGCCGCTTGAAGGCAGGACGTCGCCTTTGCTTCGTCAGCCGGCACCTTCCGTGGGGACGCCATAATGGGTCAAGAAGCTTTGCAGTCGGTCGAGATTGGCGATGAAGGCGGCCGAAGGCAACTCGCCAGTGGCGCTGATCTTCTCCGTTATGGCACGAAACGACGCGGCCTGCGGCGTGCCGACGAGGCGAGACGCGTATTCCGCGTGCAGCCGTGTGAGGGCGGCTTCGTTTCCCGACATCACGAGCGCAACCGCGAGACGCAACACATCCCGTCGCTCAGTGGCGCTGAGCGGCGCGGGATTGGCGTAGCGCTGGCCGAGAATATGGCCGAGCGTCGCCACCTCTTCCGGCCATTTCCGCGCTCGCCAATAAATGCCGGCGCGAAGCGCTTCAGCGGAGCCGTCGGTTGCCGTGGCGAGTGCCTGAATGGCGTCGTCGTAGCGGCCAAGTTCCACCAGGGCCGCGACCTCCAGATTACGCCGCTTTTCGACCAGTGCGTTTGGAAGTGGTGTGTTGGCGCTTTCATTCAAGGCGGCGAGCGTCATCTTGGGTCGTTGGTCGAGGAGATACACCCTGGCGAGTTCGGCGCCAACACGCGCCTTTTCTGACCCTGTGCTCAAGCGATAGGTCATCTGATAATGCAGCAATTGTTCGGCTTGGCTCAGCAGATCGACGCTTACCAGTCGGCGTGCGAGCTTGCGAACGATGGCGTCACCCGCGGCGTTATTAGGCGTTAGGTCGCGGAAATCGTAGAATAGCCCGATGGCCTTTAGTGCCGAAAGCTGCTCCGCGCCGCCGTTCAGAAAGAGTTGCTGGAACGCGGCCTGCATCCGGTCTTTAGTTGCGGGGGTATGCCGGAATTTCGGGAAATAGGTTACCACCGTCCGCCAAGTCGTCAGGGCTTTGCGATAGCGATGTTGCTCAAGATAGAGACCGCCGAGAACCCGCAGCAGCCGGTCCTCAAAAACGCCGCCTCCCCAGGTGAAACGCAAGGCGTCGAGCCGTTTGATGGCTTCCGGCGGTGTCACGCGCTTTTCCTTAAGCGCGAGCTCGGTAAGGGCCAACTTGCTTCGGACACGTGCCGCGGTTTGGTTTGAGGCGGCGGCCTTCTCGTAGTTGCTCTTCGCCCTCGCGATGTCTGCCAGCCGTTCGGCCGCAACGCCGCTCAGGTAATAGGACTCGGCGGTTGTCGCCGGATCGGGATGCTCTTTGCGAAGAAGGGCAAGAGTGCTCATCGCACCAGCCGGATTGCGCGTGCCGAGCTCAGCGTGGGCGATCGCCAGTTCGAAACGGGCTCGCACTGCCGACGGATAGGCAGGCAGCACGCTACGGCCGCGCTGCAGGTTTGCCATCGCCTTTGTCCAGTCGCGTTTCGCCGCTTCCGTGGCGCCAAGCCAGAGCGCGGCTTCGGCTAGGGGCGCGAGATCCGGCCTTTCGAACTCGCGCATTGCTTCATCATAGCGTTGCAGGCCGAACAAAACCGCGCCATGAAGGAGCTGGAACCGCGGCTTCGTCGCCGCGATTGGCGCCCGTGCGACCAGCCGGTCGAGCACGCCTTCCGCCTCGGCATCGAGTCCGTTGGCGAAAAAGAATTCGGCGAGCGCGTAACGTGCCTCGGTCAATCCACCAGCCGGCGCCTGGACCAGGGCGAATTGCAGCTTCTGCTTAGTTGCCTCGAATTGATCGGGTGGCCCTGCCCAACGGCGGCCGAAGTGAAGAATTGTGTTGGGGATGGCCGCGCCTGCCGTGCGCCCTATCGGAGCCGTCGAGAGAAGAAGTCCGCCGGCCGCCTGCACCGCGATTCCGCCTGGTGAGGCATTGACGGTGAGCTTGTCGCTCGCCCTTGTCAGCACCAATCCTTGCGCCGCGGCGAGAAGCGAGAATTGGGCGAAGTGCCGGGGTCCCGCAAGGCCAAGGCCTGGTTTACCCACCGTAACCACGGTTAATTTGTCGCCGACGGCTGGATCGGCCAATGTCAGGACTTGGCCGGCTTCGGGAACCGCAAGAAAAACCTGTGGTAGGGGTTGCGCGCGAGGCTCGATCTCGACGGGGACCGAAGCTGGCAGGGGGTTCGTCGCGGCGGTGACTATGTCAATGTGCCACAGCGTGTTCGTGCCGCTAACCATCGGTACCCAGCCGGGCGCGAGGCGCAGGCGCACGATTGCCGCGCTCTTGTTGCCGACTTGTGTCGCGCGCCAGACGACAGGCATGCCGTTCTGATTCAAGGCAGTGAGGTCGAGGTGGGCGGGGCGATCGAACACGATCCAGACCCAGCCAGCACGCTCGAACACCGCTGCGGCAACCGGCTTGGGCCAGGGGAACGTCAGTTGTAGGTGACCATCCTTGCTTACGAGGCCGGCAGAGACCGTTGGGTCTGCCGGAGGCGACGAGATGACCGGCGTCGCCGCCTTGGGCAAAGATGCCTTGATTGCCGCCGTATTAGTTACGCTTGCTCCTTTCGCCCCGGCTTTAGAGAGCCGAGTCTGTCTCGGCGCCCCGCTTTTTCCTGCCCCCGGGTGCGAACTCGTCGAGTGGCTGCGGTCTCTGTGTGCGGTCTGCGGGTGCGTTACGGCTTTCTTTTTGGCTCTCTGAATCTTGTCGTGGGTCGCCATCCGCACCGATCCCGGCATTGGGCCCACGGCGTCGACTACAAGCCGAATCCCATCCTCGAAGTAGCGGAGATTGACGCCCTTAGCGAGAGTAAGGTTGATGACAGTCTGTTGACCGCGGGTTACGACCCCGGCGTTGACGATTCGTGGCTTGGCCGCACCAAAGCCGACATCGAAATGCAACGGCATGGGGAAGGTGATGGCCGCGCCTGTGCCCGCGCTCCAGACATGAAACGAAACAGGCTGCTTGAAATCGAAGACGAGGCGCGTGTAGTGCGGGTGAGTTCCGACGCGGACAGCGACCGCCGTCCTGGCAAGCGCGGTTGGCATCGAGGCGACGAGGGCGAGCATGCCGGTAACCATGAACAACGTGGCCCGGAGGCGGGCACGCCGTGCGGCGCCCTTTTCGGCGGCGCTCCGGACGATTCCAGCAGGTGGCGGGGGCAGAGGGGTACGCAAAGCGACCTCGCCTTTTCGATTCATCAGAGATTGTCGAACAACGAGTCGATATCGTCTTGCCGATTTGCGTTATTTTCAGGATTGGGGCCGTCGAGCGGTGGTTCTACCGAATCCGATTCGACAACCGGCAGATCCTCTCGAGGAACCGCTAAGGCGCCTTCATGCAAAACGTCGGAAAGTGCCGTCAGCTTTGCCTCGATATGAGCCAGCACCCGTAATGCTTTGGTCAGGCGTTGGCCGGTGATGTCATGAAAATTGGATGCCTCGAAGATTTGCGTCGCGATTTTCTGAAGTTCTTCTGAAGGTCCTTCCGGCAATTGGTTGGCGAGGGTTCCAAGCTGCTCGGCCGCATCGAGAAAGGACGATACGGCGAGTTCAGCTTCGCGCCCGACGGCATCGAGCTGACAGGTAACCGTTTGAATGTCTCGACCCGAAATTTCATGCGGCCGGACGGCAGCGATTTGCGCCTTCGCCATCTCGATTTGAGAGACGATCTCCTGCACGTGCTCGTACATGCGCTTTTCGACGCTGTGCGGTCCGGGGTCGGCGTTCATGGCATCGCGTGGCGTCGAGCGTGCCGCATTCGACCCAACAAGTTTTGTCACGGACAAAAGCGGTTCCTTCCGACGATTAAAAGACCCCAATAACGGCTTCGAGCTTTTTCCGCAGCGTTTCTGCGTTGAACGGTTTGACGATGTAGTTGTTGATTCCGGCTTGTTTCGCGGCGACGACATTCTCGGTCTTGCTTTCAGCCGTCACCATAATGAAGGGAGTCGCCTTGAGTTTCTCGTCCGCGCGGATTTCCTTGACCAACTGTAGGCCGGTCATCGGCTCCATGTTCCAATCGGAGATGACGAGGCCATAGGCACGCTCGCGCATCTTACCAAGCGCCATGCTGCCGTCGGTCGCCTCGTCGACGTTGTTGAAACCAATCTGCTTCAGAAGATTAGCAATGATCCTCAGCATCGTCTTGTAGTCATCTACGATCAAAATCGGCATATTTTTATCCACAGCCATCGCCTGCTCCTCGCGCACGGCTTCGCCGGCGGTTCATGTCAAATCGATGCGGAGAAACGTAAAGCGGATTGGTTAAGCGGGGGTAAAGGACCGATCCTCGGAGAGGATGGAATAGACAACGTCGACCAAAAAATCCGCACCCCGCGGGATAACGTAGCGGTCCCTGTTCTCAGCCGTGATTCGCCGCGCTGGGTATGGCGCCGCCAGCCGTTCCCGCTCCTGCATCACCGCCCTCCGTCGCCAGATCCGTGGTGATGATCTGTACCTTGGCCGGGTCCATAGCGGCGAGGATTGGGGCCAGCTTGTTTTCGCTCATTTTTGACACGACTTCGAGAAGGATTGTCATGTCGAGGCGCGAGAAGATGCGTGCCGCAGCCTTCGGTTTCATCTGCTGATAGACCTCGACCAGGTTTTTGATGCGCTGGCTGTGTTCGGCTCGGCGTTTCGCCAAAAGCTTCGTCAGCCTCACCTGTAGCGTCCGCATCTCAGCGATCTTAGCGTCGAGCCGTTTAGACATCGCGGTGAGCAGCTTCTCGCGCATGTCGATCGCCTGCTCGCGCTGGTCGAGCTCGCGGCGACGCTTGGTGAGATCCTGCAATAGACTGATGTCGGCTCGGCTGAACTGTGTGGGATTATCGAAAAGCCTTGGTTTCGAATTCCCTTCTTGTTTCGCCGCTGGCGTACTGGGCGGCGGAGTCTGCGTGACCGTTGCCTGCGGGGCGGCAGCGAGATCGCTAGAGGCCCCCGAGGGCGAAGCCGTGGCCGGGACGGCAGCAGGAATCGCGGCAGCGCCCGCATGGGCAGCCGGAGTCGCCGCCAGGGACGGCGGCAAGGGGATCGGCGCGCCTTTTCCTAGCGACGGTAGCGCCGGTGCAGCGGACGTTTGGTCGGTTTTTGCCACCGCCGCCGGAACGCCAAAGAAAATGCTGGCACTGGAGAAGATCTGGCCAACCTTTATGCCGCCGACCAGCGTGGTCGCGACCAGCGTTACCGGAATGAGGCGAAAACGGACCCGCATGGCTGCGTCTGTCTTACTTGAGATCGCGCAAGGATTGCACGAGTTCGCGCTCCGCTTCCGAGCGCGGCTTCTCGGCAACGACACGAAGCGTTGCAGGCTCGCGCTTTCCCTCGATCATGCTGGCGAGCCGATCCGCGAGACGGCTGCCGGCTTCCGTCGCGAAGTTGATATCTTCGAGCAGCCGGCGTGCCTCCTGAACCTGCGCTTCAAGCGACTGGCCGACCTTGTCGCTTACACTCCTAAGATTCGCGATGCCGGCCTCCGCGTTCGCCGTGGCCTGACCGAATTCGCCGATGACCGCGCGGAGTTGACCCTCGCCGGCGCGCAGCGCCGTCAGTTGGCGATTGAGAAGAAAACAATAGACGACAGTCGCGGAAAGCAGAACCGCGAGCAGGAGGTCAAGCGCCACCATCATGGCTTAGGCTCCCGTCCGTTTCATGGTGCGATCGATGCGCACGGCGATGTTATTGCCGATACGGCCCATCTTGCCGCCCACCATCGGAACCCCGCCACAGCGTAGCTCGATGGAATTGTTCGGCGTGACGTTGAGGAGAAGTGTTGTGCCGGGTTTCCATGCCACGACTTCGCGTAACGGCATGGTTTGCTGGTCGAGAACCGCCTCAATCTCAAGGTCGGTCGACCAGAGTTCTGTCGCCAGATGGTTTTCCCAGATCGTATCCCGGCCGAACTTCTCCCCCATGAACATCTGCAAGAGGAGTTTGCGGACAGGTTCCAGGGTGGCGTAGGGCAACAGCAGCTCGAGCGCGCCGCCACGATCGCCCAGATCAACGCGAAGCTTGCACAAAATGGCGGCGTTGGCGTGCCGGGCGATGGTGGCGAACCGCGGATTGGTCTCGATGCGATCGAAGGTGAAAGTCACGGGCGCGACTGGTTCGAATGCCGCCGACATATCGGTCAGGACGACGGTGACCAGCCGTTCGATGAGGTTACGCTCGATCGTGGTATAAGGCCTGCCCTCGATCCGCATAGTGGACCCGCGGCGGCCGCCTAGCAGGACGTCGACCACCGAGTAGATCAAGGCGCTGTCGACGGTAATCAAGCCAAGATTGTCCCATTCCACCGCCCGGAACACCGACAAGATGGCCGGAAGCGGGATCGAATTCAGGTAATCGCCGAAGCGGATCGCCGTAATCGATTCGAATGAAACCTCGACATTGTCCGAGGTGAAATTGCGGAGCGAGGTGGTAAGCATGCGAACCAGCCGGTCAAAGACCACCTCGAGCATCGGCAGGCGCTCATACGAGATCAACGCGCTGTTAACGATCGCGCGAATGCCGCCCCGACCCTTGCCGCCGTCGTCGTTGGCGTCGAAGCCAAGAAGACTGTCGATTTCGTTCTGACTCAGGATTCGGCCGTCGTTACCGGACGCCGCCTGCTCGAACTCGCGCGCGAGGCGCTCCTCCTCGCTCTCGCTATCGGTCGGGGCCTCTGTTGTGGCGTCCTCGGTTTCGCCTTCGGCCATGATAAAAACCTATTGCACGAGCATTTGCTGGAGCAGGACGTCCTGTGCGCGAAGCGGTTGCAAGGCCTTGTTAACGCGGAGCAAAAGCTCTTCCTTGACGCGGTAGAGGCCTGCGGCGCCGTTGAGATCGCTGGGACGGAGCTGGCGAAGATAGGTCTCGAAGCTGTCCAGAACGCGAGGCTGGACTTGCTGCATGCGGTCTTTCGCCGCCTGGCTGTCGAATTGAACGCTGACCCGGAGCTTCAAGTAATGGGCCTCTCCTGGTGGAGCGTTCAGGTTCACCAGCATCGACGGAATATTGTAAAAAAGAATCTCACGATTGGCGGACGTGCTTGGCGCGAACGGCAGCAGGTGGAAGCGCCAAGCGCCAGCCCCGGCGCCGATCAACAGCACGAGCGGCGCCACGATGAACAGGACGAGCTTCTTGCCGCTCAGCTTCCGCCGCTTCGGCGGTAGCAGCGGTTGCTCTTCCGCAGGCGCGTCGACATCACTCAGCTCTTCAACGGACGCATTGGCCATCGACAGACTCAGACGTTTAAACCGTTTTCCGCCGTCATGGTGCCGAGATAACGGTTAACAAGCAGTGAAAAATTCGCATCGGCGGCAAAAACTGCCGGGCAAGCTCTGCTGGCAGCGGACCGATTTGTCCAAGACGAAGCCTGAGAAATCCGCCATTTCCGCCGCTCTTCGGCTGGCACGGCCTATGCAGACAAGCCCGGAAGAGGAGCAGGTCTCGGGTCGCTGCCTCGTCGGCCCCGGGATCTGGGGTGACAACGGCGACCTTCCCGGTCGCGCTTTCGGCGGCACGCGTAAGCTTGCGGCTGGTTTCCGGGAACCGGCGTCGATAGGGGTAAAACGGAAGGCAAGATGGAGAATACCGTCTATATCGCGCTATCGCAGCAGACGGCCTTGCGCCGGCAGTTGGACGTAATTGCGAACAACCTCGCGAACATGAACACGCCATCCTACAAGAACGAAAGTCTGGTGTTCGAGAAATATCTCATGCCTGCTGGAGCGGACCATACGCTGTCTTACGTTGAAGATTACGGCATGGTGCGTAATGAGACCGAGGGTCCCTTACAGAAGACTGGAAATCCGTTAGACATCGCGGTCGAGGGGCCCGGCTATTTTACCGTCCAGACGCCGAATGGCGTGGAATATACACGGGACGGTCATCTCCAGTTGAGTGGCAGCGGTGAGTTGGTGACGGATGCCGGCTATCCGGTACTCGACACCTCCGGCCAGCCGATCACCATCGATCCGCACGCCGGCAGCCTGGCGATCGCGGCCGATGGAACGCTTTCGACCCCGGCTGGGGGGCCGGTCGGCCAGATCAATCTGGTCGAATTCGCCAATCCCCAGGCTCTACGGGAAGCTGAAGGCGGCTATTACACGACGACGACTCAAACACCCTTGCCGGCGCAAAAAACGCAACTTGTCCAGGGCATGATCGAGCAATCGAATGTTAATCCGGTGGTCGAAATAACGCGGATGATGACGCTTCTTCGTAACTATCAGTCGACAGAAAACGTTCTGAAAGCCGACAACCAGCGTCGGATAGCGGCTATCCAGAACCTCGAAAAAGTACCTTAACGTACCGTTTGAAGAGGAAAGGGATCATCGATGAGTGCCATGAGTATTGCCGCGACCGGCATGCAGGCCCAGCAGCTAAATGTCGAGGTCATCTCGAACAATATCGCGAATATGAACACCACCGGTTACAAGCAGCAGCAGCCGGAGTTCGAGGACCTTCTCTATCAGAACCTGCGGCGGGTCGGCGCCACCTCCTCGGACGCTAACACCATCGTTCCGGCAGGCATTCAGCTTGGTACCGGCGTCAACACGGGTGCGGTTTATCGCATCACTACTCAAGGCACCTTGCAGCAGACAGGCAATGCGCTGGATCTCGCGATTCAAGGCCAGGGCTACTTTCAGGTTCTGCTGCCGAACAAGCAGATTGCCTATACCCGGGCGGGCTCATTCCAGCTTAGCCCGCAAGGCCAGATCGTCACCCAGGATGGTTACACCGTCGAGCCTGGCATCTCCGTCCCGCAGAATGCGACCTCGATTTCGATCGATTCGACGGGCCAAGTTCAAGCCACCGTTCCGGGACAGGTGGCTCCGCAGATCGTCGGCCAGCTTACTCTCGCGACGTTTTACAACGACGCCGGCTTGCAGGCGATGGGCAACAACCTCCTGTTGCAGACAGCCTCCTCTGGCGCACCGGTGACGGCAGCGCCGGGATCGACCGGCTTTGGCACCATTCAAGAGGGCTTCCTGGAATCCTCGAACGTCGATCCCGTGGAGGAGATCACGAACCTGATCACCGCGCAGAGGGCCTATGAGATGAACTCCAAGGTGATCACGGTTGCCGACCAGATGATGCAGGACATCAACCAGCTCTAGAATCAGATCAGGATAGCGTCATGCCGCGCCCCATCTTTCCCTCAGTTGCCGCCGCTGTGATTGCCGCGCTTGCCGCTGGGGCGCTCGCCATCGCTGTTGTTCCGGCCCAGGCCCAGTCCCAGTCCCACGACCTTGGTCAGACCAACCTGGTGGCCCATCCTGCACGGCCGGCGGTCGTGGTGCTGCGTTCGCCTATCATGGTAACGGGAAGCCGTATCACGCTCGGCGATATCTTCAGCGGCGCGGGCAAAGCGGGAGATCAGGTCTTTGCTGCGGCGCCGGCACCCGGACAAAGCGCCTATTTTCTAAGCGGTGACGTCTTTGCCGCGACGGAGGCTGCCGGCTTGATCTGGCGGCCTGATGCCGCCGTGCGCGCAATTAAGGTAACACGCCGGGGGCGCGACGTGCCGCAAACGGCGATCCGCAAATCGCTGCGCGCCGCACTTGGCGTTGGGACTGACGGCCTCGCCGATCTGCAGATCGCCAATCCCTCGCTTCACCTCGAGGTTGCAACCGATGAGGCTCCGACAGTGCGCGCGACGAACGTCAGCTTCGATAAAGGAAGCGGTCATTTCAGCGCGATGTTGGTGGCGCCTGCGAGCGGTCCGGGTGCTGGAACACAGAGCCTTGAAGTGTACGGCCGCCTCGTGCATCTCGCACGCATTCCGACGCTGCGGGATCAGCTCTCGGCCGGGCAGGTGATAGGCGCCAATGATCTCGGCTGGCTCAAACTGCCCCGCGCGGAGGTCAGCCCCAACATCATCACCAGCGCTGCCGCACTGGTCGGCATGGCGGCGCGCGATAGCCTCGCTCCCGGTCGGCCGATTCTGGCCGGCGACGTGGAAAAGCCGGTTCTGGTGGATCGTGGCGCATTGGTCAACATGACACTGATCATGCCGAACATGGTGCTGACCGCGATCGGCAAGGCCCTAACTTCCGGCGGGTTGAATGACGTGATCGAGGTGCAGAACACGCAGAGCCTCAAGATCGTCGCGGCGCGTGTCACTGGTCCGAACGAAGTGCGGCTTTGGCCGCGTGCGGTTTCCGTCAATGAGCGGGCCGCGTCGCTGAACTAAATTCTTGGGCAAGGAAAGAGACCATGCGCTCTCGACTATTCTTCCGCCTTGGAGTGCTTTCTGCCCTCGGGCTTGGCACTACGGCCTGCAGCATCGGCCAGCAGCTCACGAATATCGGTCGCCCACCGGCACTTCGTCCGATCGTTACCGGGCGAGAGCAAAGAACCGCGTTCCGCCAGATTCACGGCCTGCCGATGCCGCCGCCAGACCATACCCCGGGCTCACCCGACAGTCTGTGGCGCCCGGGCGCCCGCCAGTTCTTCAAGGATGAGCGGGCACGGGCGGTCGGCGACATCGTCACCGTCAACGTGAACATCTCTGATCAGGCGCAAGTCCAGGACGCCACCAACGAGTCGCGGAATACGACGGAGAATGCTGCCTTGAGCAACTTCTTTGGCGCCGAGGCGGCGGGGGCCGCGGGTGTCAGCGGCCTCGGCCACATCTTCAAAAATGTCGATCCCTCGAAACTCGTGAACACCAGCTCGCAAAATGGTTTTACCGGTTCCGCGAGCACTGATCGGCAGGACACGATTTCGACGACCATCGCAGCGATGGTGACGCAGGTGTTACCGAACGGCAACTTGGTGATCTACGGCAATCAGGAAGTCCGCGTGAACTATGAAGTACGCGATCTGACCATTTCCGGTATCATTCGGCGCGAAGACATCACCTCTGACGACACCATCAACCAGAACCAGATTGCTGAGGAGCGCATCTCCTACGGCGGCCGCGGCCAGCTCACGCAAATGCAACAGCCACCCTACGGCGACCAGCTCTATAACATCCTGTTCCCGTTCTAGGAAATTAGGAGAGGCTAATGCCTGTTCCGGTCGGTTTGACGGCGACAGGCGACTGCCCATCGGTTCAGCGACGTCACACGGCATTATGTCTGCGCCGGCCTCGATGCGGCGCGAAGTCAGCACAGCACACACGGCTGGCTCACTCGTCGCGGTGGACTTTCTCGTGACGCTCGTGGCGCTCCTGGGCCTCGATCGAGAGAGTTGCGATCGGCCGCGCCTCCAAGCGGCGTAAGCTTATCGGCTCGCCGGTTTCCTCGCAGTAGCCATAGGAACCATCGTCGATGCGCCTCAGCGCGGCCTCGATCTTGCCGATCAGTTTGCGTTGGCGGTCACGCGTCCGCAGTTCAAGGGCGCGCTCCGATTCCGTCGAGGCGCGATCGGAAATATCTGGCTCTTGTAAACTCTCCTCCTGAAGATGCTGGAGAGTTAGATGGGACTCCCTGAGTATATCATCACGCCATTTCTGGAGTTTGCGACGAAAATACTCACGTTGGCGCGCATTCATAAACGGCTCGTCTTCCGACGGCCGGTAATTATTGGATTTGTGGATTCCCATTACCTACTCCACCACACCTAAATCACCGGTTCCGACCAGGTTGGCGCGGAGTATATTTACGCTCAGGTTTTCTCGCAAGAAATCCTTGCAACCAATGGCTTGACCAAAGCCCGGCCAGTCCCCCTTTTGTGATTTGCGGCCCTCGCCATCGCCGCGCCGCGTCGCGCGGAGGCAGTTTCGGACGAGCAAGATCGCTCAGCGGCCAAATTTGGCGAGTTCGACGGCGACGCGAAGCTCGATTTCCTGGATAAGATCGGCTATGCGAGGATCGGTCACAGGGGGCATCGGTTCCCGTAGCCGATGCGCAAGGATCTCAAGGCGGTGCAGGGAGATGTCGCCAAGCAAAAGATCGTGGCGGATATCGTCGAGCCGGTCGAGGAGATCATTCCCCCGGCGCAAGGCAGCCCGCCGACCTTGTCGTTCGGCTGGCACTTCCTGAAGAGCGAGGAGGGCCTGCGCCGCCGCGATAGGCAGGGCGCTGCCAACGGCCTCGGTCGTCACCTCGTCGGCTGCGTTCGGCACCGTAAAATCTTGGCCCATGCCATCGGCCGGTTTTGTGACGCGGCGGGCGGTTGGCGACGATCTTAACGAATTCGGGCCGGTTACCTTCATAGCCGATATCGAAGCTCCCCGCTTTCGAGGGGCAAGTATCGGACGTTGATCGTTAATGATGGGTAAAGACCGGCAAATCCTTCCTCCTGGCGGCTGGCGGGGCAAGAAATGCCGCGCCGGTTTGCACGAGAGTCTTCAAATCATTGGTTTTTTTTCGACTTTGGTCTGGCACGGGATTCGCTAGGTGGATGTTGCCGGGATAGCCACGCAGCATGCTGGGCGCGAAGCAGAGCGGAAACAGAATGCTGCGGCCGACCGGAATGTGCCGCCCGGAGGAAAGTAGGATTGATGCGGATGGTGGGCAACGATAGACAATTCGGATCAGCGGGGGTGCAAGCTTTGGGTTTGGTCCTCCTGATCGTGCTTTTTGGCTGCTTTGGTGTCGGGCCGGCGCGGGCCGAATCGCGCATCAAGGACATCGCGACCTTCGAGGGCATCCGGCAGAATCTCCTTGTCGGCTACGGCTTGGTGGTCGGGTTGGACGGCTCCGGCGACACGTTGCAGAACTCGCCGTTCACCCAAAACAGTCTCGAAAACATGCTGGAGCGGCTCGGAGTCAATATTCGTAACGCGAGCAATATCAACATCAAAGACGTGGCCGCGGTGATGGTAACTGCAAACCTGCCGGCTTTCGCCCGTCCCGGCAACCGAATTGACGTCGCGGTGAGCGCGCTTGGCGATGCGACGAGCCTCCGCGGTGGGACACTTCTGGTAACGCCGCTTCTTGCTGCCGATGGCGAGGTCTATGCCGTGGCACAGGGGCCGCTTGCGATCGGCGGCTTTTCCGCCCAAGGTCAAGCCGCCTCGGTGACGCAGGGCGTGCCAACCTCGGGGCGCATCGCCGACGGTGCCATCGTCGAACGGTCGGTCGGATTCAAGCTGAATTCGCTGAAATCGGTAATGATTAGCTTGCGTAACCCCGATCTTGCCACCGCGGGCCGCATGGCCGACGCCATCAATGCTCGACTCGGCATGCCGGTCGCACGGCTTCTCGATCCCGCGACCGTACGGCTCTCCGTGCCGACCAACATGCGGGGTAATGTAGCGGGTCTTTTGCGCGAGATCGAGGGCATCGAGATTCAGCCGGACAACGAGGCGCGGGTGGTGATCGACGAGAACAATGGCATCATCGTGATGGGAAAGAACGTTCGCATCTCGACGGTCGCCATTGCCCAGGGCAATCTTACCGTCCGTATCACTGAGACACCGCAGGTATCGCAGCCCCTGCCGTTCTCTCCTGGCCCAGGGGTCGTGCCCAGTGTTAGTGGCACGCCCGGTATCCCCGGCATCGTCGGCGGCGGCTCGCAAACCGTGGTTGTACCGCGCACCCAGATCAAGGTCAGCCAGGGATCGAAGCATCGGCTGGCGGTGTTGCCAGCGAGTGTCAGCCTTGACGAGCTGGTCAACGGCCTGAACGCGCTTGGCGTCGGTCCTCGCGACATGATCTCTATCCTGCAGGCGATCAAGGCCGATGGGGCCTTGCAAGCTCAGATCGTGGTGCACTGATGACGCCGATCGTCGCACTTTCGTCCTCGACAACCGGTAGCGCTGCGGCGGCCGCGCCGCTTGCTCCGACGTCGGCGATGATGGCCCGTGCTCACCGCGCGGCGCAGCAGTTCGAGGCGGTCTTTCTCGGCCAGATGTTCGATATGATGGAAGCGGGCGTGCCGGTCGACCCGAACTTCGGCGGCGGCCCAGCCGAACCGATCTACCGCGGGATGCTGGATCAGCAATACGCGAAGGCCGTCGCCGCGCGTGGTGGCATCGGTATTGCCAAGCGCCTCTATCAGGAAATCCTCAAATGGCAGGAGGTCCGTTCATGAGTGTTGCAGCCGGTGCACGGAATCCCTCCGGCCCAGATCACGCCGTCGTCCGGGCCGAGGCCATCGACCTCGTTCGTTTTACCGCCGAGGTGACTGACTGGATTGCCCGCTATACGGGACGGCTTGATCGGGAACGGCCGCGTGATCTCGCGGGTGAGCATGAGACCATGCGCCGCATGGCTGCGGTTTACGACGAACGGTCGGGCCATCTAATTCGCATCGCCCCGGATCTCGAGCGGATGCTGCCGGCCGAAGCTGCGGCGCTCAAGACCGTGACGCTGCGCTTTCGGGACAACCTCGCGCTCTGCACCTCTAAGCTCAAGGCGAAATATACGGTCGGCGAATGGTTGATTCGGGCCGTCAGCGAGGAAATGACGAAGCGCGCCAATCCAGTCCAGCGTTACAACCGGGATGCCGCCTTGCAACGCGGTACAGCCGGAGCGGCGGCGCCACCGCTTGCCATCAACCGCACCGTTTGATTTTCAGTTTCTGAGGCCCAAACGAAGGCATTGCGCGGCGCCTCCGACCCACCATCGTAACCTCGCTCGCGAATCCGGCACCCCCTTGATGAGGCGAACACCGCCGGCCATTAGTTAGGCTGGCGGCGCTCCGCTTGTTTGTGCATTTTCTGAAGGCTAAGCCGCTTCCGGGCTAAGCGACGTGGCGGGGTTTGATGGACTAAGTCCTTCCATGATCGAGCGATTGATATCGATCAGGGGCTGCACTTCGACCTCGCCCCGCATCGCCTGGCTGGTATAACGCTCCACCCAGAAGGCAATCGAGATGAGTTTGGCCTTTAGGGCATCCGGAAAACGGTTGGTCGGGGCGGCCAGGTCGTACTTCAGGCTCGACCAGACCCGCCGGTTCCAGTTCAGGGCAGCGATCCGCTTCGGCCCTTTGTCGTCCTTAACTTCGAACAGGTTGCGCGTGACCAGGGCGAAGAGACGATACTCGGTCTGGCGCGGGTCCTCTGTCGCCTGTTGGACATTTTGATAGGCAGTAATCGACATACTTGGCACCTCTACGCGATCGAGCACCTAGTCTCATGTGAGACCACCCATCTATCGCGGCACTTCAATCAAGGCGGAGGCGGGAGACGGATTGTAACCCGTCTCCCGCCAGACCTTTTAACGGAACAGCGACAGGATCGAGTTCGGGGCGGCGTTGGCGATCGAAAGCGCTTGCACGCCAAGCTGCTGCTTGATCTGCAAGGCCTGCAACTGAGCGCTTGCCTGCGCCAAGTTGGCGTCGATCAAATTGCCGATGCCGGCATTCAGGTTATCGATCAGCTGCTGGGTAAAGGTTGCCTGCGTACTCACAGCATTGGCCGAGGAACCGAGCGATGCCAGCGAGTTGGCGATGGTGTTCACCGCCGAGTTTATGGCGGTGAGGGCCGAGGCCGCAGCCCCCGAGTTGCTGAGCGTCATGCCCGAGAGCCCAAGCCCGGTGACTGAAAGGTTCTGCGCGGAAACGGAGATGGTAGAACCGTCGACGGTGCTAAGAACAGTGAGGGTGGATGCGCCCGACGTGAGCAGGTTGACGTTATTGAAACTCGCGCTCTGAACGATGGTGTCGATCTGGTTCAAGAGCGACGTGAATGCGTCGTTCAGGGCGGTATAGGACTGGGAGTCCAGGCCGCTCTGGCTGGCCTGAACCGCCTTCGCCTCAAGCGTCTGCATCAGGTTGGCGATCGACTGGCCGGCATTGACCGCGGTGTTGATCTCGGATTCGCCGGAGTTCAGCGCGGTTTGCACCGACTGAATACCCGACACCTGTACCTGCATCTTGTACGCAATGGCATAGGTGGACGGATCACTTTGCGGCCCGCTAACCTTAAGGCCGGTGGTAATTTCCTGCTGGGTGGTGTTCAGAGACTGCTGGGTGTTAGTCAGGCTCTCCAACGCCAGCATGGCGCTGACATTGGTATTTACTGAATCAGGAACGGTCAAAGTTGACATTCAAGAGCTCCTTGTTCCGGATATCCGGCGATTAGCCGGTGGGGCGTTTTGCCCCGAAGCTCAGGAAAGCAACCCTTATGCCATTACTTTCAACCTATGCCGATGCGATCTATGGCATTGAAATTCCTTGATGATATTTTTGTCACCCGGATCCGGAGCGGCGAAATTTGCTCGGCAAAATTTGCCGGGTCGGCAGAAATTTCCTACCGGCTGGTCGAAATTTGCCGGCATGGCAGGGGCTCTCCCGAGGCTCAGGCGTCGCCTCGTCAATTCTGTGATACCAAGCCTTCCATGATCGCCCGGTTGACCTCGACCAGAGGCTCGATCGTCGCCTCCCCCTTAAGTACCGATTCGGTGTAACGGTCGACCCAAACGGCGAGCGAGATCATTTTCGCTTTCAAGTCGTCCGGCATGTGGTTGCCGGCGCTCGACAGGTCGGTCTGCAAGGTGAGCCACAGACGCCGATTCCATTCAAGCGCATCGGCCGCTGTCGAGGTGGTGGCGTTGTCGAGCGCCTCCAAAGCCGCGGTGATGTCGGCGAACAGGCGGTGTTCGGTCTCTCGGTTGCCGACAGGCGCCGGAGCCGCGCTAAGACTTTGCTGCATCATAGGTCAACATCTCCTCTTCCACAGGAAAAAGCTTCTTGCACCCCATCAAGGCCTGGTAATAGTCGCCCGCATTGACGTTTTCGATGATCCCGGTGCAAATCTTGTAGATTTCCGGCCGTTGAATGGCGTTGATGAATTCGGTGATGCGGCGGACGAATTCCAGGTAGTAGGCGCGTCTGTCCCTGTCGTCCAAATACATCATCATGATTGGAAAGTAGATGCGCTTTACCGGTGTATTGGCTTCTTCGGGCTGTAAGATGTCGCGCGCCCGCAAGATTGCCACCTTGTTCTGAATCACGATGGTCGCGCGCCGGTCGCCATTCACCACCACTGCCCCGTTGATGACGAACTTCTCGCCGGGCCGCAACGTCACTTTGAGTGCCATAAACGCCTCGCGGTTTCTGGAGTTCGGCCATCATCCTACCTGAACAACGATAGAATGGCGTCCGGCGCCTGATTGGCGATGGAAAGGGCCTGAACGCCGAGCTGCTGTTTGACCTGCAAGGCCTGTAATTGTGCGCTCTCGTTGGCCATGTTCGCGTCGACCAGGTTGCCGATGCTTGTCGTCAGCGTGTCGACGAGCTGCGAGGTAAAGGTGTTCTGGGTTTGCAGGAGGTTGGACGCCGAGCCGAGACTGGCAAGATTTTCGGCCACCAGATTGACGGCCGCGTTCACTGCCGTAAGAGCTGTGGCAACGCCCGCCGAATTCGCCAGATTGATGGCGTTGATGCCGAGACCTGTCGCGTCCATGGGAACGCCGCTGACGGTGATCGTGCTGCCGTCCGCGGAAGCGAGTACCGTCATCGACGAGGCGCTGGACTGGACCAAGTTGTAGCCGTTGAAGTCGGCATTGGCGACGAGTCGGTCGATCTGGCTCAACATTCCGGCGACGTCATAGCTCAACGCCGATCGCGAGGTCGTATCGAGCCCCGATTGGCTGGCCTGCACCACCTTGGCCAGAATATTGCTCACGAGGCTTGCGACCGATTGGCCGGCATTAACGGCGGTATTGATGGCGGATTCGCCGTTGTTCAGCGCCAATTCCACCGATTGCAGTGTTGAGACCTGGCCTTTGAGGCTCTGGGCCACTGCATAGGCGGCCGGATTGTCCTTTGCGCTGTTGACCCTGAGACCGGTGGTAACGGCAAGTTCGGTCTGGCTGAGCTGCGTCTCGGTCGCGTTCAGGGAAAGAAGGGCCGCCGAAGCTGACGCGTTGTTGTTGATGGTAATGGTCATCCCGTCCTCCACCTGCGCCGCTACTAAGCGCCTCGAGACATGCTCGTCTCGCACAGGAAGGCAAGGGTCATGCCATTCACGGTAATATTGAAAGGATGCGGTAATCCATTGATAAGTAACGCAATTTTTAAATAATGGCAGCGTGCCTCCGATGGCGGCGGCGCCTCAGCCGTCTCGTGCGGCAAAAACTTCCGAGCAATTCCTACCCCTCCCGAGGATGGGGTGTCCTTTCGCTGCTCGCCATTAAGTTCCTGGGACATGTACCCTGATGCCGCTCTGGCCGGTCTCCAAAATTCCCGTTCGCGCCGATCATGCGGCAACGCAGTTTTAACCATCGCTCACGTAGCTTGCCGCACATGTCATCGTCTGCTCCTGTTGCCGAGGCGATTTTCTCGGCCGCTGTCCAGCATCATCGGGCTGGGCGTCTCAACGAAGCCGCGGCTTTCTATCGCTCGGTCCTCGACCGCACGCCCGATCACGCCGGCACGCTGCTCAATCTCGCGGCCTTGCTCACCGCGAAGGGCGAGGTCGATCAGGCACTCGGCCTTTACGAACGGTTGCTAACGTTCCAGCCGACGGACTGCCGTGCCCGCATGGCCCGTGGCGGCCTCCTTTTGCGCGCGGAGCGCAACGCCGAAGCCGCCGAAGAGTTCGGCAAGGTGCTCTCGCTTCTGCCGGATTTTCTGCAAGCCCGAGTCGGTCTCGGTGCCGCGCTTCTCGCCCTCGATCGGCGCCATCAGGCCCGCGAGGTTCTTGAGACGGTGGTGCGTCAGGATCCGAGCTGTATCGAGGCGCACGGCTTTCTCATCACCTTGCTGGAGAAAGACAGCGATCCCGCGGGTGCCGAAAGGTATCTTCGCACCGTCCTCAAGGCTAGACCCGATTGGCTCGATGGCCACATTCACCTTGCCAGTGTTCTAAAAAAACGGGGATTGGCGCCGGCGGCCGAAGACCATATAAATCTTGTTCTTAGCGTTCACCCCGAGTGGTCCGAGGGCCATTACCATCTCGGCGAGTTACATAATGAGCGCGAAAACTATAGTGGCGCGGTGCGGTGCTTTCGCCGCGCGCTCGCGCTCAATCCCGATCTTCTCCCCGCGTTGTTCGGCGCCGGCAAAGCCCTGACGGCCAGAAACCACTTCGACGCTGCATTCCACTTTCTCGGCCGCGCGCAGGCACTCGCGCCAAATAATCCGGAGACCGATTTTCACCTCGGCAATTTTTATTTTGCCAAGAAGGATTTCGCACCTGCCACGACATATTACCGGCGTGCCATCGAGAATGGGCTCGATGCACCCGAAGTCCTGACCAATTTGGGCTGTCTGTTGGCGGCGCAAGGGGATATCGAGGGTGCCGTTGCGGCGCATCGCCGCGCCCTCACCCAGGACCCGGATTGCGTTTCCGCGTTGAGCAACCTCGGCAACATGCTCATCGAGCAGTATCGCGTAGTGGAGGCGGCGGACTGTTACCGCCGCGCCGTCGAAATCGATCCGAAGTTCGTGGTCGGCCTGATCAACTTCGGTAATGCGCTGCGTCTCCAAGGCCGCTTTGCGGAAGCGGTGGAAATTCTCGATCGTCCGACCGTTCGTCAATCGAGACGGATAGAAGCCCATAACATTCGCGGCCTGGTCTGGCAGGCGCAAGGCCGGCACGACGAAGCGATCGCCGAATTCGAACAGATGATCGCTCTTCAGGCGAAATCGCCCGAGGCGCTAAACAACCTCGCGGTCTCATATCAGAGCCAGGGTCGTTTTCTTGAGGCCATCCGTCTCTATCGGCGGGTCGCTACAGATAATCCTGATAAAGCGGTGGCCTACTTCAATCTTGGCGGCGCGCTTCAGATCACCGGCCGGTTCGACGAATCCGTTACCGCCTATCGGATGGCGCTGAAAATCGATCCCGGCTACAAGGCGGTCTATCCCTATCTCGCGCACTCCCTAATGCAGCAGGCAAGCTGGAAAAATCTCGACGCGACCATCGCGACGATGCTGGCCAATGCGGAGGAGGAACTGGCCGCCGGTACGCCGACTTCTGCCACCGGCTTCGCTCTGATGACCACCCCGGCTTCGATGGATCTCCGCCACCGAGTGGCCTGCAACTCGGCGCGACACATTGCCGAGCGTGTTGCGGACATCAAGCGTGATCTCGCCTTTACCTATCCGAAGCGGCAGCGGAAAAAAATCCGCGTCGGCTACCTGTCGCCGGACTTTCGCTTCCACAGCGTGGCCGTTGCGTTTCGCGGACTGCTCGATGCCTACGATCGCTGCGATTTCGAATATTATGGCTACTCCCTTTCGCCGACCGGCAGCGACGGCGTCACCGAGGCGTTGCGCGAGCGCTTCTATCGCTTTACCGATGTCCACGGCCTTTCGCATCGCGACGCAGCGAAGCGGATCCACGACGACGGCATCGACATCCTGGTCGATCTTGCGGGCTATACGCGCTTCGCACGCCTCGAAATTCTCGCTTTGCAGCCGGCACCGATCCAAGCGCACTACCTCGGTTATTCCTCGACCATTGGCGGTAAATTCCTGCAATACCTCATCACCGATCATTGGCAGGTCGCGCCTGGCATGGAACGCTATTTTTCCGAGAAGCTGGTCTATCTGCCGGACTGCTTCATGGCGACGACGCGGGCGGCGATAAGCGCCGAACCGGTCACGCGCGCTGAATGCGGTTTGCCGGAGAAGGGCGTAGTTTTCGCGGATTTCAACGCCCATTACAAGTTCGAGCCGAGACTGTGGGGAATCTGGATGCGTCTTCTGAAGCGGGTGCCCGGTAGCGTGCTGTGGATGCTAAAGGGGACGCAATTCAGTGAGCGCAACCTGCGTCAGGAAGCGATGGCGCGCGGCATCGACTCGCGCCGCCTGGTTTTTGCGGAACGGGCCGCGCACCCGGATCATCTCGCGCGTCATCAGCTGGTGGATATTGCGCTTGATACCTTACTCCACGGCGGCGGCGTCACTACAGTTGATGCACTTTGGGCTGGTACGCCGGTGGTAACGGTGGCCGGCGAATCACCACCATCGCGAAACGGTGCCAGTCTGCTTGCCGCCATTGGCCTCGAGGACCTTATCTTCGAGAGCATAGAGGCCTACGAAGCGGGAGCTTTTGCGCTCGCGACCGATCCAGCCCGCCTCGCTGCCGTTAAGGCCCGGCTCAAGCAAAACCGGGACACGCATCCACTGTTCAACACTGAGCGTCTTGCCCGCCATCTCGAGGCCGCTTATCGACTGATGTGGCGGCGCTGGCGCGACGGCAAACCGCCCGCGACCATCAATGTCCCGCCGCTAAGCTAGCGGCCTTGCTCCGATCGTCCAGCCGTCCCTGCGACGCCATCCGTATCGTCCACAGCCAGGTGCGCGATATGCTATCCTTCGCCAGCGGGCGGTCTCCTCGCGGGGCGGCTCGTCAAATGGAAGGTTTTGGCGGCGTCGAGGAGGGCGCACCGGATGGAGGCTGGCATCCTTGCGATATGGAACGGCTGCGCGCCGGAAGGCGAAGCGGAATACGAGCACTGGTATATGCGCGAGCATTTTCCCGAGCGCGTTGGCGTTCCCGGTTTTCGCTTTGGGCGGCGTTATGAAGCGCTTTCGGCTGCGTTGAAATATTTCACGTTCTATGAAACCGAAAGCCCTGAGGTTCTGGCTTCGACTGCCTATATCGCGCGCCTTGGCAATCCCACAGCTTGGACGCGGCGCGTCATGCCCTCCTTTCGCGACATGAACCGCACTATCTGCCGCAAGACGGCGTTCTTCGGTGATAAATCGATTGGCGGCCATTCCGTAACCCTGCAATTTAGCGGACCGCCGGACGCGGCGCAGGCGGTGTGGCTCCGCCAAATCCTTCTTGACGACATCCGCGCATGGCCCGGCGTCGTCGCCGGCCAGCTCTGGCTCGCTGTGAACTTCGAGGTAGCGGCACTCGCCGCCGAAACTGGCTTGCGTGGCCGGCCGGACGATTCGATCGGTGCTGCCCTCGTGATCGAAACCGTATGGGCCGACGAGGCCTCGAAGCTTCAGTCCTACCTTCGCGATTTGCCATCGCGGAGCGGCATCGCGGGTGAGGTCGAGATCGGCTGTTATCGTTTCTTGTGCCAACTTGCAACGTAGGGAGGTCGGTGGTGATCCGGCTCAAGCTGATCCAGGGCGCCAACATGGAGTATCTCGGCCTGCGCGAGCCCGAGATTTACGGCTCGACCACGGCGGCCGGGCTTGATCGCATGCTGATGAAGGAAGCCAAGGCGCTCAAGTTGGCGCTCGAGATTGCCTATACCAACGTCGAGGGCGAGGCGATCAACCAAATATTCGCCGCGGATCGTGCCAAGATCGACGGCTTGCTGATGAATCCGGCCGGATTTTCCCATGCGGGCTTTGCCCTTCGAGATTGCCTTAAATCGGTGTCGCTCCCCTACATCGAAATCCACATGAGCAACATTGACCGGCGTGGCTTCCATTCTGCAACCGCGCCCGCGGCGGATGGTATCGTTTCAGGCTTCGGCATTGATTCCTATTTCATCGCGATCCAGGCGATGCTGCGCCTCTTGGAGCGTAAAAAGGCGCAAGCACCGGCGGTGTCGCGGACAAGCGCGGCCCGGCGTGCGACGGTCCGTCGCGGTCACGCGGCCGGTGCTCCGCGTCGGCGGCCTTGACCGGCTTTGTATCCGGGCGATCTAATGCCAATCGAAAAAGGGCGGCGTCAGTCGATCCGTTAAGGATGGGAGAGCATCCGCCGGGTCTGGCGGATAGGGAGAAATGGGATGACTGTCGGGGCGATAACCGAGGAGGCGGCCGCGGCAGGAGGCCCGCTTTTCGCGGTGCCGGATGTGACGATGATCCGGCGCGGCGACGGTGCCATCCTTTTACGCTCCAGGACGCCGCTACCTCCAATTCCGCGAAGCCTGGGGGTCGATCTCTGCCATTGGGCCGAAAGCGCGCCCGGGCGCCTGTTTCTTGCCGAACGGCAGGGTGAGGGATGGCGCAAAATCGATTATGGTGAGGCCTTAGCTGCGGGGCGCGCGATCGCTCAGGCTTTCCTCGCGCGCGGCCTTTCAGCCGAAAGGCCACTTCTGATTCTGGCCGAGAACGGGATTGATCACGCGCTTCTCATGCTGGCAGGTTATCTCGTCGGTGTGCCGACGGTGCCGGTTTCAACCGCTTACTCCACGCTATCGCGCGATTACGCCAAGCTGAAGAGCATCGTTGCCCTGATCAGACCAGGACTTGTCTATGTCGATGACGTCACGAGTCATGGGCCGGCGCTCGAGGCTTTGAAGCTCGATGGCGTCGAAGTGGTGGCGAGCCGCGGTGGGAGCCGAGAACACGTCACCCCTTTCACCGCTTTGCAAGCGACCGAGCCGGGTTCCGGAGTCGATGCGGCCTTCGCCGCGGTTGGACCCGAGACCGTGGCGAAGATTCTTTTCACCTCTGGCTCGACCGGTCTTCCCAAGGGTGTGACCAATACCCACGGCATGCTTGCCGCCAACCAATCGATGCTCGGCGCTTGTTGGCCCTTTCTCGACACACAGCCACCGGTGATCGTCGATTGGCTGCCGTGGAACCATACCTTCGGCGGCAATCACAATTTCAACATGGTGTTGCGCCATGGCGGCGCACTCTGGATCGACAATGGCAAGCCGGCACCGGCGATGATCGGCCGCACCGTTGCTAATCTGCGCGAGGTCTCGCCGACGGTTTATTTCAACGTGCCCCGTGGCTACGCCATGCTGCTCGATGTGCTCGAGGCCGACCGCGCCTTCGCCGATACTTTCTTTCGTGATCTTGCCTTTCTTTTTTACGCCGGCGCGGCTTTGCCGCAGATCCTGTGGCAGCGGCTAGAGCGCCTATCGCGTGCGGTACGCGGTAAGGCGCTGCCGATTGTCTCCTCCTGGGGCTTGACCGAAACCGCGCCGCTCGCGACGACAGTGCATTATCGCGTTGAGCGCGCCGGCAATATCGGCGTGCCGGTGCCGGCCTCGGAGATCAAGCTCGTTCCTGATGCGGGTAAGCTCGAGATCCGCGTGCGCGGGCCGCATGTCACGCCCGGCTATTGGCGAGCAGCGGAAAAGACCGCCCAAGCCTTCGATGATGAAGGCTTCTATCGCACCGGAGATGCCGTGCGCCTCGCCGATCCGGAAAACCCGGCCGCCGGCCTCCTGTTCGACGGACGCATCGGCGAGAACTTCAAGCTTCTATCCGGCACGTGGGTAACGGTCGGCGCGCTTCGCATCGCTGCCATTGCCGCCCTCGCGCCGGTGGCCGAGGATCTCGTCATCACCGGCCATGATCGCGACCAGGTGGGGGCGATGATCTTTCCGAACCTCGCCGCCTGCCGCCGCCTCGCCGCCGCCGGGACGGACGCGCCGGCAGCAGCGGCACTCGCCGCCGCTACGGTGCGCGAGGTTGTCGCCGGGGGTCTCGCACGTCTTAACGCCGCTGCAATCGGTACCAGCGGGCGTATCGAGCGGGCTCTTCTTCTTGTCGAGCCGCCGTCGGCCGACGGCAACGAGATCACCGACAAGGGTTATCTCAACCAGCGGGCAATCTTGGAACGCCGTGCCGATCTGGTGGCGCGGCTTTACGCCGAACCCGTGGACGGAGAGGTGATTCTTCCCCGATGACTCGCAGGCGTCATTTCGCTCTCTAGTGGCGGAACAGAGGGGAAGCCGCTATGATGACGCACGTCCGATTCGCTAATGCTCAGAGCTCTAGCCTGAGCATTCAACTCCTCCCGTTTCTCAGGATATGAGCCGTCATCCTTGTGACCGCGTTGCATGCTATCTTTCTCGCCGTACTTCAAGGACTGACCGAATTGTTTCCGGTGAGCAGCCTCGGCCATGCGGTCGTCGTGCCACATCTTCTCGGCTGGAACTTCGATCAACGGGGGCCGGATTTCCTGCCGTTTCTCGTCGTCCTTCATCTCGGCACGGCGGCGGCGCTGCTTGCCTATTTCTGGCGCGACTGGATCGATCTTTTGCTCGCGCTTTTGGGTCGTGGTGATCCCGGACGGCGAGATCAGGATATCAAGCTCATCGGTCTCATCGTCATCGGTACGCTGCCGGCGGTGGTGATTGGCTTTACCTTCGAGAAATGGCTGCGCGGCCTTTTCGGCACGCCGATGATCGCGGCGGTCTTCCTGATCGTCAACGGCGGCATCCTCTTCATGGCCGAACGCCGGCGACGCCGAGGCGGCGTCGGCGAGCTTGTTGGGCTTTCCCGTCTCGCGGCCTTTGGCATCGGCCTCTGCCAATGCGCTGCGTTCGTCCCCGGCATCTCCCGCTCCGGTGCGACCATGGTGGGCGGACTTCTGGCCGGGCTGCGCCATGAAGCTGCAGCGCGCTTTTCCTTCCTCCTGGCGACGCCAGTGATCGCCGGTGCTGGCGTGCTTGAAGTCCCGAAGCTCATCCGCCACGGGCCGATCGCGGCTGGCGTCGGAATTGTCGCGTTGATTGCCGGTATCGTCGCCGGTGTCACCGCCTATCTCAGCATCGCCTTTCTCATGCGCTATTTCCACAAGCACGAACTCGAGGCGCTCGATCCCTTCGCCTATTATTGCGTCGGCGCTGGTGCCTTGTTCCTGGTCCTCCTCCAGCTCGGCTTCTGAATCAGACGCGCTTATCGCGTCTTCCGTTGCCGCTCGCTTCCAGTCACGGCCGTTCAACAGTGCGTGAAGAGGCCTCTTCGTCTCTTCCGCGGCGGCCGCCACTGGATAGGATGTGCTCATCGTCGCTCGCGGTTGGGCGCCGATCCAAACCTTGAAGAGGAGGAGGATATGAACAAGACGCTTGCCGCCACCGCGCTCGCCACTGCGATGGGCTTGGCCATCGCGGCGCCGGTCGCAACGCCCGCATTCGCCCAAATGTCGTCGCCAGTGGAGAAGACCAAGGCGATGATGAAGAAGTTTCATTATGTCGCGTGCTGGGGCGTTGCGGCCGCCGGTAAGAACGATTGCGCCTCGGGTGCGCATTCCTGCGCCGGGCAGGCGACGATCAACAACGATCCGGCGTCCTTCGTCGCCATGCCGAAGGGGATATGCCTCAAGCTCGCCCACGCGAGCCTCACCCCAGGCAAAGCCTAGGCACGAGAGCGCCCGGTCGATGCCGACCACGAGGGAGCTTGTGCCGCCGACCCCGATCCCCGCCGAGGCGGGGATCGGGCTCCGCTTCGCCCATCATCGGGTCGTACTTGATGAAAAGCCTCGCGTGTCCTGGTTCGAGGTTCATGCCGAGAACTACTTCCGTGGTGTGCCGCTCGCCTTTCTTGAGGAAATTCGCCGCGACTATCCGATCTCACTCCATGGTGTCGGGCTCTCGCTCGGCTCGGCCGAGAGGCTCGATCGCGAACACCTTGGCAAGCTCCGGGCGCTCGCCGATCGCATCCAGCCGGGGCTCGTCTCCGAGCATCTTGCCTGGAGCGGCTGGGACGCTCATTACCTTGCCGACCTTCTACCGCTGCCGTTGACTGAAGAGGCGCTCGATATCTTCTGCCACAACGTCGATGCCTTTCAATCGGCGCTCGGGCGGCGCGTGCTGGTGGAAAATCCTTCGACCTATCTGCAATTTGCCCATTCGACCATGCCGGAGTGGGAATTCCTGGCAGAAGTCGTTCGCCGCACCGGCTGCGGGCTTCTTTGCGACGTCAACAACATCTTCGTCAGTGCCGCCAATCACGGCTTTGATGGGGAAGATTATCTTGCCGAGATACCGCCGGAGGCGGTTGGCGAAATCCACCTTGCCGGTCACACGGTGCGTACTCTCGGTGTCGATCGGCGACTTCTGATCGACGATCACGGTTCCCGGGTGGCAGCCCCGGTTTGGGCACTTTACGCCAAGGCCATCGCCCGATTCGGCCCGGTTCCGACTCTGATCGAATGGGACACGCGCATCCCGTCCTTCGCGGTGCTTGAGGCCGAAGCGACCGGGGCCAAACGCATTCTCAGAACTCCCGTGATGGAGGTATAATGGATGTTGTCGCTCTCTGATCTGCAACGGGCCTTTTGCCACCATTTGCGCGGGCTCCCGGCGCCGGTGCTCGAGGCGCGTGTCCTGGACGAGGGTGTCGCCGCCGCCGAGCGTCTTGCGGTCTATCGCGACAATCATTCGGGCGCCCTCATCTGCACCTTGAGGCTTGCCTTTCCGGTGGTGGAAGGGCTGGTCGGTGAGGACTTTTTTCAATCTGCCGCTTGGCGGTTTACCCGTCAATCGCCGCCGACAGCAGCCGATCTGGCGCTCTATGGCGCCAGGTTTCCGGCCTTTCTGAGGACAGAGCCCGGGCTCCGCGAGTTTCCTTATGTCGCCGAGGTGGCGGCGGTGGAGTGGGCGGTGAACGAGGCCTATTACGCGCCCGAAGCCAAGCCGCTCGCGGCCGAGGATCTCACCGGCATCGTGCCGGAGACCTACGGCGATCTGGTTTTCTTGCCCCATCCCTCGCTGCGCCTGGTGCAAAGCGACTTTGCCATCGATCGCATCTGGAGTGCCGTGAAGGCGGAAGACGCGGCGGCGATCGAGGGCCTCGATCCCGTCGGCCCGGCATTCATCCTGGTGCACCGTGAGGGCCTCGACGTGACCCTTGCCTCGGCCGATCAGGCGACTTTCGAGGCGACAGCGCGCCTTGTGGCTGGCCTTCCCTTGGCGGCGGCGTTGGCCGAAGCGGGGGCGGAGTTTCACGCCGCCGAGTTTCTCGCTGAGCATCTTGAGCGTGGCCGCTTCGCTGGCACCCGGAGCGGGGTTTCCGATGTTTCACGGCATGATGCAATCGAAAAGGAGAAGGCATCATGATTGGGGTCGAGGTCGAGCGGCCGCTGCCGCTTCGCGCCGCAGGAACTGTCCTCACGGCGCTTGAGCGCATTCCCTATGGGCTGATCGCGCTGCTGCCGCGGGCGGCGCTTGCCCGTATCTTCTGGAATGCCGGATACACCAAGATCTTGAACTGGGACGGCACCCTGTTCCTGTTCTCTTCGATCTACCATGTTCCCTTTTTGCCGCCCGCCCTTGCTGGCTATCTCGCGACGGCGCTTGAGCTCACCACTCCATGGCTGCTCGTCACCGGTTTCTTCACCCGGATCGCAGCCCTCCTTCTTCTCGGCGAAACCCTGGCGATCGAAGTCTTCGTCTTTCCGCAAGCTTGGCCCGATCATTTGACCTGGGCCGCTATGCTCGTGCCCCTGATCGCCTATGGACCGGGCAAGCTCTCCCTTGATTACCTCATCCGCCGTCGAGTCGAACCGGCGTGAGGGTGGTTCAGGAGGGCGCGATACCGGCAGCTGCCGGGCTCAGAAGCAGTCGGTTCGCGGTTTCGCCGCCGCTCACCTCCGCGCGGCGGCTGTGGAACTCGGCAAGCTCCTTGCGATGGGCGATGCTGACGATGGTGATGCCGGGCAGCCGGTCTTTGAGCGCAGCATATAGGCTCCGTTCGATCGCTTGGTCCACCGAGGATGTCGCCTCGTCCAGGAACACCCAGTCCGGCTTCTTCAAGAGCACGCGGGCAAAGGCGATGCGCTGTTGTTCGCCGGGCGAAAGCACTTGTGCCCAGTCGCCGATCTCGTCGAGACGATCCACGAAGGCTTCCATCCCGCAATCGATCAAGGCTTGGCGCTTCGCCTCAGGTGTCGTGAGGTCCGGGGATTCGGGATAGCTCAAGGCCTCTGCCAGCATGCCGATCGGCATATAGGGCTTCTGCGGCAGGAACATCACCTTGGCGGCGAGTGGAATTCTGATATGTCCCTTGCCGAACGGCCAGATTCCCGCCAGCGCACGGAAGAGCGTGCTTTTGCCGCTGCCCGAGGCGCCAGTCACCAAGACCGAATCGCCGGGATTGACAGTGAACGTCACGTTCTCCATCAAGGGTGTGCCGGTCGGCAGTGCGACATCCAATCCATCGACCGCAAGGACTGGACTCGACACCGGTTCGACGGCGATCTGATCCTTGGCCTGTTTCATCTCGATCGCGTCCATCTCGCGCCGGAAGGTGACCAAGCGTTCGATCACGGCACGCCAGTTCGCGATGTCCGAATAGGAGCTGACGATGAAGGAAAGCGAGCCCTGCACCTGGCCGAAGGCGGACGATATCTGGATCACCGTGCCGAGCGCGATCAACTTGGCAAAATAACGAGGGGCCGCCACCACAAATGGAAAGATGACCGCGGCTTGGCCGTAGAAATTGGTCAGCCACGAAAGTTTAAGCTGCCGGACCATCAGCTGCCACCAGTTGCTGTAGATCCAGGAAAAGCGCCGACGGAACTCATTGTGCTCGT
The DNA here is from genome assembly GCA_046705265.1 of Ferrovibrionaceae bacterium. Classification (GTDB taxonomy): domain Bacteria; phylum Pseudomonadota; class Alphaproteobacteria; order Ferrovibrionales; family Ferrovibrionaceae; genus JAJYTL01. The sequence goes on from JBJKQL010000136.1 coordinate 64,044, forward strand.
TGCCCTCGCCGCCATAGAGCGCGACGGCCTCGGCATTTTCGCGCAACCGCATCATGCTGAAGCGGAAGTCCGCTTCATAGCGCTGCTGGTTGAAGTTGAGCATGACAAGCGGCCGCCCGACCTTGTTGGTGAGCCACGTGCCGATGACGGCGTAAACCAGGGCGGCCCAGAGCATATAGCCGGGGATGGTGATAGGGAGACCAAAAACCGTGAAGCTTAGCGGACCGGAAAGCTGCCACAGAAGTGCGAGAAACGAGAATAAGGTCACCACCGAACTCAAAAGACCGAGTCCGAGGCCAAGCGTCAGACCAACAATCGAATTCAGGTCCTCGCTGATGCGTTGATCCGGGTTGTCGGTGCTGCTCCCGCGAATCTGCAGCTGATAATAGGTCCGGTCTCTGAGCCATGAATCGAGGTAGCGCTCGGTCATCCAGCGGCGCCAGCGGATTTGCAGCATGCGATTGAGATAGCTCTGGTAAACCGCAAGTATGATGAAAATCGCCGCCAAAACGCAGAACCGAAACAACTGATACTTGAAAGCGGAGAAATTATACTTCTGCATCGCGTCATAGAACAATTTGTACCAATCTGTGATCAAGACGCTGACATAGACTTGACCGAGACTCATCGCGATGATGACCGTAAGAAGGCCGCGCGCCGACCAACGTTCCTCGGACGACCAGTAGGGACGAATCAGCTTCCAGAATTCGCGCCACGGGAAACGGTTGTTTTTCGACATGCTTTGGGCTCCTTATACGGATGCAGCCGTGCCGCTTACGCAACGATGACCGGTCTCGGGGCGGTGAATGTCGCGGCCGAGTGGGGCAAAATAATGGCCCCTGCATTTGACGCCAAAGGCCACCCCCCAAGAGCCTGCGGCCCGCTATCCGAGCCCGCGAGACTATGCCGAAGGGCTTCGTTCGGCCGCAATGCAGAAGCCCGAGTCTTACGTAACTTTAATCCTGTCGTCACCTCGCGGTGAGGCGGGCAGCTTTATAGCAACAAGCAACGCTCGAACCAACCTCTCGCCTATCTGCAATGCACGGAGCGACGTTATGTATCGACAGTTGAAGACAGTGATAGGGCGCATCATGGGTCGGCCGCACCTTTTGCGGGACGGGCTCGCGGCCATCGGCGCCGCCGCCTTGATTGCCGCAAGCGTTGCGGCCGCAAGGTTTTACACGGTAAATCCTGCGAGCGCGGCGCCGGTGCAGCCGCCGCCGGGGTCGGAAGCCGGCTATCCTCGGAGCTTCGCGCCGCTCGTCCGGGCGGTGTCGCCGGCGGTGGTGAACATTTCCAGCACGGCGAAGCTATCGGTCCCCGATTTTGAGAGCGAGCAGGGCGTTCCGCCGTTTCCGCCCGGCTCTCCCTTCGGTCAGCTGTTTCGCAAGTTCTTCCAACAGCAATTCGGCAATGCCAACGAAAAAGTGACCTCGCTCGGGTCGGGTTTCATCATCGATCCCTCGGGCTATGTCGTGACCAACAACCACGTCATTGCCAATGCGACTCATATCAAGGTCATTCTGAACGACGGCCAGACCTTCCCGGCCAAACTTATTGGCCACGATCCGAAGACTGACCTCGCGCTCTTGAAGTTCAATCCCGGGAAGCCGATGCCCTATGTCAAATGGGGCAACTCGGACAGTGCCAAGGTCGGCGACTGGGTACTCGCGATCGGTAATCCCTTTGGTCTTGGCGGCACCGTGACTGCCGGCATCGTCTCGGCTCGCGGCCGCAACCTGAACCGCGGTCCCTTCGACGATTATCTGCAGGTCGACGCGCCGATCAACAAAGGCAATTCCGGCGGCCCGTTGTTCAACCTCAAGGGCGAGGTGATCGGCATCAACACGGCGATCATCACGCCGAACGGCGGCAGCGTTGGCATCGGCTTCTCGATCCCGTCAAACGAGGCCGCTCCGGTCGTCGCGCAGCTCAAGAAATTCGGCCACGTGAAGCGCGGCTGGCTCGGCGTCAGCATTCAGACGGTGACGCCGGCGATCGCCGAGAGTCTCGGTCTCAGCACGCCTCATGGTGCATTGGTGGCCCAGGTGATGCCGAATACGCCGGCGGAGCGGGCTGGCCTCAAGCAAGGCGACGTCATCGTCGCGTTCAACGGCAAGCCGGTGAAGGAGATGCACGATCTGCCGCTTATCGTGGCCGATACGCCGGCCGGCAAGACCGTTCCCATCGAGGTGGTCCGGGACGGCAAGACACTCACCTTGCACGCTACCATCGCCGAGATGAAGCCGGGTCAGGAAGTTGCGTCCGCCGAGGAAGGCGGTAACGGGCAGACATCGCCGGTTCATTCGCTCGGCCTTGCGCTCGCGCCGCTCAATAGCCAGACCCGCCAACGCTTTCACGTCGACAAGTCGGTCACGGGTGTCATCATTGTCGGCGTGCAAGACGGCAGTGTAGCGGCATCCCAAGGTCTACAGCCTGGCGACGTGATTGTCCGCGTTGGTAGTGAATCCGTTACTGAGCCGGAACAGGTCAAGAGCAAGTTTGCGGCCGCTATCAAGGAGAAGAAGAAGTCGATCCTTGTTCTCCTTGATCGGGGTGGTCACGATCTCTTTGTGGCCTTGAACCCGAAAAAGTCCTAAGCGACCGCCTTGGCCGGAGCGAGAGCCCCCCTCGCTCCGGCCTTTTTTCTTTTTAAGCGAATGCCTTGAGGATGAACGTGGCCCCCCAGGCGGGGCCTTTTTGCGAAAGGAAGGAGGCGCCGTTTCCTTTGTCAAAGGAGATCCGACTGTCCAATGTATCAAGGCTCGTTTTCGTGTTTCAAACCGCCAGATTTATTTTGTCATCGTTTTTTCTTGCGTGAGTCATAAACAGCCGCTCCAGGAATGCCTCCCTTTTTTACGTTGTAGCTGGGCGGCGCACGGAGTACCGAGATGAGATTGCTGCTCAAGGATTCGTGAGAGAGACGAAAAGCGAGGCGTGGCGGATATGGCTTTGACGACAGCGATTAGCGGCCTGCTGACAGCGGCAAGCGCGAATACCGGCGTGATGCCGGCTGCAATCATCGCTGGGACGTTCATCCTGGAGGACGCTTCGACGATCATCGTCGCCGCTCTCGCCGCCGAAGGAAAGATCTCGGTAGCGCTAGCGCTCCTTTCTCTTTATGTGGGCATCATTCTCGGTGACCTTGGTCTCTATGCTCTTGGCCGTCTGGCCGTCAACCATGGCTGGGCCAGGCGACTTGCCGACCGGCGGGAGGTAAGACCCCTTGGGGACTGGCTCGATGGCCGCTTGATGGTGACGATCTTTGTCGCGCGATTCATGCCGGGGCTACGCCTGCCGACATATACGGCGAGCGGCTTCTTTCGTACGTCTTTTCATCGCTTTGCCCTCGCCGTCGTGGCCGCGACGGCGATCTGGACGAGCCTCCTCTTTACCGTTTCCTTCCTCTTTGGCACCGTTGCGGCCAGAATTCTCGGCGGCTGGCTCTGGGGTGTCGTCGCGTGTCTTGTCCTCGCGCTGTTCCTTCTCAGTCGCAAGAATATGCAGCGGCCTGACGCGCCGAATGGCCGCTAAGCGGATATACCACCAATGACCATTCTCCATTCTTCGCAAGGGACTTCCGACGAGGCCGGCGGCGGAGATTCCGGCGGAAGCGAACCAATGGCCGAGCGAGCCCTTTCGCCGTTCGAGTTCGCCCCTGCCGCGCTGTTTTATTTTCCGGTCGCCGCTTACTGGGCTTGGCTTTCGCTGCGGCACCGCAGCTTCACCCTTCCCACGCTTGCCAATCCTGCGATTACGGCGGGTGGCCTATGCGGTGAGTCGAAGGTCGACGTTCTCAATCTTTTTGGGCCGTCCGGCCGCGCCTGTGTCGCGCCCTTTGTGAGCGTTGTCGTTAATGACGATATCGCATACACGGTGCAAAAAGCGGTAACCGCTCTGGCGGCTGCCGAGATCGGGTTCCCCATCGTGGCCAAGCCGGACGTCGGGCGTCGCGGGAACGGGGTCCGTCCCGTTGAGGACATCGATCAGCTCGCGCGCTATATCGCGCTTTATCCGCGCGGGCATCGTGTCGTCTTACAAAAGCGTATCCTATACGAGCACGAGGCGGGAGTATTCTATGTCCGGCTGCCTGGTGAGGCGGAGGGCGAAATCCTTTCGCTTACGCTGAAGCACTTTCCAGAAGTCGTCGGTGACGGCCGTTCCACCATCAAGGCCTTGATTCTTCGCGATCGCCGCGCCGGACGTGTCCCAAATCTTTACCTCCCGCGCCTGAAAAAACATCTCGACCGCGTCCTTCGTGACGGTGAGCGGTTTTCGTTGGTCTTCACGGGCAATCACTGCAAAGGCGCCATCTTCGAGGATGGCCGAGACTGCATTACGGAGCCGCTGCGTAACCGGTTCGATCGGATTTCGCAAGAGATGCCTGGATTCCATTTCGGGCGTTTCGACATCCGCTTTCGATCGCTGGAGGATTTGCGCCGCGCCGAGGCGTTCAGCATTGTCGAGGTCAACGGAGCAGGTAGTGAGGCCACCCATATTTGGGACCGCCGCACGAAGCTCACCGAGGCCTATGGGGCGCTCTGCCAGCAAATTCGCATCGCCTTCGAGATCGGCGCCGTCTATCGCGGCCAGGGACTGAAGCCCATGACGAGTGTGGCGCTTCTGCGGCTGTTTCTCGCCGAGCGACGATTGATGGAGACCTATCCGACGCAGGAATATGACTGAACCGGCCGCACCCCGACCCAAGAAAAGCGAGCAGAGGTAGCTCCAGAGGAATTCGATTCACCGGTATTTCGATCAGCGATGCGGGCGTGGACCCGAAGCGTCTCAAGCCAGTTGCTTCGGTAGGCTCAAGATCACGCGCAAGCCGGGATCCGCGTCCTCGAGACGCAGCGTGCCGCCATGCAGCTTCGTTACGGCGGCGGCCAGGCTCAGGCCAAGGCCGCTTCCCGGCGTGTGGCGGCTTTGGTCAAGCCGGACAAAACGCTCGAGAACCTTGGTCCGCGCCGCCTCGGGAATGCCGGGGCCGGTATCGGTAACGATGAGATTGGCGTCGCTAGTGCCGCTTGTGACTCGGATCGTGATGCGCCCACCGGGCTTCGTGTATTTGATCGCGTTGTCGATCAGATTGGCAAGCGCTTGCGAAATGAGGTGCCGATCGCCCACAACTATCGGTTCGGCGGTAAAATCTTGAGTGAGCGTCAGGCCCTTGTCTTCGGCAAGGGGCAGATAGAGTTCGGCGACGTCGCGCGCAAGGTCCGCGAGACCGAGCGGTTGCAGCGCTGTGCGCGCCGTGCCCGCTTCGGCCTGGGCGATCGAGAGGAGCGCATTGAAGGTCCCGAGCAATTCGTCGATCTCGGCGATCGACTGTTCGATATCCTGGCGCCGCGGGCTGTCAACGGGCTCATTCAGCATCGCGAGCTCGAGGCGGCTCCGTAGCCGATTGAGCGGACTCCGAAGATCGTGGGCAATATTGTCGGTAACCGTGCGCATGCCAGTCATCAGACTTTCGATTCGCTCCAGCATGCGGTTCAGATTCTGCGCCAGCTCGTCGAATTCGTCGCCGCGGCGGCTGACCGGTACCCGGCGATCCAGGCTACCGCGAAGAATCTCAGCGCTGGTCCGGTTGATGACGTCAAGACGACGCAGCAGGCCTCGGCCGGTCGCAAGTCCACCGACAAGACCGACGACGAGCAGCACGCCCATCGCCGCCGAAAGAGATTCGATGATGATGGCGCGAAAACGGCGTCGCTCGCGGAGATCGCGCCCAACCAGGAGGTTATAGCCACCGGCAAGCCGAAAGGCGCGGGCGCGCGCAATCGATGTCGTCTGATCCTTGATCCCAGTCGGCCGGATGGCGAATTCCAGCCACCCTTGCTTGTTTGGCCGAACCGCCGGCCAGCCATGCAGATTGCCGATCAAGGGGGTAAAATCGGGATTCGTCAGAAGGTAGATATTGCCCTCTTGGCGCAATGTTTCGATCCGGAGCTTGATCGATTCCGTCAGCGCCTTAAGCCCGCCCGATTGGTATTGCTCGACCAGGGCAAGAATTTCCGAATCAATCGTGGCATCCGCTTGCCGATCGATGACCGGTACGGTGGTCCAATAGATAAAGCCGAGCAGGATCAGCCCCGACAGGGCGAAGATCGCCGTATAGACGAGGGCGAGTCGAAACGCGGAGGTATGAAGCGGGCTAGGTTTGCGCACGAAGGCAATAGCCGGCGCCGCGCACGGTCTGAATCAGTGCCGGCGCAAAGTCACGGTCGATCTTCTGGCGCAGCCGGCTGATGTGTACGTCGATAACGTTGGTCTGCGGATCGAAGTGATAGTCCCATACATTCTCAAGCAGCATGGTCCGCGTCACCACTTGTCCGGCGTGACGCAGCAGATATTCCAAGAGGCGAAACTCCCGCGGCTGGAGATCGATTTCACGGCCAGCCCGCTTCACCGTGCGGGCTAGAAGATCCATTTCGAGATCGGCGCATGCGAGCTTGGCCTGGCCGGCGGCCGCATTGCCACGCCGCACAATAGCGTCGAGGCGTGCGAGCAGCTCGGCAAACGCGAAGGGTTTGGTGAGGTAATCGTCGCCGCCAGCCTTGAGTCCTTCAACCCGATCGTCAACTTCACCACGGGCGCTCAAGAAAAGCGCCGGAGTGGTTCGACCGCGGGCCCTGATCTCCCGTATCAGAGAGACGCCGTCCATGCCTGGCAACATGCGATCGACGATAAGGGCATCGTAGGTCTCGCTCGCGGCCATTGCCAGTCCTTCCTGCCCGTCGGCCACGTGATCGACGGTATGGCCGCTTTCCTTCAATCCCTTGACGATATAACTCGCCGCCTGCCGATCATCTTCGATCAGAAGAACACGCATCACAGCACCATATCCGGTGTTTTCTTTTTGTCGACCTCTGGAATGAACTGAGGTTTGGTCCCGACGCCCTATTCTATGCCCGCATGACCGGCGCGGCACATCCCCGCCGCCGGTGGCGCCGATGACGCCATCGGGGCTACTCGTCTGTCGGGCGTGATCATCTCTTCATAGAGAGAGCGCGCTTCCGCCGGGGGCCCGCGACGTCGCCCGGACTGCAGGACGCGTACCACTCGGATGCCGCTACCTTGCGGGAACGTCAGCACGTCGCCAGGCTTTACCGGCGCCGCCGGTTTGTTCACGGCGACGCGGTTGACGCGCACGCGGCCGGCTTGGACGAAACGCGCCGCATCGCTCCGGCTCCTGCAAAAGCGTCCATACCATAGCCATTTGTCGAGGCGAATCGAGTCCTCGTTCATCCCAATGACAGCTCCTTCAGTTTGGCAAATGGAGATTCCGCTGCCGCCGGGTGCCGAGGCTCATGGCCGGATCGCGATTTACGACGGCGGAAGCAGAGACCGGTGGTCGAGCGCTCCGCGCGATAGCCGAGAACGTCGAGGATCATCGGCAAATCTGCCGCCTTGCAACCGGCGATAGCGCTGAAATCAGAGTCCGCCTCGATCAGGCCGTCGCGCTCGCGCCGCGCCGCGAGAGCGGCGACCCGCTCCAGGATGTCGAGCCGAACGGCGATGGTGCCCGAGCGGCAAAAGCCCGCGGCGCGCCACATGGCATCCGAGGTCTCGGCGTCGGGACGAAAAGAAACCCGCCCTGGCGGTGGAGGCGCCGGGATTGGCCGGCCCTGGTGAACCGCCGCGAGAAACAGAGTGAGCCGGGCGGCGTTGGGCTTCAGAAGTGCTGGTACGAACAGATGCACGCGGCCGAAGCGAAGCCCAAGCTTTCTCAGGCGTTCCCGATCGTCGCGGCTTAAGTTCTTGAGTTGCGCCGAGGCGTTGGCGCGGGGCAGGGCGCCGAGTGCTTGACCGAGCTGGAAGCAGAGACCGCGTGCCGCGCCGCTGAAATCGCCATGGACAAAGCGGAAAAGCGGCCGGAGACCGGTTTCGATGTGACGGTCGAGCCAAGCCTGAAGCTTTGCCTCCACTTGGCGGCGGGCCGGCTCTTCCAAGGCGTCGGCGGCGACCAGCCGGACCACCGGCTTGAGCGCGCTTGGCCCTGCGACCAGCCTCGCCACCGTGCCGCCATGCCACCGCAGCCGGCCATCATCGCGAAGGGCGATCTCGTCGGCTGTGGCCCGGATCAGCGCTTGGGCGCGAGACTTGAGCTCAAGCGCGAGAGCCCGGTTGGCGGCCGCACGGAGCGCCTTGCCGTCGGCACCGGCTGCGGTCTGGTCGGGAGCGAAGGCAAACCCCGAAAGCCGGCCGACATATTGACCCTCGACCGTTACCTCGCCGTCGCTGGCGATGGCGGCATAAAGCCGGCTGCGGTCGCGAAGCTTCTGGCGCAGAACGGCCGTGCGGCGGTCGACGAAGCGTTGCGTCAGCTTGTCGTGTAGCGCGTCCGAGAGCCGGTCCTCGATCGCGCGTGTTCGGGCCTGCCAGCCACGGGCGTCTTTCAGCCAGTCTGGCCGGTGTGAGACGAAGGTCCAGACGCGGATATGCGCGATGCGCTCGGCCAGGGTCTCGATATCGCCCTCGATGCGGTCAAGAGCCGTGACGTGGCGGGCCACCCAATCGGTCGGTAGCACGCCCTCGCCAGCCGCGAGATGACGATAGAGACTGCTCAAAAAACGAACATGGCCACCCGGCCCGCTCTTGCGGAAATTCGGAATCTGACACACCTGCCAGAGCAAGCGGATCATGGCGCGATCGCGTGCGATGTCGCGAATTTCGCTGTCACGGGCAAGATGGCGGAGAGCGAGGAAGTCGTCGGCTTCACGACCGCGCACTAGGCAGTCGAGTGGCGGAGCACGCTCGAGGTCACGCAAAAGATCGCGCAGTGAAGTGAAATCGAGACAGTGATTACGCCATCTCGCCTTTGCGATCGGTTCGAAGCGATGCTCTTCGACCTTGGTCACGAGCTCGGGGTCCAAGGGGCCAAGCTCGGCGGTACCACCGAAAGTACCGTCGTTCAAATGTCGTCCGGCGCGGCCTGCGATCTGCGCCACCTCCGACGCGGTGAGTTCACGCGAGATGCGGCCATCAAATTTGCGGAGTCCGGCGAAAGCAACGTGATCGACGGTCATGTTGAGGCCCATGCCGATCGCATCGGTCGCGACCAGGTAATCGACCTCGCGGTTTTGGTACATGGCGACCTGGGCGTTCCGCGTGCGCGGGCTCAAGGCGCCGAGGACGACGGCGGCGCCGCCTCGTTGACGGCGGACGAGCTCCGCGATGGCGTAAACGTCCTGCGCCGAGAAGGCGACGATGGCGGTGCGCTGTGGCAGGCGCGAGAGCTTCTTTGGGCCGGCATAGGCCAGCTTGGAGAAGCGAGGACGAGTGACGAATTCCGCTTCTGGCACGAGGCGCCGGATCAGCCCCCGCACGGTGTCCGAGCCAAGGAACATTGTCTCGAAGCGGCCGCGCGCGCCAAGCAGGCGCTCGGTGAAGACATGACCCCGCTCAGGATCGGCGATAAGCTGAATCTCGTCTATGGCGACGAAGTCGAAGCTTTTGTCGAGCGGCATGGACTCGACCGTGCAGACATACCAGCGCGGGTGTGGCGGCACGATCTTTTCCTCGCCGGTGATGAGCGCCACCGTAGACGTGCCTTTAAAGGCGACAACGCGATCGTAAATCTCGCGCGCAAGAAGGCGAAGGGGCAGGCCGATCACGCCGGTCGGATGCGCGAGCAGCCGTTCAACCGCCAAGTGGGTCTTGCCGGTATTGGTGGGGCCGAGAACCGCAAGAACGCGGCGGATCTCGCCTGCCGCCGAACGGATCACCATCGCCGCTAACATTGGCCGCGCACTTGGCTTTTGGCAAGTGTTTCGATGTGAGTCCTGTTTGACAGCGGTGTTTGACACTTCGGGGGCACCGCTCGCATACTTTGCCACGGCATCTTGGATAGGCGGAATGATGACGGAAAAGCGGCAACCCGACCTGGAGGAGTGGCGCGCTCTCGCTGAAAAAGAGTTGCGCGGCAAGAGGTTGGATGATCTCACCTGGATCACGCCGGAGGGTATCCCGGTAAACCCGCTCTATACCGCAGCTGATCTTGCCGGGGCCGAGGCGGACGCGGCGCTGCCCGGTTTTACTCCCTTCCTGCGTGGCGTGCGGGCCAGCATGTACGCGAATCGACCGTGGACGATCCGGCAATATGCAGGCTTTTCGACGGCCGAGGAATCGAACGCCTTTTATCGCCAGGCGTTGGCGGCTGGGCAGATGGGCCTTTCAGTTGCCTTCGATCTCGCCACCCACCGAGGCTATGATTCGGATCATCCGCGTGTCGTCGGCGATGTTGGCAAGGCCGGTGTCGCGATCGACTCCGTCGAGGACATGAAAATCCTCTTCGACGGTATTCCGCTTGATCGCATCAGCGTGTCGATGACCATGAACGGCGCGGTGCTGCCGACCTTGGCTTATTTCATCGTCGCCGGTGAGGAGCAGGGCGTGGCGCCGGAAAAGCTATCCGGCACTATTCAGAACGACATCCTTAAGGAGTTCATGGTCCGCAATACCTATATCTATCCGCCCGAGCCTTCGATGCGGATTGTTGCCGACGTCATTGCCTATGCGGCCGCGAACCTGCCGCGCTTCAACTCGATCTCGATCTCTGGCTATCACATGCAGGAAGCGGGAGCGACCGCAGTGCAGGAACTGGCCTTTACGCTCGCGGACGGCCTCGAATACGTTCGCGCGGCCATGGATCGCGGCCTTGATATTGACGATTTCGCCGGCCGGCTTTCGTTCTTTTTTGGCATCGGCATGAACTTCTTCATGGAGGTGGCGAAGCTCCGTGCCGCGCGGGTGCTGTGGTCCCGCGTCATCTCGCGCTTCGCGCCGAAAAAGGTGTCGAGCCTGATGCTCCGCACTCATTGTCAAACTTCGGGCGTCAGCCTCACCGCGCAGGACCCCTATAACAACATCGTGCGCACCGCCTTCGAGGCTCTCGCCGCGGTTCTCGGCGGCACCCAATCGCTTCATACCAATGCTTTCGACGAAGCAGTGGCGCTGCCGACCGAAACCTCCGCCCGAGTCGCCCGCAACACGCAACTCATCCTGGCTGAGGAAACCGGCATTACCCACGTCGTCGATCCTTTGGGCGGCAGCTATTACCTCGAGGCGCTGACTGAATCCCTGGTCAAGGGGGCTGAGGCCCTGATGCAGGAGGTCGAAACCCTGGGCGGCATGACGCGGGCAGTCGATAGCGGCATGCCGAAGCTTCGCATCGAGGAGGCTGCCGCGCGCCGCCAAGCTCGTATCGACCGCGGCGAGGAGACCATTGTCGGCGTCAACAAATATCGAGCTGAAAGCGAGCCGATTTCGGTTCGCGTCATCGATAACACCAAAGTGCGCGAAAGCCAGATCGCGCGCTTGAAGGCGGTCAAGGTGAAGCGCGATCTGGCTAAGGTCGAAGCCGCGCTCGCGGCTTTGACCAAAGGCGCGGCGGGTGATGACAATCTTCTCGCCCTTGCCGTTGAGGCCGCTCGGGCCCGCGCCACCGTCGGCGAGATTTCAGACGCGCTGGAGACGGTCTTTACCCGGCACCGCGCTGAAATCCATTCGATCTCCGGCGTCTATGGCGCTGCCTGGAAGGAAGATCCGGACTTCCAGCGCATCCGGCGCGAGGTCGAAGCCTTCTCGCGCGGCGAAGGCCGTCGGCCGCGGCTGCTTGTCGCCAAACTTGGTCAGGACGGCCACGACCGCGGCGCTAAGGTCATCGCCACTGCTTTCGCCGATATCGGCTTTGATGTCGATATCGGACCGCTCTTTCAGACTCCGGCCGAAGCTGCGCAGGATGCGATCGATAACGACGTCCATGTCATTGGTATCTCAACCCAGGCGGCGGGCCATCGCACGCTGGTGCCAGAGTTGATAGCAGAGCTTCGCCGCCTTGGTGCCACCGATATTCTGGTCGTCTGCGGCGGCGTCATTCCGGAACAGGATTATGCCGGTCTGAAGACTCAGGGTGTCGCCGCGATCTATGGCCCGGGCACGCACATCCCGACCGCGGCTTCGGAAATTCTTCGCCTTCTCCGCCGGCAGCGCGAAGCGGCCTGAGCCCGCATGGGTCAACGCCGCGACCCGGAACCCGCGTCGAAGCCGATGCCAGCCCGCGACTCCGATCCGACGTTGCTCGCGAAAGGGCTGCTCTCGGGTGATCGCCGCGCGCTGGCGCGCGCCATCACCTTGATCGAATCCACTAAGCCTGAACACCGCGATTATGCCGAAATGCTTCTTGCCGAGATCCTGCCGCAGGCCGGCAAGGCATTCCGCATCGGAATTTCGGGCGCACCAGGAGCCGGAAAATCCACCTTTATCGAGGTTTTCGGCGCTTTTCTGACGGGGAAGGGGCACAAGGTCGCGGTGCTCGCTGTCGATCCGTCGTCGCTGGTGAGTGGTGGGTCAATCCTCGGCGACAAGACGCGGATGCCGAAGCTCGCCGCCAATCCGTCCGCCTTCATCCGTCCTTCACCAGGAGGGCGGTCTCTGGGCGGTATCGCGAGGCGGACACGAGAAGCGGTTCTTCTCGTTGAGGCCGCTGGTTTCGACATCGTTTTGGTCGAGACTATCGGTGTCGGCCAAGCCGAGGTTGCGGTCGCTGAGCTCGTCGATATGTTCGTCCTCATGCTCTCGCCGGCCAGCGGGGATGAATTGCAGGGTTTGAAGCGCGGCATCGTCGAAATCGCCGATCTCGTCGTGGTGACGAAAGCGGACGGCGAGCTTTTGCCGGCGGCGCGCCGCGCCGCTGCGGAATACAACAACGCGCTTGGCTTCCTTCGGCCAAAGACTCCGCTTTGGCAACCTTCGGTCGCGCTGGTTTCGTCCATGCAAGGCGAAGGCATTTCCGAGGTATGGGCCATGGTATCGGACTTTCGCGCAAAATTGGTGGAGGCCGGCGTTCTGGATCACCGTCGCGCGGAACAGGCGCGGGCCGCCCTCTGGCGCGAGATTTCCGAAAGCTTCGCCGGCATGCTTCGCGATCATCCGGCGGTGGTGAAGGTTCTGCCCGGTATCGAGGCCGAGGTCATGGCCGGTCGCCGCTCACCAACCAGCGCCGCGCGCGACATTCTCGCGCGTTTCATGGGCGCTGCCGGCTGAGGCTCGAGGCGCATGATCACGCTCTTTACCGATTTTGGGCTCTTAGGCCCCTATACCGGACAGATGAAGGCGGTCTTGGCGCGCGAGGCGCCGGGGATTGCCGTGATCGATCTTTTTGCCGATGCGCCGGCGCAGAACCCGAAGGCCGGGGCCTATCTCTTGCCGCCCTACGTCGGGGGCTTTCCACCGGGCAGCGTTTGTCTCGCGGTGGTCGATCCCGGCGTTGGTTCGCCACGACGCGCGCTCGCCGTCGAAGCCGATGGCCGCTGGTACGTGGGCCCGGATAACGGCCTGTTTGAAATTGTCCTTCGCCGCGCGCCTCATGCGCGGGTATTTGAGATCGTCTGGCGGCCGGAGGTCTTGTCGGCGAGTTTTCACGGCCGTGATCTCTTCGCCCCCATCGCGGCACGATTGGCGCGCGGCGCTGGACTTGGCGAGACGGCGCAACCGGCTGTGGCGACGCGCTTTAATGATTGGCCTGACGATCTCGCTGAGATCGTCTATATCGACGGTTACGGCAATGCGCTGACCGGTCTTCGCAAAAGCTCGGCCGATGCGGCATGCGCGATCGAGATCGCGGGTTGCCGTCTTCACCATGCGCACACCTTCTCTGATCTACCCAAAGGAGAGGCATTCTGGTATGTGAATTCGAACGGCCTCATCGAAATCGCTGCCAATTGCGCCCGCGCCGACGAGCGCCTCGGCCTTGGAATTGGGACTCCGCTGACGGTGTGCGACTGATGCGCGACCATCTCACCGCTTTAACCCGTCTTATTCATGAAAATGTGGATTTTCTGGCGACGGATGTGGCGCTAAGCCGCGATTTATCGCATGATTCTGATTGCCAAACCGAGTCACCGATGGATCGAGGAGCGCCACACCCATCATGAA
>JBJKQL010000137.1:0-4423 GCA_046705265.1 Ferrovibrionaceae bacterium
AGCCGCGGGCTGTCTCGGAAGCACAGGCCGAGATTGACAGACGGAGCGGGGATTAGCGCCTTCTCAGGCCCGTAACTACCGTGCGCACCCTGACGGCTCCATGCGCCTTGATGCTGCGAGAGCGACAGAAACGGGCGATTTTGCCACTCGGGCGGCGCCTCTTCGGTCTCGCGGGAGTTCTCCAATAGGAAGCAAGAGCCCTTGGCGGAGAAAGACTGCCGGCCGCCGGAACCGATTGTAGGCCAGCGATTGAAGAGCGACTTGAGCCTGTCAGCGGCGCGGTGGTACTGGCGATTGCGGTCAAACGCTTTGGACGCTGGCGAATGGATTCAGCAGCTTCACGCCGAGCAGCCGGAAATCTTTGATGTTTCGGGTAACGACGGTCAGCTTATGAACCCGAGCCGTTGCCGCGATCATCGTGTCTTCGAGCAATGTGTTTGATTTGCGATGTTTGAGTCGGGCCCATTCCCGAAAGGCCGCAGCATCCATCGGTATGATGCCGTGGCTTGAAACGATCTTGTCGAGCCAAGATTCGAGTTCGGCCGCTTTGCCGGTGCTTTGTTCGCGTGTTATCTCGATGCCGGCCTGGATCTCGCCAATCGTGACGGCCGAGAGGTGAAGCTGATCTGCCGGTACGTTGGCGATCCATTTAAGGACTGCCTTGTGTGGCTTAGGCCGTCGCAATTCGGAGACGACATTGGTGTCGAGGAGATACATCCGTTCAGTCGAAGGCCGGTATCGCGCGATGGCCGTGCGCCGTACGGGGCGGAGTCAAGGCGTCCGTCCGTGGGCCGGGCGCGAGGAGAAGGTCTTTCAAGGTTGGCCTGGCCGTATTCATGAGCCGTCGCCATTCGCCGATTGGAACCAGAACGGCTGTTTCCACACCGCGCTTGGTCACGATCTGTGGACCCTCTTTGAGGCTCGCTTCAAGCAACTCGCTAAAGCGGGCCTTGGCGTCCTGGACTTGCCATTGCTTTTCCACGGGATCCTCCGTGAATTCGACAATAACTAGTCATATAACTAGTTAGAAGCGGGCTGCAAGACATTTTTCTTAGTCATGGCACATCTCCGGCGCTGAAAAGGTCATATCGTGTTGCGAACCAGACCTGAAACCGAAACGCGCGATATTCTCTAGAGCGTTGTCGCCGTCCGGGCCGTGACGTGGATCCCTTTCAGAGCGTGCGCCATGCGAGCCGTTATCTTGGCACGCCGATCCGGGGCCCCGTTTGCTTGCCGGTTGACAGCTTTGCCTTCTACGGTCGGTATTGTATTTGATCGTACACCTATTATATTGTGCGCTAGTGGAATATCATCCAAATTTGCCTACTAAACTAGGCGTATGATGCTGGACCTGCCGTCCATAGGTTTGCAAATTGGTCAGCGACGCAAGGCGCTGAAGCTCCGACAAACCGATCTTGCAAATAAAGCCGGCGTGAGCCGCGCCACTTTGGACGCGCTGGAGAACGGGCGTCTCGGCGAGCTCGGCTTTGTCAAACTTGCGAAGATTCTCGCCGCGGTTGGACTCGAGCTGTCGCTTGGCGAGCCGAGGAAGCGGCGGCCGACCCTCGAGGAGCTGATGCTGGAAGACGAGCGTGATCAAGGTTTGGGCCGACGGGGCTGAGGCCGGGCTGCTCGACCGCCACGACAAGCGTGGCAGCAGCTTCGCCTACGCCCCTCATGTCGCTGCCGAGCGCGCTGTTTCGGTGACGATGCCGGTTCGCGTCGCGTCATGGAATGTACCATACGGCCTTCCCCCGATCTTTGAGATGAACCTCCCGGAGGGGGCCCTTCGCGAACGGCTCAGGCTGGCCTTTGCCAAGGCGACGGGAACATTCGACGAGTTCGATCTGCTGTCGATCGTTGGACGGTCGCAAATTGGCCGGCTTAGGTACACCGGCCCGAATGACATTCTGGACGAGGGCGTTCCTTTCCAATCCGTCGACGAGATTCTTGGGGGCCGCCGCGATCGCGACCTGTTTCATTATCTGATCGAAAAATTCGCGGCGTTCTCCGGCGTCAGCGGTGTTCAGCCGAAGGTGCTCGTCCGCGATACGCCGTCATCTCGCGTCCTTGCCAAGGAAGAGGGCCGGTTATCTCAGAGCTTTCGCGGGGCCACCCACATTGTGAAGTTCTGGAACCAGACCGAATACCCACAGCTCGCCGCCAACGAATTTTTTTGCCTCAGGGCGGCCCAACGGTGCGGGCTTGACGTGCCGCCGTTTCGCCTTGCCGAAGACGGCGCCGCGCTGGTCGTGGATCGCTTCGACCTGCGCCCCGATGGCACCTATCGTGGCGTCGAAGACTTCTCGGTCCTCAATGCCCGACGGACCGAAGAAAAATATCGCGGCAGCTACGAGACAGCGGTGATGAAGCGACTCGGTGATTTCATCGACACGAAAGACCTAGCGTCCGACTCTGAAAAGCTGTTCACTCTGATCGCCCTTAATTGTGCGTTGGGCAATGGCGATGCACATCTGAAGAATTTCGCGATCGTCTATGAAAACGTGCTGGAGGAGGCCCGACTCGCTCCGGTCTACGACCTTGTAACCACCACAATTTACCTGCCTTCCGACAGCATGGCGCTCACGTTGGATGGCACAACCGGATGGCCTGACGCTAAGCGCCTGCGTCGTTTCGGCGAGATACGAATGATGGCCGCGCCCGCCCACGTTCGCCAAATTCTTGAACGCATCGCAACGGCACTATCCGAGACCATCCCCGAACTGGAGGCCTATGGGAAAGATCACTCCGACTTTGCCGAGACCGCGGAGCGCATGGTCGATCAATGGAAAGCGGGGCGGCAGCGATCCCTGATCGGTGGCTAGCGGCTCGCCGGCTAGGGCGAGGCTCGCCGCCGTCGGCTCGTGGGTAGGTTTTCCCAAAAAGCACAGCGACCAAGTCGTCGGATGCGCCGCCCGCGATCTCCTCTTACCAAAGGATCCCGGAAGGGAAATGAGCAGGTCGGATTCGACCGCTTTTCGCGCATCGCTGAACATCACAGGGGATCGAATATGTTCCCACGATGCCGGCCGTTCTCTCGGCCATGCTCAGCATGCGAGGTCGGACTTGTCTAACGCGCCAGATTCCGGCGGCGATTGAACCGGTGCGGAGATTGACTGGCGTGCTCTCCGCTTTCTATGCGGTTAATAACCTTGCGATTGCAGCGAATAATCGGTGTAGTCGCCGCAAGATGCGCTGAGAATATAGTGGAATACATTCACGAATTGCCGGATTGGCCCGGCTTCCGATGGGATCACAAGGCGCTGGCGAGGCATTTCGCGTCCGTCCAGCACCGGCAGGGGCGGCTGATTGGCCGTATCATGGAAGGCCTGGGCTGTTCCCTGCGGGGCGAGGCCCTGCTTTCCACTTTGACCGAGGATGTCGTCAAATCCAGCGAGATCGAGGGTGAGCTGTTGGACCGCAACCAGGTTCGGCCCTCGATTGCTCGTCGTCTCGGCATTGACACTGGCGCGCTTACGCCGGCTGACCGAGGAGTCGAAGGGGTCGTCGAGACGACGCTCGACGCGATCCAGAATTTCGCCGAAACGCTCACCACGGAGCGGCTCTTCGGCTGGCACGCGGCGCTGTTTCCGGCCGGGAGGGGCGGACCGCACAAGATCAACGTTGCCGCATGGCGTGATGACAAAGGCGGGCGGATGCAGGTCGTTTCCGGCGCCATGGGCCGTGAGCGTGCTCATTACGAGGCGCCGGCTGCGGCACGTCTGCCCGCCGAGATGGATAGATTCTTAAACTGGCTTAATAGGGCGATTCGCATCGATCCGGTGTTCAAGGCGGCCATAGCCCATCTTTGGTTAGTGACCATTCACCCTTTCGATGATGGTAATGGACGGATCGCGCGTGCGATCTCCGACATGCAGCCTGCCCGCTCGGAAGGCAACTCGCAGCGCTTCTACAGCACGTCGGCGCAAATCCGGCAGGAGCGAAATACCTATTACGCGATCCTTGAGCGAACCCAGAAGGGCGCCTCGATGTCACGGCCATGGCTTGTGTGGCTTCTGGATTGCCTCGGAGGCGCGATCGACGGTGCCGAGAGCGCGCTCGAGGGTGTGCTGCGCAAAGCGCGGTTCTGGAAACGGTACAGCAGTGGCGGGCTCAACGAGCGTCAGTGCAATATGCTGAACCGGCTGCTTAACGGATTTGAAGGGAGACTCACGTCGTCCAAATGGGCGAAGATCGAGAAGTGCTCGCCCGATACCGCGCTGCGCGACATCACGCACCTGATCGCGCTCGGAGTGATTGTAAAAGACGAAGGCGGCGGCCGCAGCACGAACTATTCATTGGCCATCGCGGAGAGGCTGGAATGAAATCGCAGATCGTTGATCTGGCTGGATTGGCGTGTCCGAGAATCGCCGCTTGTCCTTCGGCGGAAGATCAAGGCAGGTCTCATCGTATCCCGTCGTCC
>JBJKQL010000138.1:0-14175 GCA_046705265.1 Ferrovibrionaceae bacterium
AAAAAGCCGTGATCGGAAGACTTCGCTATTTGCAGAAAACGCCCGAGCATGTCCGCTCGTTCTTCCAGGCGCCAGAAACCAAATATGCCGCTTAACCCCTGAACATACTTTCGGCCTGCCTAGTAACCGGACAGCAGTGACTCGTTCCATAAAGGAACCAAGCGATTCCCGCGAGCCCAAGTGACCGGAAACCGCTCTGAATTCCACGGAAATCATGACACAAAGTCGGGACCCTGTCGAAGTCTGGAGGATATTTTAGCTTGAAAATTGACAGGCCTGACCGCGTCCACCAGTTGGCATGTTTTGCCCATAAGCTTTGTGTCAGGTAAGGAAACGCGAGATGCCGGAGTTGGCTTGCGATCTGGTATCAAGGTGTGGCGGGCGCGACAACCCGCACTTACCGGGTAGCGTCCATAGACGAGGATATATCAAACTGTTGTTGGCCTGTAGAGAGGCGCTATCAAGATGGGTCTCGCCTCGGCAGGGTAGGGCGGGTGCCCAGCGAGCACGAATTTCTTGATCCGTGCGCCGACGATGCGTCAACGCAACCACAGAAGTGGCATTTCCAAAAACTCGCCGAAAGCGAGAGGTGCCCAGCCGACGTTATCGGGGCGGCCAATTATAGAAAGCAGGTGAGCGCGCAATTAAGATCGAGAAGACTCCCGACAATTGTATCATCTGTGCCACCGTTCTGCCTCTATACAAACTATGGCGTTTGTCCATTCCGTCCGCGCTGGGCGAGTTGACAGCGGAACTTCGGGCGCGTGGAATTCACCAAGCCGATAGTGGGCCGCCTTGCATGTGGCTGATTACTCTTGGGCTCCAAACTGAGACACGGGTAAGGGCCACTTCCCCTTGACAAATCCGAATGAATTCTACAAAGCCGAGAGAGGCTCTGATCCGGCTTGCAGTTCTGCCTGGGCGGCGGGAGAGTCGGTGTCTCGGTGCCGGCATTATGAGAGTTGGGTTTCTTATGGCGATGTGCGCCAGGAGGCATTGAGCATATGTCACTTGAAGTTGAAACTACCGGTGGCGCCGCATACGGACCATGGAATCCGGGCATTCAGTCGGAATTGCCGCTGGATCTCGTTCCGCTTTCGACAATCTTTAAGGCTGAGAACGTCTTCACTACTCTCAAACAAGCCGAGGAGATTCACGATCTCTCGGGCCTTCCGCTGGACGACCTCGTGATATTCCGGCCCCGTCGTCTGGCAGTGCATGAACTGTTGGTTCGGGTAACCGCCGATCTTTCGGTGCCCGATCCAGAAGCCGCCAGGATCGATGACCTCGGCATCAACTTCCGGCTAATGATCCATACGATCTTAAAAAAGTATATCGAACCTCACATGCATGAGATCGTCGCCGCATACGATTCGCTCAAGCTGGCGCTTTCGGACCTGATCGATACAGAGCTTTCCACTGCGCTCTCGGCAGCCGAGCAACGCGTCGCAACCGAGCGAAAATCACGAAAGCGAGGATGGTTTGGTTTTCTTCGATTGTTTCCGGAACGTGCCGAGATGCCAGCGACCAGGGAAGATCGATTCGAGCGCGAGGAGCAGGTGTTGCGGCGGTGGACAGAGCAGGAAAATGCAAGTGATGGCCCGCTGCGCGCCGCGGCGTATCGATCTCTCACTAGAGTCATCTCTGCAGTCCGCGCAAAGCACGGCCGCGTGTGGGGTGATAAGTCGCTGCTTGCGCCACTCGCTATAGGCCTCGCTTGCAACGATTATGGAAGCACGACCATAGGCCGTCTCATCGAGCCGTATATCCACGAGGCCGCCGAGGGAGAAGGCTACCACATGCTCCCCGTTCAGGAACGGCCAATCGTCATGAACACGAAAGGAGCGTCGGCCTCCGGCAAGAGTACAATGCGCCCCCTGCAAAAAAGGCTGGCGGCCGAACTTGGAGTGCATTGGAGCGACTTTGCGATCATCAGTCCGGATATTTGGCGCAAATACCTACTCGATTACACTTTGCTAGGCGACTCCTTTAAGTACGCGGCGGCGCTGACTGGACGCGAGCTTGCGATTATCGATCACAAACTCGACCGCTACATGGCCCAAAAGGCTGCAGGTCGCGGAATTTCCCATCTCTTGATTGACCGATTTCGGTTCGATAGCTTCGCACCTCATTCGGACGAAGCGGGAAGTAATTTGCTGACACGCTTTGGCGGCCTGATTTACATGTTCTTCATGGTCACCCCGCCACACGAGACCGTTACGCGGGCGTGGAAGCGCGGCCTGGAAGTCGGCCGCTATAAGGCGGTCGACGATTTGCTTGCGCATAATGTCGAAGCCTATACGGGCATGCCAATTCTGTTTTTTACCTGGGCGCTGCGTACCGACAAGGTGGTGCATTACGAATTTCTCGACAACAGTGTGCTACCCGGGGAGCAACCGAGAACAATGGCCTTTGGTAAGAACAACGAGATGAACATCCTTGATGTCAAAGGTATGTTAGATATCGAACGGTACCGCAAGATCGACGTCAACGCCGACGCTCCGGAAAAGGTATATCGGGACCACGAAACGATGGCCGCGGCAAATAACACGCAGTTTTTATCGCAGTGCGTACACTCAATTCCGATTGTCTGCTTCGCCGAACGCGATACGGGCCGGATTTATGCGCGCTTTGAATCCGGCCGGCTGGTATGGACCGACCGGAAAATGCTTGAGTGGGCGCTCGAGGATGAAGAGACTCGTACGGGAATACTCGCTATTGCGGCTGACGCTTTGAACGATAGCAGCGATGCTGGCTCCATTCAAGTATTGCAGAAGAACCGATTTCATACACTGGGCCTGTGGGGAGAACGATCTTCGTGACGGCCAGGAGTGCAGGCGCGCGTAAATATGGGACACGCTTATCTGACTTGAAATAGAGGGTACAAGACAATAGCACGGCGATGGTGCCGCTTTTGGTTACGGCCATGATCCTGACCTCATTGGCGTACCCCAGATGATCGGCAATGAACGTTCCAAAGTGCATCGCAAGAGCCGCTTCCATCTTGCTCCGAAAAAGTGATCGGCTCCGTCCGGTCCATGAGCCGCCTATGGCATGCCCCCGGCAATCCTGTATCGTGATAGACCATGAAGGCTGGGATGAGGGGGCCCCGCCATGGGGTTTGGCTCGAGTGACGGAATGATGCAGTCGGTCGGAACGCCTGTTGTAAAGGACCTCGTGCTTGTCGGCGGCGGTCACAGCCATGTCGCCGTGCTCAAAAGCTTCGGTATGCGCCCGATGGCGGGTGTTCGCCTGACGCTTATCGGCCGCGATTTGCTCACACCCTATTCCGGCATGCTGCCGGGCTTTATCGCCGGCCATTACGCCTACGAGGATTGTCATATCGATCTTGGACCATTGGCGGCCTTCGCCGGAGCGCGCCTTTATCACGACGAGGTGACGAATGTCGACCTTGTGGCGAAGCATGTCCGATGCGCGCACCGCCCACCGGTCTCTTATGACGTGCTGTCACTCGATATCGGCTCGCTGCCGAAACAGAACGACGTGCCGGGCGCCGCCGAGCACGCGATCCCGGTAAAGCCGATCGGCAGGTTCGCGACGCGGTGGCGGCAGATCGTCGGCCGCATCACCACGGAGGCGCAGCCGTTTAGGCTCGGTGTCGTCGGCGGCGGTGCGGGGGGGGTCGAACTGATCCTGGCGATGCGTCACCGCTTACGACAACTTTTGGCCGACCAAGGCGAAGACCCAGACCGTCTCCAATTCGTTCTCGTCACCGCAGGGCGTCTGTTGCCAACGCACAATCCGCGGGTCGGACGGATCTTCTCCGGCGTCCTGCACGAGAGAGACGTCGAACTGCATCTTGATCGCGAAGTGGTGGCGGTCGAGGCGGGCCAGATCCGCTGCATCGACGGCGGAAGCATATCGCTCGATGAGATTCTTTGGGTGACGCAAGCGAGCGGCGCGGCATGGCTCGAAGAATCGGGCTTCGCCTGTGATGCCGACGGCTTCATTCGGGTTCACGACACGCTTCAGAGCATCACGGACGTCAATGTCTTCGCGGCCGGCGACGCCGCGGCCGTCGCCAACCACGAACGGCCGAAGGCGGGAGTATTCGCCGTGCGCCAAGGAAAGCCGCTCGCGGAAAACCTGCGTCTCGCGCTCTCCGGGCGACCGCCAAAACCTTTTGTGCCGCAGTCAAGATTTCTCTCGCTGATTTCGACCGGCGACAAGAGAGCAGTGGCCTCGCGCGGCTCGTTGGCGATCGAAGGTGACTGGTTGTGGACGCTCAAGGATTGGATCGACCGTCGATTCATACGTCAGTATTCCGAATTGCCGGCGATGCCGTTATCCGCTGTTCCATCGCCCGCTGCAGGTGTCGCCGACTCGGCCGCGCTTAAGGAAATCTCAGCGATCGCCATGCGTTGCGGCGGCTGCGGCGCCAAAGTCGGAGGCTCCGTTCTCTCGCGAGTGATGGCAAGACTCGAGGTGACGCCGCGTGAGGAGGTGCTGCTCGGCCTTGATGCGCCCGATGATGCTGCGTTGGTGCGCCCCCCGGTGGACGAGGTATTAATTCATACGGTGGATTACTTTCGCGCCTTCGTCGACGATCCTTATATGTTCGGACGTATCGCCGCCAATCATAGCCTCGGCGATGTCTACGCGATGGGCGGCGTGCCGCATACGGCGCTCGCGATCGCAACCGTGCCGTACGGCATCGAGAGCAAGGTCGAGGAAGATTTGTTCCAGATGATGTCGGGCGCCGTCTCGGCGCTGAATGACGCGCGTTGTACATTGGTTGGTGGTCACACCAGCGAAGGCGCCGAGCTTGCTCTCGGTTTCGCGGTGACCGGTGGCGTTGCAGAGGGCGAGGCGCTGCGCAAATCCGGGCTCGCAGCTGGCCAAGCGCTGATTCTGACCAAGCCGATCGGAACGGGTGCGTTATTCGCCGCGGCAATGAGACAACGGGCAAAGGGCCCCTGGATCGACGCGGCGCTCGCTGGCATGCAGCTTCCGGCGCGCGAGGCGGCGCTCTGTCTGCGCCGCTACGGTGCTACGGCATGTACCGACGTTACGGGTTTCGGTGTAATCGGCCACCTTGTGGAAATGACCAAGGCCTCCGGGGTCGACGCGGAGCTTGATCTCGCGATGGTGCCGCTCTTGGATGGCGCCCACGAGACGGTGGAATCCGGGATCTTCAGCTCGTTGCAGCCACAAAACTTGAGGTTGCGGCGAGCGGTGCGGGATGCCGAGAAATTGGCCGGGGATCCGCGATATGCGCTCCTCTTCGATCCGCAAACCGCAGGTGGGCTGCTCGCTGGTGTGCCTGCGCCAGCCGCGAAGGCCTGCGTCGCGGAGCTGCAGCACCTTGGTTACCCGCAGGCGGCGATTATCGGAAGGGTGTTGGCGGCGAGCCACGCGATGGAGCCAATCCGGATCATCGAGGGAGCTCCGCGAGCAATTTCTTCCAGGCCGTCATCTCGCGTTCCAGTCTGAAGAGTGGCGAAAGACGTGTAATTGCGTAATCAAGCGCGGCCACGAAATCCGTATCCGTTTCGAGGCGCCGCAGAAGACCGGCGAGCGCCTCGGTGTCGCCGACCGGAAAATAACCGGGATAATCGGGACCAAGAATGCCGACGTTGCCATCCATCCGCGAGGCGAGGATTGGCATGCCGGTGACGACGGCCTCGGAGATCACGTTGGCGCCACCTTCGCTGAGGGAAGAAAGAACCATCGCGTGGCTTCGTCGCAGAAGCGCCCTTGCTGCGGCGCGTGGCGCGTCGTCGCGCCAGAGATAGCGCGGGTTGGCGGCCATTTCCGCTATCGCCCTGGCGGCCCATTCGGCGGTATAGGCGCGACCGATATGAACGACGCGAATGCGGGATTCGGCGGCTAATAGCCGCGCGGCCGCGGCCGCCCTGAGAGGGTCCTTCACGTCGCGCAAATGGGCGAGAACCGCGATGTCCTTATGGCGCCGGCTGGGGCGGCGGGCCTGCGCCGGCGGCTCTGCCGACTGAAAGATGACGCGAAGTTTGCCGCGGAGATTTTTCGGCACGACGCGCCAGGCGAGGGCATTCAAGGCCACCAGTTGGTCCGCCAGTGCCATCGATCTCAGCGTGGGTTCGGGGTCTTCCGTGATGTATTGGTAGATATCCGTGCCGCTGAGCTGAAGAACGAGCGGCCTGTCGGCATAGCGGGTCTTGAATTGGTAGATCGCGTCGGCGCTCCGCCAGGCGTGAATGGCGACCATCATAGCGGCTGCCTCTCCGGCATATTCAGTTGCGACCGTGACCCGGTGGCCGAGGTGCCGAAGTATCCAGGCCCAGCGAAGCGCGGCGACGCGGTTTCCGGTGCGTGCGCTTGGTCCGGGCGGTGTGATAAGAATGATGTCCATGGACGCTTCCGCTTCCGATCGACCGACTTCCGGGATGCCGGCTGCTGGTCTGGCCGCCCAGATTTATCAGGCTCGCACGCGAACCCGTCTTCTCACCGACGATCTGTCAACTGACCAGTTGATGGGCCCAAAGCTCGACATCGTCAATCCGATACTCTGGGAAATCGGCCATATCGGCTGGTTTCACGAATATTGGACGCTTCGTCACGGCCATGGCCGGCCGCCACTCATCGAGGCGGGCGACCGACTGTGGGATTCCAGCGCCGTTGCACATGATACCCGCTGGACCCTAGACCTGCCCGATCGCGAGCGGACTTGCGCCTATCTCGCGGCGGTGACGGAGAGGCAGGTCGAGCACCTCGCCCATGATGATTTTCCGGATCTCCTTCGTTACTTCTATGACTTCGCGATCCGTCACGAGGACATGCATGTGGAGGCGTTGGCCTATACGCGTCAGACGCTGGCTTACCCGCGGCCTGGGCCGTTTGATGATGGCAGGGCGGCGCCGCATCGCGCCGGAGCCTGGCCGGGAGACGCTGTGGTGCCCGGCGGCCGCTGGTGCCTTGGCGCCACGACGTCGGAAGGATTCATCTTCGATAACGAAAAATGGGCGCATGCCGTCGAACTGGCACCGTTCCGCATTGCTTGTGCACCGGTCACCAATGCCGAATTTGCGGCGTTTGTCGAAGCTGGCGGATATGGCTGGCCGGAATTTTGGGGTGCCGATGGTTGGGCATGGCGCGAACGAAATCAGGCTAATCGTCCACGATATTGGATGGCGGAAGCCGGCGGTATTTGGACGTGCCGCAGATACGACCAAGTCGAGATACTGGCGCCGGATGCCCCGGTTGCTTTCGTCAACTGGTACGAGGCCGAGGCATGGTGCCGCTGGGCACGCCGCCGGCTGCCGAGCGAGGCCGAATGGGAAGCGGCGGCAATTGGCGAGCCGACGGCCGGCGGCTCTTGCCTCGCCGATCGGAAACGCGCGTGGCCGTGGGGTCCGCGCGCTCCTACTTCCCGGCATGCCAACCTCGATTTTGCATCCGACCGGCTCTGGGATGTTGCAGATGGCGCGGAGGGCGACAGCGCCTTCGGTTGCCGACAGATGATCGGCAATGTCTGGGAATGGACGCACTCGAATTTCACGCCGTTTCCTGGTTTCGTGGCGGATCCATATCGGGACTATTCGCAGCCGTGGTTTGGCACGCGCAAGATTTTGCGCGGCGGCTCGTTTGCGACCAGCATGCGCATCGCCCGGCCTGGCTACCGCAACTTCTTTACGCCGGATCGCAACGATGTTTTCGCTGGGTTTCGAACCTGCGCTCTGTGAAGGACGGGAGCGCGAGAATCACAGCCCTGGTGGTCGCGGTCTCCCGGCAGGTCAGAAACATTGAGTGGTCTCCGAATATTGTCGCAAGCGCGCGGCGTATGTCCACAAAACCGTTCCTTGAGCACGACATCGATGTAAGTGGTTGTTTACGAGCGGCCTTGATATCCAATCTTGACGCGTTACGGTACCGAAGGGCCTGCAGGACTGTAAATGCGTCGCGGCCCTTTCATATCGTGGCAGCACCTCAAATGTGCGTTGCGTATCGGCACGACTTCGGTTGGTATGTTGTGCCTTAACGGTTTCCCAAACAACAGGTGTGCCGCGTTGATTCGGTACAGTGCGCTGGAAGGTAGCGGAATCCCGAGAATCTGAGGGATCTCCAATTTGTCGGCCGCTATGCGGCGAGGTGCCGAAAAACAAGGCTCCTTTTCCTTCCATTCCGTCTAAGAAAAACACGCTGCAAAGCCAAAAATAGGGAGGACAAAACCATGCAAGATAACAATCGCGTTCGCGCCAACTTTAACCGCCGCGGCATTCTGAAAGGCGGTGCCGCGGCCACTGCGGGATTAATGGTTCCGGGACTCTTTTGGCCGAGTCGAAGCTGGGCAGCATCGTCGTATCCAGCGTTGGGAACTTATCCGGCTGGAATCATGAGAGGCTCGGTCCTGGTCGGCATCACGGTACCCCGGACAGGCCCTTATTCGGACGTTGGAAGGGACGAGCTCCGGGGTTACGTATTGGCCATTGAACAGATTAACGCGGGGACGACGTCGCCCGTGCGTGGGCCCTGAAGGGCGCCGGCCTCTTGGGAAAGAAAATTCGGTACAAGGTCGGCGATTCCGAAACGCGGCCCAATCCGTCCGTGCAAGCTCAGACTGCCTTTATCGACCAGGATAAGGCGATCATGATCACGGGCAGCGTCAGCAGCGCCGTCGCTGTTGCCGGAGAAAAACTTGCCCAACGCAAGAGGGTTCTCAACATGGCGAGCGTGACGGCATCCAACGCGACCACGGGCAAGGACTGCGTGCGATATAGTTTTCAAACCCTTCAGTCCGCTTACATGGTGGGCAAGGCGCTGGCGCCGGTTCTGGCCAAGGAGATCGGGGCGAACAAAAAGGCCGCTTATTTGGTTCCAGATTATACTTACGGCCATATCACCTTTAACTCGATGAACGAGTTTCTCGGCAAACACGGTTGGACGGTGGTAATGCAACAGGTTTCTGCACTCGCGACCAGAAACTACAGTTCCTATCTCTTGAACATCGCTAACAGCGCCGCCGATGTTTTTGTCAATATCGATTTTGGTGACGATTTCGTGGCATCGACGAAACAGGCGGGGCAATTCGGCATCCTGAAGAAAATGAAATATGTCTGCCCCATCATTGCGCCCTTCGCTGGCAGCTCACTTGGCACGGAATTGGTTGCAGGCATGTACGGGACGCGCGGATGGACACCAGATCTCGCCGGCCCCTATCCGTTGAGCAAGGATTTTCTCGATAGCTTCCGCAGGCGGTTACCACGGCGTTCCGGGGTTTACGGCGCATACGGCCTACCTGACAACCTACCTATGGGCGCTCGCGGTCCAGCATGCCCGGACCTATTATCCGGTAAAGGTGACAAGGCCCTGGAGGCGCTGAAGTTCCCGAACACGACGTTGGGCGAGGTCTGGTATTAGAGTCATGATCACCAGTTGGCCCGCCCCGCGCCGGTGGTTAAGGGCAACAACAAGCAGGGGATGAAGAATCCGGATGATCACTTCAGGTTGGTCGGTCTTGTACAGGCAAAAGACCTCCTGACTCCCGTCGGCATGGTTGACTGCAAGCTTGAATCTTACACCTAATCACTGGTTAGCTGGCGGCGGCACATTCGTCATGTGCCGACCGCTGGCTCCGCTGGAGGAAGAGGCGGCAGATGCCCCTCTCGCTGGCAGTGGATCGGGATCCGGCTATTCACAACCACCGCGTTGCAGGGGCAAGGCTTTGCGCGGCGGAGGGTGGCGCTTTAGCGGTCTACGCGGTGTCGTCGGTATCGTCTTGAGCCGGTGTCTCCGGGCCGTCAACGGTTATGGACGGGTTAAGAAGCAGCAGCTGGCCTATTCCTCTCGTGCGTTAGCTCCTTCCGGTGCCCGCATTCGATGTGCCCTTGATCGCCGAATCAGAAGCGATAGCGACAGCTCGCTGCGGAACCGCATCGAGAGCGTGGTCGAGACGTTTACGGCCACTCCATAGGGTTGGCGTGATCTCGCCGCATGGAAATAAGGCTGACCCCTCAGCCGGCTTGCCTGGAAGGAGATGGCGACCATCCGCAGCTTGCCGTTTGATCTCTTGCTCTCTTTAATGCTCAGCGCGACGATGCCGGAGAAATCTCTGGGTACGCGGTGACCCGAGACGATCGTATATGGATCTCGGTAAGAGGTAGTCATCGCGACACCGCGAGGGTTACTTTGGATCGAGGTCGTGAGTCGAGAATTTCATCGACATCAATGGAGGTTGGCATGAAGCGGCTTGTGATTTTTGCGGCCGGGTGCGCCGGGTCCGTTGGCGCGGTCGTGGTGTTAATCTGGGCTTTGCACGGTTTTATCGGACCTGGGCTTCCGTTGGCTGGTTTGGTCGCCATGGTACTTGGAATGGTCCTTACCGTCGCGCTTGCCATAGGGTTGATGGCGTTGCTGTTCTATAGCAACAGAAGCGGTTACGACGAGGTTGTCTATCGGAGCGATTCGATAGTCCATCATGACGACGAACGGTAACTGCGCCACTGCCGTCAACAACCGGTTATCGCGATGGCGAGCGCGGTCGGCTCGGTATCGAACGAAGAGTTGCGCCGATTAATATGCAAAGCAGATTGTCCAAAGGG
This sequence comes from Ferrovibrionaceae bacterium, assembly GCA_046705265.1. GTDB lineage: Bacteria > Pseudomonadota > Alphaproteobacteria > Ferrovibrionales > Ferrovibrionaceae > JAJYTL01. Next base: position 10,539 of record JBJKQL010000138.1, read on the forward strand.
CTATGGAAAATAATGCGGCAGCCGAGGCAAGACGCCAAACGTCGGTGAGGGAAGCTCCTGGCGAAACGCTTGCCATCCCCACCATCCAAATATTCGCGCCGACACTTTCAGAAGCGACGTCCCACGGCGGCACGAGCTCGACAGTCGCGTGGTCTCGCTTGCACGACGAGGCTCGATCGAATTCCCGGCGGTCAAGCGGAGCGCTTCCGCAGCGATCTCTCGAAGATGGCACCGCAACTCCGGTTGAGCGGCAGTGCGACATGGGTCGGCCGGGACGTCATTCGACCTGAGAGACGAGTTGTGCAACAACTCGTCTCCCAAGGTCCATGGTGATCCGACGAACCACCCTGATTTCATAGATAGGCGTTAGCTGAAAATCTACTCGGCCTGGATGGCTTTAGACGGTCCGGTCCGATGCGATGTTTGTGACGTTGACGATGCCACGTTGCTCGGTTGCGACGTCACGTTCGTCCAATCGTTATAGCCGTAGATTCGTTCCGCCTCGGTTGCACTCATCTTGCAGCTGTTGAATGTGAGGGTGCGATTGTTTACGGGCCGGCCGATTCGCTCATGAACGATACAACCCGCGGGTGTGACGGTCGGGGAATCGGAACCAGATTGCGCCCATGGCAGGCTAGGTCCCGCGGCAAGGGCAGAGCCTGCGGCAAGCGTCACCGCGACTGCGCAAGCGAGCGCCGGCAACAGGTTCGATATCGCGTGCCTCGATGGGGTATGCATAATTTTACTCCGTTTCTAGAGGACTCATGGGTATACCGATCATCGGCAAGACCCATATGGCCACTCAGGTGTTGCTTTGTTCCGAACGACCATGGTGTGGCATTCTAGAGATCAGTCCTGACTGAGTCCTGACGGGGACGCGGACAGTTTGTTGGCAACGATTTCCACCTCTGTTCGTCAACTCTTGGTCAGAAATATGCCTTATTCTACTGTTTTGATATCGTAGTACGCGTTGGAGACTCCGGATGCGAGTGTTGCTTGTCGAAGATCACCGCGCGATGCGCGAGATGATCGTGGAGCACTTGAAGGAACGCGGATTTGCCGTGGATGAGGCGAGTTGTGGAGAGGACGCGACTGCCGCGGCGACCGTCGCTCGATTCGATGCCGTCATCCTTGACCTTGGTCTTCCGGACGTCGACGGCATGCAGGTACTCGCATCGCTGCGGCGCTCCTTTCCCGATCTTCCCGCGATTATCGTAACAGCGCGAGACAGCATGGATGACCGGCTTCTCGGGCTCAACCGGGGCGCGGACGATTATATCGTGAAACCGTTCAACTTATTGGAGTTGGAGGCCCGTTTGCGCGCGGTATTGCGGCGTCCAGGTCGGCGCGAGGGCGTCACCTACGTGCTCGGCGGCGTCGCATTCGACACGTTGTCGCGGCAAGCCTCTTTCCAGGGCACGCCGATCAACCTCACCCGTCGTGAGGCGGCGCTTCTCGAGGAACTGATGCGCGCGCCGGGACAGGTGATCGCAAAGGATGTGCTGGAGGATCGTCTTTATGCCCTTGATGACGTCGGCAGCAGCAACGCCGTTGAAGCCGCCGTCTCGCGCCTGCGACGAAAGCTTGTTGCAGTCCAGGCGTCACTACAAATCGAGACTAAGTGGGGCATAGGCTATTGCCTTAGAGAAGGCAACAGGGATTGACGCGCACGCACAGCCTGCGCGGCCGGCTGCTCGGTGCGATGCTCACCCTATTCGCGTTTGGCTTGGCAGCCTCGCTTGTCTCCTATAGATACGAGGTGAGCAATATCGTAGGTAATGTCCGTACGCGCACGCTCGAAGCGCAAGCTCGCGAACTGAGGGCGGCAATGCGGATTGGTGCCAACCGCAAAATCAAACTCTCCCTTCCCGTTGACTGGCGGCGGGTCTACAGCAACCCTTCGCGGCAGTTTTCCTATACGATTTTTGATTCCTCCCATCGTCCGACGGCTTGGTCGCCGAACCTCGCTGTCCCTTTGCCATATATTCCTGTGGGCTCCTCTGCACAGCTAGGTTCGATCGAATTTAGTGGTGTTGGCGCCGATCAGAAGGCGGTTCTCGCGGCTAGGGGGCCTGAAGGTCACGTTTTTGTCGTTGCGCGGAGCCATTTTTCTGGCGATGCGCTGGCTGACAGCCTCGTTGAGGAGGATTCGGAGCAATTGTTTGTCCTGATTCCCTTTGCGCTGGTGGCTCTCGGTCTCATTTGGGTGATTAGCGGGTGGAGCTTGCGTCCCCTTGCGCGTGCTTCGCACGAGGCGGCGCTCATCGGCCCGGCGAAGCCGGAGATGCGCATTTCATTGCCAGGTTTGCCTCGTGAGGTCTTGCCATTGGCTGAAGCCGTAAACGGCGCCCTCAATCGGTTGGCACGCGCCTATTCGACCGAACGGCGGCTTACAGCCGATGCGGCGCATGAACTCAGAACGCCGCTCACCGCGCTGAATCTTCGGCTTCAGCGCGCTCGGCTTAGCGGCGTTACCGATTGGCCCGCCGTTGAGCGGGAATTGGGCGACATGAGTCGATTGGTAGATCAGCTTATGGACTTGGCGCGCAAGGAATCTCTATCCTACGAGGACCGCATTGCCAATCTCCCATTAATCAATATGTCTCGTGTTCTACGCGAGGCTGCGGCGATGGCCGTACCGCTGATGGAAGCGAAAGGCCGTCATCTGGATGTCGATGTGCCGGACATCGTACCCGTGCGCGGCCGCGCGGATGACCTTCGCGACATCGTGCGTAATCTCCTGGATAATGCGCTGGTCCACGGTCGAGGCACAGTGACCGTTAGAATCCGTCTACCCGTCGCACCCTCGCGACATCTCACGATCGAGGTCAGCGATGAAGGCGATGGTGTACCCTCTGGACAAGAAGAAACGGTTTTCGAGCGATTTCGAAAGCTCAGCGCCGACTCGCGGGGATCGGGTCTCGGTCTTGCCATCGTTCGCCAGGTGGCTCGCAGTCATGGCGGAGACGCTCATTTTCTTGCCGGACGCGGTTCTATTCTTATTTCGTTGCCCGCCATGGCTCCGCCTCGTCCCGACACGATTAGCCAGTAATGTGAATGCCGTCGTTGTTCGTTGTGAACGGCATTTTAGACGGCTCTTTTTCTGTGGAAGAAATCTGATAATCGGAAGCTAAGGAAAAGCAAGTGCTTTGAGTTAGACAAAACGTCTCGCTGTGGCGGACGTGTCATGAATTCGGGTCACAGGGAGAATGGTGCCGGCGCGCCGGGCATCGTTCGCTCGGCTCGAGGCCCGCCGCAGGATCAATCACACGGGGGGCGCTAGCTCAGCGGGGCACGCCATCGTTAATGCCTAAGAGATCCGTCGTTGTTGGCGGCGTCGCGGTAGCGGGCAATGTGTAACCGGAACATGGGATATCGCTCGACTATTGTTGATTTTTTCGCAGCTTGAGACCGTGCCGACGTGCCAGGGCCCATTGACGTAATATTAACCGTCCCCTCCTAGGTTTGTTCGACTCATTTGCCCATCATATCCGATGACCAGTTTTGCCGGCGTTTTGAGGGCAGGAGAGGAATCGAGAAGGGTGATCATGACGACGATGGAACAGCAAAATCTTAGCTCGGGTGGCGCGAGCGGGAAGCTGGTTTCGGAATTGGCGAGCCGGATCGGGAACCTGGG
>JBJKQL010000139.1:0-40678 GCA_046705265.1 Ferrovibrionaceae bacterium
TCGCCATCGGAAAGCCAGGCGACGAAACGAAGTCGTTCCGCGATTACCGAAGTCTCTCCCCACGCCATCAACACCTCCCCCAAAGGGGAAGCGCTACCCATGTCTCCGGTACAAAACGTCACCTATCTCTCACGTCGCTCAATGTAGCAAAATCAGCCGTACCACTAGATTCTTCCAACACATTCTCATGTAGATAGTCGGATAAGGATTATAGGTCGTTCTTTCCAAGGCCCTCCTCAACCTAAATCGTTACCAGCCTTTCAGTACTTCTTTTTATAGAAATTACGAGATCGCCCGCAGTACCCCGTCTGAATTCTCTTCTCCGAACTCGAAGTGACCTATACGCTGGCGAAACTGGTCAGTGTTACGGCCTCCTCCCTTCAAAGCGCCCCCTATGTTTGATATACAAACATTCTATACGTATTTACCGCGGCCGGGCGGTCTGTATGTATAGGACGGGAGCAAGGATGCCCGCAGCATCAACAGTCACAGGGCGCGGGGATTGCGGTGTAGTTAATCTCTGGGAGACGCTTTTGTCGTCGGCTCCTGTATACATCGTGCAGCGAGAATGGCTCAAGAACTGCCAGAGCCGTCGGGCGAGAAAAACGGTGTCCCACAATGCAGACGTCTCGGCGAAACTCCTCTTCGGAAGAAACTCGACTGTCGGCAAATGGCTGCCGTCTCGGTCTGCCGGTTCCAGCTGTACCCATCTTGATGCTTGTTCCGCGGTTGAAGACATCGAAACACCAACCGCCCTTAATTCCTTCACGACGGTCAATGGCCAGGATCTTTAGCGGCCCCGGACTGCTGATCTGAATCAATGATGCCGAGCTGCCCAGCGGGCAGCTTTCGTTTTTGGCCAGGATGAGCATTTCATTGGTCTAGGAATATTGCTCGAGACCCGAATCATTTGAGGCCGTTCGAACGGCGATTGGCGAAAAAAGGATGCGCGAGAAACCGGATCCGTTGTCACCGTCGCCGGCGGCGGTAGAAGCTGGTGAGTTCGCCGGCCTCACTGAGGTCGAGGCGGCGCAGCGGATCGCCCAATATGGCGAGAACGCGCTGGTCGAGGAGCATGTAAGCACACTCAGTAGGTTCGTCGGGTATTTCTGGGGGCCGATCCCCTGGATGATCGAAATCGCGGCCGTGCTATCCGGGGTGGTGCGACACTGGGAGGATTTCGCGGTCATCGTGGTGATGTTGCTGATCAATGCCGGCGTCGGTTTTTGGCAGGAGTTCAAGGCCGATACGGCGATTGCCGCCCTGAAGGAGCGGCTCGCGCTCAGGGCCCGTGTCTTGCGCGACGGCTCGTGGAAGGAAATCGACGCGCGACTCTTGGTGCCGGGCGATGTCGTCCTGGTAAAGCTCGGCAACGTAGTGCCGGCCGATTTAAAACTCTTCGCTGGCGCTTACCTCAGCGTAGATCAGTCGGCGCTGACCGGGGAATCCCTGCCGGTCGATAAGAAGGTGGGCGACGCTGCCTATTCGGGCTCGGTCGCGAAGCAGGGCGAGATGACTGGCCTCGTCACCGCCACCGGCATGAATACATATTTGGGTAAGACGGCACGTCTCGTAGAACATGCCGGCACGGTGTCGCATTTCCAGCGCGCCGTCCTGCGTATCGGAAATCTCCTTATCCTTTCGACTGTCGTCCTAGTGGCAGCCATTCTAGCCGTTGCGCTTCATCGCGGCGAGCCGCTGATCCAGGCGGTGCTGTTCGCGCTGATCCTGACGGTGGCGGCGATCCCCGTAGCGCTGCCGGCGGTTCTGTCGGTCACGATGGCGGTCGGTGCCGAAAAGCTCGCGCAACTCAGGACGATCGTCTCGCGCCTCGTAGCGATCGAGGAGTTGGCCGGCGCCGACGTGCTTTGCGCCGACAAGACGGGGACACTGACCCAGAACAGACTAACACTTGGCGAGCCTGTCGTTTTCGAGGCCGCCGACCGGAACGATCTCCTACTGGCGGCGGCGCTTGCATCGCATCACGAAGGAGCCGATGCAATTGACCAGGCGATATTCGAGGCCCTCGATTCGAAGGATGGATTCCTGAACTATCGGGTATATAGGGTCACGGCGTTCCTGCCGTTTGACCCAGTGTCGAAGCGCACCGAAGCCACCGTCGAACATGCCGGCACACATCTCACCGTCACCAAAGGTGCGCCGCAAGTGATCCTCGCCATGGTGAAGCCTGATGCAACGCTCACACAGGAAGTCCAGGGCGAGGTCGAGACGCTTGCTGCCAAGGGTTATCGCACCCTCGGCGTCGCGCAACGTGAAGGCGATGTAGGCTTCTGGCGGTTTCTTGGCATCCTGCCGTTCTACGATCCGCCGCGCGAAGATGCGGCCACCACAATCGAGCGGGCGGCGCGTATGGGACTCGACATCAAGATGGTCACAGGAGACCATGTCGCGATCGCTCGTGAGATTGCCGCGACGTTGAAGCTCGGTCACAACATCGTTTCCGCCGACAAGATCTTCACCCAGGAAGGGCGGGTACTCGATCCAGATGCCTTGGTGGCCGCCGACGGCTTCGCGCAGGTCTTTCCCGAGCACAAATACGCCATAGTTAAGGCCTTCCAGGCACGGAACCACATCGTTGGTATGACGGGCGATGGCGTCAACGACGCGCCAGCCTTGAAGCAGGCCGATGTCGGCATCGCCGTATCGGGCGCGACCGACGCGGCCCGTGCATCGGCTGATCTTGTGCTTACGGCGCCAGGGATCTCGGTCATCACGACCGGCATCGAGGAGGCACGACGCATCTTCGAGCGGATGACGAGCTATGCGATCTATCGTGTTTCCGAGACGATCCGCGTGCTGTTGTTCATGACGCTTTCGATCATTGTGTTCAACTTCTATCCTATCACCGCCATCATGATCGTCTTGTTGGCGCTCTTGAATGATTTCCCGATCATGATGATCGCCTACGACAACGCACCCATCGCTGAACGCCCGGTGCGTTGGGACATGACCCGGACGCTGACGATTTCGGTATTACTGGGGATCCTAGGCGTCATTTCGTCGTTCACACTATTCTGGATCGCGCAGCGCTATCTTCGCATGAGTCGCCCAGAAACCCAGACGTTGATCTTCCTGAAGCTGGTGGTCGCGGGTCACATGACGATTTATCTGACGAGGAACAAGGGCGCGATCTGGGCGCGGCCTTGGCCGAGCTGGAAGCTGGTGACTGTATGCGAGGCAACGCAGATCGCCGGCACCCTAGCCACCGTCTATGGCTGGTTTGTCGCCCCGATCGGTTGGCGCTACGCTGGCCTGGTTTGGGGATATGCGGTGATTTGGTGGCTGATCAACAGCGCGTTCAAGATTCTAATCTACCAATTCCTCGAGCGGCGTCGCCGCAATGCCGCGCCGGGCTCGGCGCTCGATATCTCGGCGGTGGGGAGTCCGTGACGAACGCAACGGGAACTGAAGAATAAATGCTGGCGACGATCGTCGTGGCGACGGATGGGTCTGAGGGTGCCGATCGCGCGGTCGACTATGCGGCGAGTCGGACGAAGACGGGCCATGCTGATCTGGTGATCCTGAATGTGATTGGTGGCTACCGGCCGCCGGACAAGCTGATGCGCGCGTTCACCCACGCTCAAAACGCATGGCTTCGGGAGGAGCCGCGGCAAGCTCCTCGCCAAATTCCCACCTGTTCCGGCCTTTGCGTGTCCAGCCAGAACGTCCAGTTAGAAGGTTGCGGGAGAAGCTCAAAAACCTCGCTATTCGCATGACGCGACCCACCGAGGCCTGGGCACCGCAATCGCGTCAGGTGCGGCTCAATCGCCACCCCCCACGTGGCAACGATAAGCGCAATTGACCGCATGCAATCCTATCGCTAGTTCGCCCAGCTTCACGCAGCGAACATGCACGTCCTCGTTACGGCATTAGGTCGGTGCAGTTTACGACTCCTTCTCGAGACACAAAAGAATTTCACCGACTGGGTCTTTCGGGGCGCCGGCGAAAACGCACTACGTCCCAGGCACTGATACTGCATGCTTATCGGCGCTAGCGAGCGGAGGCCGTGGCGGGTTAGCTCGCACATGACGTGCCCCTAAGAGCGCGTGACGAAATAATCGGATCGATTGTCGGCGAACAACGCATGCAATGAAACACGAAGGGGTCATCGCCGCCACAACGTTCGTCGAGGACCTCGCCACCCGCTGTAATATCGATGTCGATAGATATCTGAAAGTGCCAAGGCCGCAGGCGCCTAACTCAAGCCCCCTTGGAGCCGCCAGGACGGATTCCGTTCTGACGGAAGCTACGCCAGTCTTTCCTGATCCTAGCTAGAGCGAAGCACTTACTTCGTCACAGACCCCAAGGTGACCGCCTGCGGAGAATGAGCGAAGTTTTGCGCTGCCTCGATCGGATCCTCGACCGCGGCCTCCGCAGGTGGAGCTCACCGATACGATCCTCATGTTCGCTCGCAGAGCTGACCCGCGTTGGCCGAGTAGTCGACATTGACGCGAGTTCACCGCTATAAAAAAGACTGGACGACCGCTTCTGGCATCGTCCGATGGGCCTCCCGATGACGCCCGCTTCGGCACGCCTGCACAATGAGCGCGCGACCAAACTGCCACCCAATCGAGCGGATCGGCCGAACGTGGCATTCTCTGCTGCCGTTCAGCGCCGCGGCGGTTAACCCGGGTTTTGCCCAGATGCAGGCTCGCTGTGGATGCGCTGCGCAGAGTTGTCGACGTCAGGTCTGATACAACCCTAAGGGCCTCGGAATTTGAACCACGGCGGCAGCGCCCATGGGTGCTCCTTGATATGAATCAAGGCTGAATAAAGTTGCACTCATTAGCTTTTTTCCATAGTCAGCGGCGAACCCGCCGGAAGCACGCAGTCGATGAGTGAGGGACGATCATGGAACGCGAGACAATGCATCGCCTCCTGCACGATATGTTGCTCGCGCGTGCTTTCGAGGAACGGGCCGCGGAGGAATACACCAAGCGCAATATCGGCGGCTTTCTGCATCTCTATCCAGGCGAGGAAGCCGTCGCGGCTGGCGTCGTCAACGCAGCGACCCCGTCGGACTACATCGTCTGCCACTATCGTGAGCACGCGCATGCTTTGGCGCGAGGTGTCCCTGCCAGGAGGGTGATGGCCGAGCTCTTCGGCCGTGCCGATGGCATGAGTGGTGGCATGGGCGGCTCGATGCACATGTTCGACCGCGAACGGCGCTTCATGGGTGGTTACGCGATCGTCGGTCAGAGTTGTCCGATTGCCGTCGGGGTCGGATACGCCGTCGCGATGCGTAATCTGCCAGAAGTGGTGATCGGCTTTTTCGGCGATGGTGCCATGAATCAAGGCGCGTTCCATGAGGCACTCAATATGGCCGGCCTGTGGCATCTGCCGATTTTGTTTGTGTTGGAGAACAATCACTACGCAATCGGCACCGAGGTGCATCGGCACTCGGCCGTACCGGAGCTGCATAGGCGTGTTGCGGCGTACAACATTCCGGCCGAAAAGGTCGGCGGCATGGATGTACTCAAAGTCTATAATGCCGCATGCCATGCGCTGGCGCGCATCCGCCGCGGCGACGGGCCCCAATTCATTGAGTGCGAGACTTACCGCTATCGCGCCCACTCCATGGCCGATCCCGATCGGCATCGCCCTCCGATCGAGCTTCAGGCTTATCAGGCCCATGACCCGGTCTCGGCGGCAATTCGAAATTTCGAATTCCGCTATCCGAGCCAGGAAGAGCTTGCCGCCGCCGATGCTGACGGCATCTCGCGTCTGGTGCAACACATGGTCGATACCGGCCACGTCCGCGAGGCCGAAGTGGAGGCGCTGAGGAAAGAAGTGCAGAAGATTGTGGACGATGCAACCCAATTCGCCGCTGCAAGTCCGCAGCCGACGGTGGACGCGGCGTGGCAGGCGCTGAATTGCAACCGGCACCAGGAGGCCCTGGTCTGAGGAGGCGGCGCGCCGTGACACAGGAAATTCTCTATTGGCAGGCGCTCAATCGGGCTCTGGACATCGAGATGGAGGAGGACGATTCGGTTTTCGTTCTCGGGGAGGATGTCGGGCTCTTCGGCGGAAGCTACCGCGTCACGGACGGGCTTTATGCCAAGTACGGTGAATGGCGCGTGCGGGACACGCCGATTTCGGAAGGCGGCTTCACCGGCCTCGGCGTTGGTGCGGCATTGGTCGGCATGCGGCCGGTGGTTGAGATCATGACCATCAACTTTGCGATGCTGGCCCTGGATTCGATTGTCAATGGCGCGGCCAAGATTTCTCTCATGTCCGGCGGCCAGTTCCCGATGCCGCTGGTTGTACGCGTTCCGGGCGGCGTCGCGCACCAACTCGCCGCGCAGCATGCGCAGCGGCTCGAACAGATGTTCATGAATGTCCCCGGACTGCGCATCGTCGTGCCGGCGACGCCGCAAGACGCATATTGGCAGCTGCGCCAGGCGATCGCGAGCGACGAGCCGATCATCGTTCTCGAGCACGAGTTGCTGTACTTCATCAAGGGCATGGTCGATATCGTCGCCGAGCCGCCGCCGATTCATCGTGCTGCGGTACGTTGTACCGGCAAGGATCTCACCATCGTCAGCTATTCGCGCATGGCTCTTCTGGCTGAGGACGCGGCCGCCGAACTCGCCAAGGAGGGCATCGAGGCCGAAGTGATCGATCTCCGCAGCTTGAAGCCCATCGATTGGGATACTTGCGCGACATCGATCAACAAGACGCATCGTCTTCTGGTCGTCGAGGAAGATTGCCGCTTCGCCGGCGCGGGCGCGGAAGTGGTGGCGAGCTTGACCGAACGCTGCTTCTTCTCGCTTGACGCGCCGCCGCAACGTGTCGCGGGGCTTGACATGCCGACGCCCTACAACGGCGCACTTGAGTCGGCCAGCATTCCGCGCGTTCCTGATATCGTCGAAGCCGCGCGGGCGCTCTGCAAACCAGCCGAGAAAGCCGCCGACTAGCAGAAGGGGCCCGAGTGATGACTGAGACCGAGATTGCCGCGGCAGACGTGAGCGTGAGGCCGTTGATCCGCAAGAGCCCCGCGAATTGGCGCGTCGCTCCCAACATGTCCGATTACGACACAACGCGGCGAGGGTTCAGCTGGGCGACGGCGCGAGCGGCGCTCGAAGGTCTGCCCGGCGGGCGCGGCCTCAACATTGCGCACGAAGCGCTCGATCGGCATGTTTCTGGCGAGCTGGGGGAAAAGATCGCGCTGCGCTGGCTGGGCAAGGACGGAAGACGACTCGATCTCAGTTACGCACAGCTCGCTCAGGCGAGCAGCCGTTTTGCCAATCTTTTGCAGAAGATCGGCTGCAAGCGGGGCGATCGTGTCTTTGCGTTACTCGTCCGTGTGCCGGCACTCTATATTGCCGCGTTCGGCACGCTCAAAGCCGGCTGCGTGTTTTCACCGTTATTTTCCGCCTTCGGGCCCGAACCAGTGCGCGCGCGGATGGCAATCGGCGAGGGTAAGGTCCTGGTCACGACGGCACAGCTTTACCGTCGCAAGGTCGAGTCGATCCGTACTGAATTGCCAAGCTTGGCGCACATTCTGCTGGCATCGGATGGCGAAGAGACCTCGCTGACGGGACCAGGCATTCTCGCGCTCGATCAGGCGCTCGCCGATTGCGCTCCTGATTTCCTGATTCCCCCGACCGATCCTGAAGATCCTGCGCTGCTCCACTTTACCAGCGGGACGACCGGCCGGCCCAAGGGGGCGCTTCACGTGCATGCCGCCGTCGTCGCGCATCACGCGACCGGCAGGCTCGCGCTCGATCTGCACCCCGACGATGTCTTCTGGTGCACGGCCGATCCCGGCTGGGTCACGGGCATGTCCTACGGTGTCATCGCTCCGCTCACCAACTACACGACCATGGTCGTGGACGAGCGGGATTTCGACGCGGAACGGTGGTACGAGATTCTGGACCGCGAGCGCGTCACGGTGTGGTACACAGCGCCGACGGCCGTACGCATGATGATGCGTTATGGAGAGGAGATCGTGCGCAAGTACGATCTTTCGTCGCTACGCTTCATGGCCAGCGTCGGCGAACCGCTCAACCCCGAGGCGGTAGAATGGGGTGTGGAAGCCCTGGGTCTGCCATTTCATGACAATTGGTGGCAAACCGAGACGGGCGGCATCATGATCGCCAACTTCCTCGCCATGGACATCAAGCCTGGTTCCATGGGCAAGCCGATGCCGGGCATCGAAGCGGCGATCGTGCGTCGCAGGGAAGGAGGGACCATCGGGCTGATCGAAACTCCCGGCGAAGAAGGCGAACTGGCGCTTAGGCCGGGCTGGCCATCGATGTTCCGCACCTACCTCAACGAGCCGGAACGCTACGCCAAGTGCTTTGCCGGTGGTTGGTATTTGACCGGTGATCTCGCGAAGCGTGATCGCGACGGCTATTTCTGGTTCGTCGGCCGGGCCGATGATGTGATCAAGACCTCGGGTCATCTCATTGGTCCCTTCGAGGTCGAGAGCGCCCTGATGGAGCATCCAGCTGTGGCCGAGGCGGGCGTGATCGGCAAGCCCGATCCGGTGGCGTTCGAGGTGATCAAGGCTTTCGTCACGCTCAAGCCCGGCCACGAGCCGAATGAGGCCCTGCGCCGCGATATTCTCGCACGCGCCCGGAAGAGCCTGGGCGCGGCGGTCGCGCCCAAAGAACTCGAGTTCACGCCCAACCTGCCAAAGACGCGCTCCGGCAAGATCATGCGACGTCTGCTGAAGGCGCGCGAGTTGGGCCTGCCCGAAGGCGATACATCGACGCTCGAGGGCAACCAATGATGCGGTCATCGGGAGACCGGTTCTCGAAGCACACGCGGATTCGCGAGCGGCGGTACGGAGCTGCTTGATGAGCGAGTTCAAGATGCCGGCGCTCGGCGCCGACATGGACCATGGGACGCTGGTTGAGTGGCTGAAGAAGCCCGGCGACACCATTGCGCACGGCGATACCATCGCTGTCGTCGAGACTGAGAAGGGGGCCATCGAGGTTGAGGTATTCGAAGACGGAACGATCGAGCGACTGATCGCGAATCCGGGCGAACGCCTGCCTGTCGGCACGCCCATTGCAATTATCCGGAGTCCCGGCGAGCCGGTACCCACGGCGGCGGCACCTGAGGTGCCGGTTCCGACTACGACGACGGCCCCAGCGCTAGCTCCGACACCAATTCCGGCTACCGCACCTGTGCAGGCAGCACCGGCCGTGGCGACGCCCCCTCCGGCCGAAGCGCAGCCTTCACGCCCCCATCGCGTCTCGCCCGCCGCGCGCCGCCGCGCGAGCGAGCTGAGAGTCGATGCCGACAAACTCGTCGGCACTGGACCGGACGGTGCGGTTTTGATCGCCGATGTCGAAGCGGTGTCACTCGCGGCGCCAGCGCGTGCCCCGGCGCCCTCCATGCGTGCCGTAATCGGCGCGGCGATGGCACGCGCAAAGCGCGAAATTCCCCATTATTACCTCTCCCACACCATCGACTTCGAACCCTCGCTCCGCTGGCTCGAAGGCGAAAATCTCAAGCGTCCCGTGACCGAGCGCATGCTCTATGGCGTGCTGCTGCTCAAGGCCGTGGCCCTGGTGCTACGCGAGTTTCCAGAATTCAACGGCCAATTCACGAATGGCGAGTTCAAAAGCAGTGCGGCAATCCACATGGGCGTCGCGATCTCGATCCGGCAAGGGGGCCTCATTGCGCCAGCGATCCACGACGTTAACAAGAGAAGTCTAGCCGATTTGATGGTGGCCCTTCGCGATCTGGTGCGCCGGGCGCGGGCTGGCGGCCTGCGCACCTCGGAGCTTTCCGACGGCACGATCACCGTTACCAGTCTCGGCGAGCAAGGCGTGGAGGGCATCTTTCCCATCATTTATCCGCCCCAGGTCGCGATCGTCGGCTTTGGCACCATCGCGAGCCGTCCCTGGGTGGTGGGCGATGCAATCCTGCCAAGGCGCGTGATCACTGCCTCGCTCTCCGGCGATCACCGGGTAAGCGACGGGCACCGCGGTGGCCGGTTTCTCGCGTCGCTCGATAGCCTTTTGCAGGAGCCAGAGAAGCTATGACCAAAGACGAGATCAGGAGAGTGGTGCTGGAGGCTTTGAAGGCGGTGGCACCCGAGTTGGAGGAGAATTCGCTCGAGCCGGACAAGAGCCTTCGCGATCAACTCGATATCGATTCGATGGATTTTCTGAATTACGTCATCGGCCTCCATGAGACGCTCAAGATTGAAATACCAGAGGTCGATTATCCCAAGCTGTCGACCCTCGGCGGCGCTGTCGCTTACATCGTGGAGCATCTCGGCGTCTCCTAGAGAACGTCTGAATAAGCGGTACCTGGGGCTGCGTCGGTCATCGGGCGAGTCTCCAAGTTCACGGACGATGCTGTTGGCGTGCCGCAAAGGGCCGCATTCGGTGTTGATCTCTCGGAAATTTCCCCGGCTCTCCGCGTCAATTGAGACGTCCGAGTTGATATGATCTCGACGACTTTATAGTCATGATGCTCGCGGCTCTTATCCAGGCGCCCCTTGCGCTCCTTTTCGGGCGGATCCAGAGCTGGCCGGCGACCCCTAAATGTCGAATCGCTTCTCAAGTTGATGTAGGCCAACATGTCTCGCCCAGCAGTGGATAGCCTGCTCACGTTTCAGAACATCTGAATCTTTGGGAGGCCCACCGCGTTGGATCCTATTGGCAGAATAACAGATCTTCTCGAACAGGCGTTACAAGTCCGAAATGCGCCAATGGAATTTCTACCCCATAAGGGCATCGAATCCCCTCTCGAAGCGATCAGCGAACGCTCAGGAGAAGTGCTGAACGAAAGTTCAGCCTGCCGCACATTAATGGCTATGTTAGAGGAGCTCGAGCTGGAAGAAACATACCATCTGCTGGCGGTCGCCGCCGTTGGTGATTGAGGCAATGCTGCCGATTCGTGGGCGGCTGCTAGTGCGCACGCCAAAGCTGTTCCCGAGAAAAGCGCACGGCAGGAACTCGCGCGGGCCCTGGTCGAGACAGACGCCCTCGAGGTGGGTCTGGATCGACTTCGTTTCATGTCGGACGGAAATCTGGCAAATGAAGTTGAGACACGCGGGGTGTTTCCCGACATATCTGACGGATCGACACACACGATCCTATCGTAGTTGGGCAAATGAAACTCGGAAGCGCTGTGAAAACAAGCGCCACGGGCACCATTTGGCACGTATCTTCTTTGCCCCAGCTAAGAAGGGTAAGGCCTGCGATTGTTTATCACCGCGAGGCTGCATCTTGGCCAGCGTGGGGTGCTCCGCACACGATTGGAAGCGCGGACGTTCATGAGGAGCTGTCTTGTAGATTGTTTACTTTCTTCAGGACTGTTCCAGGGGCTCGTATTCGCTTGGGGGGAAGATCAAACGTCCATGCGACAGCATGGCGAGCTGTCATCGTTGTCGGCGGAACAGACCACCGGAACTCGCGAGAGATGCCGTCCGGTTCGTGCGTACGGTCTAGTGCGCGCCCCGCTACAATCGGCTCGCTATGGAGCCCGGCTAAACGATAGAGCCGACCGCAATTGTCGCGGTCGGTCTCCGATAGCCCTGATACCAGGAGATGGCGACTCAAGCCATATCTCTCGATCAGAACCCGGCGTCGCTCGGGATCAGTTTCGCGATTAATAGGCGACGGTGTGATTGGCGGGTTCCGATCAACTGTGTCCGCTGGCACGGTTCTACCGCGCCAAGCGTAGCCAGCGCTGCCGCCCGACCACGCCAGCGCCGGCGAACGTTCGGCATGGGGTCGTCCGTCCTCGTCAACGACCATCGTCGTCGGTCGCCGAACCCAGACCGCCACGCGCTCAAAGGCGGACAGCCGGTCGACATGAAAAGCCAAGCCGTCCCTATCGCGATTTCAACTTTCTGCCAATTCTCGGACGTAATTGTTCTTCAGGTTGTGAAGCTCAGTTCGCCGTGCGCGGTGAGTGCGCTCTTCCACGCGGCGTCATTCGCTTTTTTCCGGCCATCACTCGCGGCCAGTGCCTCACCTGCGGCCACCATGGCATCGAGCTTCATCTTCCACCACATCGGATAATCCCGAGCCTTTCAACAGATGCCAACCCACGGATCGACGACGATCGCATCGAGGTTCCAATCTCTAAAATCGTCTGGCAATTGACCATTATTGCCAGGCACCTGGTCGAGGACGACAAACACGTGATCGCCAGGAGTTGCCAATTGCACCAGTCGGAATTGTGGATGTTCGCTGCTTCCGCTTAGATACACACACGCGGTAGCGCACTGCTCAAAGCAGTTCCCGGCCTTGTACTTCGTCACTTGTTGGCCATACGCGACAACCCCTTGAATTGTAGAGCCCTGCTCAGCCTGCATCTTCTTCGATGTGTCGACGGCCACGGTCGCGGCCAATCGAGTCGCTCAGTCCCTCGGCGGATTCCAGTCTTTTGGTTTGGAGAGCTGTCCGGCACTGTAGTTGTTCGGCCCGAGTGGGACGCAGAGCTGTGCATATCGGAGGGCGGCCTGCGCAAGGGTAATTGACATTTTTGATCTCAAACTCAATGTCCCCACGGATGCTAACCTAAAGAAAATATCGGCGGTGGGATTTTGTTTTCTGCAATGTTGGTTGCCTGAGCGTACATTCCCGATTTTCGAGTTAACGCAAGGTACTACGCGGGACAGCGTTGCTCTGCTACGCGCCGTTATCGGCCGTCCCCGATGCCGTTGATCTAGCTGCGCAGATCCCAGTGGGATGTGGCTCGCAGGTGCGTCATGTCTGCCGATATGGTCTGCCGATATTATTTCGCAGCCCGATCATGATCCCTTGGTCGGGGTCCACATCCCTCCCCCGATGCCAGGAAAATATAGTCAAATCAATAAATAGTTTCGACTGGGACGTGAGGACTCCGAGCGGCCTTTGGTGATGAGGCGTTCCTGATCATTCGATCCGACTCTCGATGGCCGCGACGGGAGCTGCAGCGATACCGGGCCCGCCGCTGCTGGTTACAGCTTCGCCAAGTCTTATCGCTGGCTCGCACCACTTTCGCGTGTCTTGTTCCGGCCGCTCGTTGCCAAACGCTTCGCGCCGCAGCCTGGTTCGAAACTGTGTTGGCCGCAATACTTGGCGGACGAAGCGCCGCAGCAGCGGCCTTAAGGATCGTTCAATTCATCGACGGATCGACATGGGCGACTGCGGACGCGATGTTATCGGCCAGCTTGCCAAGGACGATGCTCATTGCGGAGGCCTGGGCGCTGGCTCCTTTGCCGATCTCGTTTTCGTGGAGATGAACCGTATCTCGAAAGACTACCTGGTCCCGTGTTCCCTGAAGCAGACTCCAATCCGCATCCATGGTGATCCTACCGGCGGAATTCGGCTGGAAATGAAGGATACTGACAACCACACTGCGGGCTGAACGCGGCGTTGGTGAATTGGCCGCAACGACCATCCGTGCCGGTAGGCGCTGCGCCAGATCTCGAGTTAAAACCTCGCGGGCCATGCTGGCGAAGGGCGCACCCCAGCGGTCCTGGTCCAAGAACTTCAGTTGATGGCCAGCCTCGCCACGCACCATGGAGCGTCGATCCATAGCAGGCGGAATGTGCACGGCGGCGATCTGAATTGGCGGTCCCGAAACAGCCGTTGGCCGCCTTGTGGGTGCAACCGGGGCAAGGGTAAAAAAATGGACCGGCGGGCTGCGGCCGCATGCGGCCAAAATTGGCATCAGCAGCATGATCCACGGCCAGCGGTTCATCGCGGCCTACCTCTAATTAATGCTTCGGGATGGCGATCCAGATAGGCGGCCAGCAGGCGAACTGACCGTTCCGCCTCGGTTAGCTCCTTGAGGGCCGCCTGAATATTGGCGTTTTGACGCGCTGCCCCTCCGCCCAGCACGCGATTTGCCGTACGGGTCACTGATTCGAGTTCTGCCGACGTCTGCCTGAGTTCCTTCAGGGTCGGTCCAACTTGGTGCGAGGCGGCATCGAGTTGAGCGAGGACGTGATCGAGATGGACAAGGCTTTGCTTGACCGCGCCAGCGGAGACCAGGTCGTTCAGCCGGCCGGAAATTTCTCGGATGTTCTGGCTGATCGCCGCAATGGGCACGTCGGAGAGCTTTCTTATCAATGTGCCGACACCGCCCGCTCCGGCTGTCGGAATTTTCCAATGGCCATCGATCTTCATCAATGGCGCGGGCTTGCCAGTCTTCGCCATGATCAACCGGACCTGTGCTCCGCCGATTAGTGGCGGCGATTTGATAAGCGTGGCGCGCAAGCCCATCTTTACGAGCTGATCCAGCGCCGATTTCACCATAGCTGCGGGGCTGCGGCCGGCGGAGGTCTGGCCGATGAAATGAAACCGTTCCGGATTCAATGCAATCGTCACCGGCGTCGACAGCCTTCCGTTCTCGGCATCGAAATCAAGGCCGACGCCGGTAACCGTACCGATCGTGAAGCCTTTCAACGTTACCGGAGCACCGATTTTCAATTCTCCAACCGCGCCATCGAATGCAATGCGGTAGGAAACTCTGCGAACAACGGGGGCTTGTTCGGCCGCACTTCTACTCTTGTAAAGAACAAAGCGCGCCCCCTCCCGTGCGAGGGGGCTGGAGGCCGATGCTGGCGGAGTTTCGAACGAAATGGCGCCGCTTACCAATGCGCCCAGTGACACCAATCGCACCAGAAGCTTGCCTCTCATGGAAATCTGAATCGCGCTCGCGTTCCAGAAGCGCGAATTCATGTGGACGAACCGATCGTAAGGTGCCCGTACGAAGGCATCGAATTGGATATCGCCGGTTTTGGTAAGGCGGTAACTCGTCACTGTGCCCACTGGGATGCCCAGGTAATAGACCTTCGCTCCTTGCTTCACAGAACCCAGATGGGGCGCCGTTAAGATAAATTGTCGCCCCGGTTCATTGGTGGTGATCAGTGGCGGTTTGTTGAGTGCCGTAAAATGGCGTGCCGGCTTTCCCGGCCCCGGCTCCAATCGAATGGTTGGCCCGGTAATTATGGCTCCAAGCGATGACAGGTTGGTCAGGCTCGGTTTGGTGCCCGCCAGCCAGAACCGCGTGCCGGCCCTCAGATATGCCTTTATGGCATCGTCTAGGGTGAGATCGGCTTCGACGTGCCGGCCATCTTTGGTCAGGGCCAGTCCTGTCACTTTGCCAACCGTCAAGCCACGGTATTCGACCGGGGTGCTTCCAACCTTCATGCCGGCGGCGTTGTTAAAGATTACCGTCACGGTGATACCACGATGCGAGAAGGCGCGAATGCCAAGCCACACGACAATTAAGAGTGCAGCGATCGGGATCGCCCATATCCAGCCGGGCCAGCGGGATCGCCGGATCAGTGCAACATCAACCGCACTACGGGGAACGGTTCGCCGGGACTCCTCGGTCATGCAACCGCCTTTTCGGCTGCGTCCCACATCAAGCGCGGGTCAAAAGTGCGCGACGCGACCATGGTGATGACCACGACCGCTAGAAAGGCCGTAGCGCCGATGCCTGCGTTGCTTTGGACGAGCGGCGGAAACTGCATCAGCGGTGCAAATACCGCAATCGTGAACGGGTCGATATTGGACCACCGCCCGATTTCATCGATAAAACGATAGAGTTTGGTCTTGAACACCAGATGCCGGTTCGATTTACGCCGGATGGAAAGCATAAACCAAGACAGGCCCGCCAGCTTGAGAACCGGGATCACGATGCTGGCGCAGAAAATAACAAGGCCAAGTGGCGCAAGACCGGCCGCGAACAAGTCGCGCACGCCATCGAAGATCGTATAGGACACATGATGGCCGATCTGCGTCGTAATATTCATGGGATAAATGTTGGCGGGAAGATAGAGCGCGAATCCAGCAATCACCAAGGCCGTGGTGCACGCCATGGATCCAGGTTTGCGCCGGTGCAGCGTCTGGCCGCAGCGCGGACAGGGTTTTCCTTCGTCATCAGCCGGCAGCACGAGGTCGCAAGTCGTGCAGGAGATCGCCGGACGATTTTTGGGGGCATCGCGCTCTGGCCCTGCTGCGCGCCACACCGTACGGCGGTCTAGGGTGGCCCGTGAGAGCATCGCCAATAGCGCCGCGCCAAGAAGGCAATAGCCCCCCCACCCGATCGTCACTGAGAGACGGACGGTGACGCGGCTATAGCCGATCATGGCGCCGATTAGGAATACGTCGGGCATAGCCCACGGATCCAGACGCATGGTCCAGCGGTATACGCGACCCAGCCAATGCGGCCGAAAGCCGAGCCGTAGCGATCCCAGCACGAAAGTGAGAAGCCCGAACCGGATAAAGGGTAGCAGTACGGCGAATAACCCGGTGAAAGCGGCGAACAAAACCCAGTGGCTGTTCCACAAGTAAAATATACCTGACGCGAGTTTGGTCTGCCGCGACATGCCAAGTATTGAGACGCCGAGGAAGGGTGACAGATTGGCTGGGAAAAGCAGAAGGAAGGTTGCCGAGGCGCAGGCCAAGGCAGCGGTGATGCTGCGGCCATTCGTGACCTCGAGATCGGCCCGGCACCGGCGGCAGACGGCCATACTACGTGGCCCTAGCGCGGGCAGGTTTTCCAGGTTACCGCAATCCGCGCAGGCGATGGTCATGCTTTCGCTTGCCGCGGCGGCAAAGACGTCTTTGCGGGGCGATGGAAGTAGAAGGCGACGTTCCACACCGTTCGGTGGTGATTCCGAGAGGAGTAAAGCAATGCGGTATGTATCCGGCGATCGACTTGCGGGGTGGGCTGGAAAGAGATTGAGGCCATAATCCTTTTCCTCCGAATGACGGCGTGCGGTAGGGTCGGCTTTGACTTCCCCCTTCGTTCTCCAGCCACGCGTAACTCTCTTGCTGGGGTGGCGTCGCTATCCCACCGCTCTCTCCCATGCTTCCGGGTAAGAGCGCGCGCTCACCACCTCTGCGCCATGGTTGTTCCGATGGATCTCGGGCTCGAAAGCGCTGAGGTTTTGTGACGATTCGGACGCGGCGGTCCGCGGCGCACGCGGCGCTACGCCACAATTCGGCCCTCGCTCTGATAGCGCCCCGACAATACCGGGACTCCATCAGGGGACATAAACTTAACTTAGGAGACAATGGCTTTCGATCAACACTCGCAGCCCGAATTGTGAAGCCGTTTGTCAACCCGAACCGAGCATCCCCGCGCAAGCACCACTTTGGTAGATTTCGGCTGCACGTCATTCAGAAAAAATGAGTCTCATTCAAATTCGGTGCAACTTGAACCAGCAACCGGGTAGAAAGCCGCCGATCAGCCACGCTCCGCTGACCGGCTGGCACCGTGTCGCCCGTGAGCAAAATCCGACTTAGGCATAATTGGTCGGCGGCGTGAAGCCGCCGATCTTTTGTGGCAGAAGCTTGGCGAAGGCGATGGTCGTGCGATCGCCGAGTTCCGGTCCGATGATCAAATGCCGACCGGAAGACCATGCTTGCTGCGACCGATCGGGACGAGGAGCCTCGGACAGGCGCTTGATCCGAATCAAGGCGCTTAAGAGTCCCCGCTGCTAATCATGCCTATCCGATCCGGTGGCCGGACGGAAAGCGTTCCAGACAGCAAGGCATCATGGCCGACCATCACGCAGAAAGGCCTGGCGGAAATCCTGTTTCATTCCGTGCCGTGCGGCCGCAAGCTGCGGTGGAGGAGCAGGTGGACACGAAGCGGATCGACCGCTTTCTAGTCCAACGCCGATCAACGCCCTATCTCGTTATCGATCTCGATCTCGTTCGTGCCCGGTATCGCGCGTTCCAGGCACTATTTCCGAAGGCGACTGTTCTTTACGCGGTAAAGGCCAATCCGGCAGCGGAAATTATCGCTGCCCTCGCTGCCCTCGGTGCCGGCTTCGATTTTGCAAGTGAAGGCGAGATGCGGCGCTGCCGTGAAAGCGGCATCGCGGCGCAACGGCTGTCTTTCGGGAATACCATCAAGCGCGAGATCGAAATTGCCCATGCTCGTGAGAAAGGTATCGATCTCTTTGCCTTCGACAGTGTGGCCGAACTCGAAAAGCTTTCGCGCGCCGCGCCCGGGGCGGGAGTCTTTTGCCGTCTCCTGGTCGAGGGTCTGGGGGCGGAATGGCCGCTCAGCAGAAAATTCGGCTGCGCACCGGAGATGGCGGTCGAGCTCTTGCGGCGAGCCAAGCCTCTCGGTCTCAGGCCGCTCGGCGTCTCGTTCCACGTCGGGTCGCAGCAGACCGTGCCGCAGCGCTGGAACGCAGCGATTGGGAATGCCGCTCGGGTCTTTCGCGCCTGCTTGGGGGGCGGACTCGACCTGGAATTCGTCAATGTCGGGGGCGGATTTCCAGCGCATTATCGTGCCCCCGTGCCGCCGCTTGCCGAGTATGCGGAAGCCATCGAGGGCGGGCTCGCTGAGCATTTCGGCGGCGCCCGGCCGCGTCTCATCCTCGAACCCGGCCGCTGCCTCGTGGGCGATGCCGGCGTACTGCGAACCGAGGTTCTTCTGATATCGCGGAAATCAGCGCACGCCCACCGCCGCTGGGTCTATCTCGACGCCGGGCGGTTCAATGGCCTGCCTGAGACTTTCGGCGAGCGCATCCATTACCGCATCCGGACGCCGCGTGACGGCGGGCCGGCCGAAAGTGCGATCCTTGCAGGTCCGACCTGCGACAGCCTCGATATCATCTATCAGCGGACGGAGTGCCTGCTGCCGCTCGATCTGGCAATCGGTGATCCGCTCGATCTCCTTTCAGCCGGCGCTTATTCGGCGAGCTATGCTGCGGTGGAATTCAATGGCTTCGCTCCGATTCAAACCTATTGCATCTGAAGCCGGGTGTCGTCGGGCATCGGGCCGCGTCGCCCGCCGGCGGCGCGTTGTGATCCTGGGCGCCGCGGGGCGCGATTTCCACAATTTCAATGTCGTCTATCGGGACGATCCGGGAAGTGAGGTGGTGGCGTTCACCGCAGCGCAGATTCCCGGCATCGGTGACCGCCGCTATCCCGCCGGCCTCGCCGGTCCACTCTACCCCGAGGGCATTCCGATCGTCGATGAAGCGTCCCTTGAAGCGCTGTGCGGGGGTAGCCGTAGTGTCGATCAGGTCATTTTTTCCTACAGCGATGTCACGCACGAGTATGTGATGCATCTAGCCTCGAAAGTGCTTGCCGCCGGGGCTGACTTCGGTTTACTCGGCCCCCGGCGCACCATGCTCGCTGCGTCGCTCCCGGTGATCGCGGTCACCGCGGTTCGCACCGGCTGCGGCAAGTCGGCAGTCGCGCGCTGGCTGTCGCGCCGGTTGCGGGATCGCGGTCGACGCGTAGCCGTTCTGCGCCATCCGATGCCTTACGGCGATCTCCTGAAGGAGCGTGTGCAGCGATTCGCAACGCTCGAGGACCTCGCCGCTGCCGCTTGCACCGTCGAGGAACGCGAGGAGTATGAACCGCATATCGCCCTCGGTAACCTCGTCTTCGCCGGCGTCGACTATGCCGCAGTCCTGGCCGCCGCCGAGAAGGAGGCGGACATCATCGTCTGGGACGGCGGCAACAACGACTTCGCCTTCATTCGGCCTGATTTGCACATCGTCATCGCCGATGCCCTGCGTCCGTCCCAGATCGCAAGCCATCACCCGGGCGAAACGGTGGCACGCATGGCTGATATCTTGGTGGTCAACAAGGTCGATGCCGCCTCGCCGCAGGATATCGAGACCGCGGTCGCAGGCCTGCGCGCCGTGAACCACGAGGCGCCGATCTTGAAGGCCGGCTCTCCGGTCCGGCTGGACGACGCCACGGCCGTAAGAGGACGGCGTGTACTGGTGATCGAGGATGGTCCGACGATTACCCATGGCGGCATGGCCCATGGCGCGGGTCACGTCGCGGCGATCGCAGCCGGCGCGGCGGCGATCGTCGACCCGCGGCGTTCGGCTGTCACCGAAATCCAGGCGGTCTTTCGCGCCTATCCCCATATCGGGAAGGTGCTTCCGGCGCTCGGTTACGGCCCGGCCCAGCTTCAGGCGCTGGCGGCAACGATCAATGCGAGTGCAGCTGAGGTCGTCGTTTCGGCAACGCCACTCGATCTTGCAGCGCTGGTCCCTATCGAAAAGAAGATTGTCCGCGCCCGCTACGAATATGCCGAAGCCGGGGAGCCCGGCCTCTCGGTCTTCATTGACGCCTTCCTTCGCCGGCTGCCGACGGCCCGAGGCAGGTGCTGATTCGTGGGGGCGTTATCTCCGGCGCCACGACCCGTATCCGCGCGGTAAAACAAAGAGGTAACCGTACCGGCGAAACCCGCCGGTAGGCCGCTTGACGTGGGTCAAGACGGTGTCGGAGGTCGAGTGCGAGATTCCGCTCCTAAGGACGAGAACAACGCCGCCCGGCAAAGCGCGGGAGGCAGGAGAGGCGAGCGATGGCGGCGAAAACGGCAACGACAGTCACGCGCGCTTCCAATCTTTTGCCCGATGCGATGTCTGTGCGGGCGTTCCTGCTCGGGGAGCGACTCGATACCCGTGGGCTCGAACGCCGCGATTCACTTGCGGCATCACCGCTGACACTCCGTCTCTCGGAAGGAGGTATCGCGGTGCTGTTCCGTTATGGCGTCGCGGTGCTCTTCGACGCGCCTCCGGCAACGGAGAACGCACTTCTCCTCAGGCTCACGCCGTCCGTCGTCGGCCCGTTTCATCCTCGCGAGACGGAAGAGGGGCACGTGCAGATCGCGAGCAGCGCCGAGGAAGGGGTCGATGTGGTGGGGACAATATTGCTTAAGCAGATAGACACCGAGCGGCTTCAGTTGGTCGCCGACGCGATCGCCAAGAGTCTGATCCTGGGGCATTACGAAACCGGAATCGCTGGCATTTTCGAGCGGATCGAGCCGCTTGCCGCGGCCTTGCGGGAGCGGGGGCGCGCCGGCGCGGCCGGGGCGGACTTGCTCCGGCAGATTGGCAACGTGCTCTTCATCCAGCACAACATGGTCGGCCGCGTCGAGACGGGCGAGAAGCCCGAGCTTCTATGGGATCATCCAGAGCTGGAGCGGCTTTATCTCCGCCTCTCCGAGGAATACGAACTGCGCGAGCGAAGCCGTGCCCTCGACCGCAAGCTGGACGTCATCTCGCGTACGGTGGAGACGCTCCTCAGCTTGGTGCAGAGCCGGAGCAGCCTGCGCGTCGAGTGGTACATCGTGGCGTTGATCTTGGCGGAGCTTGTCCTGACCGTCTACCCCCTGCTGCTCGCCCGATAGCTGATTGATGTGTATCCAGGGGAAGGGGCACGTACGGCGCTTAGCGCAAACCGGTCGCGGTCTCGGAGGTCTTGCAGGTTCCGGATAGCCTTTGCGCCGGCCCCACACCGGCCACTGCCAATCACCGTGCTTGCGGATACTAGCCGTGCCGCTGTGAATAGGCGATCGCGCGATGCCGACGATCCGCTGCGGCAGAAACCGACATCCGTCCAGTTTATAACGCCACATTCCCTTGGTCATCGCTAGTACACCGCCTCCCTGATTCGAACCGTCATGGCGGTGCGATGGACGAGCATCTCTTTCCTGCGAAATGTATCCGATCGGCGTTCTTGCAAAATGGTTTGAAATGATCGGTTTGGGGGAATCGCTATACCCGGTATCCCGATTCCGATATTTGCATCCCGTTGCGGTACGGCCCGGAGCAAACGTCAGAATCGAAAGACGCTAGAAACTGTTTTGAATCTAGTGGAGCATTGAATTTGACACTTGATCTCCAATTGCGGCAAAGACCGGTATCAAATGCCAAATTCTCTTCGCTAGGTGAATATCGAACACGATGAACTGCCGCCAGCAGGGTGCAGCGACGATTACCACTCGAGGTTCGATTGATGCCATAGGCGGACCGGTGCAAATTGGAGAGAATCTGAGGTGGCAGCAGCTGAGGTCGAAAAGTGCGCGCCGGCTGCCGCTCAGCAATCGCGCGCACCAACAGTTTGCCTCCGAAAGTTTCGGGCACAGGCAATGCGACGGAGGGTGCCGTCGCCATGGTGGCCAGACTTCACGCCATAGCAAAAATGGCTCCGTAAGGAAGGGTCCGGTGGGCATCGGGCATCATGGTTTCCTTCTTTGTCGACATCTCACGAAAGACCGGAGGCCTTCATCAATGCGCGACGGATCAATGCCTCAAAAAGGGGCACCTTGTATCCGTTCTCAGCAAGGGGCGTTGCTCCGTCCAAAGCGTCGTGGGCAGCTCGCGCAGCGGCCGCCTCGTCCAGAATACTGTCCTTCAATATCGCTTCCGCTGCCCGGGCACGATACGGCACTGGTGCGGCCGCGCCGAGAACCACGGCGATACGTCGGCAACGATGATCCGGATCGAGTTCGAGGGCAACGGCTACGTCGGCAAGCGGCCAGTCAAAGGCGTCCTTTTCGCCTTGCTTCACGTGCGCTGACCGAAACGCAGGTGGAAATTGCGGCAAAAGTATCGCGGTTATGATCTCGCCAGCCTTGAGGGAATTCTCTCGCCTGACATCGGTATCGGGGGAAACAAGAAATTCTTCGATCCGGGCATGCCGCCGCACCCCCGTCTTGTCCATGATTTCGATGCTGGCGTCGAGTGCTACCAAGGCAGTGGCTGCAGTTGAAGGATGGACGATGGCGCAGGTATGATTATCGAATATGGCATGATACTGGTTCTCGCCGAAGAGCGCGTAGCAGCGGTTGCCGCCTTTGCGCAGACAATGATAGAAGGAGGAGCGGAAGTACCAGCAGCGCGGCCTTTGCAAAAGATTGCCGCCAAGTGTTGCCACGTGGCGGATCTGCGGGCTGCCCGATGCTTGGGTCGCCTCGGCGAGCGCCGCGTAGCGCTTCCGCACTTCGACACTTTCCGCGATCTGCTCAAGGGTAACGAGCGCGCCGAGGCGAAGACCAACGCTAGCTTGGCCACCCCCTTCCTCCGTGATCGCATCAAGACCAGGAACGCCGCGCAGGTTCACCAAGCGCCGGGGCTGAATCAACTCTTCCTTCATCAGGTCGAGAAGATCAATCCCGCCCGCCTTCAGGATGGAACCGTCTCTCGGCAGTGGCTGTCCCTCTAGTACCGTCATCGCTTCGGCCGCCGTGGCCGAGGTGAGTCCGGCCGCCTCCAGCGGACTTCTCGTCTCCACCCATTCGAAACGGTTCATTGCTTCAGCCTCGGCGATTGTTGATTGCCGAGAGTCGCGAGAATTCGAGATGGAGTCATCGGAAGCTCGGTGATTCGAACGCCAATCGCGTCATGAACGGCATTGGCAATCGCCGCCGCCGTCGCGATATTGGCCGGCTCGCCGACGCCGGCGGCATCAGTCGCGCTGCACGCAGTATAATTTTCGATCAAGATGACTTCGATCTCCGGAACTTCGCTTGCCCCGGCGATTTTGTACTGTTCTAGATTCGTATTGACCATGCGTCCCGAGTGACGATCGACGACACGATTCTCAAAAAGCGCGAAGGAAAGTCCTTGCACGATACCGCCATGAATCTGGCTTTCGATCTGCAGCGGATTTATGGGGCGACCGCAATCATGAACCGCAATAATTCGTCGAACACGAACAATACCCGTTTCGGTATCGACTGAAACCTCCGCGAATTGCACGCCGCCAAGATTCTCGCGGGCATAGCCGCCGTCGCCATCGGCGAAGGGCATACGAAAACCGTCGTAATCTGCATCGCGGTGCGCAACCGCGCTGATCTCCTCACGGTTAAGGTGACGGAAGATATCGCGGAAGAAATGCCCACGGGTGGGCTCGACGGAGCTGAAAATCTGACCATCGCGCACGACAAGCGTCTCGGGTTCCGCCCCAAGCTGTCGCGCCGCTTCCGCGACAAGGCGCCTACGCACTCGATACGCGGCCTTGCGCGCGGCTGGTGTGATCGAGCCCGTGGTCATGCTGCCGCCGGAAAAAGGTCCTGGCGGAAAATCAGTATCGCCGATGCGGACCGAAACCTCTTTCGCAGACAGTCCCAATTCCTCCGCCACGACTTGCGCGAGGACCGTGCGGATGCCGGTCCCAATGTCCTGCACGCTGGATCGCACTTCCACCGATCCATCGCGAAGCAGTCGGACCTCGCAGGCGGCACGACTTTGCACAAGGCCGGGCCAGAAGGACTGCGCCACACCGAAGCCGGTCTTGACTGCATGGGCACCCGCGGCGTGCGCCTTACGGCTGGCCCATCCGAAGCGCTCGGCGCCGATCCGCCGCTCTACTCGGCGCACGTTGCTCGCATCGATGCGATCGCGCAGAACAAGCGGGTCGAGTTTAAGCTTTTCCGCCAATTCATCGATGAGCTGTTCGAGAGCAAACGCGCCTTGAACATTACCCGGTGCCCGCATCGCGCAGCCTGGGCTCGTGTGCATCAGAACGTCGTATTGCTGCATCGCGAAGTTGGGGCAGGTATACATCGCCTGGGCGATCGTGCCGACGCCGGCACCAAGCGCGACGCCCGCAGAGCCGTAAGAAAGAAGCGAGAGTGCGGTCAGCGTGCCGTCCCGTTTGGCACCGAGACGAAGCCGTTGCCAAGTCATGGGCCGGTTTCCAGTCGCAACTTGCTCTTCCGCGCGATCGAGAATGAGGCGTACCGGGGCTCCGGCCTTGCGCGACAGGGTGATTGCGGCGTGCCCGTAATCACCCGCACCGAATTTGGAGCCGAAGCCGCCGCCGGTGAAATCGCTGATTACACGAACGCGGTTTCGCGACAATCCGAAGTCGCGGGCGAGTTCGTCGCGAAGACCGACGGTATCCTGAGTCGATATATACACAGTCAGCGCCTCGGTCCGCCAATCGGCGACGATGCAATGGGTCTCGAGGCAGCAATGAGTCTGCACCTGGGTGCGATACTCACCGGAAACAACAATCTCCGCGTCCCGGAAGCCGCGATCGAGATCACCGCGCGTACCACCGAATGGGCTGTCCGTCTGCGGACCACGCACATTACCGGTTTGCCTGAGACCGGTCTCCGCTCCACCGCCGCCGCCGGTTTCAGCCTGGTCCACGGCGCCGTCGAAGACCAGGGGAGCCCCGGGCTTGCGCGCAGCTTCCATATCGACGACGAAAGGGAGGGTCTGATATTTGACCGTGACCCGCTTCAAAGCCTCCTCAGCCGCGTTCCGGCTTGTTGCCGCGACCGCGAGGATCGCGGCGCCGGCATAGAGCAGGGTGGGAGGGCCAGGTGCCGCCCGTCGGCCACTCGATTGTGCCTCACCGCGATTCCGGCTTATCACATGGATGGCCCGCACTTCGGGATGATGCTCGGCCGATGTGGTATCGATCGAAAGGACACGAGCGTGGGGGTAAGGCGAGCGCAGGATGCATGCTTCCAGCATGCCGGGAAGCTTGACGTCGGCCGTGAAGCGGGCTGTGCCCGTGACCTTGGCCCGCGCGTCGAGGCGAGACACTGCCTTGCCGATCACCCGGAGGGCCGAGTTGGGGGCCAAGGCGGGTGGCTCTTCGGCCGGAAGCTGGCGCTCGATTGTGTGGAGGTCGATGCCGGCGATGCCGAGAGGTAGCTTTTCACGGTGGAGGCTGTCGCTGGCCATGAACCGTCCTCTCACTCCCGCTGCTTTGCGGCGGCAAGCGTCGCGGCAACGATTTTAGGATAGCTCCCGCAGCGGCAGAGGTGCCCGCTGATCGCGATCTTGACGTCGTTCACATTCGGTTCTGGCTTGCTGGCGATGAGCGCGGCGGTGCTCATCACGAGGCCCGGCGTGCAAAAACCGCACTGCATCGCGTCGTAGTCGATGAATGCTCTCTGCACTGGATGTAGCGCCCCACCCGATGACAAGCCTTCGATCGTCGTGACGCTACGCGCCCCCACATCCACCGCCAAGGTCATGCAGGCGCATACCGGCGCACCGTCAAGCCAGACCGTACACGCGGAACAGGCGCCACGGTTACAGGCGATCTTGGTCCCCTCGAGGTTCAAAGGACCGCGCAAGACTTCAGCCAGAGTCATACGTGGTTCGAGGTAAAGGCTCCGGACGTGGCCGTTCACCTTGAGTGTGACCCGCACGGGGCCGGGACCAAGAACCGCCGGGGCCGCTGCCTTGGCACCGCCCCCGGGAAGCGATGGATCAGTCAACGCGCTGCCGGCAGCTACGAAGCCCGCGCCCCGCAGGAAGGTCCGCCGCGAAAGATGCATCCTCGATTCGAGACCTTCCTTTGCTTCCCTTTCTCGCATCGATTAATCCACTTTGTTATGGCGTCACGACATGCGCTAATGAAGACGGTCGCTTCAGCGTTCGATGTTTTTATCGCTGAGGGCAACAGCCGCTCTCGCCACAGATTCTTGCGGCTTGCGCGGATTGGCCCTCTGCCTCCTGGAGATGGCAGAAATCATGCCGCAAAAGAAAAAGCTACGCCCGCCGCCGCGAGAATTCTTGATCCATGTCAATCACGACGGAAGGCGGGCAGCTGCGAACTCGCGCCGTGACGCGGCCCGGTGTTGCCGCCACTTTGTTTGTGGAATTATTTACGGAAGGTCGGAAATGGTCACACCGGCTTGGTGGAGAGCAACAGGCCTGGATGGCGCGTGTGGTCACGCCCCGCTGATCAGCTGGCACCGTATCGACCGTGATCGAAACCCGAATTAGGCGTAATTCGGTGGCGGTCTGAAGCCGCCGATCTCCCGCGCTAATAGCTTGGCGAAGGCGATGGTGATGCGATCACCGAGTTCCGGTCCGATGATCTGGATTCCGACCGGAAGGCCGCTCTTGGTGCGGCCGATGGGCGCGATCGTGCTTGGGAGATAACAGACGCCGGGAAGCCCGCACCAGAAGATCTGATCCCAATAATCCGTGCGCTTGCCGTCGATCATGATCGTCCTGGTGTTGAGTTCGCTGTGGTCGTGCGGAAAGGCGGCGACACCCATCACCGGGCAGAGCAGCACGTCGTAATTTCGAAAGAATTCGCGCCAGCGATAACGCATGTGGTTGCGTGCTTCGTTGGCGGCGTGCCAGTCGCGGTAGCGCATGACGGCGGCGCGAATCTGGCGCGTATTGAAATGGCGATCGTCTGGATCGAGACTCTTCACCGTCTTGAGCGCGGCCTCGAAATCCGCTTGCGGCCGCCGCGCGTTCATGACCGCCAGAATCAAGGTGAGAAAAAGCTCGTTCGAGGCCTTGACGTCGAATTCGGGGCGCGCCGCGGGATGCAGCTTGGCGCCCGCCTTGCGGATCGCCGTTTCCGTCTGGTCAAGGCAAGCGCGGACCTCGCTCGCGACCGCGCAAAGGCGGGATTCCTCGAACCATGTGGCGACGCGGTACTGCCGCAGCCGGGTCTTTTCCGGTCGTGGCAATTTCAGCTGCCAGCCCGGTGCCTGCAGCACATCCGGCCCGGCAATCACGTCGAGCGCCAGCGCCAAATCCTCGGCGCTACGCGCAAGCGGTCCCACCACCGAAACGTCGCTCGGCGTCACGATGCCGGGCAGCGCGTGGCCGCGCGGCGGAATGATGCCGTGCGTCGGCTTATGGCCGTAGACGCCGCAAAAGTGAGCCGGGTTGCGGATCGAGCCGCCGATGTCGCTTCCCGATTCAAGACCGGTCAAGCCGGCTGCGAGCGCCGCCGCGCTGCCGCCCGACGATCCACCCGGCACGCGGGTCTCGTCCCACGGGTTGTTGGTCGTGCCGTAGACGTCGTTATAGCTCTGAAAATCGGCGAGCATGAGCGGCACGTTGGTCTTGCCGAAAATCACCGCGCCGGCGTCGAGGAAGCGTTGCGTCACCACCGCGTTCTCGGCCGGCCGGTTTTTTGCGAGCGCCGGCAGCCCCCAGGTCGAGGGCAGACCTTTGACGTCATATGATTCCTTCAGGGTCATGGGCACGCCATGAAGCGGGCCCATGACCTTACCCCGGGCCAGCGCTTGGTCGGCCGCTCGCGCTCGCCTTCGCGCCGTCGGCAGGTCCATCGCGATGACCGCGTTCAGTTTCGGGTTAAAGCGGCGGATGCGCTCGAGGTAGAGCTCCAGGAGCTCGCGGCTCGAGATCTTCTTCGTGCGAATCGCCCTTGCCCATTGACTCGCGCTATGGAACGCGGGATCGACCATACTGTCCCTCCTTGAACGTCCTTCGGTGGCGGATGGCGGTATCGGTCCGAATCCACCCCCCTTGCTGTTTGTGATCAGGATGATCGCATCATCAGCGGCAAATCGCAGCCTGAAATTGCCCGCCCGATGCGCCGCGCCGCTCACAAAAGGAACGGGATTAGCATCTTCGTCCGTTTGACGTAGTCGGGGTATTGAAGAGGAAACCGCTCACTCATGAGACGTTCCTCGATTTTCGCGCTGTAGAGGAAATAGGCGCCGGCGATTGCGGTGGGGATCAACAACACCAGGGCCTCGGCGAGCGCCGATCCCAGCATGGCGAGAAAGATCCCGCCATAGATCGGGTGGCGGACATAGGCGTAGGCGCCGCGGGTGACGAGCTCAGGGTCCGCCTTAAGCGTCATCGGCATGCCCCAGTTGCGGCCAAGGTCCCGGCGGGCCCAAACGGCGAAGGCAAGACCGGCGACGCAATTGGCAACGCCGATACTGCGCATCACCGGACTGAGCGGCCCCAGCCAATGCCTTTCCAGATATCCCAAGCGATGCGGGATGATCGAGTGCCGCAGCGCAAAGAGGACGAGGGCCGCGAGCACGAGGCGGAGAGCAATGCCGAACCATCGTCGACGGCCCTTGATTGGCTTCTTGACGCCGATCGCCGACACCATCCAATAGGCGATGAAGGCAAGCCAGCAGGCGGCAACGAGGGGATCGAAAATGGTCATTGGCTGTTCCGATTCCGCATCGCTCCGTGGCGGTGATTAAGGTAAGCATGCCTCGCAGCGCCCATCCATCGCTGTTTCATGGGCGAGCCTGATGCAGCATGCCACCGTCGGGCTGGTCAGGCGGGTGGGACGCGGCATAGAATTGTGGTTAAAACCAGTCTCTCCGCAGGGTGGCGGCTGAGCCGCCGGCGGGGCGCGTACAGATGGAGGAAGCGATGGCAAACGTGAAGGTGGCGTCGGCTGCGGCCGGCCCAACTGTCCGCAAAGCGCATATGTTGATCGACGGCAAATGGGTGGATGCCGCGGCGGGCGAGGTATTGCCGGTCGAAGATCCCGCGCACCGTCGCGTCGTTGCCGACATCCCGCGCGGCCGTGCCGCCGATGTTGACCGCGCGGTCAAGGCTGCCGCTGCCGCCTTTCCGGCTTGGAGCCGCGTGGCGCCGCGCGAGCGCGGCCGGCTGTTGCTTCGAATCGCCGACGCGATCGAGGCTCGGGTCGAGGAACTGGCGCGCACCATCGCGCTCGAGACCGGCAACGCGCTCCGCACCCAGTCGCGACCCGAGGCGAGGGGCACGGTCGACCTGTTCCGCTATTACGGCGGTCTCGGCGGCGAATTGAAGGGCGAGACCGTGCCTCTCGGCGAGCAGGTCCTGAGCTATACCCGACGTGAGCCTTTGGGCGTGGTTGGCGCCATCATTCCGTGGAACGCGCCCGTGCTCCTTGCCGCGATCAAGATCGCGCCGGCCCTTTGCGCCGGCAACACCATGGTGATGAAGGCGGCGGAAGACGCGCCGCTCGGGGTTCTGCTATTGGCGGAAATCTGCCAGGAATTCCTGCCGCCTGGCGTTCTCAACGTGCTGACCGGCCTTGGCGAGGAGTGCGGAGGGCCACTCGCCCATCATCCAACAGTGCGCAAGCTCTCCTTCACCGGCTCGACAGAGGTGGGCAAGATCGTGATGCGCGCCGCGGCCGAGCGCATCGTGCCGATTTCGCTCGAGCTTGGCGGCAAAAGTCCGTCCATCGTCTTTCCCGATGCCGACGAGGACTGGGTGGCGGACGGCATCATCTCGGCGATGCGCTTCACCCGCCAGAGCCAGTCCTGCACAGCCGGTTCGCGCCTGTTTCTACACGATCGGGTTTTTGATTCCTTCCTCGACAAACTGAAGAAGAAAGTTGCCGGGTTGAAGATCGGCGACCCGTTGGACGAAGCGACCGACATGGGCACCATTATCAACGAGAAGCAATTCCGCAAGGTCTGCCATTACGTCGAGGAAGGGCTGAACCAGCCCACTGCGCGGCTCGTCATGGGCGGTCTGCCGCCGAAGGAGGGGCCGCTGTCGGAAGGCTATTACGGCATCCCCACCGTCTTCGCCGACGTTTCGAACGATTGGCGTCTTGCGCGCGAAGAGATATTCGGTCCCGTTTTAGTGGCAATTCGTTGGTCCGACGAGGAAGCCGCCATCCGCATGGCGAACAGCAGCCACTATGGCCTCGCTGCCTATGTCTGGACCCGCGACATTGGCCGCGCCCTCCGCACGGCGCATGCCATCGAGGCCGGTTGGGTGCAGATCAACCAGGGCCTCGGCCAGTTTCCCGGCCATTCCTATGGCGGCTATAAGGAAAGCGGCATTGGCCGAGAATTTTCTCTGGAGGGCATGCTGGACAGCTATACCCAGCGTAAAAGCGTCACCGTGAACCTCGCGACACCGCCGGTCGGCGCGTGAGCGCGCCCCGCGGCGCCCGCCTTGGGCAAGAGCTTAAGGCCGATTTGGATCGCATCGGATAGAAGACGCGCCTCTTGGTCTCCTCGCGAATTCGCCGTAGCGCGACCCTCGCTTCCTGTCCGTTGCGCGCGCGGAGCGGTGCATTCTCGTCGATGCGGATTGACGGCGGCGGGGTGGAAGCGTTCAATGTCATGTAAATACAATGAAAGCGTAGGATGAGCGAGGTCGTCAGTTTCGAAGACTATAGCCGCTCTGCCCGGTCGGCCCGCGGGGGCCGCCCGGGCAGAGCGACAACCGTATTCTTCGATCGGCGGGAACTGCAGCAGATCTTCGATCTCTACGCCACCATGGTTGCGGCCGGCGAATGGCGCGATTACGCAATTTCCTATGATACGGAGGGTTGCTGTTTCGCCGCTTTCCGGCGGGCAAGCGAAATCCCGCTGTTCCGTATCGTGAAGGCTGCCGCCTCGAAGCAGAACGCCCGCGCCGGCGCCTACAGCATTATCGCCGCCAACGGCCAGATCCTGAAGCGCAGCAGGGATCTCGCCGCGGCGCTGCACGGCATTTCATTCAGCCGGCCCAAGTTGGTTTAGGACCGAAACGGCGGGCCCGCGGAGCTCGGGGCCTCGACATTATGTCAGTCAGCAGCAGTTAGAGCGCTATCGGGCGGAATTCGATTTCCGTTACACCGAACACACTGTACTTAAGATCACGGATACTGAGCGTGCCGCGAAAGTCCTCAAGGGATCGTGGGCAGGCGCCTGACCCTATTGGCGGACTAGTGAGCGGCCGAGCATCTGGGCCTAAGTTCATGCGCGCTCGGTGGCAGGCATTCCTTCGGATGATTAGCCGCAATATTTAGTGAGAACAAGACTAGAACAACACAAATTGTATGGTATATTAGCGGGGAGGCGACGACCTCGGTCCCTACGTGCCGTGTGCCTGCGGAGCCAGCACAGGCCGTATCCCCTGCTATCTCGGCTCCTTTAGTGGCGAAAAGAGCCGCTATGACCATCTATCCAGCGAAATGTGCAAAGTGCGACCTGCCGCTTCAGGGGCCGGCTAACCCGCAATCCCACGACATGCTTTCTTGCCCGGCATGCGGGGAAAGTGACAACCTCGAAAATGTCATGCGAGAGATCAGCGACCACGCCAGAGAGACGGCGAAGAACGCGATCAGCGCCGTCGTCGATGGCACATTCTGGAGCAAGGACCTCATAAATGGAAGCATGAACCAAAGCCGCCGCGAGGTGTGCCGCTTTATGATCGACTATGACCGGCATCGCAGCGCAACCACCGGCTGAATGTCGTCCAATTGGGTCCGCGACCGGCCTTTCCGAACGCGCCCCTTGCTCGAGGGCCGCTGCTTTAATTTCGACGTAGGGGCCTGGCAACGCTGTCGCCCCTTTTATGATCTCCATTTGCCCGCGGCGCGCCGATCCGTTGCTGAACTAAAGTGACAACTACCCGCAACAGACAAATAAAGAAGGCACCCTTTCGGGTGCCTTCGTCATATCAAGCCACAGGGCTCTGCTCTACTTCTCTATTCGAGACGCCCGGGCGTTCACCCGATGAGCAAGTCTAGCGGCGTTGGCCCATGATATTGAGCAGCAGCATGAACAGGTTGATGAAGTCGAGATAGAGCTGAACGGCGCTCATCACCGCGCGCTTGGTCATCACCTCGCTCGGTTCGGAGGCGTAGAATTGCGACTTGATGCGCTGCGTGTCGTAGGCGGTCAAGCCGGTAAATATCAGCACGCCAAGGAACGAGATCAGGTAGCCAAAGCCGGTGCTATGGAGAAACAGGTTCACCACCATGGCGATGATCAAGCCGATCAGCGCCATGAACAGGAAAGAGCCCAACCGGGTCAGGTCCCGTCCCGTGGTATAGCCATAGAGGCTCATCGCACCGAATGTGCCAGCCGTAATGAAGAAGACCTGCGCGACGCTGCCGAGTCGATAGACGACGAAAATCGTCGAGAGCGAAAGGCCGAAACTGGCGACGAACAGCCAATAAAGCAACTCGACCGTTCGCGCTTGCATGCGGTTCATCCCGAAGCTCATGACCATGAGGATGCCCAGCGGCAGGAGCATGGCGATGATGCCGAAGCCGGAGCCGAAGATCACCGACATGGCGGTCGGCGATAGCGCAAGCGCCACCGCGACGATGCCGCTCAGGAGCAACCCTGAGGCCATAATGTTGTAAACGCGCAGCATATACTGGCGGAGCGCCTGATCGACGACGGCGGTGTCCGCCATGCCGAAGGGGCGGGCTCCGAAGGCGCCTCTCTGTGGGTCGAATGCCATCCCTATCACCTCGAAGTGAACTTCGTACCGCTCCATATTGGCCTTCGGCTTTGCAAAATCAAGAGAAAGCGAAGCCTTTTCGGGGCTGGAGCGGCGGGAGTCGGATCAATGCGTTTCCCGTAATATTTGTGCCGGCGAGACCGACAGGGCCTGCCAAGTGCCAAAAAGACCGCAAATGACCGTAACCAGGACGCTGCCGAGGGCGGTGACAATCAGGGTGCCGGGAAGCGGAATCCAGGGGGCGTGCAGAAGCCGCGTTACAACCGCGAAGGCGGCGGCCCAGCCGAGCATGCCGGCAATCGCTGCCGTGACCACTCCGATCAAGCTGTATTCCAAAACCTGGGCGGCAAGCACATCGGTCCGCGTGGCGCCGAGCGCCTTGAGAATGGCTGCTTCCCGGAGGCGCCGGCGCTGGCGCGCCGCGATGGTGCTGCCGAGCACCAATACGCCGATGAGAAGGGTGATGACGGCCGCAGCATGCGCGGCGCGCCCGACGGCCGAAATCAGCCGTCCGACCGCAGCCAATACGTTGCGGAGATTGATAATCGAAACATTGGCGAAGTGCTCGGTGACCGCTTTGTAGACGCCGGTTTCCTGCGTCGGATCGACGCGGGCGGATGCGAGAAAGGTGTGTGGTGCCTGATCCAGCGTGCCGGGCGAGAACACCATGACGAAGTTGATGCCGAGCGAATCCCAATCGATGTGGCGCAAGCTTGCAACCTTTGCGGTGACATTTCGCCCAAGCACATTGACGGTAAGATTGTCGCCAACTTTCAGTCCCAGGCCTTTCGCAATACCGGCATCGACCGAGACGAGCGGCGGCCCTTTATAGCCGGCGGGCCACCAGTGGCCGGCGACGAGGGCCGAGCCCGGCGGCACCGCGTCGGCATAGGTCAGGCCGCGGTCACCCCTGAGCACCCAGCGGGCATCCGGCGCGGCGTCGCTTTCCGTGGCCGGCTTACCGTTGATCGCCATGATGCGGCCACGCAGAAGTGGCACTTGTTCGAGCCGGGTCAATCCTGGGGTCGCATGCAGCGCCTGATCGAAAGCTGCGACCTGTTGCGGTTGGATGTCGATGAAGAACAGCGAAGGCGCGGTCTTGGGTAGCCTGGTCTCCACCTCGTGGCGGAGATTGCCTTGGATCAGCGCGATGGCGACCAAAAGCGCGAAGCCGAGACCGAGCGAAAGCATTACCGCGCCGGTCCCGGCGCCGGGCCGCGAAATATTCGCGAAGGCGATGCGTAGGGTCGGCTGTTTGAGGCGCGGCAGCCGACGGAGCAGCCCCGAAAGAGCAGCCGCTGCGAGGCGGAATATGATGAAGCATGCCATCACAGCGACGATGAAGCCGGCGGCAATGCGGTTTTCGCCGGCGCTCAACACCGCGAGCGCGGCGAGTGCCGCCGCCAAGACTGCAATGACGACGAAAATCGGCGTTCGCGGAAGCTTGCGGGCCGGCGCGATCAAGTCGCGGAACAGCTGGCCGGCAGATACTTCGCGGATGCGGGCCAGTGGCCAAATCACGAAGATCAGCGCCACCAGGAAGCCGCAGGCTGCGGCCTCGATCAAAGGCACGGGAAAGAGAAGAACATGGGCTGGTGCCGGCAGCCAGTTCGCCGGCAAGGCGGCAAGGCTGAACGGGAGGACCGCACCCGCGACAAGGCCGATGGCGATCCCGACCATGGCCAGCGCCAGGACCTGCAAAAGATAGATCTCGAAAATCAGTCGGCTTGAAGCGCCGAGCGATTTCAGAATCGCGATGGTGACGGTGCGCCGTTCGAGATAGGTTTCGACCGCGTTGCCGACGCCAATGCCGCCGATCAAAAGCATGGTCAGGCCGACGAGAATGAAGAATCGCGTCGCGCGGTCGATCCAGCGCTTGGTGCCCGGGGCACCGTTGTGGAATGTGTGCACTTCCCATCCGGCGTCAGGGAAGGCGTGATTGAGCGCCGCGGCAAACGCCGTGGCCGACTTGTTCCGCGGCAGCCGGATGCGGTAGACCCAATGCACAAGGCTCGCTGGATTGATCAGCTTTGTCTCGGGCAGGCTCTTAAGCCCGACGATGACGCTCGGGCCGAGCGCGAGCCGGCCAGAGACGGCATCTGGCTCGTGGATAATGACGCCGCGGATCAGATAAACGGCATCGCCGATCTTTAACGGCTCGCCGATTTTCAGGCCAAGCCGCGCGAGGAGCGAACGGTCGACCACCGCGCCATAGTGGCCCTCGCTTCGAGCCAAGGCGGCAGCGAGCTTCGTTTTCGGCTTGAGCGCGACGTGGCCGTAGAGAGGATAGCGGTCGTCGATGCCTTTGAGCTCGATCAGGATGTGCTTTGCCTTGGTGCTTTCCGCTGCCATTGCCGCCATTTCGGCGACAGTTGAGACTTCACCCCGCGCCGCCATCCATTTCACCGCCTTCGCGCTGGCCTGCCGGTGCACCAGACGGACTTCGACATCGCCGCCGAGAATTGCGCGGCCGTTGTCTTCAAGTCCGCGCAACAACGCGTTGGCGGTCGAGCCGACGCCGGCAATCGCCGCTACGCCAAGGGCAAGGCAGATCAGGAAGACGCGAAAGCCGATCAGGCCGTGGTCGAGTTCGCGGCGAGCCAGCCGCCAGGCAAGCGCAAGCTTAGGCAAGCCGTGCCCCGGGTTCCTGCGCCACTTTGCCCTCCGCGGGCCTTAGGGATGCGGCCTCGCTCACTTGGCCGTCGTCCAGATGGACAATCCGGCCGCAGCGGGCTGCGATGGCGGCGTCGTGTGTGATGAGCACCAGGGTTGTCCCATGCCGGCGCTGGAGAGCGAAGAGAAGATCGATCACCTGACGGCCTGTTTCACGGTCGAGATTGCCGGTTGGCTCGTCGGCAAGAAGAAGACGCGGCTCAGCGACAACGGCCCGGGCGAGGGCGACGCGCTGCTGTTCGCCACCCGAAAGTTCCGCCGGATAATGGCCGAGGCGGTTTTCGAGCCCGACGTTGGCGAGTTCCGCTTCGGCTCGGCCAAAGGCGTCGCGGCGACCGTCGAGTTCCAGTGGCAGTGCGACGTTTTCCAACACCGTCATGGTTGGCACCAGATGGAAGGATTGGAACACGATGCCGAGATTCTCGCGGCGGAAGCGCGCAAGCTGATCCTCGTCGAGACTGCCGAGATCGAAGCCGGCGACTTTAACGATGCCGGAATTGGCGGGCTCGAGGCCGGCGATCACCGAAACCATGGTCGACTTGCCCGAGCCCGAAGGGCCCACCACGCCGACCGTCTCGCCGGGGAAGACCTCAAGATTGAGGCCGCGGAGGATGTTGACGGCACCAGCGCTGCTCAGCAGAGTGAGATGCACGTCCTTGAGAAGGACCATCGCCTCCCCGCCGCCGTCAGAACGACCGTTACGCGCCATGCATTCTCCCCCTTGCCGATTGAGCCGTTATCGACATCTCCGGCGGCTTGTCAACGCGACAGTTGTCATGTTCGCGCTTTGTGGCTTTTTGTGGAA
Source organism: Ferrovibrionaceae bacterium (assembly GCA_046705265.1). Lineage (GTDB taxonomy): Bacteria > Pseudomonadota > Alphaproteobacteria > Ferrovibrionales > Ferrovibrionaceae > JAJYTL01. Next base: position 36,138 of record JBJKQL010000139.1, read on the forward strand.
CGCCCTAGCCCGGGCACAAACCGCGCCTGTGATCCTTGCCTTCGGCGACAGCCTGACCTCGGGCTACGGCCTTCCCAAAGGCGAGTCTTTCCCAGCACAGCTTGAGGCCTATCTGCGCCACCAGGGGGTTGCGGTGCGGGTGGTGAACGGGGGCGTCGCCGGCGATACCACGGAAGACGGTCGTAATCGCCTCGCCTGGGCTTTGGCCGTCAATCCGCGCTATGTCATTCTCGAACTTGGTGCGAATGACGCTCTGCGCGGCCTCAACCCGAAGCAGACCAAAGCCAATCTAAGGGCGATTCTCGACGTGCTGCAACGGCGGAAAATTAAGGTGCTGCTCGCTGGTATGAAGGCGCCGGGCAACCTCGGGGAAGGTTACGATCGTGCTTTCGACGGCATCTATCCGCAGCTTGCGCGCGAGTATAACGTCGTCTTTTATCGATTTTTTCTCGCCGGCGTGGCATTGCACCCGAAGCTGAATCAAAAAGATGGCATTCATCCCAATGCCAGGGGCGTGGCCCGTATCGTCCGCCGCATCGCGCCTTACGTGCGGCGCCTGCTGGACCTGAAGTGAGCACGAAAAGCGCCTTGCGTCGGCAAGAAGAGAAAGCGCCGTGATCCGACTTTTTGTCGCCTTGAGCTTGCCGGAAGCAGTACGAAGCGCCCTCGCGAGCCTTGCCGCCGGCCTTCCGGGCGCCGCTTGGGTGCGGCCGGAGAATTTGCATCTCACCTTGCGTTTCATCGGCAACGTGGATGGTGCGGTCGGCCGCGATGTCGCCGGCGCGCTCGGCGAGATCGAGGTTCCGCGTTTCGATCTCGCTCTTGATCATCTCGGTCAGTTCGGCCGCGGCAATCGGGTTGATACCCTTTGGGCGGGCATAAGACCGGCGCCTCGGCTCACTCGATTGCAGGGCAAGATCGAAACCGCGCTGATACGGCTTGGGCTCGAGCCAGAATCACGGAAGTTTCATCCTCATGTCACGTTGGCGCGGCTTAAAGGTGCGCCGTCGCATCGGGTCGCCGATTTTCTCGGCGAGGTCGGGAAAATTTCGACGCAGACTTTCGCGGTCGATGCCTTCGTACTCTATTCGAGCCAGCTTTCGCGCTCGGGCGCGATTTACCGGGTGGAGGCGGTGTACTCGCTGCGGCCGGAATAGGACGCTACGCCCCCGCTGGACGGACCATGGAGGGTTGCGGATTGCGCCACGATTCAGGTCGGAACAAAGAAAGCGCCTTCCTCGCTCGGCCCGCGGACCGCGCGCGGAAAGCGCATAGATGTAGAGTAGATGACGCGAACCGGACTCAGAGCGGCTTCAAATTGACCGCCGCGCTCTTGCCCCGTTCGGTCGCAATTTCGTAACTGATCTTCTGGCCTTCGGTGAGCGACTTAAGGCCAGCCCGTTGCACGGCACTGATATGAACGAAGACGTCCTTGGAGCCATCGCTCGGCACGATGAACCCGAAACCTTTTGCCGGGTTGAACCACTTCACAGTGCCAGTCGCCATACTGGCCTCCTTTGACCATAGCAGAGACGCGCACCGACGCGACACGGACCAATCGAGGCTTGCGGGGGACATGCTGATTTTCGCCCTCAGGGCGAAGCGGCAAGCATTGCCGCAGCGTGGATTGATGGCCTTTTTGATCTCATGGATGGCGCTGTCGGTCAAGAATTTTCAAAAACCCTTGACCCTGGGGAGGTCCCGAGCGGAGAGTGCCAAGTCCAAGCCCTGCTCGGCTTTTTTCGAATTGTCGTGGTTGCCTGGAGGTTGGGCAAAGGGCTGTGAGCGCGGCGGGCGGCGCCGCGACCGACGAGCCGGAGGGCAAGATCGTGGAGGTGAAAATCGGCATTCTTGGTGCGGCTGGCCGCATGGGGCAGGCGCTGGTTCGCACCATAACCGCGAGCGAAGGGTGCAGTCTGGTCGGCGGCGTCGACCGCAAGGAATCGGAGGCGATCGGCCGCGATCTCGGCGAAATCGCCGGCATCGGCCCCGTTGGACTCGCCCTCGGCACCGATCCGCGGGCGCTGATCGCCGCCGCCGATGCGGTTATCGATTTCACAATTCCATCGGCGTGCATCACTCATGCGGCGCTGGTTGCCGCGGGGGATTGCGCCTACGTCGTCGGCACCACCGGTCTGGTTGCGCCACATATCGCGGCCCTGAACGAGGCGGCCAAAAATACCGCCGTGGTTCAGAGCCCGAACATGAGTCTTGGCGTCAATCTTCTTCTCGCGTTGACCGAGCGTACCGCAGCCACGCTCGGTGATGACTTCGATATCGAGATTCTAGAGATGCACCATCGGCGGAAGGTGGATGCGCCCTCAGGTACGGCGCTTGCTCTTGGCGAAGCGGCGGCGCGCGGGCGGAAGCGCGAACTCGCGGCGATCAGCCAGCGGGGCCGCGATGGCATGACCGGACCGCGGCGGTCCGGTGACATCGGCTTTGCGGTCTTGCGTGGCGGCAACGTGGTTGGCGATCACACGGTGATCTTCGCCGCCGACGACGAACGCATCGAACTTACGCATCGGGCGGCCGACCGTGCCATTTTCGCCCGCGGCGCGGTCAAGGCCGCGCTCTGGGCGCAAGGGCGCAAACCCGGTCTTTATGCTATGGCGGATGTGCTGGGGTTTGCGCCGCCGGGTTCCTGAGCAGGGATGTCGAACACCGGCTCGCGGCAGCGCCTAAGCTCCGCCTCGAGGGCAGCCGCGAACGCTACCCGCTCTGGCGGGCTCAAGAAGGTGCCGACGGTGATCTGCCGGCCGTGCGAGGCGAGGGTGATCTGACTCTCAGGCACATCGGGGTCGGGCTTGCCGAGCCGCACCCAGTAGGGTTGGAAGCGCCAGCTTCGCTCGTAACCGCGGGGATCGATGCGGCGCACGAGGAGCTCGACCTCGGAAAGCTGTACCATCTCCTTCATCCGGCCGGCTCGGTAGTTGATGCGAAAGGCGATAAAGACCAACACCATGTTGAGCGCCAGAAAAGCCGGTATCGGCCACGCGCCGAGCCGCCAGCATGCCAGACTCAAGGCCAGGCTGAGGGCAGCGAGAATGCTCATGAAGAGCGCAAACCCGTCGCGCCCCAACGAGCGATGTGGCGTGAGGCAGGCGTCGAAGCGAAGGTTCACGGTACCGGCAGCCATACAATTAAGATAGAATTTCGCATCGGCAAAGACAATCCGCCGGAATCTCGATGAGTCGCCTTTTCTTGTTCATCACCGGCGGCTAAAGTAACAAAATGAAAAAGGCCGACATCGAGGACCTGTTCGCGCGCTTTGTGGCCAAGAGCCCGAACCCTCGAGGCGAGTTGGAGTATCGTAATCCCTATACCCTTCTGGTCGCCGTCGTGCTCTCGGCGCAGGCGACCGACAAGAGCGTGAACAAGGCGACGCGCACGCTCTTCTCCAGAGTAGATCGGCCGCAGGCCATGCTGGCTTTAGGCGAGGCCACGCTCCGACGTCATATCCAGACCATTGGCCTCTATAACAGCAAGGCGAAGAACATCATCCGTCTGAGTGAAATTCTGGTGCGCCAATATGGCGGCAAGGTGCCGCCTGACCGCGCCGCGCTCGAGGCATTGCCGGGCGTGGGGCGAAAGACCGCGAACGTGGTTCTCAACATAGCCTTCGGCAAGCCTACGATTGCCGTCGATACCCATATTTTCCGCGTCGCCAATCGGCTCGGTCTTGCTCGTGGTAAGACCCCGCTCGCAGTCGAAAAAGCGCTTGAGAAGGCAGTACCCGAGGCCTATCGCCTGCACGCCCACCACTGGCTCATCCTGCACGGGCGCTATGTATGCACGGCGCGGAAGCCTCACTGTCTCGAATGCTTTGCGCGCGACCTCTGTCCTTACGCGGGGAACGTTGCGACCCCGGCACGTGCAGCTGGCCAGGCGGCACGCCACGGAGGCCGGAGCGCCAAGGCCGAAACCGCTAAAGGCGCAATGGGCCGGGACGGGATGGATGGCGCGAAGGCCGCCAGACGCGGCAAGAGGAGCAAGAAAACTGGCGTCAGCAAGGGGGGCAAAGAGGCTACCGTTAAAACCGTTCGCGCACGGGCTAAACGCGCGAAACCGACGCCCCCGCTCGGTTCTTAGCCTTTTTCCGCCGGGATCGTTTGCGTGCCGGGAGCGGCGCGAGGATGTGGTCTCAGTGTCAGCTGACGTTGCCGGCGGCGTGGCGGCGTAGGAACTGGTTGACGCAAGGCAGTGTCGGTTCGCGTGCCGCGGTGTTCGGATCACGAGATTCGACATAACGAACCCGCGCCGGGTCGGCAGCTTTCGTGCGGCTGTTATAAAGGAAGACATAAAGTACGCAGTCGTCGGCCGCATATTGCCAGACTTGCCCCGGCGATTCGCGGTGACGGAGCGTCGGCTTGCCGAGGAGCGATGAGATCTCCTTGGCGGGCATCCCGATCAACTTTGACGTCACGGGCTTGGCCCTTCGTCTCGCCGTCAAGGCATCCCGCTGCGGCGCTCGGCTCGGCACGGTTTTCGCCGCGCCGGCGTTCGCTCCAGCTTGGCCGGCCCGCGTATGTCCATGCCAC